>NZ_JADPIX010000154.1:0-648223 GCF_023073155.1 Bradyrhizobium sp. 45 | reverse complement strand
CGTCGATCTCATCCTTCGGCCGCCGCCCCAGCAGTGCCCATATTGCCGAAAGAAAATCCTTGAAAAACAGCGGCGAAAACACATTCTGCCAAAGTAGTGCTAGTTCTCGCGATGCTGAACTCCTGAGCAGCGTTGCCCTTTCGCTACCGTTTGGCGGCGAGCATGGTCGCGCTCCTGATCGACACGCCCGCTCAATTAATAAATCGAACAGCAAGCATGAGCCGGTCGCGGTGGATTGGCGGAGTGGCGCGATGGTAACATGACGTGTCCTGGACGAACCCAGTGCCTGCTTCGCCTTCAATCACGATTTCGTTCTCTATGCCAAATTGCTTATGCACGCTCGCTTTGCTTGCAGACGCCGAGCCGAAGAGCATACGAAAGGGCTTGCGCTTGTGCGAGTACTTCATCATGACGTGCGCCCCAGAGTTACGGTCGGTATCGGTTATATAGAAGCTTGCGTACACGAAATTGTATCCGTCGACGTCATAGTGGTAGTCGAGAACATTTTGATGCCTCAGCCGTCGGCGCTCCTCCTCGGAAAAATCGGACGCGAAGCTCCAGTTGAGGATCGTCATCACCTTAAGCGGTTCGTGCCCCAGATAAGTTCGCACGATGGCTCGTAGTACGGCATCATCGACGATGGCCTGCACAGCAGGACAGCGGGTCGGGTTGCTAATACCAGCGATTGGCACGGATCTCCCGTCGGGAGCTTTGCCTCGGATGACGTCCGAATACCGGAACGTGGGGCCATGCGGATCGTAGTTGGTGTGGAGCGGCTCCGTGCGTGCAAAGGCGTAAATTTCACTAACTATATGCGCTGGGAGGTTCAAACCTATGAACACCGCCTCTTCGGAGATGGCCGAAACAATCCGATCGACATTCTGGTTGGGAAACAATGTAGAGCTTCCGTTCTGTTGCACCGAAACTCGGCGATCCATCAGTCGTCTTGCGCCACCATAGGCCAAACGGACCGTCCAGAACCGGCCCAGGGCGTAATGAATGTCACCTTTGACAATTGTCGCCGCTATCCTACGGAGATTCACTGTCAGCCCCCGCTATAATTATTGTCGAAATTACTATCAGTGCTTTGCCCGGTGGAAAGGGCGTAATGCATAATTCGCGATTATGCGCTGCAAGTCGACGACAGGCAAGCCGCCGCATCCTGGCCCAAGGCCGCGCTATCAAAGTCCGCTAAGCACATCGGCGTCGAAGTCCCCGCTACGCTGCTGGCCCGCCCTGACGGGGCAGTCTGTTGATGTCGGCTGTTGGCCCATCGGCGACCTCGGAGGCCATCAGCTCTTCGGTCGATGCTGGCGGTAAACCGGACATTGGGCAACCAGCCGCCTAATAAGTACACGATTTAGACGAGCCTCACGTTCGTAGCCATCGGCTTGCCGGTGCGCTCGTTCAAACCAATCTCGAATCCGATGTGCTGTCCGACTTCGAGCGCTCGCGTCCCAAGCGGGAGCGCTGAGGCATGGCAAAAAATGTCGTGGCCATCGACGCGCAGAAACCCAAACCCGCGCTCGCCGTTCCAGTTCTTAACCAAGCCAATTTTCATCTCGTGTCCCCGTGGGAAGCTGCCCGAAATCCGGTCAGGCGAAGTCGCCGCCGGTCAGGTACTCGATGTCCGCGACAACGCCGAAATTGCCGCCGGTGCGCTGCATCACCATGATTGATCCGGTCTGATATTGAGTGGACAGCGCGGTCTTTGCTGATCGGTTCACGACGTGCGGGCTCGCTGCGAGCGTGATCGTGCCGGTGTTGTACATGACGAAGCCGCAGTTAAATCCTTCCGGCAGATCATTGGAAATCGTCACGGTGACGTTGGCCGTGTCGCCGCAGCGGAAGATTTTTCCTTCGTCGTCGCGGGTCACCGTGAGATTTCCGGTGAATGGAACGATCCATCCGCGCTGCTTAGCGTAGTCGTAGCTCATGGTTTGAATCCCTCAATCTGTTGGTCGCTGAGCTGCACGGCGCGATCGTGCCAGTCGTTGACGACCAATCACGGGGCAAATTCGATGTGCTGCAGCGCGCGAAGGGCGTCTTCCAACCCATTCCGGGACTTGAAGTGCCAGGAGCGAATAGTTTCACCCTGCGTTACGTTCGCATTAGAAAGGGTGCGGTCAATCGCCGCCAGGCGTGCCCATGCCTCACGGAAGGCGTTGAGCGCTTCGACGTAGGCCGCGCCGGCAGCATCCCGCTCGGCTGTGAGCTGTTGCCGGTTCATCGCTTGGCTTGCCCCAAGGCGCGCGCGAGGTCGGCTGGGAGCGGCTTCTTGACCGGCTCCGCCTGGCGCGGGTCACGCGTCGGCGTGATCTTGATTTCGACAACCGGCTGAAGGGCTTCGGTGACCTGTTTCGCCGCACCGTCGGCGTTTAACTTCTCGACCATTTGTAGTGTCCTTCTTGGGTTCTGATTTAGATCGTTTCGACAGAGCGCGTCACGTCAGCATCGATATGGCGCCGATCCGTGATGTGAGCGTTAACCATTGCGTCGACTTCACGACGGTTGCGCAAGCCAACGGCTTCTCCGATTTGATCTCGGAGCGCCTCCGCTGTTGAGCGAACGACCTGTAGGGCTTCGCGGTTTTGCTGGATGATGGCGACCGCGCCAGGATTTCTTAGGGCTGCTAATCGCTTCGCCGCGTCGACACGCAAATCTGCATCGACTCCATGCAGCATGCTCGGCGCCTCGATGATGCTTTCGAGAATTTCTGGGTCCGTATTGGGATCTTGGACGAGAGCGACATGATCGCCGCGCGACATTGGCTTGATAGCGGCCCTTATCTCCGCGCGGATCGGCGCTCGCTTCTCATCGAGTGTCGATCGGGAAGCCAACCCGCTTTCTCGATCGGAGAGCTTTGCGAGAGCCTGATCGAACAGACCATCGGAGCGCATGACATGATGTAGATGGGGCTTGATGGTGTCGGCAACCTTCGAGCGTTTTCCAGCCGGCGATAGATTGACGTCGTTGGCGATCTTCACAAGCTCTGCGGCGATGCTGTGCATAACATCGAGATTGCCGCGAGCCCGCGCTTTGATAGGTCCATCAGGCAGAGGCGCAACTTGGCTTTCGAGGTACTGGGCGAGAGAAGGCATTTTGGGTTTGACCTGTTGTTACGCGGCGTTGCTTCCGCGGGGCGTGCTGGACCGGAAGTTGGCGAGAAAGGTGGGAATGTGCAGAGCCCAGCGGCCAGCGACGTTTGTGGCGCCAGGCACACGGCCACTCTGAAGCGCGCGAAACACGCTCTTGCCGCGGCGACCGATAATCGGCGCGATAGCTGCCGCGCCCCACACGATTTCGTCTTGATGATTGCTGATCGACATGCGCGGCTCCGGTGAAGCTCGCGCCAGACACAAAAAAGCCGGGGCGAGCACCTCAGTGCATCTGCTCCCGGCAGCGTCTCGCTGTCGTAAAGAACCGCTACAGCGTCACGCTGCTGGTCCCGTAGAGAACAACTACAATATGGCACACTATTCCGCGCATTTCAACCTACCTAAGGTATGTCAACTTAGAATTGCACAAATCAACAGTTGTGGTGAGCGTAAAAAACTTGCAATTTCTGCGCAAAGGTCGCGGTGAATCGCAAAAGTAATTCATGCCCATTTGGATCGCGGATTTCTGGATTGAATCAACGTTGGTGCTACCGACGTCACAACCTGAACTCAGGTTGAAGCTCCCTGATTGTGAAGTTGCCTTTCAGAACGCGAAGCAGAGCGCCCTCACAAGCGAAGCACTTTCAGCGCAGATCGTTCTGCAAGCCGATAACATCGCCGACGCCGAAGAACTTGCCAATCGGCGAATTCGCGAGATCCTCGACGTACTCAGCTTCACGACCAGTAGCGCTTTCAAAATTTCTCGACCGCGTTTCCTGATGGACTGGACACCCGGACTAACGATCCGGCAGCAATACGCATACGGCCATGATAACCTCGCTGATCGCTGGCCTGATCTTCGCCCCGAACATCTGCATACGCTCGCGGAGATCGAGTCGCTGAGCAGTATCCGAACACTAAAAGCGCCGTTGCGCTGGTACGGCGCCGGAACGCGAGCATCCATAGCTGAGGATCAATTTCAGTATTTTTGGCTTGCTCTGGAGTTAATCGCCGAAATTACCAAGACGTCAGACCGGGTAACCGACAAATGCCAGCGGTGTCGCGGGGACTTGTTTTGCCCTGCCTGCAACGCCATTTCGGAGCATCGCCCTTTTCCGAAGCAGGCGATTGAAGCGCTCTTGACAAAGCTGAATGTCTCCAAAGAAAGGCAGCGCGACCTTTTTAAGGTTCGAAACGGCATTATCCATGGGCGAACTCGTTCGGAAATCGAAGCAGTGATAAGAGCAGATCAACCCGAGTTCGAGATCTCAAAAGCAATCGATTTCATGTGGCAAACCGCATTTATGGCAATTCTCAATGCGCTGAAGATACCTCAGAGCAAGATCGATCGTCTTGCATTTGGAGCACCTGATAGCATTGTCAGTCGAACACTCACGTTTAAGGCGCATATGCATATTGGAATGAAGGGCGATCCCAACGAGCCGCGCTTAGAGGACGTCGTAGTTCCGGAAGTTACGGCGGTCCGTGTTAATGGCCGCGGAGAACCGATTGATCCGCTAACGGGCGAACGGAAGCTCGACTGATATCAAATCCGCAGCTCAGTCCTCTTGAACCAATACTGCGGCCCGCTTAGATCGGTCAATGCCCACACCAGCGCGTCGACCCGATCCGGCGAATAGCCGACCTTGTTACGATCGAAATCCGACGTGAACGCGCACATCTGATCTTCAAGCACATCGAAGCCGCCGACGTGATGAACTTTGCGTTGCTCATAAAGTGCTGCGATCGGCTCCGCGCGCACCACCTTGCCACGGCTGGCATGCACAGCTTTGAAGCTGACCCGCGGATCGAGCGCGCGGATTGTCGCCTCAACCATGACGCCGCCGTTATTCACTTCTGCTAGGATTCGGTCCGCCTTGTGGCGGCGGTAGGCGCCGATCGCCTTCGCGGCCCATTCGTGCGGAGCGTAGCGGCCCGAGCAATCTTCGAGCACGTAAACTTGACCATCGCGCGTTACGCCGGCAACAACGATGCCGGTCTCGTCCGATCCCTCATTGTTTGAAACGGCGGGGTCGATCGCAACGACGATGCGACGCAGCTCCGGTGCCGCCGACACGCGGTCGCGGTCTAGCCAATCCAATTGCCACAGGGCGCCAGGATTGTCCGATAACAGTTCAGCATTCAGTTCCTGACGACCAAGTCGGGTGCCCTCGTAGCGCTGACGGACCGCAGCAAGGAAGGTCGGTGCAAGGTTGGCTTCGTTCTCGAACGTCGAGCCGCGCGTCACCACGACGTCTCCGCCTTCGCGCGCCAACAGTTCCTTGAGCAACTTGACCGGCCTCGGAGTCGTGGTCACAAGCCAGCGCGGGCGCCTCCCTAGGCGCAGGCCGAATTGGAGCATGTCCCACGTGCCTTGAATATCCGTCCACGCAGCCAGCTCGTCGGCCCACGCCGCGTCGTGCTCGGGGCCGCGGAGCCGGTCTGCCTCCTCACTGGAAAAGGTCGTCGCGATCGCGCCATTTGGCCACGTAAGGCGGCGCTTGCTCGACTCGTAAATCGGCCTATTCCACGGCGGTGCGGTGTTAAGCAGGCCTGAGACACCCTCGACCATTGTGTCGCGGGCGTCGGCCGCGGTGGCGGCTACCAAGGCGATGCGGCCGGCCTGGCGTGTCTCGATGAGATCGTGCACCCACCCTGCCCCGGCTCGAGTCTTCCCGAAGCCGCGACCGGCCAGGATCACCCATCCATTCCAATCGCCGGGCGGCGGTAGCTGGCTTGGTCGGGCCTTGGCGCGCCATCCGCCGTCCTCCAGCGCGTCGGCGAGCGCCGCGGCAATGCTGGTCATGGGGTAGGCTCCGGCGACGGGACGGGACAAGGCAGCCGCAAGGGCGTGGCATCGATCACCATGGGCGCTCTGCCCACGTCGGCGGCCCCGGCATCGAGTTCGCGCCATGCGGCCACGGTCGCCGCGCGGGCTTCCGGAAATGCTGCCAGCGCCCTCAGCTGTGCGGCCTGAAGTCGAGCGAATATCGGGCTGTTGATGATGTTCGTTACGTTGGTGACGTTGATTGTATTCCCGGCGAGAGCGGCAATCTCACCGGTCAGCTTGCCCAAGCGTTCCAACACGCCGACCAGGCTATTGGACACCAGCGCCACGCCCCGGGCGTCGCCGGCCTCGCTGCAAGCGGCCAGGCTCGACATCAGTGCGGTGCGGGTGATGCGGAAGTAATCGAGCACCGACTCGCCTTCGCTTGCTGCTTTTGCGCCAAGGGCCTCCATTTGGCTGGGCCCGGCTAGATAGCCGGCCTTAGCATCGTCGGTGACGTGGCGTGTCCAATGGCGGTGAATGGCGTCGCGGCTAAGCGGCTTGAATTTTTCAGCCAAGCTGTCGAGCGACGCGCCGCCAGCGCGCAAAAGCTCGATTCTCCATTTCTCGGGGTGCGAGCACACCGAGCACGCTGGGCCTTTTTTACTCAAGACTAACCTGCAAATTATCGTTGCAGGTGCAACTAATACCACAATATAGTTGCAGATGCAACTAAGCGGGCCTGAGCCGCCCGATTGTGGTGGGATCCACGGCATAGGACCGGGCGATGTCGACCTGTGTCTCGCCCGCAGCCAGGCGTCCAAGGGCCTCTGTGCGCTGGTGCGGTGTCAGCTTGCTTGGGCGCCCGAACCTCACGCCACGGTTCATGGCGCGCTTGCGGCCTTCGCCTGTGCGGGCCTTGATCAACTCGCGCTCAAACTCAGCAAGCCCGCCGAGCACGGTCAGCATCAATCGTCCGTGCGGCGTCGTGGTGTCTGCCCATGTGTCCCCCAGCGACCGGAAGCCGACCCCGCGTTCGCCAAGCGTGTGCAGGGTGTTAAGTAGGTCGCGCGTGCTGCGCGCCAAGCGGTCGAGCCGCGTCACGAGCAAGACATCACCGGACTTGGCAACACGGAGAAGCTTGGCCAGTTGAGCGCGGTCTGTCTTGGCGCCCGATGCCGTCTCGCTGAAAATCTTGGCCGCGCCAGCGGCGGTTAGGTCATGCATCTGCGCGGCGACGCTCTGACCATCGGTGGAGACTCGCGCGTACCCGTAAATGGTCATTTGGATCACCTGACATTTGCAGCCGATTTGTGCAGGTTAAAACCGCAATGGCGTCAACGCAATAGAAAAGCTGCAAAAGTTGTAAGTTATGCAGGTTCGAACAGGTGCGACAACTCCAGAATGACGTTGCGCGAATGGAAGCGGTTCAACCCCTTCTAATGCGTCGAGGCTCGCACGGTCGGGATCGAATCGATTTCCAAATTGCTTTCTCCGGTTCACTTCTGTGTTGATGAGCTAAGTACTTGAATTCATACGGACCGACCGGACCAAATACGGACCACGGTCCGACCGGTCCTCGCCGGCCATACGGACCGACCGGACCGCCCCCCTATAAGGGCGGTACGGCGGTCCCGGTCCGGTCAGGTTCTTTGAGGGCTAGGCGGCAATGGTCCGCCAGGTGCTGCCTTGGAAATTGCAGCGTCATCGGTCGTTGCGTGGTTGATGATCCGCACAAGGTGGTCCTGAACGAAAATCAATCTAGCAGCTAGCAGCTTCACTTGCCGCCGGTGCAAGTCGCGGTTCGGCTTGGCCGCGATCGGATCAACACCGCCGATCTTGAAGCATTGGTCCAGCCACTCACTTACCGTTACGGACCGACCCGGCATTTCCGGCCGCAATTGGCCTTTCGCCTTAAGTGCTTCGCCGAGAGCTTGCAGGGCCAGCTTGTCGTCGTCCGAGAGCTTGGTCGCCTTGCCCATCATCTCGCCGGTCTCCGTGACGCTGCCGACCACCAGGCTGCTCGCGGCCGTGAGATAATCGACGCGCCTTTTCCAGCCGTCCTCGCCATCCTTCATTTTGGTGCAGTGGATTTTGCCCCGGGTCAGCGGCTCATTCGAACCGCCCTCGCGAGTGACTTGGAACATGAAATCCGAGTTGGCTCCGAAATAGACCGAGCCGAACGTCTCCCCCGACTTGTTGACGTGATGCATTCCGATCGCCACGCCTCCGCCTATCTCGCCCAACTGCTGCAAGTGCTCCATGAATCGCGTTATGGATTTCGCGTCGTAAAAATCCTCACCGGGCAAAGCGCGCCCGACGGTGTCGACCATGACGGCAGCGAACCGGCGCCCGCCGGCAACGATAGCGGCCTTCAGTTCCTCGAACTGTGCCACGTCACCAAAGTTGACCGGCGAGCGCATGAACACGATTCGGTCAGTGTCGTCGGTGATACCGTGGTGCGCCTTGAACGCGTCGATGCGCCCCCTAAACCCCGTGGCGCCCTCACGAGCGATAAGCAACACGTAGCAGGGAACGCCCGGCAATTTGGCGCCGTGCCATTCCTGCAAGCCATACGCTAGATGTAGCAACAGATCGAACCCGATGAACGATTTGCCGCTGGCATATTCGCCATAGATCAGCCCGACGCCCTGCTCGGGGATCCAGTCGCCAACCAGCCACTTCGCCGTAGGCAGTTTGCGCAGGTCGGAAACGGTCTCGAATAGATATCGCGGGGCTGCCGGCTTTGGCTGTGCAGGAAACGGTACAACAGTCACAGGTTTTGCTTTCTGTAGGTGTTCGGTGAAACGGCGCTCGGTCCAGCGCTCGACTTTCTTGGTGTCACTGTAGGGCAGACCGGCCGCGATCCATTGTGCATAACCGGCGTCGTCCAGATCAAAGAACCGGTCGAGACGTTTGAGCCGCCGTGCCTCGCGCTTGTCGCTCCACTGTTTGAGCTTGGTCTGTGATTTCGGGGACAACTGAGCCGTGCGAAAGCATTTCAGCCGGTCGTTGTTCTCCGCCTTGTGCGCGCGCTCCGCGACCCGATCTCTGCGTTCTATTTCACTAGCTAACACGGGCATCTTGTCGACGATGCCTTGCAGCCTTGCGCGGGTCTCCTTGTTTCGACGAGGAACGTTCCCGTCGTTGTAGAACCACTCTTGCCGCTCGTGCGTCACCCACTCGGTCGGATCGACAACTGTTGCAGACGCAGAATCGCAATCCGGCCATTGACCAGGTACGCGAACGATCGGTCGATACTTGCGATCATAGATGACGGAGGCGCGCTCTGTGACGAACACACCATAGGGCAGAAGGTCAGGGTCTTTGATTGCAGCGATACTCATCACTAGGTCTCCAGAAAATATTTGCTGGGACCCAACATCGACACTTGCGGCTTCGTCGAAATGTGATATTAAGAAACTGTCTTTGACGGGACGGGTTACTTGCACATACATTCCGACAGCCTCAGCGCGCCAACGCTGGGGCTGTTTCGTTAGTCCCGCGGTCGCGGCGGTTTTGGTGCGAGCGGGTGAGCTTGGCAGAAAAGTAGCCATTGCAGATCTTGGTGCAGTTCATCGCAACGAGTTCGCCACGCCGAAGGCTCAACCACGATCTCCTGCGGGTATCGCTCGACGTGTTCGCGAAAGAGCGTGAACACGTGCTCGACGGCCTTATCGATCTCCGTCGTCACGCTGCGACTCCCTGGCTGGCGGCTTCACGGGCACGCAGCCATTCGGTATTTGCTTCCTCTGTAATGCGGACGATGCGCCCAACATTGTAGGTCCGCGGCGCTTGGCCCTGCCCGCGTAATTTGTAGAAAAATGGCCGGCTAAAGCGATGCAGTTGGCACCATTCGTCAATCGAAAATGATCGCATAGCGACCTCCGTTCATGAGCACACATCGGCGCCCGACAAAGATGTGGGTGAAGTCGGCGCGCTACACGATGAGAAACGAGGCTGAACGGTGCGAAACGAAGTTGCCAAACGGCGCTGACTATCTACGCTTATACACCGGCGCTAAGTGCCTGTCAACGCTAAGGAATTTGTCAACATAAAATTGAAGTCGGAACGCTATCGGTTTGGTTCAATTCGAAGTTTACACGCTAGATGTTGTGAATCGCGGAGCACCGGCGCGGATCGCATCGGCAATGAAGCTCGGCGCCAAATGTCCATAGTGCTTTTCAACCATGCGAGTCGTCGAGTGTCCGAGATTCTTCGCGACGACCATCAGCGGCACACCGGCCATAATACAGTGCGATGCCCATGTGTGACGCAGCGCGTGAAAGTTGGTGGGTGCAATCTTCGCCAGCTTGCTCGCCTCGGCGATTGGATCCTTTTGCCACGATGACTGCCACGCATCGCCGCTATCCCTCACGAACAAAGTTTCACTGGCCGCCCTGCCCTTTGTGATCTCGCGGTAAAATTCGATACCGTCAACCGTCAGAACAATGTCGCGCGGCTTGTCCGACTTGGATTGGCGAATGGCAATGGTACCACTGTCTGTGTTGAAGTCCGCGACGGTGAGACCGCACAACTCGCCATATCGCGCCCCGGTTTCCAGTGCACCGCGGACCAACCGCCGGAAATCCGGCGCGCACGCGTCCAGCAGGCTCTTGGCTTCCTTGATGGTCAGATACCGGATGCGCGCCGAGTCCACGCCCTTGAACGGCTTCACCCGACGCCATGCAGCATCGGAGGGAATGGCTTTCGGGTGGTCATGGGCACAGAGGTTGAGTGCGGCTTTTAGGATCGTCAAAATCCTGTTCGTTGAAGATTGCCGCCGTCGTTGGTTCTCCGGATCGTTGGTCGACTTGAATTGTTGCTTTTCGCCCTTCTTTGTCCGGATGCGGGCCGGAGCCTTGGCCAGCTTGGAGAGCCAAGAGCGCACCTGTTCCGGCGTCAGTGCGTTGATCTCGACTGCCCCCAGCGTCGGCAGGATAAACGCCTCGGCCGCATAGCGCGCCTCTTGCCCCGATCGGCTGCGCTTCGATTCCAAATATGTGAGGTAGCTTTCAATCGCATCCTTGACGGTGAGCGGCTTTCTCTTTCCCGCCACCGCGTGCGCACGGTCGACCATGCGGGACCGCGCCAGCGTTTGCGCTTGGGCGAATGACAGGATGGCCACGCCGTCGGGGTCGCTGAAATCGTCCGCGGTGGCGATCGCCTCGATCTCGTATTTCTGCTCGCCGATGTAGTGCCGCGCCAGCCACTTGCCGGCGCCGCTAAGCGGCTTGCGATAGCCAAGGTGCAGTCCAGGCTCCAACCCGCGCCAGTACGGCTTGCCGCGGGCCTTAAGGCGGCCGCGCGCCGTTCTCGTGTCCAATATCGCATCTCGAATTGTGCGCGCCATGCATCTGTTCTCCGGTGGAGAGTGGGAACGTGTCCAACAGATGTCCAATATATGCGGGTAAACGTCAATAGACCGGCATGCACCCAAGTAGGCCGATTCATTGAGATTATTGAGTTATCCGGAACGCCAGTAGACCCCCATATATGCCGTACCAATTCTTTCACGGTGGAGAGAGCGTTCGATTCCGCTAGGGAGCGCCATCATCCGCCGTTGGATGACAGGGCGAAATCTGCCGGCCCCGCATGAACCTCCCCGCCCCTCGCCTCCGACCAATGTCCAGATGGAACTGGATGCAGGCCGATGGCGCAGCACAAATCTCCCTCGGACGACCAGGCCGGGATTGCCTCGCCGACGCCTCCGCCATGGATCCACCGCACGGCAGCCTACGTGCCGGAGCGGCGCGCCAGAATGCTGGAGCACATGGCGCGCGCCAGATCGCTGCCTCGGGCAACGACTGCGTCGGAGCCGTCGCATACGGCAGGCACGACCATTCTCGCTGACGCGTACGGCTACGCCGTCCTGTTCGGCATCATCGCGCTGCTGTTTCAGTCGCGCGTTCCTCTCTACCTCGGCGCCTTCCTCTTCTTCACCGATGGCGAGCGCATCGAACTCGCGCTTGGAAAGATCGGCATCCGTCTCGAGCCCGACACGATCGGACCCGACATCATCAAGGGCTTCGTCTCCCTGTTCGGATGGTTCGCGCTGCTGGCCTCGCTGAAAGCGTCCGTTCCCGCGTGGCTCGCGACATGGATGCTTCCGGACGCATCATGGTCCTTCGTCGCCGGAATCGCTCTTTTGTTCGCCATCGTCGAAGCATTCGCAACGCGCGCGATGCAGCATGCATTGCCGTGGTTCGGATTTGAGAGGCGACCGAGCGGCCTGGCCTGCGCGACGATCAAGCTCGCTATGGCCCTTGGCGTGCTGGCTCTGCTGGTGCTGCTCGGATGACGCGATCGTGAGGTCACGGGCCTGACAATCGCGGCGCTATGCCGCCCGCCCCGATCTGCGCATTTACCGGAAATTTACCCCTGCTCGTGAGCGCCGGTATCATTTGCTTAGAATTTGATTGCTACCGTGGAATTACGGAAAACCTCCGAAACACGATTGGCGCCCATGTCCGTCGCAGAGTTCCTCAGACAGCGTGCCGTGCATGTCACCGTGAGTGGCAGCTACTCGCTGCCGCGTTGGTACGATTGCGAGGGCAAGCTCCGTACCTTCGCCTGCCGCACCAGCCGCGTTTCACCGTTCCGCATGATGGTCGACGTTCCCGTAGTCGGAAAGGTCGGCGAGCGCGTGACCTCCTACTTCCAGGATTTTGGCGAATTCCAATGTACCATCAGCGCGACGCTGAAATCGGGCTTCCTGATGGAGCTCGACATGACGCGGGCCCGGCGCGCCTGGATGTCGGAAAAGCTGACCTGGCTCGAGAAGAAGCAAAAGGACGCCAGCGTCCAGGAACTGCGGAATGACGCGCGCTTCGTTCCGCAGGTCGCGCACACCTTCCTGACGCTCGCCGACGGCAGCACGCATGCCTGCTTCATCATCGACGTCTCCACGGCCGGTGTCGCGATATCCTGCGAATACGATCCGCCAGTGGGAACCCCGCTTGCGGTCGGCGCTTGCGTCGGGCGGGTGATCCGCAAATTCGAAAACGGCTTTGCTGTCAAATTCGCCGAAAAGCAGTCGCGGGACGACGTCGTCCGGCTGATCGTCCGCACGGCCATGCTGCAATCGGCCTGATCCTCCGGCCGCGCTGCCCTATCGCAGCCCTATTTCGAGATAAGCTTTTGAAGGTCCGCGCCTCGTTCCGGACGTCATTTGCAGACTTGCGATCGGGGGACCGAATGGCAGTCGAGAAAATTACAGTCGATAAGGTCAGAGTCGACAAGATCACCTGGGACAGGGTCGGCCGGGTCACCGAGCCCGGACGCTACATGTACACGTTCGGCTGGCTCACCATCACCGCCGACGATCTCGATATCTGGAAGCAATACCCGCAGGCCGCGTTCACGCTGATGGCGCAGCATTCCGAGCCGGACGCGTCCACCGGCGAGGAGTTCCATCTCGGCGCCTTCGACGTCGCGCCCGACGCGCCGCCGCCGTTCACCACGCATTGAGACAGTCAAAGCGGGCTACGATCGGCAGCCAGCAAGCCGCGGCAGGGCGCGTGGCGGGAACGCGTGGCACGCCCGTTGCTTTATCATTGCCATGACTCACATCCCCGCCTTCGATCAGGCCTTTCTGCTGTTGCTCATCGTGCTCTGCCTTGGTACGTGCCTTATCCGCGCCTTCTGGGAGGTGGAGCAACTCCGGGGCCGCCGCACCGCGTCCCCATCCCGCGCGATCAAGCGTGACTAGACCGGCTCGGCCGGCCGTGCGTAGCCCGGACGGGGCAATCCCGGCTCTGGACTTGCCGCGGCGACACGTGCATCGTCAATCGAAGAAACCTGCACATTGCCTTGATCTGACTTACCAATCGCGATCCGATGACGGGCGCGCGACCGTTGTCATGGGATGACGAGGTGGTTCTGTCATGCAATTGATTGCGCTCGTTATTCTGCACCTCGGCGACTGTCCTGATGAACGCAGGCTGTCACGCTTGTTAAGAGACGCGACAGCAAGCGCATGACACAAGGTCGCATCAGGGAATGTAGATAAGCGGATCAAGGGAACCTATTTTCGGCGCCGATGTACCTGATTGAAGCGTTACCCACCGTCATCGGAACGGCCGCCATTGCCCCGGCGCTGCTGATGTTGTGGCTCGTCATTGCCGCCGAGGAACGCCCCGGACCGCCGGCCCAGGTCTGGACCGCGTTTCTGCTCGGCGCGGCCAGCATTTCGCTGCTGGGCCTGGCCCGCGCCCCTTTTGCCAAAATGGTTGCGGCCCCGGACAACCCCTGGGCGGCACTGGCCATGCATTCGATCTTCGGCGTCGCGCTGCCGGAGGAAGCGGTCAAGGTGATCGCCATCGTGCTGGTCGCCTCGACCAAGCGGCGGACCTTCGCCAATCCGATGGACACTGTGGTCTATGGCGCTGCCGTCGGCCTGGGCTTCGCCGCCTACGAGAACCTTGCCTATCTCGTCCAGCACGCCGAAATGTGGCGCTCGCTGGCCGCCTTGCGCAGCGTGCTGACCGTGCCGTTCCACGGCGCGCTCGGTATTATCGCCGGCGCCTATCTGACCATCGCGCGCGCCGGCACGGCGCTGGGTGCCAACCGCCATCATCGCGACTGGGCCCGTCTCTCCAGCCGCCTGCTGATCTTTGCAGGCCCGCTCGCCCTGCATTCGGCCTTCGACTTCCCCCTGCTGACACTCCAGCGCATGCCGGATCTCGATCCGGCGCTGCGGATGTGGTTGGGCGGCGCGAGCCTGCTGATCGGCTTCAGCTCGATCGCCTTCGCTATCCGCCTGGTACGGCGCGTCGCGCGCCATCACGCGCCCCGAACCGACGTCGCGCGCGAGCGCCTCAGCCAGCTCCGCCGGATGTGGGCGCTGCTGCTTGCCGGTGGCGGCGTCGGCTTTCTCGGGCTCGCCTTCGTGCTGACCTCGATCCATCACTGGCTCATCAATCCCGAGCGCAATCTGACGCTGGCCCTGATCCCGATCGGCCTGGTCTCGATCCTGCTCGGCCTCGCACTTCTGATCGTCACGACCGCGATCTATGTTCTCGGCCGGAACCGCATCCGCACCAGCGGCGAAGGTTTTTCGTCGGCGCACGGCGGCGGCTGAGCCGCGGGATGGCAAGCGCGGTGTGCACGTACTAGACTAGATTGAGGACACACCTCTCGATCCGGAGCCTGCCCATGACATCGCCTGAGGATTTTTCCCGGCTGCAATCCGCCATGAGCGGGACGGTCAAGGCACATTGGAAGGCCTTTCTGTTCGAAGGCATCCTGCTTGCGGTGCTTGGCGTCGCCGCGCTGGTCCTGCCGCCGCTCGCAAGCCTTGCGATTGCGATCTTCCTCGGCTGGATGTTCCTGATCAGCGGCATCGGCGGATTGATCGCCACCTATTGGGCGCGCAGCACGCCGGGCTTCTGGTGGTCGCTGATCTCGGCCGCGCTGGCCGTGCTTGCAGGCATGCTGCTGCTGGCGCGGCCGATCCAGGCCGTGCTGACGCTGACCATCGTGCTCGGCGCCTATTTCCTCGCCGAGGGCGTCGCCACCATCATGTACGCGCTGGAGCATCGCCGCGAGCCGGGCGGCCGCTGGTCGTGGCTCCTGATCTCGGGCCTCGTCGACATCGCGATCTCGTTCATGGTGATCACGGGACTGCCGAGCTCGGCGGAATGGGCGATCGGTATCCTCGTCGGCATCAACCTGCTGTTCGGCGGCGCCACCCTGATCGGCATGGCGCTGGCGGCACGCAAAAGCAACAGTTGAGGCGCCGCGTGGCCGTCACGTCTATTGGGGGGTGACAAGCCGCCGATCGCACGCTATATGACGGGCCATGATCACCCTCGTCACCAGCTATTTTTGGTACTTTAGCTACGACAGCTCGCTGGCGGCAGGAGGATCGCGCTCAATCTGAAACATTGCAGCAAACGTCCGAACAAGCCGCCAGACCTGGCGGCTTTTTTATTGGCCGGCAGGGTCTCAAAATGACAGGAGCCCGCCGTGCTGAGCACGACCGACGATCTTCGTATCCGCGAACTGAAAGAGCTGAGCACGCCCGAAGAGGTGATGCGGGAAGTCCCGCGCACGCTCACCGCGACGCGCGTGGTGATGGCCGCACGCAACGCCATCCATGCGATTCTCAATGGCCAGGACGACCGGCTTCTGGTCGTGGTCGGCCCCTGCTCGGTGCATGATCCCAGGGCCGCGCTCGAATACGCCGAGCGCCTCGCGAGCTTGCGCGAAGAGCTTGCCGACCAACTCGAGATCGTGATGCGGGTCTATTTCGAGAAGCCGCGCACCACGGTCGGCTGGAAGGGCCTGATCAACGATCCTGATCTGGACGGCAGCTTCGACATCAACAAGGGCCTGCGGCTGGCGCGCAACGTGCTCTCGGCGGTGAATAATCTCGGCCTGCCCGCCGGCACCGAATTCCTCGACATGACGACGCCGCAATACATTGCGGACCTCGTGTCCTGGGCCGCGATCGGCGCGCGCACGACCGAAAGCCAGATCCATCGCGAGCTGGCCTCGGGGCTGTCCTGCCCGGTCGGCTTCAAGAACGGCACCGACGGCAATGTGCGGATTGCGGCGGACGCGGTGAAGTCGGCCTCAAATCCCCATCATTTCATGGCGGTGACTAAGCTCGGCCGCTCGGCGATCGCCTCAACCGCGGGCAACGAGGATTGTCACATCATCCTGCGCGGCGGCAGCACGCCGAACTACGATGCGGCAAGCGTCGCAGCGGCCTGCAACGATCTGGCGAAAGCAAGCGTCGCACCGCTCGTGATGGTCGATGCGAGCCACGCTAATTCGAGCAAGAAGCCGGAAAACCAGCCGCTCGTGACAGCCGACATCGCCGGGCAGATTTCTGGCGGCGAGAACCGCATCATGGGGGTGATGGTCGAGAGCAATCTCGTCGCCGGACGCCAGGACGTGGTGCCGGGCAAGCCGCTCACCTATGGCCAGAGCATCACTGACGGCTGCATCGACTGGGCGACCACGGCAACCGTGCTCAAGCAACTCGCTGACGCGGTCGAGATCCGGCGCAACAGCAAGCGCGCAGGGCTGCACGAGCGCTCCGCCTGACCGAACGATCGCGGGCGGGGTGACGCTGTCGCACCCTGGCCGCTGCTCCGGCGCCTAGCAGCCGCGGCAGATGCTCTTGATCTTCTTGTCGAGCGCCTGATTTTCCTTGCTGAGGGGATCGTTCGGGTCGCTCAGGTTCTTTTCGCTGGGCACATCGGCGACACGCGGCTGGCGATGGCCCACGGGTGCCAACGGCGTCGATCCTGAGGTCGCGCCCCCGGCTGTCGATCCCTTAGGGTTGCCGGTCTGCGCAACCGCCGCGCCGCCGAGCAAGACCACGAGCGATACTGCCACCATGATCTTCTTCATGTCTCTCCCTCCATTCCTCAAGCCAACATCTCCATCACGACCATTCAAGTCTCGGGCGGATAGAGGTGAACGTCGCCGCAATAATCCACGATACGATAGCGCGTTTCTTGATCTGCATCACGCGCATCAGGTGCGGTATTTTGCATCGGCAACACGTAATTCGGTCCCACCGGCGACTTGCCGGCGCCGCCGGGAATGTCGATGACATAGTCGGGCTGACACAGTCCGGACACCCTTCCGCGCAGCTGCCGCATCAAATCCTGCCCATCGGCGAGTGTCGTTCGCAGATGCGCCGTGCCCGGCGCGAGATCACCGTGATGCAGATAATAGGGCTTGATCCGGCATTCGACGAAAGCTCGCATCAAATCCGACAGAGCGGTCAAATTGTCATTGACGCCGCGCAAAAGCACGGACTGGCTTACCATGGGAATTCCGGCATCGACCAGCCGCGCGCAGGCGGCACGCGCCGGCCCCGTCAGTTCGCGCGCATGGTTGGCATGCAGCGCCACCCAGGTGGTCGCGCCCACGACCTTGAGCGCCGCCACCATCTCGTCGCTGATGCGCGCGGGATCGGCCGCCGGCACGCGGGTGTGAAGGCGGATGATCTTGACGTGATCGATTCCGGCCAGATCGGCCATGATCTCGCCCATCCGCCGCGGCGACAACATCAGGGGATCGCCCCCGGTCAGGATCACCTCCCAGATCTCGCTGTGCGCGCGGATGTAGTCGATCGCCGCGCGATAGGCGGCGTCCGAGAGCGCGTTCTCCTTGCCGGGTCCGACCATCTCGCGGCGGAAGCAGAAGCGGCAATAGACCGCGCAGACGTGAACGAGCTTGAACAGCACGCGGTCGGGATAACGATGCACGATCCCGGGAACCGGCGAGTGCGCATGATCGCCGATCGGATCTGCATTCTCGCCCGGCTGCATCTCCAGCTCTGCGGCAGTCGGAACGAATTGGCGCGCAATGGGATCGTCGGGATCGGACCTGTCGATCAGATCGACCAGCGCCGGCGTGATCGCAACCGCATAGCGTGCGGCAATGCGATCGAGCACCGGCAGCGCTGTGGCTGACACCAGCTGCTCGGCCACAAGTTCGGCCGGCTCGCGCAATGTGCGCGCAAGATTGCTCTTCATCATGTCTCGCTCAACGTTTCATTTGCAGGCGGCGTCCACACCACCTGATCAATTCGCGATGCGCCGCTCGCCAGCATTACCAGGCGGTCGAATCCGAGCGCGACGCCGCTCGCCTCCGGCATCGCCGCGACCGCGGCCAGAAAGTCCTCGTCCAGCGGATAGGCTTCGCAGTAGCGGCGTTGCTTCTCTGCCATGGATTGCGTGAAGCGCTTGCGCTGCTCCTCGGCGTCGGTCAGTTCGCCAAAACCGTTGGCGAGCTCGACACCGCAGGCATAGACCTCGAACCGCTCGGCGACTCGGGGATCGCCCGCCTTCACGCGCGCCAGTGCCGCCTCTGGAGATGGGTATTCGAACAGAATGGTCAAACGGCCCTGCCCCAGATGCGGCTCGACATGCTCGACCAGAACCTTGCTGAAGATGTCGGACCAGGTGTCATCCTCGGCCACGCGGACCTTGCCGGCAGCTGACCGCGCGAGCGCGGCGCGGTCGCCCTCGCCGCCGGAAATGGTCGCAAGCAGGTCGATTCCCGCAAACTGCTCGAAGGCGCTGGCAACCGTCACAAGCTCCGGCTCGGCGAAAGGATCTGCGGTCCGGCCGCGGAAGGTGAAGGCGCCGATACCGGTCGCCTGGGCCGCGCGGGCGATGAGGACGACGCAGTCGGCCATGATGGCGTCATAGGGCGCGCCTGCCCGGTACCATTCCAGCATGGTGAATTCGGGCAAATGCAGGTCGCCGCGCTCACGGTCCCGGAACACCCGGGCGAACTCGAAAATCCGGGTCTCCCCGGCCGCCAGCAGCTTCTTGCAGGCGAATTCCGGCGAGGTCCGCAAATATCGGCTCACACGGCTGCCGTCGGGCCGCATGATCTCGGTCCGGGGGGCGTGCAGGTGGGTCTCGTTGCCCGGGGAGACCTGGAGAACGCAGGTTTCGACCTCGACGAAGCCCTGCTCGACGAAAAATCCCCGTAGAGCCCCGGTGATGGCTCCCCTGGCCTGCAAGAATGGCCTGCGGTCGAGATGCCGCGAGGGGGACCAGAACGGCGACATCGGCTTGTCCCCAGCCATTAACCGGCTGTCCCGCAGGCCAGCAAAATGCTGGCATCCAACGGCAAAACCAGTATGTTGCGGCCCGAAACGGGTGCCGCGGTCTGATTTGGGGCCCCAGGTCCCCCATCAATTTGACCACGTCCTGGCCCGAGCCGGGCCAAGCAAGCAGGAAATACAGCTTTGAGAGTCATCGCCAGTTCTATTCGCAAGGGCAACGTGATCGAGCAAGACGGCAAGCTATATGTCGTCGTGACCGCCGAGAACATCCATCCCGGCAAGGGCACCCCGGTCAGCCAGATCGAAATGCGCCGAATCTCGGACGGGGTAAAGATCTCCGAGCGCTACAAGACCACCGATCAGGTCGAGAAGGCCACAATCGAAGAGCGCAACTACACCTTCCTGTATGAAGATGGTGACGGCTATCACTTCATGAACCCGGAGACCTATGACCAGGTCCAGGTGTCCAAGGATGTGATCGGCGATGCGGCGGCCTATCTCCAGGAGAGCATGACGGTCAAGCTATCGCTGCACGGTTCCAACCCGGTATCGATCGCCCTGCCGCAGCGCGTGACGCTGGAAGTGATCGAGACCGAGCCCGTGACCAAGGGGCAGACCGCCTCCTCGTCCTACAAGCCCGCCGTGCTCTCGAATGGCGTTCGCACCACGGTGCCGCCGCACATCGCCGTCGGCACCCGAATCGTCGTGATGACCGAAGACGGCTCCTACTCCGAGCGTGCCAAGGACTGACGGGACCAAAGCGAGCGCAACAGGTGCCGCCGGGGGGCGAGACAGTGGTTGGGAAAAGTTTCCGCTTCGTCTCGCAACTTCTGGCGTCGCTTTCGCTCCTCATTGCCTCTCCACTTGCTGCGGATGAGTTCCGCAGCCCCTCACTCACGGCGCTGCGCGTCGATTGGCGCGCGGCGCTTGACCAGCTCCGCACCGAAATCAACGTCCATCCCCGGGCCGCGGAAGACTTCATCTTCGCACCCCGTCGTTCGGTGCCGCGCTACGATCCGCGCGCGATGCCGGCGCTGGTGCAGCTCAACGCGATCTCCTCGCAATTCTTCACCGGCATCGCCCGCAGCTCCGTGCCCGTGCTGCTGCCATTCGACGCTGCCGCGTATCTCGAAGCTCGGCGCAATGGCGCGCCGGCGACCGTCGCGCTGTCGCGCTACCAGGCTGACTTCAATTCCGTCGACCTGTTCGATGCCGGTCCCGCCGGCTACAGCGCGACCTTTTCGTTCGAGCCTGGTACCGGAGACGGCATGCCGAGCCGGGTCTTCGCAAGGCCGGTCGAGGTGCAGATCACGGGCTCGGCGCTGGTCTATGACATTGCCGATCCCTCGGGCGGCAAGGGCGAGCCGGTCAAACCGCTCGCGGCGCTCTACCCGGACCTGCGCAAGTTCATCCGGGAAGGCTATATGCGCTACGCTTTCACCCGTTTCGGCGTCGCCTATGTGGTGTCGATCCAATGCCTCGACAGCGTTGCCAAGCCGCGGCGGCTTGCCTGCAAGGAGGCCTATCCGATCGCCGAGCGCTTCCTGAAGGCGCTGCGCGTGGCGGGCGGCCAGCGCATGCGGCCGCTCACGGACATCGCTTCCAACATTCTCGATCGTCCCACGGTACGCTCCCCGGACTTCACCTACAGGCCGAGCGGCGACATCATCCCGAACACCGGCTATCGCAAGCAGGGCGGCCATCCCGACGTGATGGCCTACGCACAGATCCGCTTTCCTCTCGAGAAGGCGCCCGCGTTCGTACACTCGCAATCCTATGCCAAGCGCGACAAGATGGAGAGCACGACCGCTTACCCCTGGCGCGACAATTTCTGCGAATCCCGCAGTTTCGAGGTCTGGCAATGCGGCGGCGGTTATGGCCATCAGGGCGAGGACATCCGCGCGGCCGGGTGCCCGCCGCTCGGTGAAGGTCGCCAAGCCTGCGATCCCAAGCAGCGCGCTGTCGTCGCCGTGCGCGATGCGAGGGTCATACGCGCTGCCAAGGATCAGGCCGTGACGCTGCAAATCAACAGCCGGACCGAGCACATCCGTTTCCGCTACATGCATATGAACCCGCAGGCGCTGAACGCCGACGGCCTGCTCAACGGCCGCATCGTATCGGAGGGCGAGAAGATCGGCGTGGTCTCGAATTATCTCGACCATCCCGCCGGCACCTCGATGCACCTGCATTTCGACGTGCAGGTGTTCACCCGCGACGGCTGGATCTGGGTCAGTCCTTACGTCACGCTGGTCTCGGCCTATGAGCGCCTGATCCGCGCCCGCGGCCGCGAGGTCGGCCCGGAGATCGCCGGCACGCCACAGCCCGTGGCGCATGCGCTGCCGGAGGACGTGCTCAAGCCGGACCTGCGCGAGGGATCGGGCGGCGACGAGAACTGACGGCTTGCTCTTTCCAATGCCAGGCAGCGCAAAGCGTGTTGCCGCACACACGGCCCACTGAAGGCAGAAGGAACTGGGTTGATGAGTGCCGGACTGATTGGTCTCCTCGATGATATCGCCGCGATTGCAAAGGTGGCGGCAGCCTCGCTCGACGATGTCGCGGGCCAGACGGCCAAGGCGGGAGCAAAGGCGGCTGGCGTGGTCATCGATGATGCAGCCGTCACTCCGAATTACGTGATCGGCTTTGCCTCGAAACGCGAACTGCCGATCGTAGGCAAGATTGCGGTTGGGTCGCTGCGCAATAAATTGCTGATCCTGCTGCCCATTGCCCTGTTGCTTGGTTATTTCCTTCCCGCCGCGGTCACGCCGCTGCTCATGCTGGGCGGCGCCTTTCTGTGCTATGAGGGCACCGAGAAGGTGCTCGAAGCCGTGATGCCGCATGATGCGCGCCACCACGAAGCCCAGCCCCAGCCAATTGCATTGAACGCGCGGTCGGTCGAGGACGAGAAAGTCGCAAGCGCCATCAAAACGGATTTCATCCTGTCGGCGGAGATCATGGCGATCACGCTGGCGGCCGTCCCGGCGGGCAGCATCTGGACCCAGGCGCTCGTGCTCGCACTCGTCGCCATTTTCATCACTGTTGGAGTCTACGGCGTGGTCGCCCTGATCGTGAAGGCGGACGATGTCGGCCTGGCCCTTGCGCGGTATGACGGCGCCTCGCTTATTGGCGGCGCAATCCGATTGCTTGGACGTGCGCTGGTCCGCGGCATGCCTGTCTTCCTGGCGGTGCTGAGCACCATCGGCACCGCCGCGATGATCTGGGTCGGTGGCGGCATCATCCTGCACGGCATCGAACAATACGGCCCACCGATGGTCGGCCATACGGTTCATGCCGCGACCGAGGCTGCCGCGAACCTCCTTCCCTCCATTGCCGGCACCGTCGGATGGGCGGTCGAGGCGGCCATTTCAGGCGTTATTGGGGTCCTTGTCGGCGTAGTTGCGATACCGGCCGTCACATACGGTCTTTCACCGCTATGGAAACGTCTGAAGCGATCGCAGCCGACCTGAACAAAAGCGGCTGCAGATTGCGGGTGCCGGCTACTCCAGCAACGTCGTGAGTTGCGCGCCCTCGTCCGCCACGAACACGGCAATCAATTCCGCCGGCTCCGTGGTGCTGGCATTGGCCGAAACCAGATGCGTCGAGCCGGGCGGCTCGAAGAAGGACTGGCCGACGCCGAACGTCTCGACCGGGCCGCCGCCGAGCTGGGAGCGGATCTTGCCCTTGGTTATGTAGGCGGTGACGGATCCTGCGTGACGATGCGGCCGCGAGAACCCGCCAGGGCCGTAGAACACGCGCACGATGGTGACGCGCTTGCCCGGCACGTTCGGCAGCGCGTAGGAGTCGATCGGCTCGACCTTGTCCAGCGGCGAGCTTTCGGCGGCGGTGGCGCAGAGCGGCGCGAGTGCGCCGGAAATGGTGTCCATCGTCACCGGCAACGCCTTGCCGATCGCAAGCGCGCACGCAAGCCCGCCGACGACGGCGATCGCCATCGAACGCGATGGCGCCAATGTGGTGGGCAAACTTACTACCGTCATCACGATCTCCCTTCGTTGCAATCAGGATGCCGCCGCATTCGCTCCGACCGGTCGCTTCGCCGGTGTCCAGCGAAACGCCGCACCGAAACGATTCCAGACGTTGATCGAGGCAACCGCAGAGGTCAGGTACGTCAGCTCGGTCTCGGAGAATTCACGGCTCGCCTCGGCATACACGCCCTCGCCGACTCCGTCGGGCAGGCAGGTCAGCGCCTCGGTCCAGGCCAGCGCGGCACGTTCGCGCGCGGAAAAGATCGGCGCCTCGCGCCAGACCACGACCAAATTGAGCTTGTCGACGGGCACGCCGATCCGCTCCGAAAGCAGGATGTGATGCTGCACGCAGAAGGCGCAGCCGTTGATCTGCGATGCCCGGAGCTTGACCAGTTCGAGAAGCTGCTTGTCGAGACCGGCCTTGGCCGCCACCTGGCCGAGCGCCAGCACCAGCTCATACGCATCCGGCGCGATCTTCTTGAAATCCTCGTATTCGCTGCGGGCGTGTGACATTGCCGTTCACCTCGTGGTATTGTAAGACCGCTTACATCTTATAAGAGCACTTACATGTTGCGCAAGTCGCCCAGTATCACGAGATCGAAATCCCGGCGCAAGACTGCCAAGCCTGACGCCGTGCGCGTGCCAGCCCCAGGGGAAGGCAAGCGCGGCGAGCAAGGCTATCTCGGCTATCTCTTGCGCCAGGCCCACGCCGCAGTCCGTCTGACGATGGAGCGGTCGCTCGCCGATCTCGGTGTCACCTCACCGCAATTCGCGGTGCTGACCATGCTCAACGCCTATCCGGGCCTCTCGGGCGCCGACGTTGCCCGCCTCACCTTTCTGACGCCCCAGACCGTCGGCGTCATCATCCGCAATCTCGAGCGTGACGGCGCGATTGTGATGACGCCGCATCCCGTCCACGGCCGCATCCAGCAATGGACGCTGACGCCGCGCGGCACGGCGCTTTTGAAAGCGTGCCGGGAAAGGGTGATTGCGTTGGAGAAGCGGCTGGCCGCCGGGCTCGATGTCAAGGCCGAGGCAAGCATTCGCCGCTGGCTCGCAGGCATCGCGGCCGATTTGCAGGAGGACTAGGCGAAGCGCGCTTGCCGCTGGCGGGACCTAGTCACCGCAGCCGCCGCCGTCCGAATCCGAGAAGTCACTGACCGCGCCGTCGCCTTGAATACCGCGCCCAAAGTTCTCTGCGAGGATCATCAAGATGACGACGAACAACCCGGCGCCGAACGGCCAGGGATTGGCGCGGATGATGTCGAACAGCTCCTGCATTCACGCATTGTGCGCAGACGGAAGCAAACCGACCGTAAAAGTGACAGGCTCAAAACTGGGGATATCCGACCCGTTGCAGGCGCGCCCTACCCGCCCTTCAATACTTTCTTAACCTCGCCATCGGGCCAGGTCTCGCCCGCTGCGATCACCCGCACGCGGCTTTGATCGGCGTCGTTCACCAGCTCATGCGAACTCACCCGCTCGCCGCTTCGCTCCAGGTGCAGATCGGTTTCGGGCTTCCAGCTCAGTGTGGTGGCGAGATCGCCAGGGAAAATCTGCCATTGTGATCCGTCGTCGAGCTCGACGACGTGGCTCTCTGCATGCGCGCGTATCTTCATTCGATCCCGGATTCTCGACGGAAGGCGGGCCCCGACCATCGGCCGGGGCCCCGCTCCGTTAGTCGTTGTGGTGATGAATCACGGTCTTTTCGCGGTTACCGAATTCATCTTCCTTCTTGATGACGGTGGTGCGGTCGGCAGGCTCGCGCTCCTTGATCACGGTGGTGCGATCACGATCGCGGTCACGCTCTCGATATTCCGGGGACTGTCCGACGGTCACGCCGGCGCCGACCGGACCAACATGAACACCGACTTCGTCGGCGAATGCGGGGGCTGCGATAGCGGTGACCATGGCGGCCGCAAACAGATACTTCCTCATCTCGTCCTCCTCGATTGCATGCGGAGGGAATGCGTGAGTGCGACAATTTGTTCCGGAAGGAACAGGACGGACGTCCCGTTCCCAACCCTCCAGGAACCGACTCACAGGAGCCGCATTTCCCGCTACAATAAGTCGATGAAACACGCTGATTCCTCGATCCATCATACCCGCCGCGCCTTCACGATCGGCGCCGCCACCCTGCTCGCTTTCCCGACGCATGTCTTCGCCGCACCTCCAGGCTTCGACGAATGGCGTGAGGGTTTTCGCGCTCGTGCCATGGCCAAGGGCATCTCGGCTGCGACATGGCAGCGTGCGATGGCGCGGGTCGAGCCCGACATGAGCGTGTTCAAGCAGATGCGTACCCAGCCCGAATTTCATGAGCAGGTCTGGCAATACATCAACCGTCGCGTCTCCGACTGGCGCATCATCAACGGCAAGATCGCGCTGAAGAACAACGAGGCGCTGCTCGCGCGCATCGAGCGCGATTTCGGCGTCGAGCGCGGTACGCTGCTGGCGCTGTGGGGCGTCGAGTCCGCCTATGGCGATCCGCTGGTACAGCAGAACCACATGACGCCGGTGTTTCCCTCGCTCGCCGCCCTTGCCTGGAACGAGCCGCGTCGCAAGGCCTATTGGGAGACCGAGTTGATCAACGCGCTACGCATCGTCGACAAGGGCTGGAGCACGCCGGAGCAGATGCAGGGCTCCTGGGCCGGCGCGATGGGGCATTCGCAATGGATGCCGGAGGTCTGGCTCAATGTCGGCATCGACTATGATGGCGACGGCAAGGTGTCGCCGTTCGGCAAGCCCGACGACGCGCTGGGCTCGACGGCAAAATATCTCGTCAATCGCGGCAAGTGGCACCGCGGCGAGCATTGGGGCTACGAGGTGCGCACGCCCGGTGAGATGAGCGGCAGCCGGACCTATGCGGCTTGGCAGGCGGCCGGCGTCACCCGCGCCGACGGCCAGCCATTCCCGCAAGCCTCCGCATCCGCGCAGATGTGGACGCCGGTTGCGGGCGGGCCGACGTTTCTGCTGGGACCGAATTTCAACGCGGTGAAGAGCTACAATCCCTCGATGAACTATGCCCTGGCGATCTGCCATCTCGGCGACCGCTGCCTCGGCGCCCCGCCTTTCATCCAGCCGTTCCCCGGCTCCGAGCGCGCGCTGACACTCGCCGAGGTGCAGGAGATGCAGACGCGCCTGACCAAGGCGGGCTTCGACACCGGCGGCACCGACGGCCGCGTCGGCAACGACACGATGAAGGCAATCAAGGATTTTCAGCAGAGGGCCGGTATCGTGCCTGCGGACGGCTATGGCGGGCTGAAGGTGCTGGCGAAGCTACGCCAAGGGTCGTAGGCGGCCTCAGTGCCTGTAGTGCGGCTCCTCCGCATCGAGCTGGCGACGGATCGCCGCAAGATGCAGCCGTGCAGATTCGGAATCGCCCTCGCGCATCTGCCTGTAGGTCTCGGCTGCAATCGCGGGATCGACCGGCAGCACCTGTCGCCCGGTCGACATCGCCAGCACCTGCACCTCGGCGGCGCGTTCGAGATAGTAGAGATCGTCCCAGGCCTCCGCGATGGTCGGTGCCAGCACCATCACGCCGTGATGCTTCATGAAGATGATATCGGCATCCCCAACGGCGGATGCGATGCGCGCGCCTTCGCGGTTGTCGAGCGCAAGGCCGTTGTAGTCGCGGTCCACGGCCGTGCGACCATAGAACTTCAGCGCGGTCTGGCCGGCCCAGATCAGCGGATCGCCTTCGGTCATCGACAGCGCCGTGGCGTAGGGCATGTGGGTGTGGAAGGCGACCTTGGCGCGCGGCAGGCGCTTGTGCATCTCGGCATGGATGTAGAACGCGGTCGCCTCGGGCACGCCCTCGCCGTCGAGCACGTTGCCGTGGAAGTCGCAGATCAGCAGTTTTGACGCGGTCAGTTCGCGGAAGGCGTAGCCGTACGGGTTGACCAGGAAGAGATCGTCATGGCCCGGCACCACGGCCGAGAAGTGGTTGCAGATGCCCTCCTCAAAGCCGTTGCGCGCAGCCATCCGAAAGCAGGCGGCAAGATCCTCGCGCGCGCTGCGGATCGCGTCGCTCACGAGGTCCGGACGGTTCGAGCGGAACGTTGCTGGCGTGGAGGACGAAGAGTGAAGGCTGTGCGCCATGGCGGAAGGACACCTCTGTCGATCGGAAGACGCCCGCGTTGTACAGGTCCGACGCCTGCGCGTCAGCCCCCGCGGGCGCCACCCTGCCCTTCGCAGCCCGCGCGACGGCCTATTGCCGCCGCGGCACGCCGCCGGCATTCATGCCGCCGTCGATGACGAGTTCGCTGCCGGTGACGTAGCACGAGGCATCGGAGGCCAGATACAGCACGCCGGAGGCAATCTCAGAAGCATGGCCGGCGCGGCCGAGCGGCGTGACGAGGCGCGCACGCTCCTCGGGATCGATCGGTGCATTGCCCTGGTTGCCGGTCGCGCCGGTCGGGATCTTGCCCCAGATCGGGGTGTCGATGATGCCGGGATGGACGGAGTTGACGCGGATGCCGTCGCCGGCGGCCGCGCACTCCATCGCGATCGACTTCGCGAACAGCCGCACGCCGCCCTTGGTCGCCGAATAGGCCGACAGCCCAGGCGCGCCGCGCAGGCCCGCGAGCGAGGACATCATGACGATCGAGCCGCCGCCGGTCTTGCGCATCAAGGGCAGGCAATGCTTGACCGAGAGGAAGACGCCGTCGAGGTTGATCGCGTTCTGCTTGCGCCAGTCGCTGAGCGTCATGTCGACGATCGAGGGCACGGCGATGCCGATGCCGGCGTTGGAAACGAGAATATCAAGCCGGCCAAAGCGCTTCGCGATCTCGGCTGTGATCTCGATCCAGCGCTCTTCGCTGGTGACGTCCTGCTCCAGGAAAATCGCCTTGCCGTCGGCCTTGGTGATGCGATTGGCGAGCTCGGGGCCGCGCAGCTCGTCGATGTCCGTGGCAATGACGGTGGCGCCCTCGCGCGCGAATAGCTCGACGACGGCTTCGCCGATGCCGGAGGCGCCGCCCGTCACCAGCGCCACTTTACCCTCAACCTGCCCTGCCATGTTCACTCCCAGTTTTGCTGTTAGCTTTTTTGTTGTTTGCCGGGCCTATCTAATCATGGATGGTCCCTGATCGGGTAGCGCGACGTCGATGACGCGGAATTGCACACGCTCGGCGCCCTGATAGCGATCGACCGACAATGATCCCGCGACATGCAATTGCTGGCCGCGATTGGCAACGAGCGCGTTGCCGAGCTTCTGTCCGATCGAACGGAACGCGATGCCGTTGACGATGGCGCCGTCGCCCGACTTGAAGCGTAGCCTCAAATGTGCCTGTCCCACCTCGTCGGCATAGACGAGCTGGTGCGCCGGCAGCGCCAACACGACTTCCGGATTGCCGCTGCCGAAGGGACCCGCGCGGTTGAGCGTCGCTGCAAGCTCGGTCGTCACCGCGCGCGCGGAGACCGCGCCGTCGATGTAGAGCTCGTTGACGTGGCGCGCCTCGGCAACGTCGCGCCCCAACGCATTCTCGAGGTAGGCGCGAAACTCGGCGAGTTTTTCCTTCCGCAGCGTGACCCCCGCAGCCATCGCGTGGCCGCCCCCCTTCAGCAGAATGCCATCGGCGACCGCCTGCCGCACGGCCTTGCCGATATCGACGCCGGCAATCGAACGGCCGGAGCCGGTGCCGATGCCCCCGGGCTCCAGCGCGATCGCAAAGGCGGGCCGCGAGAACTTCTCCTTCAACCGGGACGCAACGAGACCGACCACGCCGGGATGCCAGCCTTCGGAGGCCGTGACGATCACGCCGATCTTGTCCTCGAGCCCGATCGAGGCGAGCGCCTCGGCTTCGGCCTGCGCTTCGGCCGCCTGCTCGATGACCCGGCGCTCGCTGTTGAGGCGGTCGAGTTCGGCGGCGATCCGCGCGGCCTCGACGCTGTCACCCTCCAAAAGCAGGCGCACGCCGAGATCGGCGCGGCCGATGCGACCGCCGGCATTGATGCGCGGCCCCAGCATGAAGCCGAGATGCCAGGCCTCCGGCGGGCCGTTGAGCCGCGCCACGTCCATCAGCGCTGTGTGGCCGACATGGTCGCGCCGCCGCATCGCGATCAGGCCCTTGGCGACGAACGCGCGGTTGAGACCGATCAGCGGCGCGACATCAGCAACCGTGCCGAGCGCGACGTGATGCAGCATGCCGAGCAGATCCGGCTCGGGCATCTCCGCATTCCAGAAGCCGCGCTGGCGTAATTCACGATTGACCGCGACCAGCGTCACCAGCACGAGGCCGACGGCGGCGAGATGGCCGAGGCCGGAGAGATCGTCGAGCCGGTTCGGATTGACCAGCGCGTCGACCTCCGGCAGCTCCGTGCCGGCCTGATGATGGTCGATCACGACGACGGACATGCCGATACGTTTTGCTTCGGCGAGCGGCTCGATGCTGGTGGTGCCGCAATCGACGGTGACGAGCAGCGTGGCGCCCTTTTCGGCCAGCGCGCGCACGGCTTCCGTGTTGGGCCCGTAGCCCTCGAAGATGCGGTCGGGAATGTGGATCAGCGGATCGAGCCCGCAATGCCGCAGATGCCAGGTCAGCAGCGCCGCCGAGGTCGCGCCGTCGACATCGTAGTCTCCGAAGATCGCGACCTTCTCGCCGTTCGCTGCGGCATCCGCGATCCGCTTCGCGGCGGCCTCCATCTCCGTCACCGTGAACGGGTCCGGCAGAAGCTTGCGGATGGTGGGATCGAGGAAATCTGCGACGGCGTCGCTGTCGACGCCGCGGCCTGCCAGCACCCGCGCCAGGAGCTCGGGCAGTTGGTGGCGCTGCACGATGGCAAGCGCTTTCGCCGCCCCGCGGGCATCCAGCCGGTCGCGCCAAAGCTTGTCGGTGAGCGAGCGCGCCACTCCCAGGAACGCCTGGGGCGCTTCGACGGGCAAGGCGGTAGCGGGCGGCGTCATGAACAGCTGTCGGTTTGAGGAACCTGGGAGCCGGAGGGATTGCATCGTCCGGCCGACGGACGATTGGCCCGCAATCCCTCGGGATTTGCAACGTCTGCGCGGCACAAAGCGGTGGATTGCCGCTTTGCTACGCGGACTGACTATCATTTGAGCATTCCGCAAAACAGCAAATTAAGCAGGCGTTAGGCGGAATCTTCGAAAAAGAATCGTATTCGATCTGTCAGTGATTGTTCCGGGTTCGTTGCAGATCAGACCTCATTGCCAAGGGAAGCCCCCGATGTCTGCTGCGCTGGGTCTCAAAGCCAAGCCGATCGCAAATGAACCCGCTGATGATGATTCCGATATCTCCGCGCTGATCAACCGCCTCACGGCGGAGGTCAACCAGATCGCGGTCGACAAGACCAAGGCGATCCAGCAGATCACCAACCAGATGAAGATGCTGGCGCTGAACGCGTTGATCGAAAGCTCGCGCGCCGGCGCGCAGGGCGCGGGCTTCGCCGTGGTGGCGCAGGAGGTCCGCGGCGTCGGCCAGCAGGTCGAGACTATCGCCCGCGAACTCGAAAGCCAGCTGACCAAGCGCACCGGCGACCTCGTCGCCTCGATCGACCGCATGAGCCAGCGCTCGCGCGGCGAGCGCATGGTCGACCTCTCGCTCAACGCCATCGAGCTGATCGACCGCAACCTCTATGAACGGACCTGCGACGTGCGCTGGTGGGCGACCGATTCCGCGCTGGTCGGTTGCGCGGCCTCGCCCGACGCCGCGGCCGTGTCCCATGCCTCGCAGCGTCTCGGTGTGATCCTAGGAGCCTACACCGTCTATCTCGACCTCTGGCTCTGCGATCTCGACGGCAACGTCATCGCCAACGGCCGCGCCGACCGCTTTCGCGCTGTCGGCCAGAACGTCGCCCACACCAAATGGTTTCGCGAGGCCAAGACCCTGCGCTCCGGCGACGACTATGTCGCCGGCGACGTCGAGAACCAGCCGCTGCTCGGCAATGCCCAGGTCGCGACCTATTGCGCCAGCGTCCGCGCCGGCGGCCAGGCCAACGGCGCGCCGATCGGGGTGCTCGCCATCCATTTCGACTGGGAGGCGCAGGCCCGCGCCATCGTGCAAGGCGTGCGCGTTGGCGACAGCGACAAGGCGCGCGTGCTGCTGGTCGACTCCAATCTTCGCGTGATCGCCGCTTCCGACGGACAAGGCATTCTCAGCGAACGCATCTCGCTGTCGCTCAACGGCCAGCGTTCCGGCTTCTACCAGGACGGCTCGGGCACGCTGGTCGCGTTCCATGCGACGACCGGCTACGAGACCTATCGCGGCCTGGGCTGGTACGGCGTGATCGTCTGCGGGGCGTGAAGCTGGAGGCGGCTCGCCTATCCAACTCAAAACCGTGAAAACAACCCCATACACAGTAGCCATCTGGTTGTTTTCATGACAGTTTTTTCGCCGTTTGACGCCTGCAAAACACTGGCATGCATGCCATCATGGCGTCGTTCGCGGTCCAGGCTCAGAGCGCGAGGCTCTGGCGATCTCGTCTTCGGCGGCCTGCACCGCCGCGATTCCGAGCGTTTGCGACGGACGCTCTCCGAACATTGCCAGGTAATATTGCGAGAACCGGCCGAGTTCGTAAAAGCCCTGCTGCATGGCGACCGCTGTCACGGTGGTCGAGCCGGGTGCGCTCTGGTGCAGGATCGAATGAACAGCGCAAAGACGCTTGTGCCTGAGGAAGCTGACCGGGCCGAGACCGAATACCTCCTGAAACGCGCGGTGAAGGGTGCGCCGCGATACGCCGAGCGCCGCGCAGATTTCCGACACGTGCACCGGACGGGTGCCGGCGTCGTCGAGAAACTCCTCGACCTTGCGGATCAGCCGTCGCGCGGAAGGGAGCCAGCCATTGCCGTCGGGTGGCAGCGACGACGCGACGTTGGCAGCCATGCATTCGGCGATCGATCGTTTCCAGAAATCGGCTGTTGATGGCGTCAGTCCGTATTTGTTGTCGCGCAGGTGCGACATGATCCGGACCAAGCGGCGCGAGGCGATTGCGCCGCTCTCGATGTCCGCGCGGAAATGACCGCGGCTGCGCCAGGTGTCAGGATCACTCAGCCGTGCTTTTCCGGCGAACAGCGTCGCGACCTCGTTGAGGTCGAACCGCATGGCGGCGTAAGCGGAGCCGCCGTGAAAAACACCGTCATGTTCGAGCAGCGGCGGAATGACGAGCACATCGTTGAGCTGCATGTCGAACGACCAGTGGGCGACGCGCTCTTCGGCCGCGAGCAGCATCCCGATGATCAGCTTGTCGTCGCTGGAAACCCGCTGCGTGCGCATGCCGACGTTGAACGCACCAATGCTGAGCGAGAAGTCGCCGATGCCGACATGGGACAACGTTCCGCGCAACCGACCGCGGCCGAGTTGCATCACATCGACATGCGAGCCGTGGACGGCCTGCTGAAGTCCTTCGAAACCGTCCAGCTTGCGCGAATCAACCAGGAGGACTTGCCCCATGGCTGTACCGTGTTACTGAAGCGCGACAATTCTGCGGCACGCGAGGCCTCACCAACTCCCCCGCAGACTGGCACAAACTGCACATCACAGCCGTCCAATCTTCGGGTACCGTTTGCAACCTTAGCGATATTGAGCGGACGCGCTTTGGGGATGGCAGAGCGCACGCGGCATGGATTTGCCGCGTGGTCGAAAACGTGCGTGCAAAAGAAAGAGATGTTGACGCAGCGTCCTCCTCTCCCCGAGTGCCAAAAAAATGGGGCTAGACAATGCGTCTAATGGGCCGGGCAGAGAGCTATCGTCGAAGTCTGCCAGAGTTGGCGCAGTAGCATCAGGTGGACTACGAGCATCGGAGCTTCCACCATGTTGCGAGCAGATCTGGATCACTGCGAGTGGTTGCCGGATGATTTGAAGACCGGCGAGATGGTCTTCATTCCCGGCGGAACCTTTCGCATGGGATCCGACCATCATTATCCCGAGGAAGCGCCGAGCCATCGCGTCGCTGTCGACGGCTTCTGCATTGACCGCACGCCCGTGACCAACCGGCAGTTCAAGCAGTTCGTCACCGCAACCGGCCATGTCACCGAGGCGCAGATCGTTCCCGATCCGAAGGACTATCCGGGCGCGCTGGCAGAGATGCTCTACGCGGGATCGCGGGTGTTCTCACCGCTGCCGCGCATCACCGATCTCACCGACTGGAGCCAGTGGTGGACTTTCCTGCGCGGCGCCAACTGGCGCCATCCGCATGGTCCCGGCAGCAACATCAAGGATCTCGACGACCATCCTGTCGTTCACGTCTCCTTTAGCGATGCGGCAGCCTATGCCCACTGGGCCGGCAAGGACTTGCCGACGGAGGCGGAATGGGAATTTGCGGCGCGCGGCGGCTTCGAGGCGGAGGAATACGCCTGGGGCGATGCGCTGATGCCAGGCGGCAAGCACATGGCCAATATCTGGCAGGGCAACTTCCCCGTCCAGAATCTCGGCGAGGATGGGTACGAGCGTACCTCGCCGGTCATGGCCTTCCCGCGGAACGGCTACGGTCTCTACGACATGATCGGCAATGTCTGGGAGTGGACCTCCGACTGGTGGGCGTCAAAACACGTCGCCGACGCTGCCAAACCTTGCTGCATCCCCAAAAATCCCCGCGGCGGCGGTGAGCACACAAGCTACGACCCTCGCCTCCCCGACATCCAGATTCCGCGCAAGGTCCTCAAGGGCGGCTCGCACCTCTGCCCGCCAAACTATTGCCGGCGATATCGTCCGGCCGCGCGGCACGCCGAGCCGATCGATACCTCGACCAGCCATGTCGGGTTCCGCTGCGTGGTGCGAATGCCGTCTATAACCGAACGCCGAAACGAAGGACGTGCTGCAATCTAGCGAGCGCCGCTGGTGAGAGGCTGGCGCCAGCGGTGCGCTCCGCGCGTCGGACTGTTTCGATATGCAACTTTCGGCGATCGATAAACATCTTCAGCATTTTTGGACAAGGCAGGCCGGTTACAGGCAAGAGCCTGCCCCATTTCCCCGGTAAGAGTCGCCTCATCGCATCGCGACGCGCGCGCCGTCGACCCTGAAACGATCGCGCCCGCAACGTGCCGAGGAGATAGGCCATGAAGATCGTCGTGATCGGCGGGACCGGATTGATTGGATCCAAGCTGGTGGCGAAGCTCAAGCAGCAAGGCCACGACGCGGTCGCGGCTTCGCCGAAGTCGGGCGTGAACGCGGTGACCGGGGAAGGTCTCGCAGCAGTGCTGGCGGGCACCGATGTCGTCGTCGACGTTGCCAACGCGCCGTCCTGGGAGCCTGCCGCCGTGCTCGAATTCTTCCAGCGTTCGAGCAAGAATCTCGTCGCGGCCGAGGCCGCAGCGGCGGTGAAGCATCATGTGGCGCTCTCGATCGTCGGAACCGAGCGCTCGCCCGATAACTCCTATTTTCGCGCCAAGCTGGCGCAGGAGACTATCATCAAGTCTTCGCCGGTCCCCTACTCGATCGTCCGCGCCACCCAGTTCTTCGAATTCCTCAGCGCCATTGCCGAGATGGGTGCGGCCGAGGGTGGGATCGTTGTTCCCTCGGCATTGTTTCAGCCCATCGCGGCCGAGGACGTGGCCGATCGCCTCGCAGAAGTCGCGATGAGCCCGCCGCTCAACGGCACGATCGATATCGCAGGACCTGAGAAGGCGCCCTTTAATGAATTCATCGCACGCCGCCTGAAGGCGTCCGGCGACCCCCGACCGGTGGTGGGAGACCCAAAGGCGCCGTACTACGGCGCTCCCATCGACGACACATCGCTGAACCCTCTCGGCGAGGCGCGGCTTGGCAAAACGCCGCTCGCAACATGGCTCGCGAGACTTTGAGGAGACCCCCATGCGCAGATTGCTGATCGCAACCGCTGTTTATGCCGCATCATTCCTGACGGCCCATGCCGCCGAGACGGCGACGCCCACGGCCAAGGTGACGGTCGTGTTCGACCAGGCGCTGCCCAATGTCCCGGGCAAGAGCATGAAGGGCGTACTGGTCGAGTATGGTCCCGGAGGCTCCTCGCCGGCCCACATCCACGCGCCCTCGGCTTTCATCTACGCCACCGTCCTGGAAGGAGCGATCCGCAGTCAGGTCAATGACGGCCCGGTCAAGGTCTTTCACAAGGGCGAGAACTTCTCCGAAAAGCCCGGCGACCGCCATGCCGTCAGCGCCAATGCCAGCGAGACCGAACCCGCAAAATTGCTGGCCGTCTTCGTGGTGGATACGGCCGACAAGGAGCTGACGATGCCGATCCCGAAATAGCGCACGGCATTGCCACCTCGAGGCGTTGATTTCATCCGGGGCTGCCTACGAATGCCACCGGCGTGCCTTTCGAGACACGCCCGGCGACGCGCTCGGCATCCCAATTGGTCAGACGCACGCAGCCGTGAGATTCCGCCTTGGAAATCTTCTCCGGCGAGGGCGTGCCGTGAATGCCGTAGCCCTCGGCAGACAGGTTGATCCAGACCGTGCCGACCGGATTGTTCGGACCGGGCTTGATGGTGAAGGGCTTGCGGGAATGGACGCCCTTGAAGCGATAAGCGGGATTGTAGCGATAGTACGGATTTCGGCTGACTTCCGTGACCTTGAGCGTGCCTGAGGGCGACGGCTTCTCCTCGCTGCCGACCGTCGCGGGATAAAATCCGATCAGCGCATTCGTTTTGTCGAACAGTTTTACGGTCTGCCTGACCTTGTCGACCTCGATCCTCTCGGCCTTGGTGGGGATGCCCTCGCCTGCGCCTGATGTGTCCACCACGACGATGGTGTCGCCGGCGCGATCGAAATGGCGCCCGGAGTTGAGCGCGGCCAGGAGTTGCTCGCTCATGTGAAATTTCTCGGCCAGGGCCTCGCGCGCACTGGTGAAGCCGAGCTTTGTAAGCTCCTTCATGTCCTCCATCTTCGACGGCAGCTTTTTCAGGAAAGGACCCGCCACGTCCTGCTCGGTGATGGCATAGGTCATCGTCACCGGCCGGTCGTCCGCCCGTAACGCGGTCCAGACATCGTCCGTCACGGCGTCCGAAACCGGCAGCTGCCGTGCTTCGGCATAGGCCCGCAACGCCTTTTTGGCGTTCTCGCCGAATCTGCCGTCGATCGCGCCGGGCGAGAAGTGCGCGCGGTCCAGCAGGACCTGCAACCGGACCCCGGCCGCGGTCGGCTTATCGTTCGACAGGGTTTTCTTCGACGGCTCGGCGACGTTGATGGCAGCGGCGTTGATCTCCGCGGCGAACGCCGGCGGCGCAGCCAGAGCGAAGACCAGAAAGATGCAAATCTGCCCCGCTTTTCCGAGCGACATCGCCGGGTCCTTTCACGTTTCCGACGGTTCAGTGATCAACTCCCGAGCCGCGGCGCTAGCGAGCTTGCGGTATTGGTGTTCGTACTGCCTCGCCATTCGGCTCGCAGAGAAGCGCTCCTCGAAGCGGGCGCGCACCTTCCTTCGATCCAGTTTTCCCAGTTCGCCGATCGCCTTGACGGCCTGCTCCTCGTTCTCGACGATGAAGCCGGTCAATCCATGCTCGACGACTTCGGGGACGGAGCCGGAGCGATAGGCGATCACGGGCGTTCCGCATGCCATCGCTTCGATCATAACCAGCCCAAACGGCTCCGGCCAATCGATCGGAAACAGCAGAGCAGCGGGTTCGGCAAGGGCCACCACCCGCTCGGTGCCCCCGTAGAGCTTCGGAGGGACGCTTTCGGCCAGGGGAGCAAGCTGAGCGATGCGCATGGCAGGCTACCCGTCAAGCCGCCGCACGCACGATCAGCACGATCGCGGCGGACAGAAGGTTCGAAATCGCGAGCAGCGTCCAATTCGGCCTGGCACTTGCGGCCGCGACCCGGCAGACGAGCCCTTCCACGAGCCTTAACATTCGTCCTCGGGAAGCCGATCGAGGTAGGCAATCCCGAATCTCGTGAGTTCTTCGGCATCGCTCCCGCGCGCTTCCCATCTCCCTTGCAGATGACGCTCGAGCAGGCAGCGACGGCAATCTGCGGCATCGACGTGGCGATGCCGGGCGCGGTAAACGGACCAAGCAATATCCACCGCCGTTCGCAGCGGGTCGTCGTCTACCATGTTCCAACTCCGAGATGGAGACGTTCATGGGACAGCAACTCGTTACGACGGCGGAAGTTTCCACTTTTTCCCGGAGGCCCGAAGCTGCGCACGGCCACCGCGGGCACAAGCAGGCGCCCTCGGAGAAATCAGGCGACGCGACGAGCCGCCATCTCTCCGGCTAGCAGCAGCGCGGCGCGGCTGGCCCCGATTGATGCAATGCCCTGCCCGGCAATGTCGTACGCGGTGCCGTGCGCGGGCGTGCAGATCGGGAACGGGAAGCCGCCAAGCAAAGTCACGCCACGATCAAAACCCATCAGCTTCATCGCGATCTGGCCCTGGTCGTGATACATCGTCAGCACCGCATCGAAGGCGCCGCCCTTGGCGCGCAGGAATACGGTGTCAGCGGGAAACGGCCCTTCCGCGGCAATACCATCGCGCTGGCCGGCGGCGACCACGGGCGCAATGATGTCGATCTCCTCGCGGCCGAAATTGCCGCCGTCACCGGCGTGCGGATTGAGCCCGGCCACCGCGATGCGCGGCCGCGCAAAGCCGGCGTTGCGCATGCAGGCATCGGTCAGCTTCAGCGCGCTATGGATGCGTTCGCCGGACAGTCGCGCGGCGACGTCCTTGAGCGGGATGTGGGACGTCACGCGGGCGTTCCACAGCCGGTCCAGCACATTGAACTCGCTTGCGGGGGTTTTGAGTCCGACCACTTCGGCGGAGAATGCGATCTCGTCGTCATACTCGGCGCGGGCCAGCCGCATCGCCTGCTTGTTGAACGGCGTGAAGCAGACGGCATCGACCCGGCCGTCGCGGCCGAGTTCGAGCGCGTGCTTGTAGTTGGCAAGCGCGAACCTGCCGCCGGCAAGGCTCGCGATCCCCTGCTGGATGTTGCCGGGATCGAGATGGCCGAGATCGACGAACAGAGTCTCGCCCTCCGCCGCGCGCAGATCGGCCCCCTGCTCCACTGTTGTCAGCTCCGGCTCGACGCCGGCAACGCGCGCGCCCGCGTCGAAGATGCGGCGGTTGCCGATCACGACAATCTGGCTGCGGGCGCGGATATCGTCCTGCACCACGAGCTTTGCGGTCAATTCCGGGCTGATGCCGGCGGGATCTCCCATTGCCAATGCAATGAGCGGCTTTGCGGTCATATGATCACTTTCTCCCGAGCGGTCTCTTGAGCTCTCTCTTGCGTTCTCTCTTGGGCTGTCGTCTCGTCGGTGGACGGCGCAGGCTTCCGCAGCAGGCGCGCAAGCTGCAGCACGAGCGGAAGCAGCAAAAGTGCGATGCCGGCCACGATCAGGCATGTCACCAGCTTGTTGGCGAAGAAGATCCCGAGCGATCCCTTGGACATCAGCATCGACTGCCGGAACGCGTCCTCGGCCTTGTCCCCGATGACGATCGCGAGCACGAGCGGCGCCAGCGGATAGAACAGCTTCTTGAAGAGATAGCCGACGATGCCGAAGCCGAGCATCATGACGACATCGAGATAGGAGTTCGATACCGAATAGGCGCCGACGACGCAGATGATCACGATCAGCGGCGCGATGATCACGAAGGGAATCCGCATCAGGGCCGCGAAGACCGGAACGGTCAGCAGCACGAGTGCGACGGCGACGATGTTGCCGACATACATCGAGGCAATCAGGCCCCAGACAAAGTCCTTCTGGTCGACGAACAGCATCGGCCCGGGATTGAGGCCCCAGATCATCAGCCCGCCCATCATGACGGCCGCAGTGGCCGAGCCGGGAATGCCGAGCGAGAGCATGGGCAGAAGCGCGCTAGTGCCAGCCGCATGATCGGCCGTCTCCGGCGAGATGATGCCTTCAAGCTCCCCGGTGCCGAAATATCGGCCACGGCGCGAGAAGCGCCGGGCGATGCCGTAGCTCATGAACGACGCCGCAGTCGGGCCACCGGGCGTGATCCCCATCCAGCATCCGATCGCCGCGCTGCGCAACAGCGCAACGCTATGCCGCGGCAGGCGACCGATCGCGCGAAACACCTCGCGCCACTCTATCTTCGACGAGACCGCGCGGGCATGAAACTCCTCTTCGACGGCCACGAGCAGCTCGCCGATGCCGAACAGGCCCATCACCGCGACGACGAAGTTGACGCCCTTGACCAGCTCGTCGACGCCCATGGTGAGGCGCACGCTGCCGGAGACGGTGTCGATGCCGATGGCGGCGATGGCAAAGCCGATCGCCAGCGCGACGACAGTCTTGATCGGAGCAGCCCCGCCCATGCCGACGAAGCTGGCGAAGGCAAGAAAATAGACCGCAAAATATTCCGCCGGCCCGAAGGCGAGTGCGACTTGCGCCACCCATGATGCGAGGAAGGTGATCAGGATGACGCCGATCAGCGCGCCGAATGCCGCCGAGCCGAAGGCGGTGGCGAGCGCCGTCGTCGGCCGTCCATCGCGCGCCATCGGGTAGCCGTCGAAGGTGGTGGCGACAGACGACGGCTCGCCAGGGATGTTGAACAGGATCGAGGTCACGGATCCCCCGAACAACGCGCCCCAATACATGCTGGAGAGCAGGATGATGGCAGAGACCGGCTGCATGCCGAAGGTCAGCGGCAGCAGCAGCGACACCCCGTTCGGAGCACCCAGCCCAGGCAGCACGCCGACGAGAATGCCGAGCAACACGCCGATCACCATCAGCGCCAGATGCGGCAGCGTGATCGCGATGCTGAAGCCGTGAAGGAGTTCTCCGAGATTGTCCATCGGCCTCTCCGTCAGAAGCCGAACGCCGCGGCGAGCGCGCCGTGCGGCAAGCTCACCTGGAACATGCGCTCGAACACGACGTAGAGCGCAAGCGCCGTCGCCGCCGCCATGCCAAGCGCGCGCGGCACGGATTGTTGTCGGGGGATCGCCAGCACCGCGAAGATGTACAGGGCCGAGGCGACGTACATCCCGGCCAACGGGATCGCAGCCACGAAAATCGCGGCCGGCACGAACAGGCCGGCAAGCCGGCGCAGCTCGATCGATGTGATGGCAATTGGGACGCTGGCGAGCGTCGCGGCCGGCATGACACCTCGAAACAGGTTGTAGAGGCTCCCGAGCACGATGATGATCCCGGTCAGGAACGGAAACGTCCCGGCGTCCACGCCCGCGCTCGACCAGCCGATGCCGTTATCGAGGCTGGAAATGACGACCGCCACACCGAAGCTTCCGGTGAGAACGGCTGTCGCAAGTTCGAGAGCGCGGCGCGATATCATCGAGGGCTCCGGTCAGGCCACGTACAATGTCCGATTATGGCGCACGTGTTTTCCCAGCGTTCGCTGTCGTTCCGGCGGAGGGGTTTGAGGCGTGCGCCGCCTCACTTGACCAACCAACCCTGCTCGCTCGCAACCAGCCTGACGCGCTCGAGATCCTCCTTGATGAACTTGTCGAACTCGGCACCGGTCAGGAACGTGTCGACCTGGGAGGTTTTCTCGATGTAGTCCTTCCAGTCCGGCGTCGCCTGCACCTTCTTCATCAGGTCAACATAGAACGCGGCCTGGTCCGGCGTGACCTTGCCGGGGAGCCACACTGTGCGCGGCTGCTCATACTGCTTGATGTCGAGGCCCTGCTCGACGCAGGTCGGAACATCGCCCCAGCCTTCGGTCGCGGTGACCTTGGCGCCCTGCGGCAGCCGCTTCGGGCTGAAGACGCAAAGCGGGCGCTGGGTGGCGCCACGCCATTGCCCGAGACTCTCGCTGGGATTGTTGACGTGAGAGTCGAGGTGTCCGCCGGCGAGCTGCACGGCGGTCTCGGCGCCGCTCTTGAAGGGAATATAGGTCAGCTTGATGTGGCCGGCCTTCTCGATCATGCGGGTCAGCACCTCGTCGGTATCCTTTGACTGCGCGCCGCCCATCTTGAACTCGCCTGATGCGGCCGCCTTCAGATAATCGCCCGCCGTCTTGTAGGGCGCGTCCTGCTTGACCCAGAGCAGGAACTCGTCCTGCGCCATCGCCGCGATCGGGGTGAGATCGGTGTAGTTGAAAGCGACCTTGGAGACGAGCGGCTGCTGCCAGGCATTCGACGTGCCGAAGATCACCTTGTAGGGATCGCCGGCGGACGCCTTGCCGTAGACATAGCCTTCCGCGCCGCTGCCGCCGCCCTTGTTGACGACGACGATCGGCTGCTCCACCAGCTTGTGCTTGGTGATGATGTTCTGCACGGCGCGCGCGAGATTGTCCGTGCCGCCGCCGGGCCCGGCGGTCGCCACGAACTCGATCGGCTTTTGCGGCTGCCAGGCCGGGAGCGCCGGCGTCGTGCCGGCGAGCACAATTGCGGCTGCGGAGAGCAGAAGTTTTGATGTCTGACCCATGATGTCCTCCAGCTTATTTTTGTCTCTTGTTCTTGTTGTTTTCGACGTCCGGTCAGGCGACCCGTTCCTCGCCTCTTCCCGATGCCAACACGATTGCGCCTTCTTGTTCGAGCGCGTCGATCTGCTTCCGGTCGAACCCATGCTCGGCCAGCACCTCGCTTGTATGCTCACCGTAGACCGGCGCGCCCGTGCGCACTTTGCCTGGGGTCTCCGAAAACTTGACCGGCAAGCCGATCGTCTTCACGGGCCCGAGCGTGGAATGCTCGACCTCGACAACCATCTCGCGCGCCAGCGTCTGCGGATCGCTGAGCGCCTCCAGCATGTCGTGCACGGGGCCGCACGGCACGCCCTTCTCGTCCAGTGCCGCCAGCCAGTGCGCGCGCGTGCGGGTGCGGAAGCGCTCGCTCAGAACAGCTTCGAGCTCCTTCAAATTGGCCATGCGGTCGGCGCCGGTGACGAAGCGTGGATCGGCTGCGAGCTCGCTTGCGCCGAGCGCCTCCAGCATCAACAGCCAATGCTTCTTGTTGGCGCCGCCGACCACCAACCAGCCGTCCGAGGCCTCGAACGCCTGATATGGCGCGTTGAGCGGATGCGCCGAACCCATGGCCCGCGGCGCGGTGCCCGCGGCCAGCGCGATGGTCGACTGCCAGTAGGTCTGCACCAGCGCGGCCTCATAGAGCGAGGTCTCGACCCACTGCCCTTCGCCGGTCTTGAGACGGTGCGTGTAGGCCGCGAGGATGCCCATGCTCGCCAGCAGGCCGGCGGTGATGTCGGACAGCGGCGGGCCGCATTTCACGGGCGGACCATCGGGACGTTCGCCGGTAAAGCTCATGATTCCGCTCATGGCCTGGGCGACCAGATCGAAGCCGCGGCGATGCTTGTAGGGTCCGGTGCGGCCGAAGCCAGACAGCGAGCAATAGATCAGCGTTGGATGCTGCTTGTGCAGGTCGTCATAGCCGAAGCCGAGGCGCTCCATGGCGCCCGGCGCAAAATTCTCGACCAGCACGTCGGCGCCCGCGATCAGCCGCCGCAACACCTGCTTGCCGCCATCGGTCTTCAGATCCAGCACGATGCCGCGCTTGTTGCGGTTCATCATCAGGAAGGAGGCCGCCTCGTCGCCGATCTTCGGCGGCACCGAATGGCGGGTGTCGTCACCGTTCGGCGATTTCTCGATCTTGATGACGTCGGCGCCCATATCGGCCAGCATCAAGGTGCAGGTCGGCCCTGCCATGACATGGGTGAGATCGATCACCTTGAGGCCGGCAAGCGGCCCCGAACGGCCGGAGGTTGATTGCGAGCGATCGCTTTGCATCGGGGCGTCCTATTGGCCGCGCCATTGCGGCGCGCGCTTGGTGAGGAAAGCATCGAGCCCTTCGCGAAAATCCTGGCTCGTGTAGCACATCAGGATGAGGTCTTCGCCCTCGTCGGGCGTCAGGCGCCTTTGCAGGCGCGCCACGGCCTGCTTGGTCGCATTCAGCGTCAGCGGCGCGTGGCTGGCGAGCAATTTGGCAACCTCGTCCGCGCGCCTTTCGAGCGCGGCGATATCCTCGACGACCTCGCCGAGCAGCCCGACACTGGCAGCCTCGGTCGCGTCGACGAGCCGCGCCGTGAAGATCAGATCCTTGACGCGGGCGGCGCCGATCAGCGCGGTGAGACGACTGACATTGGACATCGACAGGCAGTTGCCGAGCGTGCGGGCAATGGGAAAGCCGATTTTCGCGCTTTGGGTGCCGATGCGGAGGTCACATGCCGCGGCAATGCCCGCGCCGCCGCCGGTGCAGAACCCGTTGATCGCCGCGATCGTCGGCACGCGGCACTGCTCGAGCGTGGTCAACACCCGATCGATGCGGTTCTCGTAGTCGATCGCGTCCTGCGGCGACTTGAAATCGCGGAACTGATTGATGTCGGTGCCCGCGGCAAACGCCTTGTCGCCGGCCCCGCGCAGCACCAGTACCTTGATCGCGTGATCGTCGTTGATCTCCTCGCAGATCGCGGCGAGCCGCTCATACATCGCGAAAGTGAAGGCGTTGCGCGCCTGCGGGCGGTTGAAGGTGATCCGCCCGATCCCGTCCTGGCGCTCGAAAACGAGGTCTTCCGCCTTCACCTGCTGGTCCATTTCCTCGATGTCCTTCTGCTTTTCTACATTTTTGAATGCAAAATGATCGATTTACAAGCCGGAACTTGCATTAATGCGTATATAGCTCCATTTTTGCATTCAAATGGACTTCAGACCCATGCTTCATGAGGAAGTCGTCGGCCGCATCCGGGCCATCCTGCTCGACGGCGAGATCCCGCCGGGCGCGCGGATTCCCGAGCGCGAACTGTGCGAGCGGCTGCAGATATCGCGCACGCCGCTCCGCGAGGCGCTCAAGGTGCTCGCCGCCGAAGGTCTCGTGCAGCTCCTGCCGCATCGCGGCTCGCGCGCAGCAAAACTGACCGACAAGGACATGCGCGACTTGTTCGAGGTCTGCCAGGGTCTCGAGGCGCTCGCCGGCGAACTCGCCTGCGAACGCATCACCGATGCCGAGATCGACGCGATCGCCGCCGCGCACGCGGACATGGTGCGGCATTATCGCGAACGCGATCTGATCCAGTACTATCGCGGCAACCGCGCCATTCACGAAGCCATCGTCGTTGCGGCCGGAAACCCGGTGCTCGCGGGGCTGTATACGTCCGTGACCGCGCGCATCCGCCGCGCGCGCTATGTCACGCCGATGACGCCCGAACGCTGGGCGGTCGCCGTGAAGGAGCACGATGCCATCCTGAACGCACTGCAGAGGCGCGACGGCGTCGGCCTCGCCCATATCCTGCGAGCGCATTTGCGCCACAAGCGCGAAGAGGTTTTGCAGGCGGGCTTTGCCGAAACGGAAGGGAGCGAGCTCGCGCCGAGAATTGCGTGAGCCATAGGTTCGCGACGTACAAAGAATCTTGCGGTCACGCCGGATCGGGCGGCCAGCAGACACAATCACGACACAATCATTGATTGCTTTTGGCTGTACTGGCACGGATCGTGCTGACGAGGCTCGTCGGCAACGGACGTCTTTTGTCGCGCGCCGGAATTGCGCATCCAACTTCGACAAACCGAGATCATCGCCAAATCAATTCCACTTGCTCGCCTGCCTGAACCGGCGCAGCATTCGACCATCGGCGCGGGCCGAATGTAACGCGCAAGCAATTGCGCAAAACAAAAGACAAAAGCGGAGGAAACGCATGACAATCGATGTCTCACGTCGGTCCTTGTTGACCCTCGGGGCTGGCCTTGGTGCCAGCGCAATGCTCGGCGGCAGCGCCTTGGCGCGCGCTCCCAAGCTCGGCACCCAGACGCCCTACTGGCACCGCTTCGTTCTCGGCGACGCCGAAGTCACCGTCGTGTCCGACGGACCGCTTCCCCTGGGCGATCCCTCGGGCACCTTCACCGGTGTTTCCAAGGAAGAGGTGAAGAAGATGCTCGTCGACAATTTCCTGTCGCCGGACAATGTCGTGCTCGAGCAGAACTCGCCGATCGTCAACACCGGCGACAAGCTCATCTTGTTCGATACCGGCATGGGCTCATCCAAGATGTTCGGCGCCACCACCGGTCGGCAGCAGAAGAGCATGACCGAGGCCGGCATTAAGCCCGGCGACATCGACGCCGTGGTTTGCTCGCATGCCCATATCGACCACATCGGCGGCATCGTGGACGACGGCGGCAAGCCGCTGTTTCCCAACGCGCAGATCTACATCTCGCAGACCGATTTCGACTTCTGGACCGACGAAGGCAAGCTTGGCAGCGCGGCCAAGGATTTCGTCGTTCACGCCCGCAAGAACCTGCTGCCGGTCCGCGACCGCATCGTGTTCTTCAAGGACGGCCAGGAATTTCTGCCTGGCGTGCAGGCAATCGCAGCGCCCGGTCATACCGTCGGCCACACCATCTTCATGGTCTCGTCGGCCGGCAAGTCCTTCGCCTTCCTTGGTGACCTGTCGCATCATCCCGTCCTGCTGCTCGAGCGGCCGCGGATGGAATTCTCCTACGACACCGACCCGAAACAGGCGGCCGAGTCACGCGTAAAACTGCTGACCATGCTTGCTGCGAACAAGACGCCCGTGATGTCCTATCACTTCGCCTGGCCGGGCTATGGCCATGTCGCCAAGGCGGGTGAAGGATTCCACTATTATCCCGAACCGATGCAGATGACTTTGTAATCGCCGGATCTGGTCCGGGCGACGCACGCGCCGCCCGGACCATCCGAACGATCACCGCCGTCCGACTGGCCGGTAAAGAACTTCAAATTCGTGATGCCTCCGGCGGCGTTGGCAAACATTACTTCCTGTTGCAAGTTAAGTTCATTTCGCTCAATTGCGTTTGGGAGCGTCAATGTCCCGCGAGAACGATGGTTTTGTCTTCCATCGCGACCTGCTCCAATGGGTCCCGGATGTTATCTATCGGGCCGTCAACTTCTTTGTCACATGGGACAAACTGCCGACCCTGCTCGGAGCCGCCAATCTCTCGGCGTTCCGCGACCGTCTGCGGGAGCGCAATCTGCACCATACCGGCTACGGCACGACATCGCCTCGCTGGAACACGGGCAATGACCGGTGGCGTTCCGCCGACGGCTCGTTCAACAGCCTCGACCATCCGCGCATGGGCATGGCTGGCGCCCGGTTCGGACGCAATTTCGCGCTGTCAGAATGCGTACCGGACAGCCTGGACGACCTGCTCGAACCCAGTCCGCGCGTGATCTCGGAGGAATTGCTGGCGCGCCACGAATTTATTCCGGCGACCAGCCTCAATCTGCTGGCCGCCGCCTGGATCCAGTTCGAAACGCATAATTGGTTCAGCCATGGGTCCCCTAAGTCGGGAAACGAGTTCAAAATTCCGCTGACGCCAAACGACGAATGGCCGGCCCATGAACGGATCGACGGCTGCATGAAGATCCGTCGGACCGTTTGCGACGGGACGCCACGTGAACCATGGCTCGGCGCGACCCCCACGTTCCGCAACCTCAACTCGCACTGGTGGGACGCCGGACAAATCTACGGCAGCGACCGCGCAAGGCAGATGCAGATCCGTTCCGGGGCAGATGGGAAGATCGCGGTCGGCGATGATGGGATGCTTCCAGCCGATCCGGTGCATCCCGGCGCCGATCTCACCGGCTTCAACGACAATTGGTGGGTGGGGCTCAGCCTGCTGCACAATCTCTTTGCACGCGAGCACAATGTCATCTGCGACGGCTTGAAGGCGCGGTATCCGACCTGGAAGGACGAGGAGCTATTCCAGCATGCGCGCCTGATCAACGCGGCCCTGATCGCCAAGATCCACACCGTCGAATGGACGCCAGGCATCCTCGGCCATCCCGCACTGGACTTCAGCATGCACGCCAACTGGTCGGGGATCCCGTGCCGGGTGCTGCGCGCCGTGCTCGGCAAGAACAGCGAAGCCGCCTTTGGCATCATCGGCTCTCCGACGGATCAGCACAGCGCGCCCTACGCGATGACCGAGGAATTCACCGCCGTGTACCGCCTGCACCCGTTGATCCCGGAAAACCTTGATGTACGGCGGCTCGATAGCACAGAGATTACCGCTAGCGACTTGGTCAAAATGCAGGGCCCCGCCTCCCGCAAGTTCATGCAGACTCACGGCTTCGCCAACCTGCTGTACTCGTTCGGCACCGCTCATCCCGGCGCCATTCGCCTCCACAATTTTCCCAACTTCCTGCGCCGGTTCACGAAAGACGGCCAGCCGCTGCTCGACGTGGCCGCGATCGACATCATGCGTGATCGCGAGCGCGGCGTGCCGCGCTACAACCGGTTTCGCGAGCTGGTCGGCAAGAAGCGGGTCAACACATTCGAAGAAATCACCAGCATCCCCGGTGCCGCCAGGAAGATGCGCGCGATCTACAAGGGCAACGTCGATCGCGTTGATCTGATGGTCGGATTATTGGCCGAGGACCTGCCGGAGGGTTTCGGCTTCAGCGATACCGCCTTCCGCATTTTCATCCTGATGGCATCGCGGCGTCTGAAGAGCGACCGGTTCTTCACCGATGACTACCGCGCGGAAGTCTACACCAACTTCGGTCTGGACTGGATCCACAACAACGGAATGAAATCGGTGCTGCTGCGGCATATGCCGCAACTCGGACCGGCGCTCGAGGGCGTCAACAATGCCTTCGCCCCGTGGAACGTCCTGCGAGGCTGAGCCTTGGCCCATATGTTCAGCATTCCGGGCCTCGTCCGCCTCGGATGAGCGTCAGCCGCCCTAGCACCCGAGCTTGTCGGCGATCCCACCAAAATCCTTGGCGACGATGTCCCAATTGCCGGTGGCCTCGAAATCGACCTTCTGAAGCGGACCGTATTCGGTCGGCCGCGCCACGAAGGCCGTCTTCAGCCCGTTTTTCTGCGCGGCGGCGAGATCGCCGTTGTGGGCCGCGACCATCATCACCTGCTCCGGCTTGAGGCCGAGCAGGCGCGCGGCGCCGAGATAGGTTTCGGGATCGGGCTTGTAGTGCTCGAACAGCTCGGCCGACATGATGAGGTCCCAGGGAAGCCCTGCGAACTTCGCCATGTTGGTGAGCAGCGCGACATTGCCGTTCGACAGCGGCGAGATCACGAATTTCGTCTTCAGTCGGGTCAGGCCGGCGACGCTGTCGGGCCACGGGTGCAAGCGGTGCCACCCCTTGGTGAGGTGATCGAGATCGGCCTCGGTCAGGTTTGGAATCGAAAATTGCGCGACCAGTTTTTCGAGCGAGCGGCGATGCAGATCATCGAGCATGACGTAGCCGCGCTCGGGATGTTTGCGCACGTCATCCATCGAAGCCATGTACATGCCGCGCCAGCCGTCGACCAAGGCGGTCCAGTCGGCGCTGATGCCGCGGCCCTTCGCCCACCACATGAAGTCGGTGATCAGGCTGGTGCGCCAGTCGACGACGGTGCCGAACACGTCGAAGACCAGGGCTTTGACGGCGGAGAGGTCGGACATGTGCGCTTCCTCTTTTTGTTGTTCGTCATTCGGGGACTCTCGTCAGAGCGGCCCCGGAATCCAGAGGTTATTGGCACGAGATTCCGGCCTCGACGCTGTCGCGCCGTCCTGAATGACGGCAGTCGTCAGTCGAGGTGGAATTTCGCCAGCTCGCGGTGCTCGGCCTTGATGTAGCGCACGGTGCCGGTGACGGAGCGCATCACCACCGTCTCGGTCTCGATCACGCCGTCCTTGCGGAATTTGACGCCCGACAGCAGCGAGCCCGTGGTGACGCCGGTGGCTGCGAACAGGCAGTCGCCGCGCGCCATGTCCTCGATGCCGTAGATCATCTTGGGATCGCTGACGCCCATCTTGGCGGCGCGCTCGCGCTTCTCGTCGGAGTCGAGGATGAGACGGCACTGCATCTGGCCGCCAATGCAGCGCAGCGCCACGGCCGCGAGCACGCCTTCCGGCGCGCCGCCGGTGCCGAGATACATGTCGACGCCGGTATTGTCGGGGTCGGCGCAGTGGATCACGCCGGCGACGTCGCCGTCGGTGATCAGGCGCACGGCGGCGCCAGTCGATCGCACGCTCTCGATGATGCTGGCATGGCGTGGCCGGTCGAGCACGAGAACGGTGATGCCGTCGGGCTTGACGCCCTTGGCCATGGCGAGCCGGCGGACGTTTTCGGCCGGTGTCGCATCGAGCTCGACGACGCCCTTGTCGTAACCGGGACCGATCGCGAGCTTCTGCATATAGACGTCGGGGGCGTGCAGCAGCGTGCCGCCGTCGGCCATCGCCATGGTGGCAATCGAGCCCGGCATGTTCTTGGCGCACAGCGTGGTGCCTTCAAGCGGATCGACGGCGATGTCGACCTGCGGGCCGGCGTTCATGCCGACCTTCTCGCCGATGAAGAGCATCGGCGCCTCGTCGCGCTCGCCCTCGCCGATGACGATGGTGCCCTCGATCGGCAGCTTGTTGAGCTCGCGCCGCATCGCGTCCACCGCGGCCTGGTCGGCCGCCTTCTCGTTGCCGTGCCCGCGCAGACGCGCCGAAGACACCGCCGCCCGCTCCGTCACACGCACGATCTCCAGCGTGAGAATGCGCTCGAGCAATGCTTGCGGCGGGACTGAAATATGGGTCGACATCGGCTCACTCCTTCGAAACAGTTTTGGACGGACATCTCCGCCGCATCAACTCGTAACACCCACAGTTCGTTCGAACCGTGTCAGTTCTTCTCGATCCTGATAACCTGTGGCCGTCCGCTGATCACCCTGTCCTTCTGCACGGCCGCGAGCGCACGGCGCACGGCGTCCTCATGCGTGGCATAGGTGATGAGAATGACAGGCACCGGGACCGCCTTGCCGTCTGCCGGCGCAGGGCCGCCATTGGGATGGCGCTGCACGATCGACTCGATTGAAATCTTCTGCTCGGCGAGCCGGGTCGCGATCGCAGCCGCGGTGCCCGGGAAATCGCGTGCCAGAAGGCGGATGTAGTAGCCGCCCTCGTGGCGCTCCATCGGCGCCTTCTTGGTGTCGCGCAGCTGCGAAATCGGCCGGCCGAACGGATTGGCGCGAATGCCGCGCGCAACGTCGGCGATGTCGGCGACGACGGCGGATGCGGTCGCGGCGCCGCCGGCACCGGGGCCGACCAGCGTGATCGGCGGGATGCCCTCGCCATCGATCGTGACCGCGTTGGTGACACCCATCACCTGCGCTATCGAGGAGGATTTCGGAACCATGGTCGGATGCACGCGCTGCTCGATGCCCGTGGCAGTGCGAACCGCGACGCCGAGCAGCTTGAGCCGGTAACCGAGATCGTCAGCGGCACGGAGATCTTCCGGCGCGATGGAGGAGATACCTTCGACATACACCGCGCTTTGAGCAACTTTCGTGCCGAAAGCGAGGCTGGCGAGAATGGCGAGCTTTTGCGCGGTATCGTGGCCGTCGACGTCGAATGACGGATCGGCCTCGGCATAGCCGAGCCGTTGCGCGTCCTTCAGGCATTCGGCGAAGGACAGGCCCTCCTGCTCCATCCGGGTCAGGATGTAATTGCAGGTGCCGTTGAGGATGCCGTAGACCCGGTTGATGCCGGTTCCGGCAAGACCTTCGCGTAACGTCTTGATGACAGGGATCGCAGCGCCGACGGCTGCTTCGAAATTCAGCGCGCCGCCGTGCTTTTCGGCGGCCTTTGCCAGCTTGAGGCCGTGCTTTGCCAGCAACGCCTTGTTGGCGGTGACGACGGACTTGCCGGCGGCGAGCGCGGCCTCGACCGCCGCCAGCGCGGGATCGCCCGCGCCGCCCATCAGCTCGACGAAGCAGTCGATGCCCGGATGCGTGGCGAGGGCAAGCGGATCCTTGACCCATTCGATGCCGCGCAGATCGACGCCGCGCTTCTTCGCCTTCGAGCGTGCGGTGACGGCGACGACACGGATGCCACGGCCGCTGCGGCCGGCAAGCACCCGCGCCTGCGTTTCGATCAGACGGACAACTTCGGCGCCCACGGTGCCGAGCCCCGCTATGCCCACTTTCAGGGGTGCAACCATGATGCCTTGGAAAACCTGCGGAAGAGAACTTAACGCCGAGTGGCGAGCGGAACGACGTTGTGCAACGTTTCGATGCCGCTTTCAAGGAAGCGGCGCACGCCACGCGCGGCCTGCCTGATCCGTTGCTCGTTTTCCACCATGGCGATGCGGACATATCCTTCGCCATGCTCGCCGAAGCCGACGCCGGGCGAGACCGCGACACCGGATTTCTCCACCATCAGGGTCGCGAACTGCATGCTGCCGACGCTGCGGAAGGCTTCCGGCAGCGGCACCCAGGCGAACATCGATGCTTCCGGCGGCGGGATCTCCCAGCCGGCACGGCCGAACGATTCCACCAGCGCGTCGCGCCGCTTGCGGTAGGTGTCGCGCATCTCCTTGATGCAATCGTCCGGTCCGTTCAGCGCGGCGGTCGCTGCGACCTGGATCGGCGTGAACGCACCGTAGTCGAGATAGGATTTGACGCGGCCGAGTGCCGCAATCACGCGCTCGTTGCCGACCGCGAAGCCCATGCGCCAGCCAGCCATCGAATAGGTCTTCGACATCGAGGTGAACTCGACGGCAACGTCCATCGCGCCCGGCACCTGGAGCACCGAGGGCGGCGGGTTGCTTTCGTCGAAATAAACCTCGGCATAAGCGAGATCCGACAGGATCAGGATCTCGTGCTTGTTCGCGAACGCGACCAGGTCCTTGTAGAAGTCGAGGCTCGCGACATAGGCGGTCGGGTTCGAAGGATAGCAGACCACGAGCGCCAGCGGCTTCGGGATCGAATGCACGATCGCCCGCTCGACCGCCTCGAAGAATTGCGGCATCGGCTCCGAGGGCACCGAACGGATCACGCCGCCCGCCATCAAGAAGCCGAAGGCGTGAATCGGGTAGCTCGGATTGGGACAAAGGATGACGTCGCCGGGCGCGGTGATCGCCTGCGCCACGTTGGCAAAGCCCTCCTTGGAGCCGAGCGTCGCCACCACCTGGGTGTCGGGGTTGAGCTTCACGCCGAAGCGGCGGGCGTAGTAGCCGGCCTGGGCCCGGCGCAGCCCGGGGATGCCGCGGGAGGCCGAGTAGCGGTCGGTGCGCGGCTTGCCCAGCGTCTCCTTCAGCTTCTCCAGCACGTGCGCTGGCGCCGGCAGGTCCGGATTGCCCATGCCGAGGTCGATGATGTCGGCGCCGGCGTTCCGCGCAGCTGCCTTGGCCCGGTTGACCTGTTCGAACACGTAAGGCGGAAGGCGGCGGATGCGGTAAAATTCTTCCATGGCTCTCTCAGCTCCGGGCAACCGGTCAGGACAGAATCGACAGGCCATAAAGACCAGGCGGAAGGCGCCCGCATCTCTCGCGAAAATTACTCAAGATCAAATACTTAGAGCAATCATCGACGATGTTGACTGAAGTCGTTCGCCCTGACTCTCGGCTGAACTAAGGTCTTTTAGCACGGCGAGGCGGAGGCGCCAGCGATTACCTTGCGGCGCCCTATTTCGCGTCCTTGGTGGCAACCGCCTGACGGTCGCGCGCGGCAGCAAGTTCGGCCTCGATCTTGGCGCGCTGGTCCGGCGGCATGACGGCCTGATCGCGATCCGGCGGCAGATCGTGCACCGGCAGATAGCTACCGGCCTCTCTGGGATGCGCTTGAGCATCGGAAGGCGTCATATCCGCGAGCTGGCTCGAGCAGCCGCCCAGGGCGAGCGTCGCCATCAGCAGCGCGCCACAGATCCGCCGCGACTTTTGCAGGTCCCTCAACGCCAACACTAGGGAAATCCCCACTTCGTCCCAAAGCACGGCCCCGGGCAACCTTACCCAAGTCCGCGCCCAAGCTCAAACCATTGCTGCCCAAATGGTGCGAGCGAGAAAATAGCCCCAGTCCATCAAGCCGAGCGGTGCGGCTCGATTGTGACGGAACCAAGAAAATTTGTCGCACTGCAACACATCTTCGAGAGTGTTTAACGCCAAACATGCGAGCTTCGCGGTGACGAATACGGAATGAATCGTTACTGTTCTCCTCATGAGTATGGCCACCACCGATACGCCCAAACCCGAGACGAAGTTCGATGCGGAAGCCTTCGCGATGAATGTCGCGCGGGCGATGGAAAGCGGCGGCAAGGCGCTTGCCGCGTACCTGAAGCCGCGCGAGAGCGGCGAGGTGCAGGATCGTCCGCCGGCGGAGCTTACCGAGGTCATCAAGACCTTCACCGCCGTCGCCGAATACTGGCTGTCGGATACGTCGCGGGCCTCCGCACTCCAGACCAAGCTCGCCAAGGACTATCTTGACCTCTGGGGTTCGGCGGCGCGCCGCATGGCCGGTCAGGACGCACCGCCCGCGATCGCACCCTCGCCGCGCGACAAGCGCTTTGCCGATCCGGAATGGAAGTCGAACCAGTTCTTCGATTTCATGATGCAGCTCTATCTGCTCACGACCAAATTTGCGCAGGAGCTTGTGCGCGAAGCCGAGGGCCTCGATCCGCAGACCCGCCGCAAGGCCGAGTTCTACGTCCAGCAAGTCACCAACGCGATATCGCCCTCCAACTTCGTGCTGACCAATCCGGAAGTGCTGCGCGCGACGGTGGCCAGCAGCGGCGAAAATCTCGCGCGCGGCCTGAAGATGCTGGCCGAGGACATCGCCGCCGGCAAGGGCACGCTGAAGATCCGTCAGTCCGATCCGGACAATCTCGTCGTCGGCGTGAACATGGCGACGACGCCGGGCAAGGTGATCTACCAGAACGAGATGATGCAGCTGATCCAGTATGCGCCGGCGACGGAGAAGGTGCTGCGCACGCCGCTCCTGATCATCCCGCCCTGGATCAACAAATTCTACATCCTCGATCTCAAGCCGGAGAAATCCTACATCAAATGGTGCGTCGATCAGGGCATCACCGTGTTCGTGATCTCATGGGTCAATCCCGACAAACGCCTCGGAGCCAAGAGCTGGGAAGACTACATGAAGGAAGGCCCGCTCACGGCGATGGACGTGATCGAGAAGGTCACCGGCGAGATGAAGGTGCACACCGCCGGCTATTGCGTCGGCGGCACCATGCTCGCGACCACGCTGGCCTGGCTCGCCGAGAAGCGCCGCCAGCGCGTGGCGTCCGCGACGTTCTTCGCGGCACAGGTCGACTTCACCCATGCCGGTGATTTGCTCGTGTTCGTCGACGAGGAGCAGATCGCATCCCTCGAGCAGGACATGAAGGCGGCGGGCGTGCTCGAAGGCTCGAAGATGGCGATGGCCTTCAACATGCTGCGCTCCAACGATTTGATCTGGTCCTATGTCGTCAGCAATTACCTCAAAGGCCAGCAGCCGAGCGCGTTCGACCTGCTGCACTGGAATTCGGACGCGACCCGCATGACCGCGTCGAACCATTCGTACTACCTGCGCAATTGCTACCTTGAGAACCGGCTCTCGACCGGCACGTTGGTGCTGGACAACACCTTGCTCGATCTCTCCAAGGTCATGGTGCCGATCTACAATCTCGCAACCCGCGAGGACCATATCGCGCCGGCTGAATCGGTGCTGTACGGCTCCCAGTTCTTCGGAGGCCCGGTGAAATACGTGCTGTCCGGCTCGGGCCACATCGCCGGCGTGGTCAATCCGCCCGCCTCGAACAAATACCAGTACTGGACCAACGACAACGTGAAGTCCGCCAACGTCGCCGAGTGGATGAAGGGCGCGGTCGAGCACAAGGGCTCCTGGTGGCCGGACTGGCGGCAATGGCTGGGCGCACTCGATCCCGAGGAGGTCCCGGCCCGCACGGTCGGCAGCGAGGCGTTTCCCCCGATCGAGGACGCACCCGGCAGCTATGTCAGGGTTCGCGCATAGCAGAATCTTTCGCGCTTTCGTATAAGCTCCATGCCTGCAGCAGAAATTGATGAGGGGACCGGGTTATGACGCGTGAATTGTTCTGGCTGACACTGACGGTGGTCCTGACTGGAATCCTCTGGATTCCCTACACCATCAACCGCTGCCAGATTCGCGGGCTTGGTGGTGCGATGGCCAATCCCTCGCGCACCGACAAGCCGCAGTCGGAATGGGCGAACCGCCTGATGTTCGCGCATGACAACGCCGTCGAGAACCTCGTGCTGTTCGCGCCGCTGGTGCTGATCCTGAATGCGATCGACTACTCCTCGAAGTGGACGGTGCTTGCCTGCGCCGTCTATTTCTGGTCGCGCGTTGCGCATCTGATCGTCTATGCGATGGGTATTCCCGTCTTCCGCACCCTCGCCTTCACCGTCGGTTTTCTCGCCCAAGCCGTGCTGGCGCTCGCGATCTTCAAGGTGCTCTGATCGGCCCCGGTTGGGTTGGCGCCTGCAACGAACGGGTGAAATCTCGAAGGCCTATCGCGGCTGCCGGTGTTGCCGAATGACGACAGTGCGGAAAAAAGCAGCAATGCCCTCTTGGGCTGACACGATGGATCGCACATCCAGAGGTATATTTGCCCATCGCAATTGATTGATTCGGGGCAGACATGAATTGGAAGATTGCATCCGCCGTCGGCGCGTTGTCGCTCGTTGCCGTCGCGACCCAGGCTAACGCCGCAGATCTCGCCGCCCGTCCCTACACCAAGGCGCCACCGATGATCGCCGCGATCTATGATTGGAGCGGCTTCTACATCGGCGCCACCGGCGGATATGGCTCGTCACGCAATTGCTGGGACCAGACGGTTGGTTTCGCGGCCGGCGTTGCGGAAGGCTGCCATGACGCGACGGGCGGCGTCGCCGGCGGCCAGATCGGTTATCGCTGGCAGAGCAGCGCCTTCGTATTCGGCCTCGAAGCGCAGGGCGACTGGGCGGACCTCTCCGGCCGGAACGCCAGCACCGTGCTCGGCGTCGCGAACCGCACCCGTGTCGATGCTTTCGGCCTGTTCACCGGCCAGATCGGCTACGCTTGGAACAGCGCACTGCTTTACGCAAAGGGCGGCGCCGCCGTCACCCGCAATCGCTACCGCGGCATCGGAACCGGCGGTCTGGCCGGAGCCGAGTTCGACGGCGCCGACGACACCCGCTGGGGCGGCACGGTCGGCGTCGGCATCGAATACGGCTTTGCGCCGAACTGGTCGGTCGGCTTCGAATACGACCATCTGTTCATGGGCCGGCGCGACGTTACCCTCACGGCAAACGGCGTGCTGGCACCCGTCGGCACGTTCTCACGTACCGACCGCATTGGCCAGGACGTCGACTTGATCACCGCCCGCATCAACTACAAATTCGGCGGCCCGATCATCGCGAAGTACTGAGAAAGCGCCCTCGCAGCCGTCATGACCGGGCTTATCCCGGCCATGACGAGCAGCGACTCTTGCGCCTACGCCTCCGGCAGTCCCAGCATCAGTCGCATGTTCTGCACGGCCGCGCCGGACGCGCCCTTGCCGAGATTGTCGAGCCGCGCGACCAGCACCGCCTGATGGTACTTGTCGCTGGCGAAGACGTAGAGCTCGAGCGTGTTGGTCTCGTTGAGCCCTTCCGGCTCGAGCTTGCCACCCTTGGTCGTCTCGTTCTGCAGCGGCATCACCGAGACATATTTTGAGCCGGCGTAACGTTCTGCCAATGCGGCTTGCAGGTCCGCACCGCTCGGCTTGCCGGGCAGCGTGTCGAGCTGGAGCGGCACCGACACCAGCATGCCCTGCCGGTAATTGCCGACCGACGGGATGAAGATCGGCCGCCGCGTCAGGTTCGAATAGAGCTGCATCTCCGGCAGATGCTTGTGCTCGAAGCCGAGGCCGTAGAGTTCGAAGGACGGCGCGCTGCCGTCCTCGAAACTCGCGATCATCGACTTGCCGCCGCCGGAATAGCCGCTCACCGCATTGATGGTGACGGGATAGTCGCGCGGCAGCAGGCCGGCATCGACGATCGGTCGCAGCAGCGCGATCGCGCCGGTCGGATAGCAGCCGGGATTGGACACCTTCTTCGCAGCCTTGATCTTGCCAGCCTGATCCGGCGTCAGTTCCGGAAAGCCATAGGCCCAGTCGGGCGCGACCCGGTACGCGGTCGAGGCATCCAGCACCTTCGGGCCCGACGGCCCCATGCTGTCGATGAGCGCAACCGTTTCCCTGGCAGCATCGTCGGGCAGACAGAGGATGACCAGATCAACCTTCTCCATCAGCGCCTTCTTGGCCGCGGGATCCTTGCGCTTGTCGTCGGCAATCGTCTTCACGACCACGTCGCTCTGCAGCTTCAGCCGCTCGTTGATGCCAAGCCCTGTGGTGCCGGAGCCGCCGTCGACGAAGACAGTGGCCGGCTTTGTCGCAGCGCCAGTGGTCGGTGCTTTCGTCGTTTCAGTGAGGCTCATGGCGCGCTCCTTTCGAGCATGTTGGTTTCGGATGCGAAGGCATCCGGCCTTACGTCCTGCATCAGTTGCGCGATCTCCCTGGCGTCGGCATGGGCTTGCGCGCCAAGCGCATTGGCGATCGCCGTATAATCGGCGTCGGACTTGTGCTGGTTGAGCTTGAAGCTGGCTTCGACCTCCTCAACCGTCATGACCAGACCCACGATCGCCTTCTTCATCGCCTCGAGCCGCCCGGCCGTCATCTTGCCCGACGTCCACGGCTTCTTCGGCAACAGCCAGTTCTCGAACTTGTTGCTGAGCGTATCGATTTGCACGGCCAGTTCACCATCCGACAACAACCGCACCGGCCCGGTCAGATGGACCGACTGGTACAGCCAGGTCGGCACCTGATCCGGCGAGACGTACCAGTCCGGCGACACGTAGGCATCGGGGCCGTTGACCCCGAGGAGCCAGGAGGTCGTCCCGTCCGCAAGCTTTAGCAGCGGATTGTGACGGGCGACATGAAACGCGGCCTGCGGCGTGCCGTCCGCGGCATAGGTCAAATAGAACGGCAGCGGCGAGGCGATCGGCTTGTGGCCGTCGAAGGCGCACATGGTGCCGAAGCCGCGCGTGTCGGCGAATTTCAGGCTCGCGGCGCGGTCCTGCTTGAAAAAGGGTGGCGTGTACATCGTAGTCTCCTGCTGGCCTCCTTGGTGGCCGCCGGATCAGATCGCACTGACAGGAGAGAGAATGCCGCGGATCGGATCCAGCGGCAAAGACGATGATCTCAAACGCGATCGACCGCCCAAACCGCAAAGCTGCGGCGGCGGCGCCGGGCGAACAAAATGGTCGCGGCGTTGATCATGGCGCGGGGCTATAAGGCCAGTTGCGGTCGCCGTCAAGGTTCCGACGTCACACCACGCCCCAGATCCATTCCATGATCTTGGCGATCACATCTCCGAACAGCAGCAGCGCCGCCGACCAGATCAGTGCCGAGACGAAATTGGCGGCCTGGAAGCTCCAATAGGGCATCTCGAAAATGCCGGCTGCAAGCGGCACGGAGGCACGCAAGGGGCCGAAGAAGCGGCCGATGAAGATGCTCGGCACGCCCCAGCTGCGCACGAAGGCCTCGCCTCTGGGCAGGAGTTCCGGATAACGCGAGAGCGGCCACATCTGCGCGACCTGCTCCTTGTAGCGATAGCCGAACCAGTAAGAGACCCAGTCGCCCAGCGCCGCCCCGATGCCACCGGCGATCCAGACCGGATAGAAGCTGATGCCACTCGCGCCGATCAGCGCGCCGATAGCGACCAACGCGCCCCAGGCCGGGATCAGCAGCGAGATGAAGGCGAGCGACTCCCCGAAGGCGAGCACGAACACGATGGGAGCTGCCCACGTCTGGTGAGCGCGCACGAAATCGGCGAGCCCGTGCGCAAACTGCTCCATTCAAAAATAGCCTTTCCGTCCTGCCCGAAGGTGCTGCTCGATGAAAATGACTGGTAAGCCAATGACTTGTGTGACATCAAGTCACAAAGCCAGGTCCAGCCGGACCGGACCGTCACATTGCCGGGAATTGATGGGATGCGGCGTACAATCGCCGGGATTGGCTCCCAACCACACCGCCGGGCCCGCCCCGCGATAACCTTTCCAAGTCAGAAGTGGCATAGTCGGCCCAACCGATTCGCCGCTCATGCGGCCCTCAAAACGCATAAAGATATATGTCCAAGCAGTTGAAGCCCAAAGCAAAAGACGATTTTTTCGGCGGCGATGAGCCCAAGCCCCGCGCCGCCAAGGCCGCCCCGCGCGCGGGCGGTGCCGAGGCCGACTACACCGCAGCCGACATCGAGGTCCTCGAAGGTCTGGAACCGGTGCGCCGCCGGCCCGGCATGTATATCGGCGGCACCGACGAGAAGGCGCTGCATCACCTCTTCGCCGAAGTCATCGACAACTCGATGGACGAGGCGCTCGCGGGGCATGCGACCTTCATCGGAGTCGAATTGAGCGCGGACGGCTTTTTGACCGTCACGGACAACGGCCGCGGCATCCCGGTTGATCCGCATCCAAAATTCCCGAAGAAGTCGGCGCTCGAAGTCATCATGTGTACGCTGCACTCGGGCGGCAAGTTCGACTCCAAGGTCTACGAGACCTCGGGCGGCCTGCACGGCGTCGGCATCTCCGTGGTGAACGCCCTCTCCTCGCTGCTCGAGGTCGAGGTCGCGCGCAGCCAGAAACTCTATCGCATGACGTTCGAGCGCGGCCACCCAAAGGGCAAGCTCGAGGATCTCGGCAAGATCAACAACCGCCGCGGAACCCGCGTGCGCTTCAAGCCGGACACCGACATCTTCGGTGCCAAGGCAGCGTTCAAGCCGCAGCGCCTGTTCAAGATGACGCGTTCGAAGGCGTATCTGTTCGGCGGCGTCGAGATCCGCTGGAATTGCGCGCCCGAACTGCTTAAGGGCGTCGACGACGTGCCGGCGGAAGCGACGTTCCACTTCCCCGGTGGCCTCAAGGACTATCTGGCCGCCGCGATCCACGCCGACACGCTGGTGCATCCCGACATCTTCTCCGGCAAGTCGGGCCGCAACGGCGCGCATGGCGCCTGCGAATGGGCGGTGGCCTGGACCGCGGATGCCGACGGCTTCCTGTCTTCCTACACCAACACTGTGCCGACGCCCGACGGCGGCACGCACGAATCCGGCCTGCGCAGCGCGCTGCTGCGCGGCCTCAAGGACCACGCCGAACGCGTCGGCCAGGGCAAGCGCGCGTCGTCCATTACGTCGGAAGACGTGATGGTGGGTGCAGCCGTGATGCTCTCGGTGTTCGTGCGCGAGCCTGAATTCCAGGGCCAGACCAAGGACCGTCTCGCCACCGCCGAAGCGCAGCGCATCGTCGAACAGGCGATGAAGGATCCGTTCGACCATTGGCTGTCGGGCAATCCGAACCAGGCCAACAGGCTGCTCGAGTTCGTGGTCGAGCGCGCCGAGGAGCGGCTGCGCCGCCGCCAGGAGAAGGAGACCGCGCGCAAGACCGCCGGCAAGAAGCTGCGCCTCCCCGGCAAGCTCGCCGATTGCAGCGATGCAGGGTTGGAAGGCTCAGAACTCTTCATCGTCGAGGGTGACTCGGCCGGCGGCAGCGCCAAGCAGGCGCGCGACCGCAAGACCCAGGCCGTGTTGCCGCTGCGCGGCAAGATCCTCAACGTCGCGTCCGCCGGCAAGGACAAGCTGACGGCGAACACGCAGCTCGCCGACCTCGTGCAGGCGATCGGCTGCGGCATGCTCGCGCAGTATCGCGAAGAGGATCTGCGCTACCAGCGCATCATCATCATGACCGACGCCGATGTCGACGGTGCCCACATCGCGTCGCTGCTGATCACCTTTTTCTACCGGCAGATGCCGCGGCTGATCGATGAAGGCCATCTCTTCCTCGCCGTGCCGCCGCTCTACAAGCTGACCAACGGCACGAAGTCGGTCTACGCCCGCGATGACGCGCACAAGGCAGCGCTGATCAAGAGCGAGTTCAACGCCAACGCCAAGGTCGAGGTCAATCGCTTCAAAGGCCTCGGCGAAATGATGCCGGCGCAGCTCAAGGAAACCACCATGGATCCGGCAAAGCGGACCATGTTGAAAGTGGTTCTGCTCGCCGACGACCGCGACACCACGGCGGATTCGGTGGAGCGCCTGATGGGCACCAAGGCCGAAGCGCGCTTCGCGTTCATCTCGGACAAGGCCGAATTCGCCAACGACGACCTGCTGGACGTCTGATCCGCAGGCGCTGCCCGGTCGTATCCATCCAGAGCCCCGGCATGATGCCCGGGGCTCTTTTGTTTTTGGGAGATGACAACCGCTCTTTCCCGCCAATCCTGCCAACGTTCGCCTCGATTTCGTTGATTCCCGGCCTCATCGCGCCGCGACTCGGCCAACGACTCACCGAGCCATGACTGATGCAGGACTGCCTCCATTTCGGACAAAGCCGAATTCGCTAACGAGAAGCTACCAAAACGCAAATCGCAAAATTCGACGTACTGCATTGATAATGCGTACTTATTTCACATTTCCACGACGGCACCCAGAATCCCTGCCGTGCGGCGTTTCCCGGCGACTGTGCCTGCTCTGCAACAGCATTTCGGAGAGAAGCAGGTATAGTCCGGGACATCAGATCACACGGACTTCAGTGCGCTCGCGCCTGCCAGACAGACCAAAGCTTGGGGATTTTTAAGATGAAGAAGATTTTGCTCGCACTGACCGCGGTTGCCGCGATGACCGGTTCGGCCTCGGCCGCTGACCTTGGCGCCCGTCCCTACGCGAAGGCGCCGATGGCGGCTCCCGTCGCCAACTGGACCGGCTTCTACATCTTCGGCGGTGGCGGTGGCGGTCTCTCGAACGCCGACCAGCACGTGCAGACGACGGTTGGCGCAGTTCCCCTGACGATCGATCAGCGCCAGGGTGGCTCGGGCTGGTTCGGCACCGTCGGTCTCGGCTACGACTGGCAGTTCAGTGGCACCTGGGTCGCCGGCGTGTTCGCTGACGGTCAGTTCGGCAGCATCCGTGCTACCATTCAAGATCCCCTGCTCGGCATCACCGGCAACCAGAAGCTAGAAGACTCCTGGGCCGCTGGTGTGCGCCTCGGCTGGCTGGTCGCTCCGAACGTTCTCTCCTACGTCAACGGCGGTTACTCCGGCGCCCACTTCGGCAGCACCAACTTCATGACCTTGGCTGGCGCTCCGGCCGGCGTTCACCTCAACGGCTACAACCGCAATGGCTGGTTCATCGGCGGCGGCGTTGAGAACAACCTGAACATCTTCGGCATCCAGTCGCCCGGCTGGTTCATGAAGACCGAGTACCGTTCGGCCTTCTACAATGCAAAGACCCAGGACATCCTGTTCGATGCCGGTAACCTCCCGGTCGGTCAGAGCATTCGCGCCAACAGCTGGAACCAGACGATCTCGACTTCGCTGGTTTACCGCTTCAACTGGACCGGTCCGGTCGTCGCGAAGTACTGATCCGAACGCAAGTTCAGACGTCAAAGCCCCGGCATCGTCCGGGGCTTTTTCGTTGTACGGTGCTTCAGCGGACCTTGCGTATGGACATGCATCCGCCCTGCGGCCTGCATCAGCGGCCATTGTATCCCGACCACGGCTACGGCTAGTCTCCCGGCAAGTTTTCGGGCCGCGGCAATCGTCATGTCGCGTCACGACAGAAGCAAACCGCCGGGGAGGAATGCATGCGCAGATTTCTGCTTGTAGCAGGCCTGTTTGCCCTTGCCGTCGGGCTGCTCTGGATCGGACAGGGTACGGGCACCGTCGCGTGGCCGCGATCGAGCTTCATGGTCAACCAGCTGCAATGGGCCGGCTATGGCGCAGCCATGGCCGGCTTCGGGCTGGTGCTGATCTGGCAGAGCAACCAATAGAAGAAACCAGGGAATAGCAGCATGACATCCAGTCGGTTCGATCTGCGCGGCAAGGTCGCGATTGTCACGGGAGGCAATGGCGGCATCGGGCTCGGCATGGCCCGTGGCCTCGCCGACGCCGGCGCCAACATCGCCGTGGTCGGGCGCAACGAAACCAAATCCGCCGCCGCCATCGCCGACCTCAGCCAACGCGGCGTGAAGGCGATCTCTGTTGCCACCGACGTCACCGACAAGGCGGCCATCGCCGCGATGATCGATCGCGTCGTCGGGGATCTCGGCCGGATCGACATCCTCATCAACAATGCCGGCATGAGCATCCGCAAGCCGCCGCACGAGCTCGAGCTCGACGAGTGGAACACGGTGATCAACACCAATCTCACCAGCGCCTTCCTGTGCTCGAAGCTGGCCTATCCGGCGCTGAAGGCGTCCGGCAACGGCAAGGTGATCAACATCGGCTCGATGATGTCGATCTTCGGCGCGAGCTTCGCAACGGCCTATGCGGCGAGCAAGGGCGGCATCGTTCAGTACACGCGCGCCTGCGCCAATGCGTGGGCGCCCGACAACATCCAGGTCAATGCCATCCTGCCGGGCTGGATCGACACCGACCTGACCCGCGGTGCGCGGCAGCAGGTATCGGGATTGCACGAGCGGGTGCTGGCACGCACGCCTGCGGGGCGGTGGGGCGACATCGACGACTTCGCCGGCATCACCGTGTTCCTCGCCTCATCCGCCTCCAACTTCGTCACCGGCACCGCGATCCCCGTCGATGGCGGGTTCTCGGTGATGGCGTAGGCCGCACCAATAAATCTGCACACAAAAAAGAAGCCCCGGACAATGCCGCGGCTTTTGAATTTGGGCAGTGATCGTCTTTTATGGCTGCTTGGTCGTTCGTTGACCCACTTAGTAGCGGGCGATGACCGGCGCGTCGAACTTGTAGCTGGCGCGCACGACGGCCCACTGCAGGTCGCGCGGCTTGGCATCGAAGCTGTAATTGCCGGAGGTGCCGCCGAGTTGATAGGTCTGGCTGGCGAAGGCTGCGTAGTTGTATTCGAGGCCGACGATCCAGTTGCGGGTGATGCCGTATTCCCAGCCGGCACCGACGGTCCAGCCGTTGGCCCAATGGGTCTGACCGCCGGAACCGGTGGCCGGACCGACCGTATCGGTGACCGACAGACGGTTGTTCACGCCGGCATAGCCGCCCTTGATGTAGAACAGGTTGTTCTGCACGGCGAAGCCCGCGCGACCGACGACGGTGGCAAGCACATTGGTGCGCCAGGAGAACACGTCGTCACCCGCGCCGAACGCGGTGTTCAAGAACGAGCCCTTGTTGTCGAGGCCCGAGATCGTGCCTTCCATACCGAACACGTAGTTGTTGGCCTGCCAATTGTAGCCGATCTGGGCGCCGCCCAGGATGCCGGAGTTGCGCTGACGGTAGCCCTGCCCCGGGGTCAGATCGCCAAACGGTGCGCCGGTCCCGTTGTTGATGAACTGCTCGTTGGTCCATGCACCGCCGATGTGGCCGCCGACATAGAAGCCGGTCCAGTTGAACATCGACTCCATATAGGCCGGCGCCTTTGTGTAGGGCCGAGCACCGAGATCGGCGGCGGAAGCGGCGCCGGTCGAAATCAGAGCGGTCGTGCAGGCGAAGGCGGCAATCAACTTGTTACGCATGGTACACCCCGTGTCCTTTGATGGGTGCACGCTCACACGCAGGTCTTACTCAAATTTGAATCAAGACAGTTAAGACGTCGGATTGGCAAGCAGCGCGCCTTCAATCCGTTTGCGCTGTTGCACGCAGGCAACGCGCCGAGCGCGATTTAACGCCGCGTTATCCCTACCGAGCCCTTGCGCTACCGTGCCGGCGCAGCCTTCGACTGCACGTGCTCGGGCCGGACGCCAAGCGCGAGCAGGCGCGCCGGAATGCCCTGGAGCCACGGCAGCGCGGTGATGAGGCGCAGGACCAGCGGCACTTTCAGCGGCCGGTCGCCGCCCTGCAAGGCGCCGCTGATGATGTTGTTCTGCACGATCATCTGCATCCGCTGCGTCATCTTCACCGGGAATTCGCGGCGACGGCGCACGGCATCGAGTTCGTCCTCCGACGGGCAGCCGCGCTGCAGCTCGTCCGCCAGCAGGTTTGCGGTCGCGACCGCATCCTGGACGGCGAGATTGACGCCGACACCGCCGACCGGCGACATCGCATGTGCGGCGTCGCCGATCAGAAGCAGGCCCGGCCGCGTCCAGCGCGGCAGGCGGTTGATCGCGACGGTGAGCAGCTTGACATCGTCGAAGTTCTTCACCTCGGCTATGCCGCTCTTCAGGACCGGCGCCATGCGAACGACGTCGTCGAGCAGCGCCTGCAATCCCCTCGCCTTCACCGCGTCGTATTGTCCCTTGGCGATGACATAGGCGCACTGCCAATAGTCGCCGCGGTCGAAGGTGATCATCATCTTGCCGGGCTCGACGCGCGCGAACAGGTTCTCGGTCTCGTTCGCCTTGCGTCCGACGCGGAACCACAGCACGTCCATGGGCGCGCCGATCTCCTCGACCTCGAGGCCGGAATGCTGGCGCACGGTCGAATGCCGGCCGTCACATGCGATGGTGAGATCAGCTTCGATGTCCACGATACCGTCAGGCGTATTCGCCCGCACGCCGGCGATGGTCTCGCCGCGGCGGATCAGATCGACGGCCTCCGTGTTCATCATCACCTGCAGCGAGGCGAAGCGCTGGCCGGCCTCGCGCAGGAAATTCAGGAAATCCCATTGCGGCATGAAGGCGATGAAGGGGTACTTGGTGCGGAGCCGGCTGAGATCGGCGATGCGAACGGGGGTACTGCCGAACAGGCCGTCCAGCTTTTGCAAGCGCTGATGCGGCAGCTTCAGGAATCCGTCGATCAGGCCGAGCTCGTCCATCACCTGGAGCGTCGAAGGATGCACGGTGTCGCCGCGGAAGTCGCGGAAGAAATCCGCATGCTTCTCCAGCACCACGACATCGATGCCGGCGCGCCCGAGGAGATAGCCGAGCATCATGCCCGCCGGTCCGCCGCCGACGATGCAACACCGCACCTTCAGCGGGGAGCCCTGGGGACGCTGCAACGTATCGGGTTTCACGGTCGGGTCCTCCTTCACGAGCCAAGCATTCTGTGCAGTGCAGCAAGCAAGATTCATTTGCTGCGGTTGTGAATGGCCGTTAGCCTTGCCTCCAATTCCGACTCATTCGGGAAATTGCAGTGCAGACAATCCTCATACTGCTCGGCGTCTGGATCCTGATCAACGTGCTTTTCGTCTTGATCATGATCGCACCGCGCAGGCCGCCGCTTGCGCCGGTGCGCATCGAACAGAACGGTTATCCGCACGAGGAGTAGGTCAAGCTCCTGCCGCGCCAAGTCATCATCTCGATCGCGATGGGCGCTTTCTTCCCGCTGACCCCGTCCTTGATCGAGGCCCTCAAACGCTTCATCCGGAAGCGCCGCGAATAGCTAAGCGGCCTGCTCGACACCTCAGTTGTTGCTGCGGTTCGCGCTGCGGAAGCTCTTGATCTCCGACACGCTGCCGTCGCGATAGGTCAGCTCCACCGAGATGAACTGCGTTGCCGGCGCGAGCTTCATGGAGAGCGGCATGCCGGCGCTGATCGCACTGGGATCGCGCATGTCGCAGCCCGGCATCTTCAACACCTGGTTCGGAACGGCGGTATCGATGCCGATGCGCACCTCGCGGATGGCGCAGCGGTAGGACACTAGGTGCGTGTAGTAGACCAGCAGCCCGTTGAACTCGCGGAATGACAGCCAGCTCGTCGCGGTCATGTCCAGGATCTTGCGCTGGTCACGGATCAGCGCGGCTTCGGGATCGAACCTGATCGGGAACGGCCCCTGCATGTCACCGGATTGGTCGACATAGCGAACCTCGATGGTGCCGGCCTGCGCGTCCGGCGGCAATTCGATCGACGGGTTCGGCATCCTCTTGCGCGTGCGCGGGTCGAGCGTATCGATGAAGCCGGTTTCGCGGAAGTCGCCGTTGCCGGCCATGCGCCAGGAAACGCCGAGGGTCGGATCGGCAAAGGAGAACACCACGCTCCAGCCGCCATTGTGACGCGAGAAGCTCGCGATCGGCGCGTTGGTGGTCTCCTCCTTCGGCACGCGCGGCACCGACACCGGTGGCAGCGCCGCGAGCTTCTGCGCCGGCGGATCGGCCGGGCGCGCGGCGGCATCCTTGGCGATGCCGCTGAGGAAGACGTCATCGACCATCTGATCGAAATAGACCGGCACCTGCCTGTGCTTGACAGTGTCGGCCATCTCGCTCACGAGACGGCGCGTACGCTGCGCCACTTGCACCAGGTTCTCGCCGGGCTGGAGCAGTTCCTTGGCGAAGGTGCGCGTGAATACCGAATTGGGATTGGCGTCGTCATTGGAGAGGCGGTCGAGCGCGGTCTGGCGCGGGCCCGCCGAGAAGACCGAGAACACGCCTTCGGGCAGCTGCACCATCGGGGCAAGCCCGCCGCCACCGGAGACGGCGCGGGTACCCTTGCGCTCGAACGGGTTGTTGCGGCAGGCGTCGAACACCAGGATCGAGGTCCGCGCCTTCTTGTTCTGGAGGCGCTCGACGATGCGATCGGCCAGGATGGAGGCGTCACGCACCAGTTCTTCCTGCCCTTCCGTCGCCGCGGGCACGTCCGTCGGCAGCAGATAGTTCTGGCCTGCGATCTCGAAGCCGTGGCCGGCATAGAAGAAGAACGCGGTGTCGCCGGGCTCGATCGTCCGATCGAACGCGAGCAGCGTCTCCGAAAATTGCTGCCGGCTCTGGTTTTCGGCGAGCATCACGGAGAATCCGAGCTGCTTCAGCGTATCGCCCATGGTGCGGGCGTCGTTGACCGCCTTGAGCAGCTTCGGAACGTTCCTGTAGTCGTTGTTGCCGACGACGAGCGCAACGCGCTTCTCGGCACAGGCGGGAAGCGCGAAACCGCTGAGGCCGGCCGCAAGGCCAAGCGCTGCCAGTACTCTGAGAAGCCGACGCGTCATCGAAAATCCCTCAAGAACGGCCCACGCCGGTTCCCTCGAACAGCGGTTCATGGGAACCGCGCCTTTGATGTGATAGTCGGCCCAGCCACATCGCTGGTTCAACCGCCCTGAGGACTCAGGTCTGTTGTCCAGCCTATGGTAGATGCCACCGGAATTTGCTTTTTCTCGGTCAATTCTTGTGGGCAATTCCGCTGGAAGCGAGGGGCCGCCGTGTATCGCTGGTGCACCGACGAGGTCGAGCCGCACGACCGCTTCGACTTTTGGCGCGAGGTGCGCGCCAAGGGCCTGTTCGGCGTCACCGTCGAACTCGAGCCCGAACGCCGCGCGAACTTCTTCGGCGAATTCTCGCTGCGCCGGCTTGGCGGAGCCGGCCTCGTCGAGCTGAAGGCCTCCCATTACACGGTCGAGCGCAGCGTGACCGACATCGCTCACGCGCCGGGCGACAGCCTCTGCGTCTATCAGCAGCTCGGCAGCGGCGCGTGGTTCGGCGGCATGCGCGGCAGCGACTTCACGATCGCCAATGGCAGCTTCGCCACCAGCCATACCGACCAGACCTATCGCGCCACGCCGCTGGGCACGGGCGGCTTCCACCTGCGGATCCTGAAGATTCCCGTGAGCGGCCTCTCCATGCAGGACAAGCGCATGCGCGAGCTTGCGCCCCGGACGTTCGACGATCCCGGCTTGAAGCCCCTGCTCGACGCCTGCTTCGCCGATCTCGGTACGGTTGCCGCGGGTGATGACGGCGCCGCCGATGCCGCTTCGCTCGTCGAGGCTTTAGCCCATCTGGCGCTGATCGAGCGCGGCATGCTGCGGGCCGGCAGCCGCCTCGGGCAGGCCGCGCTGCGGACCGCCCGGCTCTCGCAGGCGCGGCGCCTGATCGCGCGGCACCTGCAAGACCCAAATCTGGCGCCGGCCATGGTGGCCGACCTGCTCGGTGTCTCCGTGCGTCACCTGCACATGCTGTTCGAAAGCGCGGCAAGGAGTTTTTCGCAAACCGTGACGGACGAACGCCTGAACCAGAGCCGCCGCTTGATGCGCGAAGCCCCGGACCGGTTGATTGCCGACATCGCGACCTCCTGCGGCTTCGAGAGCGTCGCGACCTATTACCGGGTCTTCAACGCCGCCTACGGGATCGCGCCCGGCGACTTCCGCGCGCAGGGGCCGGAGGGGCGCTAGCCGACGTTTGGGCGGAAAACCGCAGCCGCTCCCACTATTTGGGCGAAAACCTCAGGTTTTTTAGGGCCTTCCCGCGCCCGCTCCATTGACTTTGGCCGATTCCCCCCTATGTTCCGTGGCGACGCGGCTCAGATCGAAGAGCGATTCCTGAGTTTGGCGCTTTGTTCGCGTGAGTCAGCACCCCCAGCTTCTTTGAGAGCGCGCCGTTTTGGGGTGGAACGCGACAGCCTTATTACCCTCGATTCCGAACGGCGGTTTCGACCAGAGGCTCAATGTCTTTTACCCATCTCGGACTATCCGAAAAAGTCCTCGCTGCAGTGGCGGCCACCGGTTACACCACCCCCACCCCCATTCAGGAACAGGCGATCCCTCACGTCCTCGCTCGCAAGGACGTGCTCGGCATCGCCCAGACCGGCACCGGCAAGACCGCGGCCTTCGTGCTGCCGATGCTCACCATTCTCGAAAAGGGCCGCGCCCGGGCGCGCATGCCGCGCACCCTGATCCTTGAGCCAACCCGCGAACTCGCGGCGCAGGTGAAGGAAAACTTCGACCGCTACGGCGCGGGCCAGAAACTCAACGTCGCCCTCCTGATCGGCGGCGTTTCCTTCGGCGACCAGGATGCCAAGCTAACGCGCGGCGTCGACGTGCTGATCGCCACTCCCGGCCGCCTGCTCGACCACACGGAGCGCGGCGGCCTGCTGCTCACCGGCGTCGAGCTGCTCGTCATCGACGAAGCCGACCGCATGCTGGACATGGGCTTCATTCCCGACATCGAGCGCGTCTGCAAGCTCGTCCCGTTCACGCGGCAGACCCTGTTCTTCACCGCGACCATGCCGCCGGAGATCCGGCGCATCACCGAAACCTTCCTGCACAATCCGCAGAAGATCGAGGTATCGAAGCCCGCCACCACCGCTGTCACCGTTACGCAGTGTCAGGTCCCGGCCGGGCGCGAGGCGCACGAGAAGCGCGAGCTGCTTCGCCGATTGCTGCGCGAGGCGAAGGATCTCCAGAACGCGATCATCTTCTGCAATCGCAAGCGCGAGGTCGCCGTCGTTCACAAATCGCTGCAAAAGCACGGCTTCAGCGTCGGCGCGCTGCACGGCGACATGGACCAGTCGGCCCGCACGGCGGCACTCGAGCAGTTCCGCAAGGGCGAGCTGCCCCTCCTGGTCGCATCCGACGTCGCCGCCCGCGGCCTCGACATCCCCGAGGTCAGCCACGTCTTCAATTTCGACGTTCCCCACCATCCCGACGATTATGTCCACCGCGTCGGCCGCACCGGTCGCGCAGGGCGGTCCGGCATGGCGATCTCGCTCGTCACGCCGCTCGACCAGAAGTCGATGGTGGCGATCGAGAAGCTGATCGGCCAGAGCATTCCACGCGCGGAGGGCGATTTCGAAGTCCGCACCGATGCTTCCGACGCGAGCGAGCGTCCGCGCGAGCAGCGCGGCCGTGAACGTTCACGCGGCGGACGCGGCAAGCCGCAGCGCGGCCGCGATCGTGAGCGCAGCCACGAGCCGCGCGAACCGCGTGGCGAGGCACAGCCTTCGGCCGAAGCACGGTCCGCTCCCGAGACAAGGCCCGCTTCCGAAGCAAGGCCCGCGCGCGAGGCAAGGCCTCCGCGTGAAGCCAGACCTTCGCGTGAAGCCAGGCCGCCGCGCGAAGCCAAGCCATCATCCGAGCCGCGTGACGGTGCGCGCCAGCAGGCCAATCCGTCGCATGTGCCGTCGATCGGCCGTCCCGAGCCGCGCCGCCAACGCGAAGCCGACAGCGAGCCGGGTGACCACTCGCATCTGCCGGCCTTTCTGCTGCGTCCAGTTCGCTCCCCCGCCGGCGCCTGAAGCACGATGCGCGCCCAGCTTTGGTTGAAACCAAGCCGGCGCGCACTTTTTCGGATGCATTCGTGGACGTATATTTACGGGGCGTTCACGATCGTCCGTTAGCCTACGAACATAATTTAAGTATTGCTGCGGTCGTCGGCGCGCCGGTCGCTGTGGGGTATGTTCCGTGGTCAAGGTGCTCGACGAACACGAACGCACGATGGCGTTCGCCCAGGTAGCGCTCGGTCAGATCCGATCGCTACGGCAGACGGCAATTCCCCGCAATTACGAGATCTGGTACGTCTACGCCACCGGCTACAACGCCCCGCTCAACAAGATCATCAACGAGACGCTGGCGCGAAGCGGCAAGCTGACCGAAGCCGATCTCGATCAGATCTACGAGACCTACCTCTCCCACATCAAGACCACCGAGCGCATCGACAAGGTCGGCGCGCGCGTCATCGGCGAGATCGACGACGTCATAAAGGTTCTCGGCGACGCGCTCGCGATGACCGGCTCCTACGATGCGAGCCTGTCAGACGCGACCAAAAAGCTGTCATCGGCCGAAAGCCGCGAGCAGATCAAGTCGATCATCGAGACGCTGCTGCATTCGACCAGCGAGATGCGCGAGACCAACAAGGCGCTGGAAGACCGGCTGACGCTCTCGAGGAGCGAGATCAGCAACCTCCAGCAGAGCCTGGAGGCGATCCGCGCCGAGAGCCTGACCGATCCGCTGACGGGGCTCGGCAACCGCAAATATTTCGATCGCATGATCGACATGGCCGTGCAAGGCGCGCTCGCCTCCGGCGAGCCGCTGTCGCTGCTGCTGGTCGACATCGATCATTTCAAGTCGTTCAACGATTCCTACGGCCATCTCACCGGCGACCAGGTGCTGCGGCTGGTCGGCCTGTCGCTGAAGCAGACCATCAAGGGCCAGGACATCACCGCCCGCTATGGCGGCGAGGAATTCGCGGTCGTGCTGCCCAACACCGCGCTGCGCCAGGCCCTCACGGTGGCCGATCACATCCGCCGCGCGGTGATGGCGAAGGAACTAAAGAAGAAGTCCACCGGCGAAATCCTTGGCCGGGTCACCATCTCCGTCGGCGTCTCCATGCTCAAGCAGGGTGACGACACCGATGCGCTGATCGAACGCGCGGATGCCTGCCTCTACGCCGCCAAACGCAACGGCCGCAACCGCGTGATCTGCGAGGCCGATCCGGAATTCACGGTCGAGACCCATAACCGGGTGGCGTGACGCCGAAGCCGCGCACCGCCAGCGCTTGACATTCTGACCCGACGAACGACATCTCCCTCGCCGTCTTGAGGCGTCCGACTGCGAAGATCCGGAGGACTTGTCGTCTTGCCCAATCCGCATGATTTTCACTCACCGCAACCGTCCTACACCAGGGACGAGCTGCTGAGATCGAGCGAGGGCGGCTATTTCGGGCCGGGCAATGCGCAATTGCCAGCGCCGCCGATGCTGATGATGGATCGCATCACGGAGATCAGCCTGGATGGCGGCGAGTTCGGCAAGGGCCATATCGTCGGCGAACTCGACATCGCGCCGGGCCATTGGTTCTTCGATTGCCACTATCACGGCGATGCCACGATGCCAGCGTCTCTGGGTTTGGATGCCATGTGGCAGATGGTCGGCTACTGGCTGGGATGGTCGGGCTCGCCGGGCAAGGGCCGCGCCATCGGCGTCGGCGAAGTCGCGTGCACGGGCGAGGTCACACCGAACGCGCAACGCGTGCGCTACGAGGTCTCCATGAGGATGGTCCGGCGCGGCAAGCTGGTGCTCGGAATTGCCGACGGTCGCGTGCTGGCCGACGGCGTCTGCGTCTTCACCGCCAGGGACATGCGGGTTGGTCTGACCAAGGCCGTGGAGTGAAGTCCCATCGGGTGGGCAAAGGCGCTCAGCGCCATGCCCATCATCTCCCACACCAGCACCTCAGCGGAGGGCACGCTTCGCTTTGCCCGCCCTGCGCACTGTTTTCTTCTTGGTCGGCCGCTTCGTTGCAACGGGCTTCTTCGCAACCTTCTTCGCCGCCTTCTTCACCTTGGGCGGCTTCTTCACCTTGGCGCGCTGGGCAGCAGCAAGCGCGGCCCTCGCCCATTGCGCGAGTTCCGCGGAATCGTCGAACAGGCGGGCCGGCAGCTCCCAATAGGAGTTCACCACCACGGTCTTGGCGCGGGTCGAGTATTGGAACGGCTTCGAGCCTTCCGCCTCAAAATCCGGGATGGTCATCTCGTCAGCGCGGAAGAACAGGCCGGCGCGCAAGGCCAGCGCGAAGTTGACGCCGTCGGCGGAGATGCCGTAGCCGGAGAACATTTTCCGGATGGCGACGGGGCCGAAATCGGCGAACAGGTCGATCAGAAATTCGCGGTCCATGGCTGAACTATTTCCGCACGGTCGTCCTGGCGAAAGCCAGGACCCATTCCACGGGAGGGAGTTTAGCGAAGACTGCCAGTCGTGCCAGCGTCGGTATTGGCACCGACGATCACCGCGAGATCACGCGGTATGGATCCTGGCCTTCGCCAGGACGACAGCGGAGCGATTTGCGAGAAACGGACTACCCGTCGATCTGCGCCGGGCGCAGCTCGACGGACTCGCCGCAGCCGCAGGCGGAAATCTGGTTGGGGTTGTTGAAGACGAACTGGGCCTGCATCTTGTCGGCCTTGTAGTCCATCTCGGTGCCGAGCAGGAACAGCACGGCCTTCGGATCGACCAGGATCTTGACGCCCTTGTCCTCGACGACCTCGTCGGTCGGGCGGACATCATGGGCGTATTCGACGGTGTAGGACTGTCCGGCACAGCCGCCGTTCTTGACGCCGACGCGCAGGCCAACGATCTCGGAATCGGCCCGCTGGGTCAGCTCGCTGATGCGCTGGGCGGCAGCGTCCGTCAGCCGCATGACCTGCGGGCGGGGCCGCCTCGGCTTTGGAGTGGATGCTGGTGTCGAGCCCGACGATATCTGTGTCATGTCAATGATGTGGTCCGTTGCCGAGCGAATTCAATGCCAAGGATCTAACAAGGATCTAAAGCCGAGGTTACGCGTCACCACATGTTGAGCACGAGGCGGGCCTCGTCGCTCATGCGTTCCGGCGTCCATGCCGGCTCCCAGACCACCTTGACGTCGACCACGCCGACGCCGGGGACGCTGGCGACCGCGTTCTCGACCATGGTCGGCAGCTCGCCGGCGGCCGGGCAATTCGGTGTCGTCAGCGTCATTTGCACATCGACGGAACGATCGTCCTTGATCTCGACCTTGTAGATCAGGCCGAGCTCGTAGATATCAGCCGGGATTTCCGGGTCGAACACGGTCTTGAGCCCGGCGATGATCTCGGTGGTGAGACGCTCGGTCTCCTCAGGCGGCAGCGCCGACTGGGTTTCCATCGGATTGGCTTTGATTTCGGCCGTGTCACTCATGCGAACAAATCCCGCGCCTTCAACAGCGCCTGTGCCAGATGATCGACTTCTTCCCGCGTATTATACATGCCGAACGACGCCCGGCATGTGGCTGTGACGTTGAACCGCTCTAAAAGCGGCATCACGCAATGGGTGCCGGCGCGCACCGCGATGCCCTGGCGGTCGATCACGGTGGCGACGTCGTGGGCGTGCGCGCCCTTGAGTTCGAAGGAGATCACCGGGCCCTTGCCCCGCGCCGTGCCGATCAGCCGCAGCGAGTTGATCTCGCGCAGCTTATCCTGGGCGTAGGTGACGAGATCGTGCTCGTGCGCGGCGATGCGCTCCTTGCCGATCGAATTGACGTAGTCGATCGCGGCGCCGAGCCCGACGGCCTCGACGATCGCCGGCGTGCCGGCCTCGAATTTGTGCGGGGGATCGCCGTAGGTGACGATGTCGCGCGAGACCTCGCGGATCATTTCGCCGCCGCCGTTATAGGGGCGCATCGCGACCAGGTGGTCGTAGTTGGCCCAGAGCACGCCGATGCCGGTCGGCCCGTAGACCTTGTGGCCGGTGAAGACATAGAAGTCGCAGCCGAGGTCCTGGACGTCGACTGGGATATGCACCGCGCCCTGGCTGCCGTCGACCAGCACGGGAATGCCGCGGGCGTGGGCGATCTTCACGACGTCCTTGACCGGGACGATGGTGCCAAGCGCGTTCGACATCTGCGTGATCGCGACCAGCTTGGTCTTCGACGTCAGCAGCTTTTCGAATTCGTCGATGAGGAAATTGCCCTCGTCGTCGACCGGCGCCCATTTGATCACGGCACCATGGCGTTCCCTGAGGAAATGCCAGGGCACGATGTTGGAGTGGTGCTCCATGATCGAAATGACGATCTCGTCGCCTGCTTTGATGTTCGGCTCGCCCCAGGACGAGGCGACGAGGTTGATCGCCTCGGTCGCGTTGCGGGTGAAGATCACTTCCTCGGTCCGCGGCGCGTTGATGAACTGCGCCACCTTGGTGCGGCCGCCCTCATAGGCTTCGGTCGCGGCGTTGGCGAGATAATGCAGGCCGCGGTGCACGTTGGCATATTCGGAGGTGTAGGCCTGCGTCATGCGATCGAGCACGGCGCTCGGCTTCTGCGCAGATGCGGCGTTGTCGAGATAGACCAGCGGCTTGCCGTAGATCTGCATGGCCAGCGCCGGAAAATCCTGGCGCACGCGCGCAACGTCGTAAGAGCCGTTCTTGACTGCCGGATGCGTGCTCATTGGCGCCGCTCCAGCCAGCGCTCGGCAATGCCGATCACGTGCTCGCGCAGATCATCGTTGGCGATCTGCTCGATCGCCTCGCCGACGAAGGCCTGGATCAGCAGCGCCTGGGCCTGCTTCTCCGGCAGGCCGCGCGCCTTCAGATAGAACAGCAGACTGTCGTCCAGCGCACCGGCGGTGGCGCCGTGACCGCAGGAGACGTCGTCCGCAAAGATCTCGAGCTCGGGCTTGTTGTCGGCTTCCGCCTCATCCGAGAGCAGCAGCGCGCGGATCATCATCTTGCCGTCGGTCTTCTGCGCATCGGGACGAACGATGATGCGGCCCTGGAACACCGAATGGGCGCGATCGTCGATCACGGCGCGGAAAACTTCTCGGCTGACGCAGTTCGGCACGGCATGGTCGACCACCAGCGTGGTGTCGCCATGTTCGGTCTTCTGCAACAGGTTCACGCCGTTGACGGAGAGCTCGCTGCCCTCGCCTGCCAGCGTGATGAAGCCCTGCAGGCGGCTGACTGCCGCGCCGGTCGTCATGTTAAAGAAGTTCAGCTTTGTATTCGCGCCGACCGTGACGAACTGCGAGGTGATGTTCACAGCATCCGGCGAATCGTCCATCAGACGGATATGCGCGATGTCGGCATTATCGCCAACCGAGAGGATGACGGCATCGTTGACCTGGTAAGCCTTGGCGCCGGCCGCGACAAAGCTCTCGATGATCGTGGCACGAGCGCCCTTCCCGACCGCAACCTGCGAGCGGGTGAAAGCCGACGCGGAAGATGCAACCGCGATGTGAATGATCTGGATCGGCGCGGACAGCTGCGTGCCGTCGGCGATATGAAGCACGACACCGTCGGTCGCCATCGCGGCGTTCAGCGCGATCACCGCATCGGTGGCCGCGGTCTTTAACAGACCGGAATCCTTCTCCAGCGTCTCCCGCAATGTCTTAAAGCCCGCCTCGGAGGCCAGCGCCTTGACGTCGGAGAGATCGGGAGCGAACACGCCGTCGACCAGCACCAGCTTGCGGGCGCCCGTGATCGCATGCGCTTTCACCGCGTCCGCGGCGCGCTTCAACGCAGTCGCATCGGGCGCAGCCGCGAGCGGCAGTACCTCGCCGACCAGCGCGCGCAGATCGGTGTACTTCCACTCCTCGATCCGGCGGTGCGGCAGGCCGAGACGCTCATAGGTCTCGAACGCCTCGCGGCGTACCGCGATCACGGAAGGCGAACCCGGCAGCCGGCCTTCGGCGCTGGCGAAGAGATCGCTCACCGCGCGGCCGTTTCCGGTCTTTGCCACAGCAACGTTCATCTCAAAATTCCTTACGCGGCGTCCTCGAACTGGGCGTAGCCGGACGCTTCCAGCTCCAGCGCCAGTTCCTTGCCGCCGCTCTTCACGACACGGCCTTTTGACATCACGTGCACGACGTCAGGCACGATGTAGTTCAGCAGCCGCTGATAATGGGTGATGACGACCATCGCGCGCTTGGGCGAATGCAGCGCGTTGACGCCGTCGGCCGCAATCCGCAGCGCGTCGATGTCGAGGCCGGAATCCATCTCGTCGAGGATGCACAGGCTCGGCTCGAACAGCGCCATCTGCAGTACCTCGTTGCGCTTCTTCTCGCCGCCGGAGAAGCCGACATTGACACCGCGCTTGAGCATGTCCTGCGGGATGTTCAGCGACTTCGAGACTTCGCGGACTTTCTTCAAAAAGTCGGGCGTCGAATATTCGCCCTCGCCGCGCGCCTTGCGCTGCGCGTTCAGCGCGGTGCGCAGGAAATTCATGGTGGAGACGCCGGGGATCTCGACCGGATACTGGAACGCCAGGAACACGCCCTTGGCGGCCCGTTCGTTGGGCGCCATCGCGAGCAGGTCTTCGCCCTTGAACAGGATCTCGCCGTCGGTGACCTCGTAACCAGGCTTGCCGGCGATGACGTGGGACAGCGTCGATTTGCCGGAGCCGTTCGGCCCCATGATCGCGTGGATCTCGCCCTCGTTCACGGTCAGCGTCAACCCATGGAGGATCTCACGCTCCTCGACACGAACCTTGAGGTCTTTCACTTCAAGCAAAGCCATCTTGGTGTCCAGTTTATTCAAATGATGCATAGGGCGCGCGACGCGCGCCGCGAGGGCCGGCGCTAGCCGACCGATCCTTCAAGCGAGATCGAGATCAGCTTCTGCGCTTCCACCGCGAATTCCATCGGCAGTTGCTGCAGCACGTCCTTGACGAAGCCGTTGACGACGAGGCCGACCGCCTCCTCCTGCGTGAGGCCGCGCTGGATGCAGTAGAACAGCACGTCCTCGGAGATCTTGGACGTGGTGGCCTCGTGCTCGAACGTCGCCGACGAGTTCTTGGCTTCGATGTAGGGCACGGTGTGCGCGCCGCATTTGTCGCCGATCAACAGCGAATCGCAGGCGGTGAAGTTGCGCGCGCCGGTCGCCTTGCGATGCGCGGTAACGAGCCCGCGATAGGTGTTCTGCGACTTGCCGGCTGCGATTCCCTTGGAGATGATGCGGCTCGACGTATTCTTGCCGAGATGGATCATCTTGGTGCCGCTGTCGACCTGCTGATAGCCATTCGAGATCGCGATCGAGTAGAATTCACCACGCGAATTGTCGCCGCGCAGGATGCAGCTCGGATACTTCCAGGTGATCGCCGAACCAGTCTCGACCTGGGTCCAGGAGATCTTGGAATTGTTGCCGCGGCAGTCACCACGCTTGGTGACGAAATTGTAGATGCCGCCCTTGCCTTCCGAATTGCCGGGATACCAGTTCTGCACCGTCGAATATTTGATCTCGGCGTCGTCGTGCGTGACGAGCTCGACCACGGCCGCGTGCAGCTGGTTCTCGTCGCGCTGCGGCGCGGTGCAGCCCTCGAGATAAGAGACGTAGGAGCCCTTGTCGGCAATGATCAGCGTGCGCTCGAACTGGCCAGTGTTGCGCTCGTTGATGCGGAAGTAGGTGGACAGTTCCATCGGGCAGCGCACGCCCGGCGGCACGTAAACGAACGAGCCGTCCGAGAACACCGCCGAGTTCAGCGTTGCGTAGAAATTGTCCGACGTCGGCACCACGGATCCCAGATATTTCTGCACCAGCTCGGGATGCTCGCGGATCGCCTCCGAGATCGGCATGAAGATCACGCCGGCCTTCTTCAGCTCGGCCTTGAAGGTGGTCGCAACCGAGACCGAATCGAATACCGCGTCGACCGCGATCTTGCGCCTGTTGGGGTCTTCCTCGCCGGGCTTCGGCTCGACGCCTTCGAGCATGGCGACTTCCCGCAAGGGAATGCCGAGCTTCTCGTAGGTCTTGAGGATTTCGGGATCGATCTCGTCGAGCGAGGTGATCGTCTTTTTCGGCTTCGGCGCCGAATAGTAATAGAGGTCCTGGAAGTCGATCTTGGGATAGTCGACGCGGGCCCAGGTTGGCTCGGTCATGGTCAGCCAACGCCGATAGGCCTCGAGCCGCCACTGGAGCATCCAGGCGGGTTCGTTCTTCTTCTCGGAGATGAACTTGACGGTCTCTTCCGACAGCCCCTTGGGGGCCTTGTCGGACTCGATCAGGGTCTCAAACCCATAACGATACTGGTCGACGTCGATGCGCTTCACGCGCTCGACCGTCTCTTGCACGGCTGGCATTCTATCCTCCGCTCGCGGTTTCAAGGACCGCGGTGGATCATCAAACTCGGACGACTATTACGATGTTTCTTGGCGGGACGCACGCGCTTAGAACCGTTCAAGGCGTGTTTCATCGCTTATCCATTAAGTAGGGTATTACCGAGCTTTCGCCAAGCCTCTAACGCCCTGTTGATGTCATCCGGCTCCGTGGACCAGCCCAGACTGAGACGCACCGCTCCTTGGGCGACGGTCGGATCATACCCCATTGCCGACAACACGTGGGACGGCTGCACCTTGCCCGAGGAACAGGCAGATCCCGAGGACACCGCGACACCTTCGAGGTCGAAACCGATCACCGCCGTCTCGGCTTTCAACCCGGGAGCCGTGAAAAGAACGGTGTTAGGTAACCGCCCAACATCACTTGAGAAGACCGTTGCACCCGCCATGGAGCGAATGCCATTTTCCAAGCGATCTCTTAGGCTTGCCATCCGCTCCGCATCCTCGGGCAAAGCCTGAAGGGCGACCCGCACCGCTGCGCCGAAGCCGGCAATACCGGCGACATTCTCGGTTCCGGCGCGCCGGTTGAGCTCCTGCCCGCCGCCTCGGAGCAACGGCTCAAGTCCGGCCACGCCCTCGGCCACGACCAGCGCGCCGACCCCCTTGGGGCCGCCGATCTTGTGTGCAGAAAAGGTCGCAAGGTCTGCGCCGATCACTTTGATATCAAATGAGATTTTTCCAAACGCCTGGATTGCGTCGACGTGCAGCAGGCCGCCAGCCCCGTGAACGATTCCCGCGGCCTCGGCGATGGGCTGCAGCGCGCCCGTCTCGTTGTTGGCCGCCATGATGGAGATCAGCGCCGGCGGGCCGTCGCCGAGCAGCGCCTTCAAATGGTCGAGGTCGATCACGCCGGAGCGCGTGACCCTGATCTGACCGATCTGATCGGTCGGGAACCGGCCGCCCGCCAGCACCGAAGCATGCTCGACAGCCGAGACCAGAAGCCGCTCGACAGGCCCGCCAGAGGGCCCTCGAAGACCCGGTGACAGCGCCAGCGCGTTGGCTTCGGTTCCCGTGGAGGTAAAAACCGCGTTCCGCGGCAGCGCGCCGACGGAGGTCGCAAGCAGGGCCCGCGCGTCCTCGACAAGGCGCCGCGCCTCGCGCCCCTCGGCATGAACCGAGGACGGATTGCCGATGAGCTCGGAGGCTGCGAGCATCGCGCTTCGGGCCTCGGCGCGAAGCGGCGTGGTCGCATTCCAGTCGAGATAGATGCGGCTCGGCATAGAGTATTATATTACCTGAGACTGATTGCTGCGCCAGCGCTGGTACCCGACATGGGCTCCCCTGGAGCACTTGGCAATCTCGATTCCGGATTCCCCCATCGCGCGACGACGCGGCCATGACGCTAACGCCTTGAGCTCATTGGGCGATGTTCAAGATGCTTGCTTTTTGACCCTCGGCTCATGTTAGAACGCGCGCGTCAGTTCGCCGCGCGCCGCTCGCGCATCATCCGAGGGCGCCGCTCCACCCTTCCATTCGCGGCTTGATCGGCCCAGCAGCCGATGAAATCCGCACAATCGGTTGATTGTTGAAGAGCGTCTTCAAGGGATCAATCAAGAGATCATCATGCCTGAAGTTATTTTCACCGGCCCCGCCGGCCGCCTCGAAGGCCGCTACCATCCGGCCAAGCAGAAGAACGCGCCAATCGCGATGGTCCTGCATCCGCATCCGCAGTTCCACGGCACGATGAATCATCAGATCATCTACCAGTGCTACTATGCGTTCGCGCATCGCGGCTTCTCGGTGCTGCGTTTCAATTTCCGTGGCGTCGGCCGCAGCCAGGGCTCGTTCGACCACGGCACCGGCGAATTGTCGGACGCGGCCGCGGCGCTCGACTGGGCGCAGACCATCAATCCCGAAGCGCGCGCCTGCTGGGTTGCCGGCTTCTCCTTCGGCGCCTGGATCGGCATGCAGCTGCTGATGCGCCGCCCCGAGGTCGAGGGCTTCATCTCGATCGCGCCGCCCGCCAACCTCTACGACTTCTCGTTCCTCGCACCCTGCCCGTCCTCGGGGCTGATCGTGCATGGCGAGAAGGACGCGGTGGTGCCGCCCAAGGACGTCAACACGCTGGTCGAGAAGCTGAAGACCCAGAAGGGCATCGTGATCGACCAGCAGGTCATCCCGGGCGCCAACCACTTCTTCGACGCCAAGCTCGAGCCGCTGATGGAAACCATCACCGCCTATCTCGACATGCGCCTCGCCAACGTGCGCTGAGCTTTCCGTGGGTGCGTTCATCGCATTGCTGCGTGCCGTGAATGTCGGCGGCACCGGCAAATTGCCGATGAGCGAACTCAAGGCCATGTGCGAGGAGCTCGGCTACGCCGCCGTGCGCACCTATATTGCAAGCGGCAACGTCGTCTTCACAAGCCGCAAGTCGCAATCTGCGATCAAGACCGCACTCGAAAAGCGGTTGCACGCCTATGCCGGCGCGCCGGTCGGCGTGCTCGTGCGCAGCGCCACCGAGATGGCGCAGGTCTTGGCCGATAATCCGTTTCCAAAGGCCGCCCCCAACCGTACCGTCGCGATCTTCCTCGACAAGGCGCCGCCGGCGGATGCGCTCGCCGGCATTCGCGGCCAGAACAAGGAGGAGATCCGCCTCGGCCGCCGCGAGATCTACGTGCATTACGGCGACGGCATGGGCACGTCGAAGCTGGTCATCCCCGCCGCCAAGACCGGCACCGCGCGCAACATGAAAACGATCGCGACGCTCGCGAAAATGGCCGCAGAGCTCTAGGCCAGCTTGAGCGCCGCGATCCCCGTCAGCACCAGCAGGATCCCCGCGATCTTCATCGCGCTCAGCGCCTCGCCGAACAGCACCACACCCATGACGACGGTGCCGGCGGCGCCGATGCCGGTCCAGACCGAATAGGCGACGCCGACCTCGAGCACCTTCAAAGCACGCCCGAGCAGGACAACGAAGGCTACGAGCAGCACGAGCGAAACGACGCTCCAGCCAGCGCGCGTGTAGCCTTCCGCATATTTCATCGAGATCGCCCAGCCAACATCGAGTGCGCCTGCGATCACCAGCATCAGCCAGGCCATGGATTGCGACATCGGCGTGGGCTCAGGCCGCAAGCTTGAGCAGATGCGCGTCGTGGCGCACGAGGAAGGCGCGCAGCAATTGCGGATAGTCCGCGCCCACCGCAGTACGGACGCTCGGACGCTTCGCCAGTTCGGCGCGCCATGCGCGGACCTTCGGCACATCGCGGAAAATGCCGTGGTCGGTCAGCTCGTCGAACAGATCGAAGTAGCGGAAGACGGGGGCGAATACGGCGTCGACGAGACTGAACGCTTCGCCAGCAAAATAAGGACCGGCACCGAGCGCCGCTTCGACCCGGGCGAACTTCACCATCAGCGCCTGGCGCTTGCTCTCGAACGTCGCCGCATCGGTCGTGGTCTCTAGGCCCCAGAGATCGGCGAGCACTGCTGAACCGAACTCCATCCACGCCCGGTGCTCGGCACGCTCCAAGGCATCCGCCGGATGCAGTCTCACGCCGCCTTGCGTCTCCTCGATGTACTCGCAGATCACGTTGCTCTCGAACAGCGCGACCTCGCCCTTCTCGCTCGTCACGACCAGCACCGGCACCTTGCCGAGCGGCGACAGTTTGAGAAACCAGTCGGGCTTATTGGCGAGATCGATGTCGACCCGCTCGAACGGCACGCCCTTCTCGTTGAGCGCGATCACCGCGCGCTGCACATAGGGGCAAAGCTTGTGGCTGATCAGTTTCAGTGAAGCGGTCATGGCGAGAATCCCGACGGTTAGATGCAACTGCATCAAAGATAGATGCATGTGCATCTACCTGTCAAGATCAATGCATCTGCATCATCCCGCCTATGATCTCAAGGCCGCGCGATCACCCCGCCCGTCATCGGCATCGGCACGCCCGTGGTCCCGGGATACGACAGCGGCAGGCCCTTCAGGCCGCGCGCGGCGAGGAAGCCGAAGGCCTGCGCCTCGATGGCGTCGGAGGCCCAGCCGACTGCCTCCGCGGCCTCGACAGTGGCGGACCCAACGCGCTCCCGCAGCATCTGGAGCATGGTCCGGTTGCGGGCGCCGCCGCCGCAGACGATCCAGCTCCGCGGCCTGCGTGGCAGCAGCGGGATGATGCGGGCGATGGCCGCCGCGGTGAAGGCGGTCAGGGTCGCGGCGCCGTCGGCCGGCAGGACATCGCCGAGCTTTAGTGCTGCAAAATCGTTGCGGTCGAGCGATTTCGGCGGCGGGCTTACGAAGAACGGCAGCTCCAGCGCCCGCGCGATCCAGGCTTCGTCCGCCTTGCCGAGGGCTGCGAGCTTTCCGTCCGCGTCGAACGCCTGGTTCATGGTGCGGTACATGAAATCGTCGAGCAGCGCGTTGCCGGGTCCGGTGTCGCAGGCAATCAGCGTGTCGTTGCCGTCGATATAGGTGATGTTGGAGACGCCGCCGATATTGACCACGATGATCGGCCCTTCGCGCTCCAGCGAATGGGCGAGCGCGCGGTGATAAACCGGCACAAATGGCGCGCCCTGCCCGCCGGCCTCGACGTCGGCGGCGCGAAAATCATGCATCACCGGGATATGGATCGCCCTGGCCAGCGCCGGCGCGTCGCCGATCTGCACCGTCAGCCGCTTCTCGGGGCGGTGCAGCACGGTCTGGCCGTGGAAGCCGACGATGTCGATGTCTTCCGGCTTCATCCGGTTCTGGGCGACGAAGGCGGCCACCGCCTCGGCATGCGCGAGCGTCACTGCGCGTTCGGCCTCGGCCAGAACTCCCGGCCTAGCATCGCGTTGCGCCAGGTGCACGGCCTCGCTCAGCGCCTGACGCAGCAGGTTGCGCTCCGCCGGGCTATACGGCCGGTAGCCGGACGGCCCGAATGCCTTCACCTGCTTTCCGTCGGTTTCGATCAGCGCAACATCCACCCCGTCCAGCGAGGTGCCGCTCATCAAACCGAGTGCCGTCAACATCATGGATCAGCGTCCTCAAGAGACCCTTCCGGCATGCCGATCTTGTGCCAGAGGGACACATCTTATAATGCCACAGGCCAAAGTAGCGGGCAGCAACCGAGTTCCCACGGATGACCCTTAAATTGCTCCCAAAACAGTAAACCAAGAATTGTCAGGCGCGCCGACAAATGACTGCATTCAAATCGGATTTCCTCAATACGCTGCAGGAACGTGGATTCATCCACCAATGCTCCGATTTCGAGGGGCTGGACGCCCTCGCCGCCAAGGGCGAGGCGACGGCTTATGTCGGTTACGATTGCACCGCCCGCTCGCTGCACATCGGCAACTACCTGACCATGATGATGCTGCACTGGCTGCAGCAGTCCGGCAACAAGCCGATCACGCTGATGGGCGGCGGCACAACCATGGTCGGCGATCCCTCCGGAAAGGACGAGACGCGCGCGATCCGCACCGTCGCCGAGATCGAGGCCAACAAGGAATCGATCCGCGGCGTGTTCGCAAAGGTGCTGCGCTATGGCGGGGGCAAGAGCGACGCCATCATGCTCGACAATGCCGAGTGGCTGACAAAGCTCAACTACATCGAGATGCTGCGCGACGTCGGGCGGCATTTCTCGGTCAACCGCATGCTGACGATGGACTCCGTGCGCCTGCGCCTCGAGCGCGAGCAGGAGATGAGCTTCATCGAGTTCAACTACATGATCTGCCAGGCCTACGACTTCGTCGAGCTCGCCAGGCGGACCGGCTGCAACTTGCAGATGGGCGGCTCCGACCAGTGGGGCAACATCATCATGGGCGTCGATCTCGGCCGCCGCATGGGCACGCATCAGCTGTTCGCCCTGACGACGCCGCTGCTGACGACGGCGTCGGGGGCCAAGATGGGCAAGACCGCTCAGGGCGCGGTCTGGCTCAACGCCGACCAGTTCTCGCCGTATGATTTCTGGCAGTACTGGCGCAACACCGAAGACGCCGACGTCGGCAAGTTCCTCAAGCTGTTCACGACGCTGCCAATGACCGAGATCAGGAAGCTCGAGGCGCTCGGAGGCTCCGAGATCAACGAGGCCAAGAAGGTGCTCGCCACCGAGGCGACCGCGCTCCTGCATGGCCGCGACGCAGCGAACGAGGCGGCCGAGACCGCGCGCCGCACCTTCGAGGAAGGCGCGCTGGCCGAGAGCCTGCCGACCGTGGAAATTCCGCGCGGCGAGTTCGACGCCGGCCTCGGCGTGCTCAACGCCTTCGTCAAGGCGGGCCTCGTTGCCTCCAACGGCGAAGCACGGCGCCAGATCAAGGGCGGCGGCCTGCGCGTCAATGACGAGCCCGTCACCGACGAGAAGATGGCGTTGTCGGCGGCCGACCTGACGCCGGAAGGCGTGGTCAAGCTGTCGTTCGGCAAGAAGAAGCACATCCTCCTGAGGCCTGCATAGGCGTATGAGCTTTTCGCTGCTTGTCAGGGCGCGCTGAAGCGCGCTCCCTGATCGGCAATGGACCAGAACACGCTAGAGGAACAGTCCAAGCAAGCGACCAGGGAACGCGTCACGGCGACGCCGCAGGGCGTCGTGCGCACCGCGCTGGTGGTGCTCGCGCTCTGCTTCACACTCGCCGTGCTCGGCCGCGGCCTCAGCGAAAGCTTCACCGTCTTCCTGAAGCCGATCTCGGAAAACTTTGGCTGGGATCGCGCCCAAGTGGTCTCGATCTATTCGCTGACCTGGCTCGTCAGCGGACTGACGGCGCCGTTGGTCGGGCGCCTGTTCGATCATTCCGGACCGCGCATCGTCTATGCACTGGGGCTTTTGCTGCTCGGCTCGGCCTTCCTGATCGCAAGCCACGCGCAGTCACTCTGGCAGTTCCAGCTCTCGATCGGACTCTGCGTCGGCATTGGCGTCGCCTTCATCGGCAATGTGCCGAACTCGATCCTGCTGGGCCGCTGGTTCGGCCCAAAACTCCCGACCGCGATGGCGGTGGTCTACTCGGCCATGGGTGGCGGCGTGCTGGCGCTGCTGCCGGCCTCGCAGCTTTTGATCGATCATCTGGGGTGGCGCGAAACCTACCAGCTGTTCGGCTTCGCCGCGCTCGGCCTGCTGGTGCCGCTCATGCTGCTGCCATGGCGGCTGTTCGCCTCGGGCTCGCCGCAGATCGCGAAGAAGACCGATCCGGATTTCGTCGATCACGGCTGGACCCTTCCGAGCGCGATGCGCCATCACGCCTTCTGGGCGCTTTTCTCGACATTCTTCTTCACCGCGGTCGGCATGTATGCGATCGCCGCCCAGATCGTGGCCTATTTGATCGATGCCGGCTTTCCACCGCTGCAGGCCGCCACGGCCTGGGGCTTCTCCGGCATCGTGCTGGTGTTTGGCATGCTAGGCGTGTCCGCGCTCGACGGCCTGATCGGTCGCCGGCCGTCGGTGCTGCTCAGCTACGCGATCTCGATCCTCGGCATCTTCCTGCTGTGGCTGTTGCAATACTCCGCCAATTTCCTCCTGCTCACCGGATTCGTGGTCTGCTTCGGCAGCATGATGGGCTCACGTGGACCGCTGATCACGGCGACCGCGATGAAGATCTTTGGGGGCAAGCGCGTCGGCACCATCTATGGCACCATCTCGATCGGCAGCGGGCTCGGCTCGGCTTTCGGCTCCTGGAGCGGCGGCCTGATCCATGACGCGACCCATGGCTACAACGCGCTGCTCGCCTTCGCACTCGCGAGCGTGGTGCTCGGGATGATCCCGTTCCTGGTCGTGCCCGCCTTGCGGCGGTAGGTCTCCTGAAGGTAACTTGAGCGCATTCGCGTCACCGGGAAATTACGGATGGGCACGACGCGAACAGCTACGAAGATGTGGATCGCACGCGGCTGAAAGTCCTTCCTGCGGTGTTTTGTCCGACATGACAAAAATGTCAGCGCAAATTGCCCTTGGGCGGCTTGCAGGGCGGAACTGAATGCGGTCCTAGTCGCAGCATTGGATGGAGGGCACAAACCAATGAACTTTCCCTATCTCGTTCGCTTTCAACCGGTTCTCTTGAGCCTGTTTCGCTTCATCACCGGCCTGCTGCTGTTCCAGTACGGTGTCGCCAAGCTGTTCAAGTTTCCGGTGCTTCCCTACTTCGCAAACATCCCGCCGATCATCTACGCAGCCGGTACGCTTGAGCTCGTGCTTGGCGCGTTGCTGATGATCGGCCTGTTCACCCGCCTCGCGGCATTCATCCTCTCGGGTGAGATGGCCTTCGCCTATTTCATGGGGCACATGTTCAAGGGCGAAACGCCGGTGTTCCTGCCGCTGCTCAATGGTGGCACCGCGGCGATCCTGTTCTGCTTCGCCTGCCTCTACCTCTCGGCAGCCGGCGGCGGCTCGGTCAGCGCCGATGCGGCGATGGGCAAGGACTAGCGGCGCGTTCGCGCGGCGCTGAGGCGTCAGCGATTGATTCGCGAATGAAGAGATGGCATCCGTATGTTCACGGGTGCCATCTCAGCGCGAGCCCAGCACGTTCCAGACCAGGACGAGGACCGCGACCAGCAGCATCGACATGATGAGGCGGTGAACGAATCGGTTCATTGCCGCTCCCAACGGATTAGGTCGCGACTAAAGACCCACACGATTTTTCTCCGAGTTGACGCGCCATGCGCCCGAGAAGCGCATGACGACCTGCATGTTTGCGCACGCCGCTTGCGCGGCAGCCGTCGCACGCGTCCATTCATGATTGGTAAGAATTTCATGCTACCGACGCGAGCAACAATAACCATTCCGTCGAGGCCGTGATGAAGCTGCTGAGTCACCTCAAGATCCGCACCAAGCTCGCCAGCATGGTCTGTCTTTCGGCACTCACGGTCACGGCCATCATCGGGGTGTCGTCCGTGCTCAGCAAGAGCCGCATGCTGGAGGATCGCGTTCAGCAGATGCGGACCGCGGTCGACATGCTCCACAACCTCGCCCAATCACTCGAAGAGGAGGTCGGCGCCGGCAAGCTGACGCAGGCCGAAGCGAAAATCCAGTTCCATCTGCGCGGCCGCCGCATGAGCTTCAATGGCGGCCAAGGCTATCCGGTGGTCTATAACGCCGATACCTCGATCCTGATCAACGGCGCGAACCAGCAGCTCGAAGGCAAGATCACGGGCGCCAAGGACTCCAACGGTGTCCTCATCGCAGATGCGATCGTAACGGCCGGCAACCAGGCTGCTCAGGGCGGCGTAACCTCATATCTCTACCCCCGCCCCGGCCAGACGGAGCCCGTCCGCAAGACCGTTTTCGCGCGCAAATTCGCGCCCTGGAACGCGACGATCAGCTACGGCCTCTATGTCGACGACATCGACGCCGACGTGCGAGCCTTGACGCTGGAGCTGGGGGCGATCGGCATCGGCTTGATGCTGCTGATGGCGACATTGTCCTGGCTGATCGCCCGCGACGTGCTCGGCGCGCTCGATCGCCAGAAGAACCGCATGCAGGCCATTTCCGAAGGCGCCATCGACACGGCGGTCGAGGAGACCGGTCGCGGCGACGAGATCGGCCGCATGGCCGAGACCCTCGAAGTGCTCAGGCAGACCGCGCTGACCGCGCGCAAGCTGGAGGCCGAGCAGGTCGCCGCCAAGAGCCGCAGCGAACAGGAGAAGCGCGACGCGCTGATCTCGCTTGCCGACCGGTTCGATGCCTCCGTCGGCCAGCTCGTCGGCCTGATGGCCTCGGGCTCCGGCGAGCTGGAGGTCACCGCCAAGTCGATGTCGTCGACCGCGGAAGGCACCAACCGCCGCGCCGCCGTCGTCGGCTCGGCCGCCACCGAAGCCAGCCAGCGCGTCCAGACGGTCGCGGCCGCGGCCGAGGAGCTCTCCTCCTCCATCACCGAGATCAGCCGTCAGGTCGCGCAGTCCGCCGTGGTCACCGGCCGTGCCGTGGACAGCGCACGCCGCACCGACACCATCGTGCGCGCCCTCTCGGACGGCGCCCAGCAGATCGAGCACGTCGCCGAGCTGATTTCCAGCATCGCGGCGCAAACCAATCTGCTCGCGCTCAATGCCACCATCGAGGCAGCACGCGCCGGCGAAGCCGGCCGCGGCTTTGCTGTCGTCGCTTCGGAGGTGAAGTCGCTGGCGAGCCAGACTGCCGAAGCCACCCGCGAGATCGGCGACAAGATCGCCCAGATCCAGGGCGCGACCAAGGAAGCGGTAGACGCCATCGGCGGCATCACCGCCACCATCGAGGAGGTCAGCCGGATCGCCACCTCGATCGGCGCCGCCATCGAGGAGCAAGGCGCCGCCACCGCCGAGATCGCCCGCAGCGTCTCCCAGACGGCCGAGGCAACCCAGGAAGTCACCACCAATATCGGGGGCGTCAGTACGGCAGCGAACGAGACCGGCAATGCCGCAGGCATGGTGCTCGCAGCAGCCTCAAACCTCTCCAAGCAGGCCGAGCAGCTCTCTGGCGAAGTCGGGACTTTCCTGGCGGGCGTGCGCGCGGCGTAAACGGCAGGCACCAAAGCCAGCACGTCGTCATGGCCGGGCTTGTCCCGGCCATCCACGTTCTACTTGCTTATGGACATAAAGTTCGTGGATGCCCGGGACAGGCCCGGGCATGACGAAGTCGGCAGCCCCTTCGCTATCGCCGCGCGAGGGTGCACCCGCTCGATAGCTGGCGCGTCGATCCGGTCGAGCCATCGTTCGACTGCGACGGGAATTCCTCGAACGGCGAGTTCTGTTTGCCGGTGTTGAATTCGAAGATCTTGCGGAACAGACCGGGTGCCATCGCCGAAATCGGGTTGACGCGCATTACGGGCGCTGCCGGCGTGCCGACGACCTCGTAGGTCACGCCGATCAATCCTTCATTGTTGCCGCCGCCGAGGAAGATGCCGAACAACGGGATCTGGCCGAAGATGTTGTTGACGCCGTACATCGGGACGAAGGTGCCGCTCATACAAACCTGGTTGCCGGGAAAGTCGATTGAGCCCTCGATGGTGGCGCCGATCATCGGCCCCTTGACCACGCCGTCCCGGATCGTGAGCGCGCCGTTCTGCCGCGTGAACTCCGCACGCATCGCCGTGAAGGCTACGCCGTTCTGGGCGCCGTTGGGAGCCCCCGCCGCGACGCGATCGAGTTGCTCCATTCCCTTGACCGAGAAGTCACGCACATTGATCAGTCCTTCCCGTGTCGTAGGCTCGGACGTCGGCGGCTCCATCGCCACCACCATCTGGCCGCCGAAGACCTTGTTGGTGGTGTCTGTGAAGCGCAGGAAGTTGCCGGCATCGCTGGTCTGGAGATAGATCACCTCGCGGTTGCCCTGGGCGCGGCCGCCGCGCAGGTCGGCGGCCACGGGCGTGTCTTTTCCGATCCTGCCGCTCAGCGTGAAGGCTTTGACCGCACCATTGCGCCGCGACATCTTGGCGTCGACGCTGCGCATCGCCTCGCCGTTGAAACCCATGACGGCGCCGAGCTTCACGTCGATGTCGAAATCGAGGTTCTTCGTCTTGCTCTTGGCATCGTCCTTTGAATTGCCTGAGATCGCCGACTTCAGGAAGCCGCGGCCGTCGAATACGTCGCCGCGCATCGTACCCTTGAGCACGCCGTCCTGGCTGCGCTCCACTTTCAGTGAGGCCTTGTCGCCGTCGGATGGCGCGTAGGTCGGGAAGTTCGCGTTCATGAGCTCGCCGTTGGCATCGACCTCGAGCGACCCCTTGATCGAGGCGCCGCCGCCTTCGATGACGATGTCCTCCAGACGCGTCGATTGCGCCGTCGGCACCACCTTGAAGCTGGCCTTGCCCGCTCTTCCCGGCAGCTTGACCCAGCCGGGCAGGATGTTGTCGAGCTTGACCGAGGTCAGGTCGGCCTCGATGCCGAGCTTCGTCGTCTGGTCGGGTCCCCCGGCGATCTTGCCCGACAGTTTGATCGGCACCGATCCGCTGACGGCGGGACCCAGATCGAATCCGAGGCGCGCGCGGCTCGCATCGTCCAGCGTGGTCTGCAGTTTGACGTCCGCATCGCCCTCGGCCGGCTTGCGGTAATCGAGCGAGGCCGCCTGCCCGTTGATCTTGACGTCGCCCTTGACCTGATAGCCCTGGTTGCTCGCGACGATCTTGAGGTTGTTGGCCTCCAGCTTTTGGTTCATCACCAGCTTGTCGGCACCAAAACCGTTGAGATCGGCCGTAACGCTGTAGGTGGTGTCGGCTTTGGTCAGCTCGCCCTTGACCGGCAGCCCAAGCTGGACGTTCGCCGAGAACGTCCCCTTGCTGGTATTGGGATCGATGACGGTCGACGACAGATCGCTCAAGCGATCGTTGGAAAGCATTTCGGCGGCCGCAGGCACCGGACCTTCGACACGAAACCTCGTCCGCGACGGCGACGGCTTGGGCGCCATATCGGGCACCTCGAAGACGAAGTCGGAAATCGTGACCTTGCGGCCCGCCGGCGTATCGGCAATGCCCTGCCCGATGTTCACCGTCGCGGTGCGGCCGGTCACGCGCGCCTTCAAATCGGCATCGTGCACCACCGGCAGGCCATCGACGGGGCGAACCGTGACACCGCTCGCCACGATATTGACCGACAAGCCGTCGTCGGGAATGGGTGGGCCCTTGCGCGGAAGATTCTTCGTCGGTGAATTAACGCCGATCTCGATGCGCTGGAGCGTTCCACGCTCGATCCGCTCGATCACCCATTCGCGCAACTCGGGAACGACAAGGGTCGGCCACATCCGCTTGAGCGCGGAGGCCGACATCGGCGTTCCCGCGAAACCCAATGTCAGCCGCGGCTCGCCCGAATAGTCGATGGCACCGGTGCCGGCGACGCCGATCTCTCCGTTGGAGATATCGGCCTGGGTCAACAGCAGCCTCTTGTGGTCGGTATCGAAGCGGAAGCCGATCGCAATGCGGTTGAAGACCAGCGGCGGCTCGTTGTCGATGCCGGCGAGCAGGATCGAACCGCCGCTGAAACCGAGCTGCCAGTCATTGACGGTGCCGTTGGGCGGCTCGACATGAGCCAGAAGCGTCAGGCGGTTCGCGCCCGAGAGGACCTTGAACGGAGCGACCAGCACCCGCCGGTTGGCGTCCCACTCGACATTGATCTCGGCCGAGTCGATCGCCATCGGATAATCGGGCGTATCGGTGTCGATGATGTTGCCCGCACCGACCGTGATCTTGCCGCGAAAGAAAGTCGGCACGCCGTCGCGGCCGAGCTCGCCCTTGATCTCGCCGGTCAGCGGCAGGTCGGCGGTGTAGGTGAGGTCCTTCACCCGCAGCGCCAGCAGGATGTTGGCGGTCGAGACCTTGTCGGCGCGGATATCGACCGAGCGCACGCCGTTCTCGGTGGGGCCGATCGTGGCACGCAACGACCACGGACGCGCGCCCTCTTCACCGAGGCTGAGCGCGACGCCGCCACGGCTCGGTCGGCGCAGGCTGAGCGTGATGTTCTCAAACGTCCATTTGCTGCCGCGCTGCTGGTCGTCGACGATCAGATTGCCGTTCTTCAGGCCGATCTCGTTGAGATTCTGGCCGTCGAGGCCGGTCATGCTCAGACTGTCGAGCCAGTCGAGGCCCTGAAGAATGCCAGTCGGGGACGTGGCCTGGGGCGCGGCTTGCGGTGCGTCGGAGGTCGCAGGCTCGGTGGCGAATGGCGGCGGTGGCACACCGTTGCGCGGGAAAGTCGGCGGCAGTCCCGCGTCCCTTTTGGAGGCGACGCCGGTTGCGAGCGGCTTTGCGGTGTCGCCGGCCGATACCGTGACGGTGCCGTCAGGCGCGATCCGGATTGCGAGCTCGGCATCGACGAGGTTGAGGCTTTCGGCGCGCAGATGCCCCATCAGCAGGCCCGCACCCGACAGCTTCACCTCGGCCTTCGGCGCGGTGGCGACAATGACGTGATCGTGGTCGCGCACGACGATATCACGGATGCGCACGGCGATGCGGATCCGCCCGGCCCGCTCGATCTGCGTGCCGCCGACCTCCACGGTGTTGCCGTGACCGATATTGTCCTCGATCGCGGCCGCGAGCCACGGCGTCGCAATGTCGAGATTGATGGGACCGGCGCCGAGCCGCCACCACAGCGCGCCGAAACAGCCGACGAAGATGACGACCAGGACACCGACGACCACGGCCACGCGCTTCAGCCAGCGACCGCCGCCCAACCAGCGGCGCAACGGCCCAAACCCGTCAGCGAAGCGATGGAAGCCCGAATTGGAACGCGACAACAGCCGGCGCGCCCGATGGCCCGCCGCCGCTTCCTGATCCGGATCCCAGTCGGCGTCGTCCCATTGCTGCTGCTCTGGTTGGCTGCCGCGCCGATCCAAATCCCGATTGTAATCCTGGGGCGACGTATTCCTTGCCATTGCCTCTCGATACAGGCGCCCGTCGTGGGATTGAGCGCCGCCGGGGCCGCAGCCGTCGACGGGAAGCGAAGCTTCCCGCGCCGGCATTGCCGCCATACCTCGAATATTCCTTCTGTTCGTCATGTCGCCCCGGGAGCGCGTTCAACGAGCAGTGGGGTGGTGCGTGGAATTCCTTGTAACCAGACTCCGGCGTCGTCAGACTCGCCCCGCCGAGGGCACGATTCCGGCATAGCGGAAAAGGGCTGCAATACCGCTTTGGTTGACCCGCCGAAAGCGACGAAAGGAAGGCGTATGTCCAAGAAATCCCAAAAGAAATCGTCCAAAACGCCCTCCGTCACTCCGACGGCTAAAAAGACGCCCGTGAAAGCGCGGGCTGCGACTCAAACCAAGTCCGCAAAAACACAGCGGACACCGGCGAGCAAATCAACTGGGACCATAGCAAAGACAGCATCGCATAAGGCCGCATCGAAACGGTTAAATTCTTCCAAATCGGCATTCGCGCCTGAAACGGCGGCGAAGGCCGGCTTGGCTGAGGGGCAGAAGGCTCCCGCCTTCCGCCTGCCCCGCGACGGCGGCGGCGTCGTCGCGCTGTCGGATTATACCGGCCAGAAGCTGGTCCTGTTCTTCTACCCCCGCGCCGACACGCCGGGCTGCACCAGGGAGGCCATCGATTTCACCCGGCTCACCGGCGCCTTCGCCAAGGCTGGCACCGCCGTGCTCGGTATCTCCGCCGATCCGGTCAAGGCTCAGGACAAGTTCCGGGACAAGCACGGTCTCGGCGTGCCCCTCATCTCGGACGAGACGCACGAGATGCTGGAGGCCTACGGCGCCTGGGGCGAAAAGTCCATGTATGGCAAGAACTTCCTGGGAATTCTTCGCACCACGATGCTGCTTGGCGCCGACGGCAAGATCGCGCGGATCTGGCGCAATGTCCGGGTCGAAGGCCACGCCGACGAGGTGCTGGAAGCCGCAAGGAGCCTTTAACCAATCATTTAAATTCAAGGGGTTCCGTTTCCGGAAAATTAACCATGACCGGCCCAGATTGCCGCGGCAATTAGGCCGAACGGACTCATCCGATCGGCGCGGGAGTGCCGATGTCGAAAAGTTCTGCCCAACTCTCGCAGTACCCCCAACATCACCCGCACGACCATGGACGGGCCTTTCATCGCCGTGCCGCCGCAGTGGCAACCGCGCTTCCCCTTCCGGACACCGACGACGCCTACACCATCGTGCATCACGGCAAGCAGGTTCGCCTGGGACCTGTGGTGTTCTGGATCGTGGTCGGCACTGTCGTGTTGCTCGGGCTCTGGTCGGCCGCAACCGCGACCTATTTCGCCTTCCGCGACGACGTCCTCACCCGGCTGATCGCCCGGCAGGCCGAGATGCAATACGCCTATGAGGACCGCATCGCCGAGCTGCGCGCCAAGGTCGACCGCACCACTAGCCGGCAGCTGCTCGACCAGGAGCAGTTCGACCAGAAGCTCGACCAGATCATGAAGCGCCAGACGGCGCTGGAGTCCCGTGCCACGGCGCTCGGGTCCATGCCGGACGTGACCGGATCGATTCCACGTTCCACCCCGCAGCGTGGCGATGCCAGCCAGACGACGCAGGGCACGCCAAAGCCCTCGCCGATCAGCGACACCGTGATCTTCGTGGCGCCGCCGGATCGCGAAGCGCGGCTCGAATCGCGCGCGCCGACCCTCGCAGCTCCGCCCGTCAATCAATTCGCCAAGAACCAGGGGTTCGACAACGTCGTCGTTCGGCTCACGACCTCGCTGGACCAGGTCGAGCGTCGCCAGATGGCGGCGCTCAACGCCGTCGAGGAAGGCATGGATTCGCGCATGCGCCGGATGCGCGGCGTCGTCAGCGATCTCGGCCTGAACCTCGCAAATCTCGAAGCCGCCGTGCCGCGCACCGCGATGGGCGGGCCGTTCGTGCCTGTTAAAATCACCGCCAGTTCGGGGCCGTTCGAGAAGCAGCTCTATCGCATCAACAACACCCGAGCCGAGATGGACCGGCTCAATCGCACGCTCGCGCTCGTGCCCTATCGCAAGCCCGTCATCGGCGAGGTCGAGTTCACCTCCGGCTTCGGCGTGCGCAGCGATCCGTTCCTCGGCCGGCCCGCGATGCATACCGGGCTCGACTTCCGCGCCGCGAGCGGCGATCCCGTTCGCGTCACCGCCAACGGCAAGGTCGTCTCGGCCGGCTGGTCCGGCGGCTACGGCCGCATGATCGAGGTCGATCACGGCAATGGCCTTGCGACGCGCTACGGCCATCTCTCCGAGATCAATGTCCGGGTCGGCGAGATCGTTAGAATCGGCCAGGTCGTTGGTCTCGTCGGGTCGACCGGCCGTTCCACCGGGCCGCATCTGCACTATGAAACCCGGATCGACGGCGAAGCGGTCGATCCGCAGAAGTTCTTGCGCGCCGGCGTGCGACTCAGCGCGGGCTAGGCTCGTTGAGAGCGCGCTCGTCTCGTCCCAGGTTTACATGGCGGAACTTCGGAGTTCCATCCGCGTTAGGTCGCAGGTCCTCAATGGCGCGATCTTCTGATGCAACAGATCCATACGAAAGCTCGTCCGGCCAAGGGCAAAGCGGACCAGCCACGTAACAACGCGGCTCAACTCTTCAGCGATATTGCTAACCGAACATCTCAAGCGGCCGGGCGAGCGCTGACATTCATGATTGCAGCCGGCATCATCCTGGTTTGGGCGGTCACCGGTCCCATCTTCCATTACTCCGACACATGGCAGTTGGTGATCAACACCGGCACCACCATCGTGACATTCCTGATGGTCTTCCTGATTCAGAATTCCCAGAATCGCGATAGCGCGGCCATTCAGGTGAAGCTCGACGAACTGATCCGGGTGAGCGCGGTGCAAAATTCCTTCGTGGGAATTGAGCATTTGACCGACGACGAGCTCGACGAGATCCGCACCAAATGTGAGCTTCGCGCCAAGGCCGAAAAGGTCGGAGACGAGACAGTCAAGAATACCGGCAAGAAGGCGAAACGCGCCGCCGATCTCGTCACCGAATAAGCGGACGGATGCCGGGAACGACGAGGTGCGCAGCTTCGTTCGCAATCGCAACGCTTCGGCAGGCTCGCCCCGTCTTCATCACACCAGGCAACTGGCCCGCCGCGGAGCCAGCCCTGACTATTGGCCGCGCTCGTGGCCGACCTCACCGGTGATGACGTCGCCGAACAACTCCCAAGCCTGGCCGTTGAAGCGCATCAGCTGCATCTGCTCGATCGGAAAATAATCGTCGGCCGAAGTGTTGACCATGATCCCGGGCAGCATCAGGTCGGTGTGAAAATCCTTCAGGCTGGTGGCCTGCTTCATCACGTTGTCACGGGTGAGATTGTCGCCGCACTGCCTCAGCACCTGCGCCATCGCCTCCGCCTGGACGTAGCCATAAAGGTTGTTGGCGTTGGTCTTGTCCCCTTCGGGATAGTACTTATCCATGAAGGTGCGCCACGCGACGACCGCCGGATCCTTGTCCCAGGTCGGGTCGGTCGGATCCTTCAAATATGCTGTCGAGATGATATCCTTGGCACAGTCGAGCCCGGCGGGCTTGAGCACCGAGGCGATCGAGGTAGCCGTATTGGCGAGGAAGAATTTTGGCTTCCAGCCGAGCTCGCCGACCTTCCGGATCGCCTGTGCCGAGCCTTTCGGCGCGGCCCATGAGAAGAAGATGTCGGCGCCGGAATCGTGAAGCGCAACGATCTGCGAGTCGATCGAGGGATCGCTGACCTCATAGGATTTGTCGGCGATGATCATATCGGCCTTGTCGCCGAGTCCGTCCTTCAAGCCCTTGAACTGGTCCTTGCCGGCGTCGTCGTTTTGCCAAAGAACGGCGATCTTGCTGTTCGGAAAGTTGTCGCGGATATACTTCGCGTAGATCCGCCCCTCGCTCTGGTAGTTCGGCTGGAAGCCCATGGTCCAAGGGAAATTCTTGGGGTCGCCGAATTTGGTGCCGCCGGAGGCGACGAAGAGCTGCGGCACCTTCTTGGCGTTCATGTATTTCATGATGGCGGAGTTCGAAGGCGTGCCGAGCGGCTGGAAGATCAGCAACACCTCGTCGCTCTCCACCAGCTTGCGCGCCTGCTCGATCGCCTTTGGCGGCGAATATGCGTCGTCATAGCTGATGAAATTGATCTTGCGCCCGTTGATGCCGCCCTGATCGTTGATCATCTTGAAAAACGCTGCCTCGGTCTTGCCGATCACGCCATAGGACGACGCCGGCCCGCTATAGGGCATGATATTGCCGAGCTTGATTTCGGTGTCGGTGGCGCCGGGGTCGTATTTTTTCTGCGCCAGGGCCGGTGTCGTGACGAGCGCGCCGGCAGCTAGAATGGCGAGGGCAGCAAGGCTATTGCGACGACCCGGCATCGTTCTCTCCCCTGTGTTTTATAGTCTTGTTTTGCTGAGAGTGTCGCAAGGTGGCTCTCTGCTGGCAAGCGCCACGATTTTCCGTAAGATGAAACGGCGGCTCTGGAACTATGTGCCGCGCCGCAGCAGGTTCAGAACGCGCCCGTCGATCACCAGCAATGCGCTGCCGATCACGATGGCGCCCGCGATCTCTCGCATCGAGATCGGCTCGCCCAGCACAAGCCATCCCAGAAGAATGGCGGTGACGGGAATGAGCAGTGTCACCAGCATCACATTGGTCGCGCCCGACCGCCGCAGGATCTGGAAGAAGACGATATAGGCGAGCGCCGTCGACAGGCCGGCAAGGCCGAGCACCGCGAGCCAAATCGTCACGCCCGGCAGCGGGAGACGCCACGGCTGCTCCGCTGCGCCGGCCACGATCGCCATCATCACCGTGGAAGCCATCAGTTGATATGCTGCCGTCCCCAGCGGCGGGGAGTCCTTCAACAACCGGCGCGCCGCCAGCGCCGCGAAGCCATAGCTGAAGGCGCCGCCGAGGCAGAGCAGGATGCCCAGCCCCTGCCCCGCCCGTGTCTCGACACCCCATCCGTGCAGGATGATCACGCCGGCGAGGCCCAGTGCTACGCCGGCGACGCGGCGGAGCCGTAAGGCCTCTTCGCCCGCCGCGGCCATCACGATCACCGTGAACAGCGGCGTGGTGGCATTCAGGACCGACGCCAGCCCGCTTGGAATGAAAGTCTGGCCGATCACGATCAGCGAGAACGGGATGACGTTGTTGAGGAGCCCCATCGCGACGAATGGTTTCCAGCCGGCGATGCCCTTGGGAAAGGCGATGCCCTGAAAACGGAGCAGCGGCAGCAGAAGGGCTGAACCAAGTGCAACGCGCATAAACACCAGCGTGAGCGGCGGCAATTCCCGCAGCGCCGCGCCGTTGAAGAAGAACGAGCCGCCCCAGAGCGCCGAGAGCACAGCGAGCAGCGACCAGTCGCGCGCGTCGATACGGTTGTCGATCGGGGACATGGCGTCTCACAGCGATGGTCCGACCTGCTAGGACTGCGCGACCAAAATTGCCACCCGATTTCCGGGTAAAGGGCGAGATTCAGGATCGATCGCGACTTCGCGCGTCAACCGCGATATCCGCAACCACCGCCCCAACGACCAGAACACCGCCAACAAGGGCGTGGACGGCAGGTACCTCCCGAAAGGTAATCCAGATCCAGAACGGCATCAGCGGCGTTTCCAGCGTCGCAATCAGGGAAGCCTGGCTCGACGGCAGGAGGCGCGAGCCGAGCATGTAGAATGTCAGCCCCAGCGCCACCTGAAAGCAGCCGAACATCGCGAGGATCGCGAGGTTGGCGCTGTCGATATGGACGAGGTCGTGCGCAAACGGAAGGCTGACGAGGCTTCCCAGGAAATTCGACAACGCCGCCGCTGCCACCATCGATGTCTCCTGGTAGCGTCGGATCACAACCGTCATCGCCGAGATGGCGAGTACCATGAGGCAGCTCAGCGCCACGCCTCCAACATCAGCCCCGGCTTCGATGCCTCCGACCGTGATGGCGACGCCGCCAAAGGCAACGAGGCTCGCGATCAGGGTACGCCATGTTACGGCTTCGCCAAGCCACAGCCACGCCAGCGCCGCGGCCACGAAAGGCTGCGTGGAGATCAGCACAGCCACATTCATCACCTTGGTCATCTGGAGCGCGGGGATGAAGGAAACCATGCCGAGCGTGGACAATGAGGCGACGAGCAAGCCGCCGCGTCCCGGCGCCACCAATTGCCGCAGCGCGCCGCGTCCCTGCATCACGACGAGAAACACCGAGATCAGACTGCCGCCGAACACGCCGCGCCAGAACAGAATGGTCCAGGGATCGAACGGCAACAGACGTGTGAAGAACGGCGCCGTGCTCCAGGCAATCGCAGCTAATATGACGAGGGCAATGCCGAGACCGCGTTCCGAACGAGGCTGCCCCATGTCGATGCGGCCGCTAGGACGGTTTCTTCGGCCGCGACACCAGTTCGATCATCTTGCCTTCGTCGTCGTCAGGCATCGCGGCTTTCGCTTGCGCGTAGGCTTCCACCGCGGCGCGCGCGACCAGCGGCTTGTCGGCCAGCAGGCTCTCGGCGAGCTTCACCGCGTAGGCGGCATCCTTGTGCCGCAGCGCTGCCGTGAATGTCGCGCCGGAGAAATCGCGGGAGACCATGCGCTTGGAATGACGCTGCACCTGCGGGCTCGCGGCCACGCCCGCCTGAATCGACTCCAGCACGAGGTTCATGTCGAGCCCGGCCTGCTCGGCAATGGCAAGCCCCTCGGCGAGGCCGGCGATCTGGATCGCGCCCATCAGATTGTTGATCAGCTTGTAGACCGTGCCGGAGCCGACCGCGCCGAAATGGCGGATGGTCGAGCCGATCGGCGTCAGATAAGGCCGCGCGCGTTCGAGATCGGCGGCATCGGCACCAACGAGCAACGTCAGCTTTCCGCTCGCGGCCGCATCCGGCAATCCCGTCACGGGGCAATCGATATAGATCAGCCCGCGAGCGTTCATCTCGCGGCCCATCTCGCGCGCATGGTCATAGGAGACGGTGGAGCATTCGATCGCAATGGTGCCGGCCTTCGCGGTCTTGGCTGCGCCCTCGGGCCCGAGCCAGACCGCACGCGAGGCCTCATCATCGGCGACCATGGTCACGACGGCGTCGGCGTCGATCGCCGCGTCCTCAGGCGAGGTCGCCCAGAGCGCGCCGCGCGCGATCAGGTCTTCCGCTTTTGTTTTACTGCGATTCCACAGCGTCACCGTGAAGCCAGCATCGAGATAGCGGCCGGCCATGCCATGGCCCATCCGCCCAAGCCCGATGAAGGCGATCCGGGGCATCAGTCGACGTCCTCGATGTCGGCGCCGGGAGTGCCGAAGGCGCGCTGCGCCAGGGTCGCGGCCATGAAGTCGTCGAGATCGCCACCGAGCACGCCTGATGTGTCGGAGGTCTGCACACCCGTGCGCAGGTCCTTCACCATCTGGTAGGGCTGGAGCACGTAAGAGCGGATCTGGTGGCCCCAGCCGATGTCGGTTTTGGCGGCCTGGTCGGCGGCGGCCTTCTCTTCGCGCCGCTTCAGCTCGATCTGGTAAAGCCGCGCGCGCAGCATGTCCCAGGCCTGCGCCTTGTTCTTGTGCTGCGAGCGGCCGGCCTGGCAGACCACGGCGACACCGGTCGGGATATGCGTCAGCCGCACCGCGGACTCGGTCTTGTTGACGTGCTGGCCGCCGGCACCACCGGAGCGCATGGTGTCGACGCGGACGTCGGATTCCTTGATGTCGATCTTGATGGTGTCGTCGATCACCGGAAACACAGCAACGGACGAGAACGAGGTGTGCCGCCGCGCGTTGGAATCGAACGGCGAGATCCGCACCAGGCGGTGCACGCCCGCCTCGGTCTTCAGCCAGCCATAGGCATTGTGGCCGGAGACCTGGATGGTCGCGGACTTGATGCCGGCCTCTTCGCCCTCGGACTCTTCCAGCACCTCGACCTTGAAGCTGTGGGTTTCGGCCCAGCGCGAGTACATGCGAAGCAGCATCTGGGCCCAGTCCTGGCTTTCGGTGCCACCGGCGCCGGCATGCACTTCGAGATAGGAATCGAAACTATCCGCCTCGCCCGACAGCAACGCCTCGAGCTCGCGCCGGGCGACTTCCTTCTTGAGGGTCTTGAGCGCGGCTTCGGCTTCCTTGACAACGCCCTCATCGCCCTCGGCTTCGCCGAGCTCGATCATGCCGATGTCGTCTTCGAGCTCCTGCTCGACCTTGCCGATGCCGGAGAGCGCATCCTCAAGCGAGGTGCGCTCCTGCATCAATTTCTGGGCTTTCTGGGGATCGTTCCAGAGATTGGGATCTTCTGCGAGCTTGTTCAGCTCAGCGAGGCGCGCCGTCGATTTCTCGACGTCAAAGATGCCTCCTCAGCAGCCCGACAGACTGCTTGATCTCTTCTACCAACCGTTCGATTTCGGCGCGCATGTGGTTCTCTGGTCTCGCGGAATTTTTCCGCGTCTAATGACAACGGGATGTAGCGGCGGCGGCTGCAAAGCGCAACCGCCGCGGCGACGAACGTCTGTCTTGTCCTAAGCCTTAGTACAGCCCGCCGGTGCCCGGCCGCATGAAGAAACCGGAATCCGGCTGCTGCTGCTGCGACGCCGGCACGCCGCCTCGCCCATCGGCATCGGCAACGCCGATGACGGAGTAGTTATCCGGCGGCGCCGTGCCCGGCTTGAAGGCTTCGAGAATGGTTCCGCCGGTCTCGCCCGGACCGGCGCGCATGCCGGACTTGGCGACGACCCGCACCAGCTTGATGCCGGCCGGCACCTTGAACGGGACCGCGGGCTTGTCGGCGAGCGCGAGCTGGAGGAAGTCGCGTGCGATGGGAGCTGCGAGATGGCCGCCGGTCGCGGCGTTGCCCTTGCCGAGCGGACGCGGTTTGTCATAGCCCATATAGATGGCAACGGCGACGTCGGGCGAGAAGCCGACGAACCAGGCGTCCTTGGCCTCGTTGGTGGTGCCGGTCTTGCCGGCGATCGGCTTGCCGACCTGCTTGACCACGGTCGCGGTACCGGCCTGGACCACGCCTTCCATCAGCTCGGTGATCTGATAGGCGGTCATGGAATCCAGCACCTGCTCGCGGCGGTCGATCAGCTGCGGCTCGTTCTGGTTCTTCCAGCCGCCGGGCGCGTCACAGCCACGGCATTCGCGCTGGTCGTGCTTGAAGATGGTGTGGCCGTAGCGATCCTGGATGCGGTCGATCAGGGTCGGCTTCACCCGGCGGCCGCCATTGGCGAGCATCGAATAGGCCGTGACCATGCGCATCGCCGTGGTCTCGCCGGCGCCGAGCGCGTAGGACAGATAGTTCGGCAGTTCGTCATAGACACCGAAGCGGCGGGCATATTCGCCGATCAAGGGCATGCCGATGTCCTGGGCGAGGCGCACCGTCACCGTGTTGAGCGACTGCCGCAATGCGTTGCGCAGCGTCACCGGCCCCTGGAATTTGCCCGAGGAGAAGTTTTCAGGCCGCCACACGCCCGCGCCCTGGCCTTGATCGATTTCGATCGGGGCGTCGAGCACGACAGTCGAAGGCGTATAGCCGTTGTCGAGCGCAGCCGAATAGACGATCGGCTTGAACGACGAACCGGGCTGCCGATAGGCCTGCGTGGCGCGGTTGAACTGGCTCTGGTCGAACGAGAAGCCGCCGACCATCGCCAGCACGCGACCGGTCCAGGGGTCCATCACCACCATCGCGCCGGACACTTCCGGGATCTGGCGCAGCCGGTACTGCCCTTCGACAGGCTGGGCGTCCTTGTACAGCGGATCGGCGTAGATCACGTCGCCGGGCTGGAGCACCTGCGACACCGCACTCGCCGCCCTGCCCTTCGCAGCCCCCGAGGCCGCTCTTGCCCATTTGATACCGTCGAGCGTGATGAGGCCGGTCTCGCGCTGCTTGCTCACGGCGCCGCCGAGTTCGCGGCTCGGCTGGAAGCCGATGCGCGCCGACTGGTCGCTGGTCTCCAGCACCACCGCCATGCGCCACGGCGAGATATCGGACAGAGACTTGATTTCGGCGAGCTTCACGCCCCAGTCGCCCGAAATGTCGAGCTTGCTGATTGCGCCGCGATAGCCCTGCTGCTCGTCATAGTTGACGAGACCGGCGACCATGGTCTTGCGCGCCATGACCTGAATCTTGGGATCGAGCGTGGTGCGGACCGAAAGGCCGCCCTCATACAGCTTCTTCTCGCCATAGCGCTCGAAGATGTCGCGGCGCACTTCCTCGGCGAAATATTCGCCGGCGAAGGTGTGGGCGCCGTTGGAACGGCTGGTAACGGCCAGCGGCTCCTTGCGCGCCTTGTCGGCGTCGGCCTGCTTGACCCAGCCGTTCTCAACCAGACGATCGATCACGTAGTTGCGGCGCTCGATGGCGCGGTCGCGGTTGCGGACAGGATGCAGCGTCGCGGGCATCTTCGGCAGCGCCGCGAGATAGGACGCTTCCGCGACGGTCAGCTCATTCACCGACTTGTCGAAATAAACCAGCGACGCAGCCGCGATTCCGTAGGCACCTAAGCCCAGATAGATTTCATTCAGATACAGCTCGAGGATCTTGTCCTTCGAGTAGGTCTTCTCGATCCGCATCGCCAGCAAGGCTTCCTTGATCTTGCGCGCGAAGGAGACCTCGTTGGTCAGAAGGAAGTTCTTGGCGACCTGCTGGGTGATCGTGGAAGCGCCCTGCGGACGGCGGTTGGAGCCGTAGTTCTGGATGTAGACCACGCCGGCGCGCGCCATGCCGGTGTAGTCGATGCCACCATGCTCGTAGAAATTCTTGTCCTCGGCCGCGAGGAAGGCGTTGATCACGAGTTTCGGCACCGCCTGGATCGGCAGGTACAGCCGCCGCTCCTTGGCGTATTCGCCGAGCAGCGAGCCGTCGGTCGCGTGCACGCGGGTCATCACCGGCGGCTCGTAATCCTGAAGCTGAGAGTAGTCAGGCAAGTCCTTGGAGAAATGCCAGATCAGGCCTGCGACGGCACCCACCCCGACAAGGAACAACACCGTTCCCGCGGCGAACAGGAAGCCCATGAACCGCACCAGCAAGCGCATTATCTGTTTATCCGTTCAAACTCTGGATCAGCCCAAGATCAGCCCTGGCACCAGAAACAGGCACCAAACCATCGCGAATTCACCGGCTTTACTCAATACTATTAGTGCCGGACTCAAGGCGCTTGCCGAGCGGGATTCTCGCCGATTCCGGAACCCCCTGCGGCGTTTTTATAAAGCGCCCGCTGTGGCCAAACTAGGGCTTTTGCGGCGGGACGGAAAATCACTCTCAATTCAACGATCCCCGGGTCGTCAACTGGACGATCGCCCGGTCGTCAATTCGACGATCCGGCCGTGGCCATCCGTTTGGCCAAAAACCCGTCGATCGCCTGCGCCATCGAGCCCACGGCACGCGACCGCCATCCCTCGGAGACCAGATGCTCGAGGTCGCCCTTGTTGGAGACATAGCCGATCTCGACCAGGACCGACGGCACGTCGGGCGCCTTCAGCACCCGGAAGCCGGCTGACTTCAGGGGATGCTTGTGCATCCGCACCGTCGACTTCATTTCGCCCATCAACAGGCGAGCAAAACGGCTTGAAAAGGTACGGGTTTCCCGCTGGGTGAGATCGATCAGGATGTCGGCGACATCGGTCGGCTCCTCCGCGAGGTTGAAGCCGGCGATGGCGTCCGCCCGGTTCTCCGCATCCGCCAGCCGCTGCGCCTCGGCGTCGGAGGCCTTGTCGGACAACGTGTAGATGGTCGCGCCCTGCGCATCGCCCTCGGCGCGCGGCAGCGCGTCGGCATGGATCGAGACGAACAACGCCGCCTTGAGGCTGCGGGCGACTTTGACCCGGTCGTTGAGCGGGATGAAGGTGTCGTCGTCTCGGGTCATCACCACGCGATATTTGCCGGTCTTTTCCAGCCGTTCGCGCAGCGCCAGGCCAAAGGCCAGCACCAGATTCTTCTCGCTATCGCCGCTCGACTGCGTGCCGTTGTCGATGCCGCCATGGCCGGGATCGATGACGACGACCGCGCGGCCATCGGCCTTCTGCCCGGCTTCAGGGTGGGCAGATGCGGGAACCGTCGCGGGCGGCGGATCGGCAATAGCCGGCCGCAGCTCAGGACGGTTTTCCGGAGCCAGCGACGGCACGAAGGCGGTGCGCTCGACCTCCTCCATTTCGAGCACCAGCCGCGCCGGCTGGCCGTTGGCAGCCTCCACCACGTAGGAATTGGCGATCTTGGCCGGGCCCGTCAGGTCGAACACGATTCGGGAGCCGCCGGGCATCACAAGCCCATAGCGGAAGGCCTTGACCAGTCCGCGTCCGCCGGACCCGGTCCCGGCGGGAAGTTGAAAATTGACCTGGGGAACGTCAACCACCACCCGATACGGGTCGGCCAGAGTGACTGCGCGGAAGCTAACGGTCTGATCGATGTCGAGGACAAAGCGAGTCTGCCTGCCGTCCCCGGCCAGTCGGGCGGCCCAGGCCGTTGGGAAATTCGCTGATGCAACAGGGAGTTGAGGCTGACTTTCCGCGGCCTTCAGGCGCGAGGAATCAGCACACGGCAATGCCGCCGCGCAGAGCAGCACGCATCCCAGCAGGATCCTTTGATTTGCGCGGCTCGCCACCGATTCCGTGCCTCCGAGCAGCCTCTTTAACGCAATAGAACCACAGGGTTAAACGATCCTTAATGACAGACACGCGAAACTCGCTGACTGTGACCGCCGTGCGACGCTCCTTGCACGGATGGCCCAATCCACGTATGTACGGAATGCTGACGGCCGATATTTCCGGTTGTGTCGCATTCAGCCTCCCGGTGCAGCGCCGGAACTCTCAAGGTTTGGGAATTCCAGCGTTTTTCCGTTCCCCTCTAAGTCCAGCGCGGTGCGCGGCAGCAAGGTGGAGCGGGGCAAGCCCCGGCGGCGGAACGGTCCTCGGTTACCAACACGTTTCCGGGACGGTTCTGACAGCGGCGCAACCCGTTACCCGGTCCCTTAATCCCAAGGGAGCGGTTCGTAATACCCCAAGGCGAGCGCGCTCGCGCCATGCCTGGCCAACAGCAACTGATTGAGGGGCGGCCCCGCCGCCCAATGTTTCATACGGGCCGACGCTTGATGCGCCAGACTGTGCCGACCAATTCTGAAGGACCATTCGCGACGCTGCGGAGTGACAATTCCGCGCGCCGCTTCGGTCCTCCGGCTTTCGGTTCGGCAAGGCGCGAGAGACGGTGTTTCGGCCTTCCCCTCACCCCCGAATCAGGTGGACCGTCGCGTCACCCGGCAGCGCTGATGGCGCCCACGGTGAATCGCGCCCGCCGCCGCCAAGAGTTAAGACATGCCCAACAAGATGTTGATCGATGCCACCCACCCGGAAGAGACCCGGGTCGTCGTGGTCCGCGGCAATCGCGTCGAAGAGTTTGATTTCGAGACCGCGCAACGCAAGCAACTGCGCGGGAATATCTACCTCGCCAAGGTCACAAGGGTCGAACCCTCGCTCCAGGCCGCTTTCGTCGAATATGGCGGCAACCGCCACGGCTTCCTCGCCTTCAGCGAAATCCATCCCGACTACTACCAGATTCCGGTTGCCGACCGGCAGGCGCTGATCGAAGCCGAGGAGCAGGCCCATCGCGAGGCCGAGGAAGAGAGCGAGAACCGCTCCCAGGGCCGCCGCCGCTCCCGCCACCGCAATTCCCGCCGCCGTAGCCATGGCGAGCGCGTCCGCAGCGAGGTCGTCGAAGGCGATCCCGCGGCCCGGCAGGTCCAGGGCGAGGCCCTGCCTGAGGGCGCTTCGCACGAGGGCGAGCACCTGCACGCCGACGCAGAGCATCACGGCGAGCACGAAGGCCACGATCATCACGGCCACGAAGCACATGACCACGAAGGGCATGACCACGACGACCATCATCATGCCCATGGTGACGATCATCACGCGCACGATCATCACGACCACGATCATCATGGCGAGCACGATCATCACGACCATGATCATGCCGACGAGACACCGGCGCCTGTCGCGGCGATCGGCGCCGAGCCCGCGGTCGCCACCGAGGCCGTTGCCGAGCCGGAGGAGTTTGCCTCCGACGCGCACGCTCACGATCTTGCCGAGGCCGTGACATCGGCTACTGAGCCTGCCGACGCCGTGTACGCCGCAGGTGAGAGTGCGCAGGCTCCGCATCACGACTCCGAAGCGACGGCCGAGGATGACGACGAAGACGAGGACGACGAGGAAGCCGAAGAGGACGTCGTTGAATCCGTCGGCGGCGACGATGTGCTGGAGGAAGTGCCGGAGCGCACCTTCCGTCCCCGCCGCCAGTACAAGATCCAGGAAGTCATCAAGCGTCGCCAGGTGATGCTGGTGCAGGTCGTCAAGGAAGAGCGCGGCAACAAGGGCGCGGCGCTGACGACCTACCTCTCACTCGCCGGCCGTTATGCCGTCTTGATGCCGAACACCGCGCGCGGCGGCGGCATCAGCCGCAAGATCACGAGCGCGCAGGACCGTTCGCGCCTGAAGGAAGTGGTGCAGGATCTCGACGTACCCGAGGGCATGGGGATCATTCTGCGCACGGCGGGTGCCGCCCGCACCAAGCCCGAGATCAAGCGCGATTTCGAGTACCTGATCCGCATGTGGGAGACGGTGCGCGACATGACGCTGAAGTCGCAGGCCCCGACCCTCGTCTACGAGGAAGGCTCGCTGATCAAGCGCTCGCTGCGCGACCTCTACAATAAGGAGATCGACGAGATCCAGGTGGCGGGCGATGCCGGCTATCGCGAAGCGCGCGACTTCATGAAGATGTTGATGCCCGCCAATGTGAGCGCGGTGAGGCAGTATCGCGACGGCCAGCCGCTGTTCTCGCGGATGGGCGTCGAAAGCCAGCTGGATGCGATGTTCTCGCCGACCGTACAGTTGCGCTCCGGCGGCTACATCGTGATCAACCAGACCGAAGCGCTGGTCTCGATCGACGTCAACTCCGGCCGTTCGACGCGCGAGCATCATATCGAAGACACCGCGCTCAAGACCAATCTCGAGGCCTCCGAGGAGGTTGCGCGTCAGCTTCGGTTGCGCGACCTCGCCGGCCTGATCGTCATCGACTTCATCGACATGGACGAGAAGCGCAACAACCGCGCGGTCGAACGCAAGCTGTCCGATTGCCTCCGGCAGGACCGCGCGCGGATCCAGGTCGGACGCATCTCGCATTTCGGCCTGCTCGAGATGTCACGCCAGCGCATCCGCGCTAGCGTGCTGGAATCCTCAACCGATCCCTGCACGCATTGCGGCGGCACCGGCCATGTCCGCTCGGTGTCCTCGGTTGCGCTCCAATTGCTGCGCGGCCTCGAAGAGATCCTGATGAAGGGCGCAACCCACAACCTCGTGGTCCGCACCCGCACCGACGTCGCGCTCTATGTGCTGAACCACAAGCGCGGCCATCTGCGCGACCTTGAGAACGGCTTCAAGGTCACGCTGTCGGTCATCGCCGACCCGAGCGTCAGCGGACCGCAGGCCTATGTCATCGACCGCGGCGAGCAGGTGCATACGCTGGAAGCCGCCAAGGCTCTGCTGGCGGCCCAGGCGGCCGCAAGCCCGCCGCCCCTGGTCGAAGAGGCCTATGACGACGAGGAGTTCGATCCGGAGAGCGAATCCGAGGTCGAGACCGAGGAGACCGAAGGTCTCATCGAGGAGCAGACCGCAGGCGACGCCGCTACCGAGCAGGACAGCCAGCGCCGCAAGCGTCGCCGTCGCCGCCGCGGTCGCGGTGGTCCGCGGGACGAGGAGACGCGCGAGGATGGAGCGCCCGCTATTGCCGAGACGGCCATGGCGGCCGGCGAAGGCGAAGAGGATGCCGAGGCCGAACCGGAAGGCGAGGAAGGCGAGGAACAGGCAGCCCGTGGCGAGCAGCAGGGCAGCGCCGATCGCCGTCGCCGGCGTGGTCGCCGTGGTGGCCGCCGCCGTCGCGGTCCTGGCGAGGAAGGTCTCGCCGGCTCCATCAGCGACGAGCTTAGTGCCAATGCGCCGTCGGAAGCCACCAACGCAGTCGCCGATTTCGACAGTTTTGGCGGCGAGGCAGCGCCCTCGATCGCGCAGGCCGAGCACACGTCAGAACCTCAGGTCACCCAGCCTGAGCCGCGGGCCGAAGCACGGATTGAAGCAACGGCCCAGCCTGAGCCGGCTCCTTCGGCCGCGGACGAGGAGCACGCGGACGACAAGGCTGCACGACGCCGTTCGACGGTTCGGGAAAAGGTGAGCTTCCTGTCGAGCAGCCAGAGTGAACCGGCACCGGTTGCACAGGCGGCCGAGCCGGTTGCCCCGCCCACACCCGCTCCGGAGCCCGCGCCCTCAGCGGCAAGCGAAACCTCGCCCGCACCGCGTCGTGCCGGCTGGTGGTCCCGCCGCTTCGGCGGCGGCGAATAGAGCAACAAGATAGTTGAAACCGCCCGGCCAAACCGGGCGGTTTTGATTTGGCGAGGTCAGTTCAATGCAAAGCGCGATCGTCCTCGGCGGCGGCATGATCGGCGTCAGCGCGGCGCTGCACCTGCAGCAGCGTGGCTGGTCCGTCACGCTGATCGACCGCAGAGAGCCGGGCCGAGAGACCAGCTACGGCAATGCCGGCATGATCCAGGCGGAAGCGGTGCGCCCCTACCCGATGCCGCGCGACCTCGCCACGCTCCTGAAGATCGCGACCGGCCGCACCAATGACGTGCGTTACAGCCTGTCTTCGCTTCATCTCCATATCGAGCCCCTGCTTCGCTATTGGTGGCATTCGGCGCCGAAGCGGCATCGTGAGGCGATCGACGCCTGGGCGCGGCTGATCGCCTACGCGACGGCGGAGCACGACATCCTCATTCGCGAAGCCCACGCCGACAATCTGATCCGCCGCGCGGGATACCGGCACCTGCATCGCGACGCAGCTTCGTTCGATCTCGCCGTCAAGGCGGCGGAAGAAGACCAGCGCGAATTCGGCGTGAGGTTTCGTGCGCTCTCGGGCGCCGAGCTCGCCAAGGCCGAACCTGTCCTGCGCGACGACCTGCCCGGCGCGATCCATTGGCTCGACACCTGGACCGTGTCCGATCCCGGCGCGCTGGTCACGGCCTATGCCGATCTGTTCGAGCGCCTCGGCGGCACCATCGTGCTCGGTGATGCCCAAAGCCTGCAGCAGACCGCCACCGGCTGGTCGGTCAAGACAGACCATGGGCGCGTCGACGCCGCCCACGCCGTCGTGACGCTCGGGCCGTGGTCGCCCGATCTCCTGCTCAAATTCGGCTATCGCATCCCGCTGGTGCGCAAGCGCGGCTACCACATGCATTACAGCGGCGGCGCCTCGCTCGATCTGCCGCTGGTCGACAAGGCCGGTGGCTACGCCATGGGTCCGATGGCGAAGGGTCTCCGCATCACCACCGGCGCGGAGCTGACCGGCCTGGACGCGCTGGCAACGCCCGTGCAGCTCGCCAGCGCGGAAGCTTCCGCGCGCGAGCTGATCGACCTCGGCAAGCGGGTCGAGCCCGACCCATGGTTCGGCACCCGCCCCTGCACGCCCGACATGCTGCCGGTGCTCGGCCCCGCCCCACGCCATCCCGGCCTCTGGATGAACTTCGGCCACGGCCACCAGGGCTTTACGCTGGGACCCGCGACCGGGCGCCTGCTCGCGGAGATGATGAGCGGCGAAACGCCCGCGATCGATCCCACGCCGTACCGGCCGGAGCGGTTCTAAGCCCTCGCAGCGAAAGAAAAAGGGCTGATCGAGGATCTCGACCAGCCCTATTATTTCAACATCTGACGGCGCTCGGCACCGCCACATGCAGATCAGTCCGTCGTGACCGCCGTTTCCATGTCGGTCGGATCGATCTGCCGGGCGAGGTTGGCGTTGAGCTTGTCGCGATCGAGTTCGCCCTCCCACCAGGCGACGATCACGCAGGCAACGCCGTTGCCGCACAGATTGGTCAGCGCGCGACACTCGCTCATGAACTTGTCGATGCCGAGCACGATCGCCATGCCCGGCACGAGGCGCGGATCGACCACGGCGAGCGTCGCCGCCAGCGTGATGAAGCCCGCGCCCGTGATGCCGGAGGCGCCCTTCGAGGTCAGCATCGCCACCACCAGGATGGTGAGCTGCTGGCCGAAGGTGAGATCGAAGCCCAGCGCCTGCGCGATGAACAGCGTCGCCAGCGTCATGTAGATGTTGGTGCCGTCAAGATTGAACGAATAGCCCGTGGGCACCACGAGGCCGACCACCGACTTGGAGCAGCCGAGGCGCTCGAGCTTTTCCATCAAGGACGGCAACGCGCTTTCCGAGGACGAGGTGCCGAGCACAATCAGCAGCTCGTCCTTGATGTAGGCGAGGAACTTGAAGATGGAGAAGCCGGCGAAGCGCGCGATGATTCCGAGCACGACGAATACGAACAGCGCCGCGGTCAGGTAGAACGTCGCGATCAGGCCGACCAGGTTGAGGATCGCCCCGGTGCCGAACTTGCCGATGGTGTAGGCCATCGCGCCGAATGCACCGATCGGGGCTGCGCGCATCACGATGGAGATGACGCCGAACACCGCATGCGCGGCGTCGTCGATGAACGAGCGGATGGTGTGGCCGCGTTCGCCGAGCCCCATGATGGCGAAGCCGAACAGCACCGAGAACAGCAGCACCTGCAGGATCTCGCCTTGCGCGAAGGCGCCGACGACGGTGTCCGGAATGATGTGCAGCACGAAGTCGACCGACTTCTGGCCTTCGGCCTGCTTGGCGTAGTTGGCGACGGCCTGCGCATTGGCGGCGGCACCGCCGAAGCCCGCACCCGGCTTCACCAGATTGCCGATGACTAGGCCGATCACCAGTGCGAAGGTCGAGACGATCTCGAAATAGACCAGCGCCTTGACGCCGATGCGGCCGACCTTCTTGGCGTCCTGGATATGGGCGATGCCCGAGACAACGGTGCAGAAGATGATCGGCGCGATCACCATCTTGATCAGCTTGATGAAGCCGTCGCCGAGTGCCTTGATCCACTCATTGGTGGCGACCGACGGCCAGAGCCAGCCGACGATGGCGCCGAGCACGATCGCGATCAGCACCTGGATATAAAGTACCTTGTACCACGGCTTGGCGGCGGGCGGCGCGACCGGCGCCCCCACCATCGTTGTCGTCGTCATTGTTTCACTCCCCCTCAAAACGCCAGGCCAGCCAAGATCAACTTGGCCGGCCCTGTCAATCGGAACTGCTCGATATTGCGCGCTTTACCCGCGATCGACCACCCGGCGTATCGCCGGCATCAACGTCGCGCCCAGCGCGTTCTTGACCAGCGACGCCGCAACGAACGGCATCAGGCCGACCTGCCACGCCTTTGCGGCGCCCAGGCCGAGACCGAAGGCCAGCCAGCCAAAGCCCGCGGCCAGAATGAGGATGTGGCCGGCCGCCATGGCCGCAAACAGCAGCGTTACGCTGCGATCCCAGCCGCACTCGGCGAGCCAGCCGGTGACGAAGGCGGCGCCAATGAAGCCGAACAGGTAACCCGCGGTCGGGCCCACCAGCGGTGCAATCCCACCGACAGGGCCGGCAAACACCGGCAGGCCCATCGCGCCCTCGGCGAGGTAGGCGATCATGGTTGCGCTGCCAAGCCGCCAGCCATAGGCGGCGCCGATCATCAACACGACCAGCGTCTGCAATGTCATGGGCACGTAAGGCAGCGGCAGGTTCACCTTGGCTGACAGCGCCATTAGGGCGGTGCCGAGCGCAATCAGCACGACAGCGCGCAAGGCGCCGACGGTTTCACCCGGCCGGATCGGCCACATCAATGCGGCGAGAGGAGAATGCGTGGCGGTAGAGGGGACGGAACGGTCAGACAAGTTGCACTCCAGAAGGCTGGCGAAAACTGGCGGCTATTTAAGCCAGTGAGCGATCCGGTCAACTGCTTCCCGCATCTCCGCAGCCGAACGCGCATAAGAGAGCCGTATGAATGAACGACCATGGATGGGATCGAAGTCGAGGCCCGGCGTGACCGCGACATGGCCCTGTTCGAGCATCTGCTTGGCGAACTCGAAACTGTCGGAGGTGAAATCCGAGACGTCCGCATAGAGATAGAACGCGCCGTCGGCCGGCAGAAATCTGGTCAGGCCGGCCTTGGGCAATCCCTCGATCAGGATGCGCCGGTTTTCCTGATAGCCGTGCTTGATCTCCTCCATCTCGGCCGCGCCGTCGAAGGCCGCTTCGGCCGCGATCTGCGACAGCGACGGCACCGAGATCGACAGGTTCTGCTGCAGCCGCTCGATCGGCCGCACCAGAATCTCGGGCACGACCATCCAGCCGACGCGCCAGCCCGTCATGCAGAAATACTTCGAGAACGAGTTGATCACGAGTGCTTGGTCCGACAGCGCCGCAGCCGTCACGGCGGGAAACGCGTAGTCGAGCCCGTGATAGATCTCGTCCGAGATGAAACGGATGCCGGCGTCTTCCGCCGCAGCGATCAGGCCAGCGAGCGCCTCGCGGGACATCATCGTCCCGGTCGGATTGGCGGGACTGCCGACCAGCACGCCCTTCAGCGGCGCCTTGCGATGGGCGGCCAGCAGCGCCTCGCCCGTCAGCGCATGGCGGGTCTCGTTCGTGGTCTCGATCAGCACCGGCTCGCAGCCGAGCGCGGTAAGGATATGACGGTACGGCGGATAACCCGGCACCGTCACGGCAACGCGGTCGCCCGGGTCAAACATCGCCAGGAAAGCCAGAATGAACCCGCCGGAGGAGCCGGTGGTCACTACGACCCGCTCGGGGCTGACGTCACAGCCATAGGCATCGCGATAATGCCGCGCGATGCGCTCGCGCAAGGAGGGGATGCCAAGCGCTGAGGTATAGTCGATCCGCCCGGCCTCGAGCGCCGCATGGGCGGCTGCAATCGCGGTCTTAGGCGCGCCGGCGGCGGGCTGGCCAACCTCCATGTGGATGACATGGCCCCCGGCCGCCTCGATTCGGGCCGCCGCGGCCATCACGTCCATCACCATGAACGGGGGAACATCGCTGCGGCGGGAGGGCGCGAGCCACTGCCCCAACCGGTTCCTCAAGGTCGCATCGTGCATCGATTTCTGCTATTCGCTGGCGGGGCCGATCCGTCCGACCCGGGAAAAACGGGGTGCTTGCGCCCCAGACTGGCCGCATTGTACGGCTCATAAGGGGAACGGCTCAAAAAGGGCATATCGCGTATCCGGTCCGCCGCCAATCGCCAAAACCAATCACGAAACTGCTCGACCAAGAATGCTTGACCAGCCTGCTGATAAGACCGTTTGACCCAGACCGCTTGATGTTGTTCCAGATCGCATTGCGCAAGAAGGCCACCGCCCTCATCTCCCTCCTCGCGGCGGCTGCGATCGCGCTGACGCCGTTCTCGGCCGCGCATGCGCAGGCCAAGGGGCCGCCGGTCCTGCGCGACACCGAAACCGAGCAGCTGCTGCGCGAATACACCCGCCCGATCCTGCGCGTCGCCGGCCTGGAGAAGCAGAACATCCAGATGGTGATCGTCAACGAGGGCTCGTTCAACGCGTTCGTCGCCGATGGCCGCCGCATCTTCGTCAATTACGGCGCGATCCTCCAGTCGGAAACGCCAAACCAGATCATCGGCGTGCTCGCGCACGAGACCGGGCATCTGGCCGGCGGCCATTTGTCCAAGCTGCGCGAGCAGCTCGCCAACGCCCAGACGCAGATGATCATCGCCATGCTGCTCGGCGCCGGCGCGATGGCCGTGGGCAGCACCCGCGGCAGCGGCAGCGCCGGTAACAATGGCCTTGCCAATGCAGGAGCCGCCGCCCTCGCCGGCCCGCAGGAGATGATTCGCCGGACGCTGCTGTCCTATCAGCGCCAGCAGGAGGAGAACGCCGACCGCGCCGGCGTGAAATTCCTGACAGCGACCCAGCAGTCGCCCAGGGGCATGTACGAAACCTTCAAGCGCTTCACCAGCGAGAGCCTGTTCGCGGCGCGCGGCGCCGATCCCTATCTCCAGTCGCACCCGATGCCCGCCGAGCGCGTCGCTTCACTGCAGGAGTTCGCCAGCGCCAGCCCTTATTGGGACAAAAAGGACGATCCCGCGCTCCAGCTGCGCCACGACATGGTGCGCGCCAAGATCTCCGCCTTCATGGAGCGGCCGGAAACGGTGTACCGCCGCTATCCCCTGACCAACGACAGCATGCCGGCGCGCTATGCCCGCGCCATCAGCACCTATCTGCACGGGGATTTGCGCAGCGCGCTCACCCAGATCGACGCGCTGATCCAGGTCCAGCCCAACAACGCGTATTTTTACGAGGTGCGCGGCCAGGCGCTGCTGGAGGGCGGCAAGCCGGCGGAGGCGATCCCGGCCCTGCGCAAGGCTGTCGCACTTTCGAACAACGCGCCCCTCATCGAGATGTTACTTGGGCAGGCTCTGGTTGGGTCCGATAATAAGGCCTACACCGATGACGCCGTTCGGATTCTCCGGGCCGCGGTCGCACGGGAACCGGAGGCCGTGCTCGGCTACATGCAGCTCGCGATGGCGTATGGCCGGAAAGGCGACTATGCCGAGGCGGATCTGGCGTCGGCGCAGGCCGCCTATCTGCGCGGCGACAACAAGACCGCCCGCGAGCTTGCGACGCGCGCGAAAACCCGTTTCGCCGTCGGCACGCCCGGATGGGTCAAGGCCGACGACATCGTGGCGTCGAAACCGCCGCGCAACTGACAAGACCAAGACGATCTTACAAGACGACGCCTTACGCCACGACGCCTTACGAAACGACGTCACGACACCGAGCTTAAGTCCGCCGGGACGTTTTCCGAAACCTGCTTTGGATAAGAGGATTTGCCTATGCCTTCGCTGCGCCTGCTTGCTCCCGCGCTGTTTGCGCTCGCCATGTTCGGCGCAGCCGCGCCCGCGTCGGCCGACAGCTTCTCCGATGCCCAGCGCACGGACATCGAGGCGATCATCAAGAACTATCTCGTCACCCATCCCGAGGTGCTCGAGGAAGCGATGACCGAGCTCACCAAGCGCCAGGCCGCGGCGGAGACGCAGAAACACGAGGCCAGCGTCGCTCAGAATTCCGATGCGATCTTCAACTCACCGCGCCAGGTCGTGCTCGGCAACAAGGACGGCGACGTCACCTTCGTCGAGTTCTTCGACTACAATTGCGGCTACTGCAAGCGCGCGATGGACGACATGCTCACCCTCATGAAGGCCGATCCGAAGCTGAAGGTGGTGCTGAAGGAGTTTCCGGTACTGAGCCAGGGCTCGGTCGAAGCGGCCCAGGTCGCCGTCGCGGTGCGCATGCAGGATCCCTCCGGCAAGAAGTACCTCGACTTCCACCAGAAGCTGCTCGGCGGTCGTGGCGCGGCCGACAAGGCGCGCGCACTTCAGGCGGCCAAGGAAGCTGGCCTCGACACCGCTCGAATCGAGAAGGACATCGGCAGCGCCGAGGTGCGCAGCACCATTGAGGAGAACTTCAAGCTCGCCGAAGCAATGGGCATGAACGGCACGCCGAGCTACGTGATCGGCAAGCAGATCGTTGTCGGCGCCGTCGGTGTCGATAGCCTGAAGGAAAAGATCGCTGTGGCCCGCTGCGGCAAGGCGACCTGTTAAAAAGGCGACCTGCTAACAAGGCGACTTGCTGATCAGCGATCTGCTCTACAACTCACGCACGCAAAAGGCCGGCTGAAAAGCCGGCCTTTTCATTGCGCCGAAATCTGGCGCGCGCATTCATCTGGCATTCAACAAACAAAAGCCTCGGAACCACCGAAGTTCCGGAACAACTCAAATCTCCTTTCGTTGTCGGCGCGGGCAATGACGCAAATGAACACGTGAGGAGAATTCCATGTCTAACCGCTTTATGATCTCGGTTGCCACACTCGCGCTCGTCGCGGGCACCGGTCTGGCGAACGCACAGGGCACCATGAACCGCGACAGCGGTGGCGGCGCCGGTGGTGCGCAGACGCAGCATTCGCAGCCCTCCGGCGGCGCTGCCGAACGCGGCGGCTCGATGGGTAAGGAATCCGCCCATGAGAAGGGCACCGTCGGCCAGGCCGGCGGCTCCAGCAGCATGAAGTCCGGCACGTCCGCCGAGGACAAATCCTCCGGCGCAACAAAGGACGAGCACTCCGGCCGCGAGATGAACAAGAACGCGGCTGAGGACAAGTCCGGCGCCACCAAGGGCCAGCACACCGACGAACGCGCGCAGGGTCAGCAGGACAAGTCCAAGAGCATGAGTCAGGACACGAGCAAGTCCGGCGCCAAGGACCAGAAGGACATGAAGGCTGAGGGCGCCAAGAGCGGCACCAGCAGCACCAACAATGCCGAGAACCAGAAGGGTACCGAGACGCGCACCAACCAGAACGCTCAGGGCCAGACCGGCACCAGCACCAACCAGAACGCGCAGGGTCAGACCGGCACCAGCTCCAACCAGAACGCGCAGGGTCAGAGCAGCACCAACACGACGGTCGGTCAGGCCGGCGCGGGCGCCAAGCTCTCGACCGAGCAACGCACGCAGATCACCTCGGTGATCCGCGAGGAGCACGTGCGTCCGGTGACCAACGTGAACTTCTCGATCTCGGTCGGCACCCGCATTCCGCGCGAGGGTATTGAGCTGCACACCCTGCCGTCCCGCGTCGTGACGATCTATCCGGAATGGCGGACCTATCGCTACGTCCTGGTCAAGGATGAGATCGTGATCGTGAATCCGGACACCTATGAGATCGTGGCTGTCCTGAACACGTAAGACGATACCCGGCAACCATCGGGGGCGGGCAGCAATGCCCGCCCCTTTGCCGTTCGGCCAGCAGCCATGCTTCGGACTGGTTAACAAGCAATTTCCGTAGCTTCCACACAGATTTTTGCACCCCGGATGAGGTATCTGAAGCCACCTCGGAGGTCCTTCAAGGCTTCCCCTCACGCGCTTTGTTACCTATAACCCCGCCACGCTGAAGCAGCTCTTGCGGGATTGGAATGGCCGAACCAGCAACCGACACGATCCTTGTCCTGAACGGGCCGAACCTCAACATGTTGGGGACGCGCGAGCCCGAGAAGTACGGGCATGCGTCGCTGGCCGACGTCGAGGCGCTGTGCCGGGAGACGGCGGCGACGTTCGGCCTCAAGGCCGACTGCCGGCAGTCCAACCGCGAAGGCGAGCTGATCGACTTCATCCACGAGGCACACGCCCGCAAGATGAAGGGCATCATCATCAATGCCGGCGGCTATTCGCACACGTCGATCGCGCTGCACGACGCGCTGCTCGCGGTGCAGATCCCGACGGTCGAAGTGCACGTCACCAACATCCACGCCCGCGAGAATTTCCGTCATCACTCCTACACCGCGCGCGCGGCCTTCGCCTCCCTCTGCGGTTTCGGCGTCGAGGGCTATCGCCTCGCCATCCAGGGCCTTGCCGCCAAGCTCGGCATCAAGCCCAAAGCCTGACGCTCCCCTTCACACAGAACATTCGGATCAAACAACATGGCGCGCCAGCCAGACGACAAAGCAGCCGCAAAGTTTTCCAGCGAGGATTCTGCCCTCGTCCGCGAGCTCGCCTTGCTGCTCGATGAGACCAGCCTCACCGAAATCGAGATCGAGCGTGCCGGCCTGCGCCTGCGTGTCGCCCGCAATATCAGCGTCGCCGCGACCATGCCGATGCAGATGGCAGCTGCCCCCGCCGCGCTCCCGGCGGCCGCAGCTGCCGCCGCGCCTGCCGCTGCCGACCTGTCGAAGCATCCCGGCGCCGTAACCTCGCCGATGGTCGGCACCGCCTATTGGGCGCCGGAGCCCGGCGCCAAGCCGTTCATCGAGGTCGGCAGCAAGGTCTCGGTCGGCCAGACGCTGCTGATCATCGAAGCCATGAAGACCATGAACCAGATCCCCTCGCCGCGCGCCGGCACGGTGACGCAGATCGTGATCGAGGACGGCCAGCCGGTCGAGTACGGCGAGCCGCTCGTGATCATTGAGTGACGTTCGAGGGCGGTCTCATCGCCCTCGCCGCTTTCCGCGCGTCAGTCCAATAAGGACACCATGTTCGACAAGATCCTCATAGCCAACCGCGGCGAGATCGCCCTTCGCATCCTCAGGGCCTGCAAGGAGCTCGGGATCGCGACCGTCGCCGTGCATTCAACCGCCGACGCCGACGCCATGCATGTGCGCCTGTCGGACGAGAGCGTGTGCATCGGGCCGCCGGCCTCCAAGGACAGCTATCTCAACGTGCCCGCGCTGCTCGCGGCCTGCGAGATCACCGGGGCCGATGCCGTGCATCCCGGCTACGGCTTCCTGTCGGAGAACGCGCGCTTCGCCGAAATCCTCGCTGAGCATAATCTGCATTTCATCGGCCCGAAGGCCGAGCACATCCGCCTGATGGGCGACAAAATCGAGGCCAAGAGGACCGCCAAGAAGCTCGGCATTCCCGTGGTGCCCGGCTCCGACGGAGGGGTCGGCCCCAACGACGACGCGATGGCGATCGCCAGGAAGATCGGCTTCCCCGTGCTGGTCAAAGCCGCGGCGGGCGGCGGCGGCCGCGGCATGAAGGTGGCCGAGAGCGAGGCCGATCTTCAGGTGGCGCTGTCGACGGCCGCCAACGAGGCCAAATCCGCCTTCGGCGATGCTTCCGTCTACCTCGAGAAATATCTGCAGAAGCCGCGTCACATCGAGATCCAGATCCTCGGCGACGGCCGCGGCGGCGCGATTCATCTTGGCGAACGCGACTGCTCGCTGCAGCGACGCCACCAGAAGGTCTGGGAGGAAGGCCCCTCGCCCGTGCTGACCGCGGCGGCGCGCGCCAAGATCGGCGAGACCTGCGCCAAGGCGATGCGCGAGATGAAATATCTCGGCGTCGGCACGATCGAGTTCCTGTTCGAGGACGGCGAGTTCTACTTCATCGAGATGAACACCCGCATCCAGGTCGAGCATCCCGTCACCGAGAGCATCACCGACATCGACCTCGTGCTGGAGCAGATCCGCATCGCCGCCGGCGGCGACCTGCCGGCGAGGCAGGACGAGGTCCAGGTCATCGGCCACGCGATCGAGTGCCGCATCAACGCCGAGAATCCGCAGACCTTTCGTCCTTCGCCCGGCCGCATCACGCAATATCACCCGCCCGGGGGGCTCGGCGTGCGGATCGATTCCGCAGTCTATCAGGGCTATACGATCCCGCCTTATTACGACTCGCTGGTCGGCAAGCTGATCGTGCACGGCAAGACCCGCGGCGAGTGCCTGATGCGGCTGCGCCGGGCGCTGGACGAGATGGTGGTCGAGGGCATCGAGACGACCCTGCCGCTGTTCCGCGCTCTGGTGCGCGAAGACGACATCATCAACGGCGACTATCACATCCACTGGCTGGAACAATATCTCGCCAACAAGGCGGAACCCGCCCCGAAGTAGCCGTCCTTTCCCGTGGAACCCTTTGGCCCTAATCGCGTTTGGCACGATGGGGACAGTACCGAGGGGGCGTTTTGAAGTCCGGCAAGCCTGATCGAGCGAGACCGTCGTGATCGCTGACGCGCAGCGGCGGCGTAGATTCTGGCAGATCCTGCTGTTCGCGGCCGGTCTCCTGGTGCTGACCGTGATCAGCGCCGGCTCCGTCTACCTCGTCAACAAGGCGAGAGACGACAGCAAATGGGTGATTCACACCATCGAGGCGGAGAACCAGATCAACGCCCTCCTGCTGGAAATCCGCCGCGCCGAGAGCACCGCCCGGGGTTACCTTCTGACACAAGGCGAGGATTTCAAGGTCGACCATGACAAGGCCGTGGCGGCCATCGTCCCGGCTCTCGACAGGCTCACGCGCCTGATCGGCGACAATCCGGAGCAACGCCAAAGCATCGAGAAGCTGAGCGCGGCGATCGAGACTAGGCTCGGCCAGTTCGTGCAGGAGATGGACTTCATCCGGCGCGGCGAGCCGGAGAAGGCCGCAGCGCTGGTCCGCGAGATCGCCTCCACGGACACCACGGCCGCGATCGCCAATGTCGCGACCGGGATGATTCAGGAGGAGGAACGGCTATTCCGGCTGCGAACGGTCAATTCGGACCGCAGCCAGACCCTGGCCGCGTCGATGACCGGCATCGGCTCCGGCCTCGTCGTGCTGCTGGCCCTGATCTCGATCTGGCTGGTGCGGCGCTCGGCCCTTGCCCGCGACGATGCCGAGGCGCGCCTGCGCGATGCCAATGTCAATCTGGAGGGCGTGGTCGACGAACGCACGGCCGATCTGCGCGAAGCCAACAACGAGATCCAGCGCTTTGCCTATATCGTCAGCCACGATCTGCGCTCGCCACTCGTTAACATCATGGGCTTCACCAGTGAGCTCGAAGAGCTCGGCGGCGACATTTTCCGCCGTATCGGCAGCCTCACCCATGTCCCGGCCGACGGGCCGCCGTTGCCGGACGGCGAGATCGCACTCGAAGGTCCGGACAAGCAGCTGTCAGACGATTTTTCCGAAGCGCTGGGCTTCATCAAGTCGTCGATCGCCAAGATGGACCGCCTGATCTCGGCGATCCTCAATCTCACCCGCGAGGGCCGGCGCGAGTTCCAGCCGGAAAAGATCGACACGCGCGAGCTGATCGAAGCCATCGTGTCGACGCTGGCGCATCAGGCCGCCGAAGCGCAGGCCGAGATCCACATCGCCCCGCTGCCGGATCTCGTCAGCGACCGCCTGGCGCTGGAGCAGATCTTCTCCAATCTGATCGACAACGCCATCAAATATCTCAAGCCCGGCGTCCCCGGCGAGATCAGAATCCGCGGGCGCACCAAGCTCGGCTACGCTATCTTCGAGATCAGCGATAACGGCCGCGGCATCGACGCCAAGGACCACCAGCGGATCTTCGACCTGTTTCGCCGCGCCGGAACCCAGGACAAGCCCGGTCAGGGCATCGGTCTTGCGCATGTGCGTGCACTTGTGCGTCGCCTCGGCGGCACCATGTCGGTATCATCGGAACTGAATACGGGCAGCACGTTCACCATCACGCTGCCCATCACCTGGAACGCCAGCAACCGGAACGCGGATCAATGACTCAACCCGTCACCATCATCATGATCGAGGACGACGAGGGCCACGCGCGGCTGATCGAGCGGAACATCCGGAGGTCCGGCGTCAACAACGAGATCATCTCCTTTGCCAACGGCACTGAGGCGATGAAGCACCTGTTCGGGCCCGACGGTAGCGGGCTCGTGCAAAAAGGCAATGCGCTCCTGATCCTGCTCGATCTCAACCTCCCCGACATGACCGGGATCGACATTTTAAAGCAGATCAAGGAGAACAAATACCTGAAGGCCTCGCCCGTGGTGGTGCTGACCACCACCGACGATTCCCAGGAAATCAAACGCTGCTACGAGCTCGGCTGCAACGTCTACATCACCAAGCCCGTGAACTACGAGAATTTCGCCAATGCCATCCGGCAGCTCGGCTTGTTCTTCTCGGTCATCCAGGTCCCGCCCGCCGCCCCATGAATCAACGTACGCCCACACTGCTCTACATCGACGATGACGGGGCGCTGGCGCGCTTGGTCGATCGCGGCCTGACACGGCGCGGCTACAAGGTCGTTCACGCCGCAAGCGGCGAGGAAGGCCTCGAGCACATCCGCCGCGCGGCCACGACCGGCGGTATCGACGTGGTGGCGCTCGACCAATACATGCCCGGCCTCGACGGACTGGAAACGCTGGAGCAGATCATGGCGATCCCGGGCGCGCCGCCGGTGGTCTTCGTCACGGCCTCGCAGGATTCCAGCATCGCGGTGACGGCGCTGAAGGCGGGCGCGGCCGATTATCTCGTCAAGGACGTCAAGGGCGACTTCATTCCCCTGCTTCACGTCGCGGCCGATGGCGCGCTGCGCCAGGCCGAATTGCAGAAGGCGCGCGAGGAAGCCGAAGCCGAGATCCATGCCTCGCGCGACCGCTACGCTGCTCTTGCAGCCGAACGCGAGCTGCTATTGCGCGAGGTCAACCACCGCGTCGGCAACTCGCTGCAGATCATCGCCTCCCTCCTGCACCTGCAGGCCAGCTCCGCCGCGCAGGACGAGGTCAAGGCTGCGTTGACCAATGCGATGGGCCGCGTCGCCGCAGTCGCGCAAGTGCACCGCCGCCTCTACACCTCGCAAGACCTGAAGAGCGTGGTCCTGAACCAGTATCTGGACTCACTGCTCGAGGATCTGCGCCGCTCGGCCGAGGGCAACCGGATGTCGCGCCTGACGCTGAAGGCCGAACCGATCGAGATCGATCCAGACCGTGCGGTCGCCGTCGGCATCATCGTCAACGAGCTGGTGATGAACGCGGTAAAATACGCCTACCCTGACGGCGCCGGCCCGATCCATGTGGAGCTGACCTCGCAGGGCGACGATCTCCTGCTGTCGATCAGCGACGATGGCGTCGGCGACAACGTCAAGGCCGATCCGCGCTCCACCGGCATGGGGCAGCGTATCGTCGCAGCCATGGCCAGCAAGCTCGACGCTTCGGTCGAGCGCGACCCCAACCATTCCGGAACCCGCGTCATGTTGATGTTCCGCCGTGTCCCGGCTGCCGCCGGCAAGCCGGCTACTGCCGCAGCGAACTGATCCGCACCGCCCATCGCAAGCGCCTTGCGATCCTGCTATTATGGCGCGCCATGACTTCGCGCGACTCTGCCCCGTCTGAAATCACGCCAGCCGTGCTGCTGCGCGCCTATGCCTGCGGCATCTTTCCGATGGCTGAAAGCGCCGATGATCCGACCCTGTTCTGGGTCGAGCCGGAGTTGCGCGGGGTCATCCCGCTCGACGGATTTCGCGTGGCCTCGCGGCTCGCGCGCACCGTGCGTTCGGATTCATTCCGCGTCACCGTTAATACCGCCTTCAAGGCCACGATCGCCGGCTGCGCCGCACCCCAAGCCGGGCGCGAGGACACCTGGATCAACAAGCGCATCCGCGACCTCTATGGCGGGCTGTACGAGCTCGGCCATTGCCACAGCGTCGAGGCCTGGCAGGGCGAGGACCTCGTCGGCGGCCTTTACGGCGTCAGCCTGGGCCGGGCTTTTTTCGGCGAAAGCATGTTCCACACCGCACGCGATGCCTCCAAGGTCGCATTGGTGCATCTGGTCGCGCGGCTCATCCATGGCGGCTTCGAGCTGCTCGACACCCAATATGTCACCGAACACCTGAAGAGTTTTGGCGCGGCCGAGATTTCGCGGCGGCGCTACACCGCGCTGCTCGACAAGGCGCTCGCGGGCGAGCCTGGCGATTTCCTGAGGCTCTCGGCCGGCGAAGCGATCCCGGGCGCGCGCGCGCTCGAGATCATCGCTGCGCGGCAATAATCAGCAATTACCGGCCAAACCCGGGGAAACCGAACAGACCAGGCCGCTGCTCGGGCGCCGGAGGTGGTGGCGGCGGTGCCGGCTGCTGCTGCTGGATCGGCGGTAACGGCTGCGGCGGACGCTGCTGCACCTGCTTGGGCGCGGCCTTCTTCTGCGCGGGCGGCGGCGGTGCCGGCTTGGTGCCGGGATCCGGTGCCGCGGTCGCAATCGTTTGCTGCGGCTCTTTGCAGTCGGTGAGCCAGATATCATAGATCGGGTGCTCGACGCCGTGCAGGCCCGGACTTGCCGCGTACATCCAGCCCGAGAAGATGCGCTTCACCTCACCCTGCAAGGTGATCTCGTCGACCTCGACGAAGGCGTCGGTGTTGGCGGCCTCGGTCGCGGGCCGCGTGTAGCAGGCATCGGTTTTGACGCGCAGCGCCCCGAACTGCACGGTCTCGCCGATCTCCTCGTCGAAGTTGATGATGCGCCCGGTGATCTTGTCGAGGCCGGAGAAGGTCGCTTTCTTGTTCACGATCTTCTGGGCCGGCGGCTCGGTGACGACTTCGTCGCCCGGCTGAAGGCTCGCCGGCGTCTGCGGGACAGCGCCGCCCGGTCCGCCCTTCTGCTGTGGCTGACGCTGACCGGGCGCACCCGGGGCGCCTTGCGGATTGGGCGGAGCGACCGCGACGGGCGGCGGCTGGTTTGGCGGAGCGGCGCTAGAACCGGGCGGCGGCGCCAGAGGTTGGGTCTCGACCGGCCCCGGCATCACATTGCCCTGCCGGCCTGGCGGTGGCGCCATCGGACGCGACGGCAGCACACGGCCCTGCGGCGGCAGCTCCGGCACCTCTTCGTCGTCATCGGGGATCTGCGGCTGCGGCTGGGGCTGGCCACGCGGAATGGTGCCGGGCGGCCGCAGCGGCGGCGGATCGGAGAAGATCGTGCCGATCTGCGCCTGCGCCGGCGTCGCAGCCGTCAGTGCGGTGGCGGCCAGAAGCGCCGCAAGACCTGTCAGGGTAAATGTTCGAAACATATCTCGCGCGGCTTCAACAGCGAATCGGGCTTGCTGGAGGACATTCTACAGGGGATACCGCCGCTCGCAGGCCATCCGGTTAACACGGCGAATACGGCGGGGGAAGGGCGGCATCCCTGCCCTTCCCGGCCCGGTCTGGCCAGATCGGCCCCCGGATGGAATAGTCGAGCACTCCTCTCAGGGGTCAGGCGGGCATCGCCCCGAAAACGACGTCCAACGAACAATCAGAAACCCAGAGGTCGCTTCCCATGCCCGTCGTGCTCGATCCCGATGCCGCCGCCGTCTACAAGGCCTTTCAGGAGGCCGGCCGGCCCGCCTATGAGACCCTGACCGCACCGGAAGCGCGGGCCTATTACGCGCAGGCGCGCTTTGCGACCAATCCCGAGCCACCTGACCTCGCGCGCGTCACGCCGCTGTCGATCCCGGCACCGCACGGCGCCATTCCCGCGCGCCTCTATGTTCCGAAAGAGCCGCGCCGGTATGATGGCTTGTCCCCGGCGCTGGTGTTCTTCCACGGCGGCGGCTGGGTGATCGGCGATCTCGACTCCCATGACGTCGTCTGCCGCCAGCTCGCCGACGCCGGCGCGCTGATCGTGATCTCGGTGGACTACCGCCTCGCGCCCGAGCACAAATTTCCCGCCGCCATCGATGACGCGATCGCCGCGACCAAATGGGTCGCCGCCAACGCGCGCGAACTCGGCATCGACGCCTCCCGGCTTTCGATCGGCGGCGATAGCGCCGGCGGCAATCTCGCCGCAGTCGTCGCGCTCGCCGCGCGCGACGGCAATGGTCCCGCGATCGCGGCCCAGTTGCTGATCTACCCGGCGACCGATTTCGCCATGACGCACGGCTCCCACAGCGAGCCCGAGACCAGCGTGCTGCTGACGCATTCGGTGATCCGCTGGTTCCGCGACCATTATCTCAACGGCGCCGGCGATATCCACGACTGGCGCGCCTCGCCGGCACGGGCGACAAACCTGGCCGGCCTGCCGCCGGTCTATGTGCTGACCGCCGGTGCCGATCCCCTGCGCGACGAAGGCGACGAATATGCCGAGCGGCTGAGGCAGGCCGGCGTGGCCGTGGCCTACAAGCACTATCCCGGCCAGTTCCACGGCTTTCTCACGATGGGGAAATTGCTGCGAGAGGCCAATGTCGCCGTGAGCGAGATCGGCGCGTGGCTGAAAGGATTGGCCTGAAACGCCGTTCCCGATGCCGCCCGTTCTTCAAAACATATTCGCCCTCCCCCTGCGCGGGCTGACATGGCTTGGCGGCCAGGGCACCCGCGCGGTGGCCGCCGTCGTGTTCATCGCGCTCGCGGTACCGCCGCTCGGGGCGTTGTTGCGCCCCTACGTCACCGAGGCGATCTTCGTTCTGCTTTGCATCTCCTTCATGCGGGTCGATCTCGCCGCGCTCACCGGCCATCTGCGCCGGCCGGCGCTGGTCGCGACCGCGACCGTCTGGACCATGATCGGCGTGCCTGTGATCATCGGGCTGATCGTCCATGTCACCGGGCTCACGGCGCGCGCGCCCGACCTTGCCCTGGCGTTGATGCTGCAGAGCATGGCCTCGCCGATGATGGCCGCACCGGCGCTGGCGGCGCTGATGGGCCTCGACGCCACGCTGGTGCTGGTCACGCTGGTGAGCGCGACGGCGCTGGTACCGTTCACGGCATCGCTGTTCGCAAGCCTGTTCCTCGACGGCATGCTCAGCATCTCGCCGCCTGCGCTGGGCTTGAAGCTGCTCGGCATCCTCGCCGCATCGCTGCTGGCCGCCACCGTGATCCGACAGATCTTCGGCGCGGCCGCGATCCAGCGCCACAGGCAGCCGATCGACGGCTTCAACATCGTCATCCTGCTGGTCTTCGCGACCGCAATCATGGGCGACGTCGCGAGCGATCTCGTCGCCCGGCCGGTCTCCACCATCGGCTTCGCAGCTCTCGCCTTCGCGATCTATTTCACGCTGCTCGCCGTCACCACGCTGCTGTTCCGCCGCATCGGCTATGAGCGCGCGCTGGCGCTCGGGCTGATGGTGTCACAGCGCAATCTGGGCCTGATGCTCGCCGCGACTGCCGGCGCGCTGCCGCCCACCACCTGGCTCTATTTCGCGATGACGCAGTTTCCCATTCACCTGGCGCCCTACATGCTGATGCCGATCGCGCGGCGCTTGACGGCGCGCGCGCAGGCCTCGGGCGCTGCGGCGACCGGCGGCAAGGCCGCATCGGGCTGAACCAATCCGCAAGCCTTGCCAACACGCAAGTCATGTCCGCTCTGCCATCGCGAGGCCGCTGGTGACCAGGCGAATGTCCCTCACGCAGCGCGCCAATGTCCCTTGTGAATATCAAACTTCACGGCGCCTTCGTCACGCATCTTCAACAGGAGCGATTGGCAGTCGTCCTGATTCTTGATGTTCACGCGCTTCATGACTTCGAAGGTCTTCAGAGGTTTTTCGAGAAGGGCAATCAGAATCTTTTCTCGATCGGTCATTGGGGTTCCTTGCATCGGATCGGCGACGGTACGTGTTGTACACATCGTCTACAACGGGTGCATTCGCTTGACGAGGTCCGTTCCGGCTCCAAAAGGGGAAATGCCGCGCAATATGCAAGTCTGCTCAAATATCCAAGTGTGCTCACCTGCTCAAGCGGGCTCTCCAACTCGATCAATTCTCCCTACCCGGCCCTTGCCGCGCGCCGCAGCGCTTGCGGCGGCTGGCCGAAGGCGCGGATGAAGGCGCGCCGCATGCGCTCGGGATCGCGGAAACCCCGTTGTCTCCGCGACGAGTTCGATCGCCTCGCGCGAGGACTGCACGCGCTCGCGCGCGACCTCGATGCGCAAGCGCTGATGGCCTTCGAGGGCGTCGTGCCGGTCTCGGCGGCAAAGGCGCGGGCAAAATGCCGCGCGCTCATGCCGGCACGGTCGGCGAGATCTTCGACAGTCAAGCGAGCGTCGAGGTTCTCGCGCGCCCAGGACAGCAGCGCACCGAAGCGGCCGTTCGGCGTCTTCAATTCCAGAAGTGACGAGAACTGCGACTGGCCGCCGCTGCGGCGATGATACAGCACGAGCTGCCGCGCCGTGTCCTGCGCGATCTGCTCGCCGTGATCCTCCGTTACCATCGCGAGCGCAAGGTCGATGCCGGCCGTGATGCCGGCCGACGTCCACACATTGCCGTCGCGGGTGAAAATCTGGTCCGGCTCGAACTTCACCTTGGGATAGCGCGCGACGAAATCCCGCGTGCGTCCCCAATGCGTGGTGGCGCGGCGGCCGTCGAGCAGGCCTGCTTCGGCGAGCACATAGGCGCCCGAGCAGACGCTCGCGACCCGCACGCCGCGCCGCGCCAGCCGCTGCACGAAGGCGCGCGTGACCTCGCAGCGCGCGGCATCCGTCACGCCCGCGCCTCCCGCCACGACCAGCGTCGTGATCGCATTGGCCGACTTGAAGTCGCGCGCCATCATCTCCACGCCCGACGAGCTGCGCACCGGCCCCGCGCTCACCGCCAGCACGCGGATCCCGGTCGTCGTCTTGCCCGTGCAGCGCGCCGCGATCTCGAACACGGAGATCGGGCCGGCCGCATCGAGCAACTGGAAGTCCGGGAAGATCAGGATGCCGATCATGGTCATGTCCGAAAGCGAGGGAAATACGCCATTCTGGACGGAAAGGCATCATGAGAGGCTGCTTCCGTCAAGCTCATAATTGGAGGCTCTCATGTCGTCCCCGCTCCAGATCGGTCTCTTGGTGTTTCCGCGCGTCACCCAGCTCGATTTCACGGGCCCCTTGCAGGTGTTCTCCTCCGTGCCCGGCGCAAAACTGCATTTGATCTGGAAACGGATCGAGCCCGTGCCGAGCGATTCCGTGCTGACGCTGACGCCGACCACGACATTCGCCGACTGCCCGCAGCTCGACGTGATCTGCGTGCCCGGCGGCGGCGGCACCAACGATCTGCTCAATGACGAGGAGGTGCTCGGTTTCCTGCGCCGGCAGGCCGAGGGTGCCAAATACGTCACCTCGGTCTGCACGGGATCGCTGGCGCTCGGCGCCGCCGGCCTCTTGAAGGGCTATCGCGCCGCCACGCATTGGAGCGCGATGGAGATGCTCGCTCAGTTCGGCGCGACGCCGACCAAGACGCGCGTCTGCGTCGACCGCAACCGCATCACCGGCGGCGGCGTCACCGCGGGAATCGATTTCGCGCTGACCCTGGTGTCGATCATGGTCGATCGCACCACCGCGGAGGCGATCCAGCTTCAGCTCGAATACAATCCGGCCCCGCCGTTCAATGCAGGCTCGCCGGATACCGCGCCGGCGGAGGTGCTGGCATTACTCAGGGAGCGCGGCGCAGCGAACCAGGCTCGCCGCCTCGAAGCGGTGAAGCGTGCGGCCGAGCGGATGACCTAGTCTCCACTCTCGTGTCCCGGACGCGCTGCAGCGCGTAGCGGTGCTGCGCAGCGTCCGGGGCACGCGAAATCCAGTCGCCCGTCTACCAAAGAAAAAGGCCGCCCGGTTTCCCGAGCGGCCTTTCCTGTCTTACGGCGGCTGCACATTTCATCGGGCGATTTCGGAGCTTCCAGACCGGGGGCCTATCTCCCGATCGAGTCCTGGTCGGCGGCCGCTGCATTTCGGGACAGTCGCGAACTGTTGCCCGAACCGAACGCGATGGTCTCCCATCTCCGTAAGATGCGACCATTGAGCCGCATCGCCCGCGTGGCTGCAACCCCCGCGCAGGACTCATCCCCGCTGTTCCCGTTGTCCACAGTAAAGCGAGGCGGATGCGGCTGCATCCACTCCCACGACAAGGGTGAGACGGGAATCGGAAGGCTAGCTCGGCGTCCAGGGCTGATAGTCGCCGGTCGCCTTCGGCCGCTTGCCGCTGGCGAGCGTCGAGCCCGCGGGACGGTAGGCGTTGGCCGTGCCGGTGAGATTGGGCTGGTGCGGCTTTTCCCATTCGCGCGGCTGGTAGTTGTCCTGCGTCGGCGGCACGTCGACGGTGTGATGCATCCAGCCGTGCCAGGACGGCGGGATACGGCTGGCCTCGGCGTAGCCGTTATAGACCACCCAGCGGCGCTCGAAGCCGAGCACCGGGTCGATCGCCCCGCCGCGGGTGCGATAATAGAGGTTGCCCTGCTCGTCCTGGCCGACCAGCTCGCCGTAGCGCTTGGTCCAGAGTTGGGTGCCAAACGTCTGGCCATTCCACCAGGTGAAAAACTTGAGGAAGAACTGTTTCATGCGGCAAGGGCCCTGCTTCGTCGGGTCCTGATGCCATCCGGACGGCGAAATGTCCAGTTCGGCGCGGGCGGCAATGCCCCGCTGCAGATGCGGTCCCCGGCACGGAACGCTGCCGCAAATCGGACGCGATCCGTTCATGCCGGATACAGCGTCGCCATGAGAACTTTTCGTCGCACGCAAACCCCCGTGATCCCAGGAACTCCGGCCCTTTCATGGGGTTTGCTTCCGGGAAAAGGAGTTTTGATCATGAAAAGTCTGAAAGTCTTGAGCACGGCTGCGGCAGTGGCATTGGTTATCCCGTTGGCGACGCCGAGCTTTGCCCAAAGTCGGGCCGCAGCGGTCGGCGGCGGCGGAGCACACTTTGGTGGCGGCGGCGGCGGAGCACACTTCGGTGGCGGCGGCGGAGCACGCTTCGGTGGCGGCGGCGGCGGCGGGGCACATTTCGGTGGCGGCGGCGCCCGCATGGGCGGCGGCAACTTCGGCGGCAACTTCGGCGGCGCGCGGATCGGCGGCGGCGGCGGCAATTTCGCGGCCGGCGCAGCAGTACGTCCGGGCGGTGGCAGCTTCGCAGCGGGCACGGTGAGCCGACAGGCCTTCTCGCCGTCCTACAGCGGTACACGCAGCGTCGCGACTGCGGGCAACTGGCAGGGCGGTGGCGGCAATTGGAGTGGTCGTCACTGGCATCATCGTCACGGCGGCGGCTTTTGGCCCGGGTTCGCGGCCGGCGCTGCGATCGGCGGCCTCGGCTCGTACGCCTATTACGGCGGCGGGTATTACGACGACCCCTACTATTACGGCGACAGCTACTATGATGAACCGACAGTGGCCGTGGTCCCCGATGGCGGCGGCGACTCCGCGGCCTACTGCGCGCAGCGCTACAAGTCCTACGATCCGGCGTCCGGCACCTATCTGGGCTATGACGGCCAGCGTCATCCCTGCCCGTAACACGACCTGAAACACTTGAAGAAGAAGGCGTCGCAGCGATGCGGCGCCTTTTTCATTCAGGCGCCTCACCTGTTTCGCTCGCCTCGTATTCGTCATCGGCAAGTGTCGCGTACAATCGATGCGAGCGGACCTTTATTCACCGCACCGTGCATATCTACCCTTATCCAATCCCAAATTGACCCGACGCGCGATTCACCTGTATCAACTTGGCTGTGGGGACTTCGATGACTGGGAAGTGTCATGCCGCGCATTCTCGTGGTTGATGACGATCCGATGGTCGGCGCGACCATCGAGGTCCTCCTCCAACGTCAGGGCTTCGACGTCACGTTGACTGACGGCGGAGAAACGGGTTTGGCTGCGCTCGAAACACAGAATTTCGACGTGATGCTGGTTGACATCTTCATGCCGCATATGCGCGGCTTCGAGTCCATTCGCATCTTTCACGAGCGCGCGCCGGCGGTTCCGCTAATCGCGATGTCCGGCTACGCCTTCGCATCATCCGCCTCGCCCTCTCCCGACTTCCTCCGGATGGCGCTGGAGCTTGGCGCGACCCGCTGCCTGCGCAAGCCGTTCACGCCGGACACGCTGCTGACCACGATCCGGGAATGCATCGCCGTGCCGGGCGATGGCTCGCAGCCGAAGGACAAGAAAGAAGTCCCTTGATCCCAACGCAGCGCGTCATTCTCGGTGCTGGACTTGCCATCCTCCTGATCATCACCGCGGCCTCGATCGGCCTCGACGTCAAGTCACGGTCCGATGCGGCCTGGGTCAATCACACCGTCGAGGTGCTGAAGAAGATCTCCGACCTGCGCGTGCTGATGCGCAGTGCCGAGAGCGCCGCACGTGGCTACGAGATCTATCGCAACCCGAGCTTCAGCGAAGAATTCCAGGCGGTGCACGCCCGGATCGCACCGGCACTCGCCGATCTCAAGCGCAGCGTGCGCGACACTCCCGAACATGTCGCGCTGCTCGAGGGCACCGAGCCGCTGGCGCTGCGCCGGATCGAGATCGCCGCCGAAGTGATGCGCCTGCGCGCCGGAAACGATCAGGCCGGCATTGCAGCAGTCCAGGGCAAGGGCGAGGGCCGTGGCCTCATGGACACGGTGATGGGCAATTTCGACCATTTGAGCGCAGAGGAAGAACGATTGCTCGCGGCGCGCTCCCAGGATTCGCGCCGCACCGGAATCGTGCTGCTCGGCATCGACGTCGCCGGCGCGCTGGTGATCCTGCTGCTGGTCGTGATGATGATGCGCGAGAGCCGGCGCAGCGAGGGCGCACTCAAGAGCACGCTAATGGAGACCACGGCCGCCAAGCAGCAGCTCGAGGCCGCCGTGGCCGAGCGCACCGAGCATCTGGTCACCGCGCATGACGAGCTGCGCCTCTCGGTCAACGTGCTCCAGAGCACCTTTCACAGCATGGCGGAGGCGGTGCTGGTCATCGATGCCGAGGGCAATGTCCTTCTGTCCAATCCCGCCGCCGAGCGCATGCTGCTGCACCGGACCGGCATGAACCTGCGCAATCTGCGCGCGATGTCCACCGTGCTTCACGGCGACGGCCTCACCCCGCTCAAGCCCGACGAGCTGCCGTCGGCACGCGTGCTGCGCGGCGAGCCGTTCGAGAACATGGAGATGATCGTCCGCCCGCACAGCGGCAATGCTCCCCGTCATCTCATGATCAGCGGCCGGCCGATGCTGGACGGGAAAGGCAACGTCTCCGGCGCGGTGCTGGTCTATCACGACGCGACCACCTCGCGCGAGACCGAGCGGCAATTGTACCAGTCGCAGAAGCTGGATGCCATCGGCAAGCTCACCGGCGGCGTCGCGCACGACTTCAACAACATGCTGACCGTGATCTCCGGCAATACCGAGACTCTGGTGGCGAGCCTGAAGCAGCAGCCCGAGCTCCAGCGCGTGGCACGCCTGATCGACGAGGCCGCCGAGCGCTGCGCCGAGCTGATTCAGCATCTGCTCGCCTTCGCGCGCAGGCAGCCGCTGCAGCCGCGCAACGTCGAGATCAACGCCGCGGTCGCGGACATCGCGAAACTCCTGCGCCCCACCCTCGGCGAGCAGATCGAGATCGAGACCGTGCTCGAACAGGGGCAGATGACCGCGCACATCGATCCGTCCCGCCTCACCAATGCCCTGCTCAACATGGCCATCAACGCCCGCGACGCCATGCCGAACGGCGGCAAGCTGCTGCTCGAGGCCCACCGCGTCGTGCTCGACCAGGCCTATGCGCAAAGCAATCCCGACGTGCGGCCCGGCCCTTACGTGATGCTCGCCGTCAGCGACACCGGCACCGGCATGCCGGCCGAGGTGCAGCAGCAGGCGTTCGAGCCGTTCTTCACCACCAAGGAGGTCGGCAAGGGAAGCGGCCTCGGCCTTTCCATGGTCTACGGCTTCGTCAAGCAATCCGGCGGCCACATCAAGATCTACAGCGAGGAAGGCCACGGCACCACGATCAAGCTCTATCTGCCGCCGGGCGAAGGCATGACCGAGCCAGTCACCTCTGCCGCACCGCCGGCCGAGGGTGGCGCCGAGACCATTTTTGTGGTCGAGGATGATCCGCTGGTGCGCAACTTCGTCACCGTGCAGCTCCAGAGCCTCGGCTACCAGACCGTCGCCGCGCCCGACGGCAAGGCCGCGCTGGAGTTGATCCGGGCCGGCCAGCCGTTCGATCTGCTGTTCACCGACGTCGTCATCCCCGGCGGCATGAGCGGACGCGACCTCGCCGACAAGGTGGCGACGATCCGCCCCGGCGTGAAGGTGCTCTACACTTCCGGCTATAGCGACAACGCCATCGTCCACCACGGCAAGCTCGACGACGGCGTCATGCTGCTGACAAAACCCTACCGCCGCAACCAGCTCGCCGCGATGATCCGCAAGGCGCTCGGACACATGCCCACCGGCTAGCGTTTCTGCTTGGCGATATGTCCAATGGCGTTGCAGATGATCCGCGCTGCGCAGATCGCCCCAATATTCTGCGGATCACGCTCCGGCACCAATTCGACCAGATCAAGACCGACAATTCTGGCCTTCGAGGCGACGCTCGCGATCAGGTCTATGACGTCGAAATAGGACAAGCCGCCAGGTTGCGGCAGGAGCACGCCGGGAATGACGGACGGATCCAGGCCGTCGCAGTCGATCGTGATCAGGCAATTCGCGCTGTCCTCGATTGCACTCAGGACGGCTTGAACGCCCCGGCTTTTGAGCTCTCGTGCCGTAATAATCCTGGAGCCCCAATTCCGCGCGCAACTGAGCTCCTGCAGGCCCGAGCCGCCGATACCCCGTAAACCGACCTGCACAATGCGTTCGACCCAAGGCAACTCGCTGGCGCGCCGCATCGTGCTGGAAAACGTATGTGCTGAGCCGTCGCGCTGGTCCTTCCAATCCAGATGCGCGTCGATCTGCAGGATCGTCAGCTTGCCCATGTCTTCGAACGCCTCGAAGAACGGTATGGGGACAGAATCATCTCCGCCGAGCAGCATGGGTACCGCGCCGGACTTCAGGATCTTCCTGGTGGCGGACCTGATTGCATTCCGGTTTTGCTCGGGGGCCTCGGGTGACGTGGCAAGATCGCCGCCATCGACGACCCGGATTTGCTCCGGGTCGAGCAGGATTCCGTCTTGGTCGAAATCCCACCTGGCAAGGTCGGTCTGATAAACGCGCAAAGCATTGCGAATGGCCGCTGGGCCATTCGCGGCATGGCTGGTCCTGCCCTTCACATGCGGCGTGGCGTCGGCAGCTCCGAAGATGACGACGTCGGCTTCGCCAAGAGGCAGGGCAAGGTCGCACGCCGCGACGCCGAGGAATGTGTTGCGGTCGCTCGCCATAGCCGTCTCGCTGGAGGCACTCAGTCCGGCCGACAGAGCCAATCCGCAACGCCTCCGCGAGTTCCTGACCTGCTCTTGGCCTGCCGCCGAGCCGAGCGGTCGAAGCCGCTCTCGCGGAGGACGTGACCTCATAAACGTCGGCTTACCAAGGCAAAGCGGAAGCTCCCACCTTCGGCGTGGTCGGCGGTGACCACAGCGGACTCCAGCGCGTCGAGCTTCCCCTGAGGGAGTGGACGAGTGGGCGGGCCGCTTTCTTCTGGAACGAAATTAAATTGATTTAATTCAGTTATTGTGATTTAATTTGGGCTTATCTCTGGACGGAGAAACGCATGCCAGATCAGGACGACCGTCGCGAGTTCTTAAGAACCTGCGGAAAGTTCGCGGCGGTGACACCTCCAGCCATCACCCTACTCCTGTCGACATCCCTTACATCGGATGCGATCGCGAAGTCGGGCGCAGGCGCGGTCCACGACGACCATCACCATCACGGCAACAACGGCTGGGGCAACGGCGGCGGAGACGGCAGCCCCAACGGCAAGGACGATAGAGGCCGCTGAGACGACGACACACGGCCTCCGGAAGGAGACACAATGCAGACCAGGCGCCGCGACGTAGATTGGCATTTCGCCAGCTTCGTTGTTTCGATGATCTGGCTCGCGATTGTTGCTGCCGCTCTTCTTGCAGTGCTCTTCCGAGGGCACCCTTGAGGAGTTATGAAGTACATTTTCATCGCGGTCGGCTGCTGGCTGCTGCTGAACCTGCTCTTCGTTGTGTTAGTCACGCCGCCGCGTAGTCGCCGGCCGCGACAGCTTGCTCGCACGATTCATGCGGTCAAGAAATTCATTATGAGCAGACGGCAGCCCCCCACCTGATGAGGGCAGTGACGCGCTGCAAAAAAAACGACAGTAAGGCTGGCTGTTTATTTCCAGCGACGCCGCACCGCAGTTCGCTGTATCGTGCCGTTCCGTTTTTTTCCAACAGCGGATTTGATTGCCATGCACCACATCCAGAGTACGCATATTGCCGCGATACTGAAACTGACCGCCCAGCAGCTTGAAGCACTTCGCACCCGCCCAGAGATCCAAAAGGAATATTCCGAAATCCTCGTTTTGAGAGAGAAAATAAAACTGGCGACCGATCTGAAGAAGGCTCGCCGGCAGCTCCTTACTCGGTCCCTGCCAAGCGCCTGAAGGGAGAGAACTCCACCCGTGCCTTGCGCTGTGAGGCTCGAGCAAGGAGCTGCTCGTTGGCATTCCCGCTTGTGGACCCGAAGCGGACATCTTAGCAGCGCCGCACGGCATATCCCGTCGCTGTGGCAGCGCAAACAATACTTCCCGAATGCTGATAGCGCCTTGTCGGTTATCTCCCTCACAACCGATGTTTTGTTTTGCGAAAGCCCTCGATGTTCTTGCCAAATTCATCCGCGAGCGATTTCTTTTGGCTTCCGTACGCGGCAGCGATTTCCGGGTGTAAGCGCAAGTAGTCGCGAAACAGCAGGAAATCTCTCCAGCGTGGATTGCATTGCTCCATGATGTGAAGATGGTGTGTCCAGGGTCCAGGCATCCTCTTCCGAAAAAACAGTTCACCAGGTAACCATGCTTCGTACTCGGGGATGTAGGTGTATCCGAGTTGCGCGAATGGCCTCACAAACGTGGACTTCGCGCGCAACAAGTTCGGGAGGCCGACCAAGATGTCCATAATCGGTTTGGCCGAGAGGCCGGACACAGACGTACTGCCCATGTGTTCGATCTTGAGCGCCGGACCGACCACAAATCGCAAGCGACGGCACTCCTGCTGGAAACGAACCGGCCAGTCGGGGTCATAGTCACGCACCTCGATGGCGCCCCTCCATACTTCTCCATTCTGTCCCCTCGCTGGAAGCTACCCTTCTCAAACGGCCCTGTTGGAGCAGACCACCGTTCCTGCATGTGATCGGACTCACTGCAATGCGCGGCATCTCCCGATATACGGGTCAGCTTTTGGGGCTTCAGCGACGTCGTGGGCGCACCATATTGAGGTCCATCCAGCGAGGCATGGCGGAGTAGATTTGCTCAGGTTGAGTTCTTCGCACTTTGACCCATAAGCGACATGGGTGGATTGAAAATCCTTGCAGTGCAATAGGCCGTGCGGCATCGGATGGCTCGCGAGGACCGGGCGAAGCTGATAGATTGCCATCGTCAGGAGCTGATCGATGACATCCATTGACGAGCGTCTTCTCGAAAGCAAGATGACGCAGATCGAGCAGGCCCGCACTTGGAGCCCGCGCGTAATCTCCAAGTTCGAAACGCTGATTCGCAGTGGTGACGAGGTCAGCCTGTACCGCGCCAATCCGCTGGCGTTCGCCCGTGATCGCAGTGTGGCTGAGCCGGAGTCGATCGATCTGTTTCTCCATGCCGCTCGCGCCGGGCTGGTCGACATGCATTGGGACATTCTCTGCCCCACTCGGGTCTGGTGCTGGAAAGCTTCGGGAGGCTCCGTGCGCTCCGGAGCCATTTCGTCTGCGGGCTTTGCGATATCGAGGGTCACACCGAACTCGACGACTTCATCGAAGTGTCCTTCTCCGTCTCGCCGCAAATTCGGCACCTCGCCTTGTATGACGTCGACAATCTCTCGATCGAAGATCTGCACTGGAAGCTCAAGTTCGCCAACAGCGGACGGCTGCCCGGCGGACAGACTCGATTTGTCGATGTCTTGCGCGGTTTCGTTCGCGGAATGACTTATCTGCCGTCCGGTCTGACAACGACGCTGCAGACCGATATTGGGCCGGGCGCGGTCTCAGGCGTCAACGTCCAGACCCAGGCGGGCTTTACGCTCCCGGTCGCGCTCGATCCCACTGCCGTGCAGATGCCGAATACTCCGACGATCGTTCGTGCCACCTATGACGGGCAGCGGTTCACGCCCGCCGTTTCGGCCGTGCCGTCGGGGCCTGTGATCTTCGAGATCAGCAACACCGGCCCTAAGCGCGGTTCGCTGCTCCTGATCAACTGGCCACCTGAAATCTTGGAAATGCCAGAGAAGCCGACCCTCGAATTCGATCCCTACGTCTCGGGCGGGATGCTGCTGACGCGTCAGACGTTCCGCAAGCTCTTCCGCTCAGAGCGCGTAGATGAGGAGGAGGGCCTCGGCGTTCGGCAGGTGACGTTCCTGTTCACGGACCTGAAGGGTTCGACCGCGCTCTACGAGCGCCTCGGGGATCTTAATGCCTATGCTCTCGTCCGCGAACATTTCGCTCTCCTCGACGCAATTGCCCATCGGCATGCCGGTGCCATCGTGAAGACCATCGGCGACGCCGTCATGGCTGCGTTTTTCCGGCCGGTGGATGCCGTGGAGGCAGCGCTGCACATTCTGCGGGACATCGGAGAGTTCAACTCCAAGCACGGCCAGCCCGCCGTCGTTCTCAAAATGGGGGCACATTGCGGTCCTTCCATCGCCGTGACCCTCAACGAGAATCTCGACTATTTCGGCCAGACCGTGAATATTGCCGCGCGGGTGCAATCATTCGCCGACGCCGGCGAAATCTGTCTCACTGAAGCACTCTACACCGCGCCCGCTGTTCGCCAGCTGCTGGCGGGCCACCATGTCGAGGAGTTCGAGGCGCCGCTGCGCGGCGTCGAAGGCGAGGCGCGAGTCTACCGGGTCACCGGCCGATTGTAGCCTAGGCTCTGCGGCAGTCCGCACTAGCGTAGTGATCGAAATGTATTTCCGACATCTGGCCGCCGCGAGGCGGCTTTTCTTGGACACGGCAAGAGCAAAGGAGTCTGTTCGTGGCCCAGAGCTGACCTGCCCTGCGCAGCCGGTCGAGGACCGCTTGTGACCCAAAGCAGCCTTTAAAGCGGCTCGAAAATCATCTGCCAGCCCTTTCGGGTGTCCATGTATTCGCGAACCAGCTTGATCCGCTCGCCGGAAAGGACAAAAGCGAAGCAATAGTCATTCTCGTAGGGCTTGCCTCCAGGAAGAGTGGCTCGCATTCGCTCCTCGACGATCACAGTATCGCCATCGGCATGAATGCCCCGAAACGAGATGTCGACGTTCGAGAACAGATGATGCATTTCCGAGGCAATAAACTGTGCGATTTGGTCCGGTCCAATCATGTGGTCGGTGTGTTTGAGAGCGACCGCCGTGGCATTTCCAGCCGGTGCGATCCATTCGGCATCGGGAGTAAACAGCTCCGCGATCAACTGCGCATCACGGGTTTTAAAAGTCTTCCAGGCATTGATGACGATCTCTTTAGGATTCGTGCTGTTCATTTTTGCTTCTCCAAGTGCTCAGCGAAGTTGGACCTTCTCTATAAGAAGGGCGCACCGATATCGCTGGCCGGAATCGGACGTGATCATCTCAGGGCTATTCTTCTGGCTGCGGCCTGCGGTAAAATGAGTCATGCTCAGTTTTGAGGTATGCAACACCGCGCGCTTGCAGCGCGATCCCCGCTATGACGGCCGTTTCTACACGGCAGTGAAGACCACGGGAATCTACTGCCGCCCGGTTTGCCCGGTGAAGCAGCCGTTGACCCGTAACGTGACCTACTATCAAACTGCAGCGGCCGCCGAGGCCGCGGGGTACCGACCTTGCCTGCGTTGCCGTCCGGAGACCGCGCCCTTCTGTGCTGCCTGGAATGGCACGCGTTCGACAGTCGCGCGGGCCTTGAAATTGATCGATGGTGGCGCCTTGGATGACGCTTCGGTTGCCGCACTGGCCGATCGGCTCGGGGTAAGCTCGCGCCACCTTGCGCGTCTGTTCGAACGGTACGTCGGGGCCAGCCCCCAACAGGTCGCGAAGACCAGGCGTGTACAGAGGGCGAAGCGCCTACTTGACGAGACGACTGAACCACTGGCCCAGATCGCCTACCGAGCTGGCTTTGGCAGCGTGCGCCGGTTCAACGCCGTCTTTCGCGAACTCTATGGGCGCTCGCCCTCCAGCATTCGCCACCGCCGCAGAGTATTCGCCTGAGGTCGGGCATCCCAACGTTGGTCCGCTGTTGGACCCATTGCGGACTAACTGGTCTCGCGCGGTTGTGTTGAAGCTGCTAGACACGTGAAGTGTCGCTGTTCTTACTCTTTTTTTGGACTTTCACTGCTGGGCATTGCCGGATGGGGATTTCAATCCATCGTGGCAGAGCTAGATAGGTCGTGCCTCCCCCGGACGGACGCAATTTCTCGCAAGTTTCAGGTTGAGGCGTTTATCTGGGGGGACCGCGCGCCGTTGGCGCTGAGGCGTCGGTATATCGCAACACAAGCCTGCGCGGTCCCGGCGCTCCTTTGCCTGGCGGCTCTCGTGTGGCTCAACGAGCCGCGCCGCGATGTCCGCGCTTTGGGGGTGATCGCGTTCTGTTTCGTGTCGTTTGTCGTGGCCGCTTCCTTGGCCTGGAAGACTGCCCGAAGCAGCGGCTCAAAATTATCCTGACGGAGGCAACAATGCGTGGCCTGATCTACATTTGGGGCGCGGGAATACCGCTTCTGGTCGGGCTTGAGATATATCTCGCTACGAACGCTCTCCGAAACCTCGCTCCCGGGGTAGAAAGAAAAGACGTAGTATTTCTGAGAAGGTTTGCAGATGGCGGCAGCCCTCCAGGAGGTCGCTCCCCGAAGCATGGCGGACCAGATTTGCTCAGTTGAGTTCTTCGTATGCTGACCCGAAGTGGATGTTGTACTGTTTGCCAATGGCGAGGTGCTTTGGTCCCCCCATCGGACCACGTACGATGGCGCCCGACCCATGAATGATCACCGAAAGATCAAAGTCTTTTTTGAAGTGTTGGGACGGCTCCTGTCGCGAGTTGGGTCTCAAGCGCTGGCCCGTATTGGCGCCGAGTTGGGACCTAAGGAAAAAGTCACGCTGACCAATGGGCTGTACTTCCGCGTCGAACGGTCTGGTTTGACCCTTGTGTCGGTCGGCGCTGGTGAGTGTCAATCGATGAAGCTTTCGGTCGATGAAGCAAAGCAGATATTCTCATCGATCGAGTCCGCGTGCACCAGTCGCGATGTTGTCAAGGTCCGGGCCGGAGAGCTATCTTGGACGACCGATGCTCGGCCGAAATCCAATCCTGAAAAGGTGGTTATCAGGTTCACAGGACCGCTGGGATTCACACGCACGGACGCCAGGCGTAAAGATGTTGCAGCAGCGGTCGTAGAGTTCGCCAACCGATTTGGGTAGAGACAATCCCCCGCAAGGCAGGTCGGCTCTTGGCGCATCTGCGAGCTCGGAGACCTTCCGCTCTCCGGCCGATGTTGACGATGAACCGGAAGTCCAGGCGGCCAGCCGCTCATGAATATACGCCCTACCGCGTCGCCAGCACCACGGCCGCCAGCGTGAACACCAGCGCGGCAATCTGCCCTGCCCCCAGCGGCTCGTGGAGCGCGATCGCGGACGCCACGACGCCGATGACGGGCACCGCCATGGTGCCGATCGCGGCGACGGAGGCCGGCAGGCGCGCAAGGGCAGCGAACCAGCTGACATAGGCGATGCAGAACTGCACCACGGTCGAATAGACCAGGAGCCACCAGCCGACCGGCGTCACCAGTTCCAGATGCGTGGTCTCGATGGCGAGGCCGATGATCGTGATCGGCAGGCAGCCGATCCCGATCTGCCAGGCCGCGGCCGTGATCGGCGGCAGGCGGATCGGGTACTTCTTCGAAAACACCGTGCCGGCGGCGAAGCCGAGCGCGCCGCACAGCGCCATAACGATGCCCGGCAGCTTGTCCGCAGTGGCGGCAAAGCCGTTGCCGCCCATGATCGAGGCCAGGCCGGCAAAGGCCATCACCAGCGCGATGGTGCGCAACAAGGTCGGCCGCTCGCCGAGCACCGGCCAGGCGATCAGCGAGGCCCAGACCGGCATGGTGTAGGCGATCAGCGCCGCTTCGCTCGCCGGCAGCCACAGCAGTGCCAGACCCATCAGCACCATCCAGCCGGTGACGTTGAGGATCGCGGCGGTCACGAGGCGCGGCCAGATCGCGCGCGGGACGCTGAGGCTGTCAGCGCGGATCAGTGCCAGCGCCGCCAGCAGCACCGCGCCGAGCACGCCCGTCGCCCCGCGCAAGGTCAGCGGCGGCAGCTCGGAGAGCAGGAATTTCGTCACCGGCCAATTGAAACCCCAGCCCACCGAGGTGATGGCGAGGAATATCAGGCCGGCCGGGGCGATGCGCGCTCGCAGCACCGGCCGAGTCGAATCAAGCATGTGGGTAGTCCGGCAAAATCGAGGGCAGCTTGGCGCGGATTCGCGCCTCCCACCACCACCCCGGCGGGCATGCCTGCCCTCACCTTCCGTAGCCCTACGTGAGTCCCCCCGAGGCAAGCCCGCGATTCAGAAATATACCTGCCCTGTGAACAGCGGGGTGAAGCCTCAGCGGCACCCCAAGATGCAAATTTTTTCGGTTGGGAATCCCTGAGGACTCACTGATACTTGGCTCAACAACAGGCGCGGGCCTGCCCCCTGTTATCCCCCATAATCCACCATATTTAGTATTTGATTCAGGAACTCGCACTAGTTCTTGACGGGCGTAACGGAGAGTCCTAGTTTTCGATCCGTTCGGCGCGAGTGTGTTTGCGTCCCGCCGGCACTCCCCCAAAGGGTCTGCAAAACAGCACTCCGCCAAGCCAGACAAGGGCAGCGGGATACGGGCTTGTCTGCCCGGCGAGAGCGGACTTTTCGGGCGCCTGAACGGGCTGGAAACAGGCCCGGATGGCAATGGTTGAAGACGTGACGTTGTGGGGCGTTGAACGCATGTCGGGCTCATCCCTTTGGGGCGGATGGGTCTGGACGTGCCGGCGGATGATCGGTGCGCGCATCGAGCAATCGCGTCGGGAGAAAACGGGCCGGGTCTACCGGCTGAGCTGCGATGCCAAGGGCCAGGCGGCCTCGAGCACCGCGAAATGAAATGATGACCCGGCACGCCTGAACGGAGGCGGTCCGGTCAAAGATAGGACGGGGCAAGACCATGCGGATTGAGCGGCGCCACACCACTTCGGGACAGTCACCTTACGCCGGCATCGATTTCCGGCTGACCACGTCGGAGATCAGGAATCCCGACGGCTCGGTCGTGTTCAAGCTCGACAATGTCGAGGTGCCGACCGCGTGGTCGCAGGTCGCCTCCGACGTCCTCGCCCAGAAGTACTTCCGCAAGGCCGGCGTTGCCGCGCGCCTGAAGAAGGTCGAGGAAGAGTCCGTCCCCTCCTTCCTGTGGCGCGCCGTGCCCGACACCGAGGCGCTCGCCCTCCTGCCCGAGAAAGAGCGCTATGTCAGCGAGCTCTCGGCCAAGCAGGTGTTCGACCGTCTCGCCGGCTGCTGGACCTATTGGGGCTGGAAGGGCAAGTACTTCTCCTCCGACGAGGACGCCCAGACCTTCTACGACGAGCTCCGCTACATGCTGACCATGCAGATGGTCGCGCCGAACTCGCCGCAATGGTTCAACACCGGTCTGCACTGGGCGTACGGCATCGACGGTCCCGGCCAGGGCCATTATTACGTCGACCCCTTTACCGGCAAGCTGACCCGATCGAAATCCTCCTACGAGCATCCGCAGCCGCATGCCTGCTTCATCCAGGGCGTCGGTGACGACCTCGTCAACGAGGGCGGCATCATGGACCTCTGGGTCCGCGAAGCGCGCCTGTTCAAATACGGCTCCGGCACCGGCTCCAACTTCTCGCGCCTGCGCGGCGAAGGCGAACGCCTCTCCGGCGGCGGCCGCTCGTCCGGCCTGATGAGCTTCCTCAAGATCGGCGACCGCGCGGCGGGCGCGATCAAGTCGGGCGGCACCACGCGCCGCGCCGCCAAGATGGTCGTCGTCGACGTCGATCACCCCGACATCGAGACCTATATCGACTGGAAGGTGAAGGAGGAGCAGAAGGTCGCCGCTCTCGTCACCGGATCCAAGATCAACCAGAAGCACCTCAAGGCCGTGCTGAAGGCCTGCGTCAACTGCGAAGGCTCGGGCGACGATTGCTTCGACCCCGAGAAGAACCCGGCGCTGCGCCGCGAGATCAAGCTGGCGCGCCGCAGCCTCGTGCCCGACAACTACATCAATCGCGTCATCCAGTTTGCCAAGCAAGGCTACAAGGACATCCAGTTCGACGTCTACGACACCGACTGGGATTCGGAAGCCTATCTCACGGTTTCGGGGCAGAACTCCAACAATTCGGTGTCGCTGAAGGACGACTTCCTGCGCGCGGTCGAGACCGACGGCGACTGGAATCTCGTCGGACGCACCACCAAGAAGATCACCAAGACCCTGAAGGCGCGCGACCTCTGGGAAAAAATCGGCTACGCCGCCTGGGCGTCGGCCGACCCGGGCCTGCACTTCAACACCACCATGAATGACTGGCACACCTGCAAGGCGTCCGGCGACATCCGCGCCTCCAATCCGTGCTCGGAATACATGTTCCTGGACGACACGGCGTGCAACCTCGCCTCCGCCAATCTGCTGACGTTCTACGACATCCCCTCCAAGCGTTTCGACGTCGAAGGCTACGAGCATCTCTGCCGGCTCTGGACCATCGTGCTCGAAATCTCGGTGATGATGGCGCAGTTCCCGTCGAAGTCGATCGCCGAGCTCTCCTACGAGTTCCGCACGCTCGGCCTCGGCTACGCCAATATCGGCGGCCTGCTGATGACCATGGGTCTGTCCTATGACAGCAAGGAAGGCCGCGCCATCGCCGGCGCGCTGACCGCGATCATGACCGGCATCACCTACAAGACCTCGGCCGAGATGGCGGCCGAGCTCGGCACCTTTCCCGGCTACAAGAAGAACGCCGCGCACATGCTGCGCGTGATCCGCAACCACCGCCGCGCCGCCCATGGCCAGTCCAACGGCTACGAGGGGCTCAGCGTCAACCCGGTGCCGATGGACCTGGTGTCGTGCCCGCAAGGAGACCTCGTCACCCATGCGCAAGCCGCCTGGGATGCGGCGCTCGACCTCGGCGAGAAGCACGGCTATCGCAACGCCCAGACCACGGTGATCGCGCCGACCGGCACGATCGGCCTCGTCATGGATTGCGACACCACCGGTATCGAGCCCGACTTCGCGCTGGTGAAGTTCAAGAAGCTGGCCGGCGGCGGCTACTTCAAGATCATCAACCGCGCGGTCCCCGCCGCGCTGCGTGCGCTCGGTTATCGCGAGAGCGAGATCGCGGAGATCGAGGCCTATGCCGTCGGCCACGGCTCGCTCTCCAACGCGCCCGGCATCAACGCCTCGACGCTGAAGGCCAAGGGCTTCACTGATGAGGCTATCGCCAAGGTCGAGAAGGCGCTGCCGACCGCCTTCGACATCAAGTTCGCCTTCAACAAATGGACCTTTGGCGAAGACTTCATCCGCGACCAGCTCGGCATTGGTGCCGAGGCGATCGCGGCCCCCGGCTTCGACCTGCTCCAGGCCGTCGGCTTCACCAAACGCGAGATCGAGGCGGCCAACGTCCACATCTGCGGCGCGATGACGGTGGAAGGTGCTCCGCACCTCAAGGCCGAGCACTATCCGGTGTTCGACTGCGCCAACCCTTGCGGCAAGGTCGGCAAGCGCTATCTCTCGGTCGAGAGCCACATCCGCATGATGTCGGCGGCGCAGCCCTTCATCTCGGGTGCGATCTCCAAGACCATCAACATGCCGAACGACGCCACCGTGGAGGATTGCAAGTCCGCCTACATGCTGTCGTGGAAACTCGCATTGAAGGCCAACGCGCTCTATCGCGACGGCTCCAAGCTCAGCCAGCCGCTCAACTCGCAGCTCATCGCCGACGATGAGGACGAGGACGATGCGATCGAGCATCTCTACGACAAGCCGATGGCGGCACGCACCGCCCAGGTCTCGGAAAAGATCGTCGAGAAGCTGGTCGAACGCATCATCGTGATGCGCGAGCGCGAGAAGATGCCGGATCGCCGCAAGGGCTACACCCAGAAGGCGGTCGTCGGCGGCCACAAGGTGTATCTGCGCACCGGCGAGTATGACGACGGCCGCATCGGCGAGATCTTCATCGACATGCACAAGGAAGGCGCGGCACTGCGCTCCTTCATCAACAACTTCGCCATCGCGGTGTCGCTGGGCCTCCAGTACGGCGTGCCGCTCGACGAATATGTCGACGCCTTCACCTTCACCCGCTTCGAGCCGGCGGGCCCCGTGCAGGGCAACGACAGCATCAAATACGCGACCTCGATCCTCGACTACGTCTTCCGCGAATTGGCTGTGAGCTATCTCAGCCGCTTCGACCTCGCCCATGTCGATCCCAGCGAGACCGGGTTCGACGTGCTCGGCAAGGGCGTCGAGGAAGGCAAGGAGCCGGATGATCACGGCCAGCGCGCCTCCAAGCTGGTGTCGCGCGGCCTCACCCGCTCCCGCACCGACAACCTCGTGGTGATGCGCGGCGGCTCGACCGCGGTCGCGCAAGGCAACGACAGCGCACCATCCGGCGGCAGCAAGGTCACCTCACTCGCCTCGCACGGCGCAGGCCGTGCCGGCGACGTCCTGGAAGGCGCTGTCGCCCTGAAGCAGGAAGTAGCCCACGACCTCTCGCCCACCGAGAAGCTGGAGGCCCTGCAGTGGAGCAAGGCCGGCAGCGCGCAAGTCGCGGTGCCCAGCAAGGCCGAGCGCCGCGCGGAAGCCAAAGCCAAGGGCTATGAGGGCGAGATGTGCAGCGAGTGCGGCAACTTCACGCTGGTGCGGAATGGTACTTGTATGAAGTGCGATACGTGTGGAAGCACGACGGGGTGTTCGTGAGGGGCTAGACAGCTAGGATTGCTGGGCCCGGATTTGCCTCGAGCATCTACGAAGGGCGGCCAGAAGGCCGCCCTTTTTTCATTGTCGCCTTGCAACTTATGGTTTTCTATCGATAACTACTTCTGAACGAGGTTGAAAGAGCTTTGGGACACTTGGAGCCCGCGGAGGCGGCAGATCGAGGGATACAGCAGCCGTGACAAAATATGCATTTGTTGATGGTGGCTTTATCGACGCAATGGTGCGGAAGACATCCGAATATTTCGCGATCGACCTCAGTCGTAACAAAATCGATTACCGGGCAATCGCTGGCGGGCATCAAAGAACCTTTTACTACGATGCTTTGCCCGCCCAAAAGGACAATGAATCTGGCGAGGAATACGAACGACGAGTGAAACGCAAGCGAGAACAATTCGAGCTGGTTAATCGCACGCCTTTTATGCACGTTCGAGAGGGGCTGACGCGGGGACAAAACAAGACGCTGCGTCAAAAAGGCGTCGACATCTTACTCGCAATCGACGTTTTCAAACATGCAACGTCTGGCCACATGTCCGAAGCCCACATCATGACGAAGGACCTAGACTTCTTTCCACTTTTTGAAGCATTGCGGGACACCCCTGTAGCAGTGCATTTGCACTGCTATCCGGCCGAGACTTCCAGTGAATTAATGGCGTTGGCTGATGTCGTGGTGCCAGTCAATCCATTCAAGATATTGCAGTGGATGCACCACCAATCGAAGGATAGCTACGTCGAGTGGAACATCGCTTTGGGCGACGTGAATCCTCAGAAGCTATGCATGATCGGCAATTACGAAGGGCTAGACTTCTATATTTACCAGGACGACGACATGCCGTTCGTTGGTCGCGCCATGGCGTATAATCCTTCGAGCCTGATGCGCTCTAACCGATGGGAGCATATTGTCGACGCCTTTGAGGCCCGCGTCGGCAAGCGTGTCCACCTGGATCAATTGAACCGCTAACTGTAGCTCGCAGGATGGCTGGAGTGCAGCCCGTAGAATGGGTGGAGCGAAGCGATACCCATCGCCGCCAGATCGACAGAAGGGATGGGTTTCGTAAGGGCTCAACCCATCCTACGAGCTCATCAACACCCTGCCGCCGAATTGCCTTTGCGGTCGAGCCCTTCCCTCCTAAACTCTCGTCCTCACCGGCATCGGTTCCGGCGGGCCCGGTAGAAGCGGAGTCAGATTATGCCCAAACCGGAAAGCTTCCCGATCGAGAAGATCTTCGTTCCCACGAAGCAGAAGAAAGCCATCAAGCCCGAGATCGTCGGGGAGATCGCTGAAAGTATGCTGGACATCGGACAACAGGAACCCATTTCCGTCCGGCTCGACGGAGACCGCCTCGTTCTGGTCGAGGGACTGCATCGGCTCGAAGCCTGCAAGGCGCTCGGCGAGACAACCATTATCGGTGTCATCGTCCCGGCGGAGGTCGCTCAACACAAGCCGCAGCTTGCCGAACGGCCCGAAGTCGAGGCAGAGCGCCTCAAGATGGCGCGATTGAAACAGTTGCGCCTGGAGAAGGAAGCCGCGGAGGCATCGATCGCTGGCCGGAAGGGCGTCAACGGAACGGAAGCGCCGCGCACCCGTCCGACGAAAGGCGTTCGCGACAATCCGAAGGCATCACCGAGCCGGACTGCGAAATCGACACCGAAAACATTGTCGGACTGGATCACGCAGCAAAAGGGCCACGGCGGTCGCTATTGATTGTTGGCTCCAGCTCGTAGGATGGGTGGAGCGAAGCGATACCCATCACCGCTCGATCGGCGAGAGATGAAGGGTTTCGTAAGGGCTCAACCCATCCTACGACCTAGAGCTCAACCCAGCCTACGCGCTATCTACGCCCGCCTCACCGTATCTCGCTCATCGACACCTTGGCGGCGATCCCGCTCAACTCGGGCTGTTGCGGTGCGAACTCCTCGTTGGACGATGAGCCTAGCGAGACGTCGACCATCCTGCGCTTGACCTGTTCGCATGTCTTGCGGACGTCTTCGGTGAACAGCGCGCATTCTTCGATGCGCTTGAAGATCTTCCGACCCTCTTCACGATACTCCGCCGCCGTTTCTCGCATGAAGGCGATCGCATCATGGACCTGGGCAGTCAGCGCCTCGCATTTTTGCGCGGCGTCGATCAACTCGGTGCCCATGGCCTCGATCTCTTTTGCAGCGGACTCATAGTCCCGAACGACCGCCTCTGCACTGAGCGCGCCGACGCGCGTCACGCCCGCGGTGTGCTCGACGTAATCAGGCAGAGCAATGGAAGCAAGAGAGCTTCCCGAGCGTATCGATGCAATGTCCTCCTCGAGCTGGACCAAGTTTACTCCGTCCCGCCTGCGCAATTGTTCGACATTTGCCATTATTGATCTCCCATACGCACCCCGAACCCTTAACAGCATCGGGTTTATTACGGGGATAAGCTCCGTTCTACTCTGATGTATCCTTGACAGCCGCAGTTTTGCCGCTTTTTCCCGATTGCCAAATTGCACGCATGGATAGATTTGTCGGCGTTCAACCTCTCCTGGTCGCGGCCGGCGAAGATGGCACGTGCGCCTCGCTAGAAGTCGACCTGTCGAGCAACAGACGCGCCAATACGCACGGTAAAGCGAGCACAGCCCGGATCCCGTGTGTGCGGGCCCGGAACTCGGATCACCTCTCCCCGCTCGGAGAGAGGTGCTCCGCGCACAGCCGACCCATCGGTGCTCTGGCCGCTGCGCCAAGACCGGCTACAAGACCGGCTAGTAGCAAGGCGGGCAAGGTTCGTAGCCGCAGCGGCGATAGCCGCCGTAGGCTCCGTAAGCCCCGTAAGCTGCCGCACCAACCGCAGCAGCTCCGACGCCCACGGCAACTCCGCGGCGCACGGCTGCACCACGATAGACGCCACCGCGATAGACACCGCCGTGATGAACACCAACCCGACCAACCCCGACGCCTCTTCGATAGGCGAAGGCGTCAGTCGAAACAGTCACGATGCAGGCGATGCCAATGATTGCGGATGCGGTAAGTGAAACGATGGTTCGGCGCGACATGTCCACTCTCCTTCCTGGATTGGGACGGTGCGTCAGCGCAATTCGCTAATGAGCGGGTTTGTTGATTTAGAACAATGCGGGCCCCTGCGATCTGGCGGCCGGGTTCATAACGAGACAGCGAAAGTGTCACGCTTTACCTACATAGGGCATCAGCGGGAGCCACACCGCTTTCGGTCATGTACCTGACGCTCGCGACGCATGCCGGTTCGGCAATGCCACGCCCCACCCCCGTGCCCGCGATAATTTCTCGTTCGCACGCGCGTTGGGGGGACAGCGGCGCAACCTCTCCTTCCGGCGATAGGACTGCCACACTCCGAGGCTGGGCGGCCCCGCCCCTACTTCGTATTGGCCTCGACCGCCTCCAGCAGCGGCATCTCGCGATGCGACTCGCAGAAGCGCGAGAGCTTGTTGCCGTTCTTGTTCAGCGCTTGCGTATCCACGACGGGATTGTTGCGGCGGCCGGCGTAGAACCCGGCGAGCCAGACGTTCACGGTCTGCATGTGGGTGATGCGCTGGGTGATGTACTGGTCGCAGCTGATCTTGGAAACGTCGACCAGCACCTGGGCCTTGGCCGGCACGGCCAGCAGCAGGGCCGCGAAGGCACCAAGGACGATCGCTCTTGTCTGAACCATGTGTTCCTTCCGATGAATGTCTGCACGGTGGCGACGGTCGGGCGCTGCATGCTTGATCCAGATCAAGGGCGCCCGTTGCATACCCCGCGACCGCCCCACCCCGAGGCCTCGCCATAATTTCTCCTTCGCACGCGCGTTGTGTTGGACAGCGGCGAGACCTATCGTTCCGATCGGACTGCCACACTTCCATTGACGCCCGACGGAAGCGAGAGCGCATCGGTGCCCGAGACGAACGACCCCAAACCTGACGACCACAAGCCAGACGCGCCCAAGCCTGACGCCCCCAAGCCGGAGGCAGAGCGCGCCGACGGCGGGCTGGCGCGGGCCTACGACCGGATCAAGAGCGCAGAGCAAGACCTGGCGCGGCTGGACCGGCTGGTTTCCGGAATGGAACGCGGCAACGAAGGCCCGCGGGTCTCGCGAGCAAGCGCCGGTGCGGAGACCGTCCAGACTCCCAAGGACAAGATTCCCGAAGACAAGGCTCCCAAGGCCGCGGCGCCGGCGCCGGATGGCAAGGTTCACGCTCAAGGCCTGAAGGGAGATCGACCCATGCGGCGCGCTTTGGTTGGTCTCGTGCTTGCGATCGGCATTCTCAGTGCCGCCTTCGCTTCGCAATATCGCGACGAAGCCAGGTCTATGAGCAGGTCGATCATGGCGCGATGGGCTCCGCCGGCCGCGAGCAAGCCAGCGCAAGCGTCCGCGGTTGAAACGCCGGCGCAACCGCCTGCCGTGCAACTGGCTGCCGCGGATGAGCCCGGCACGGTGCCCGCGCCCCCGGTCGGCAAGGACACGGAGAGCAATGCAGGGTTTGACGCTTCAAGACCCGGCGCTTCAAGAGCTGGCGCCACAGCGCCTGACCCCTCGTCGCCCGATCTCGCGCAATCGCTCAAGACCATCACCAGCGAGCTTGCGAACATCAACGGAAAGCTCGAGCAACTGAAAAGCCGCAACGAGCAGACGCTGCGCGAGCAGGCCGACACCATTCAACAGCTCAAGACGGCGCAGGAGAAGGATGCGGCGGCCAATGCCCACCTCGCCGCACAGGTCCAGGCGCTGCAAAAGGAGCTGACGACGTCGTCCGCATCTGCATCCGCAAAACCCGCCACGCGGAGCGTGACAAACAACGAGACCGCTGCGCCTGCACGGCCGCACGTGCAAGCGGCCGCACCCCGGCGGCCCAGGCCACCGCCGCGAGGACCCTGGATGCCCCCGCCCTATATGGCCGATCCCTACTACGGCGATCCGGATTGGTGAGCCCAGCTTCGTTGCTCATCAACACCCTGCCGCCGAATTGCCTTTGCGGTCGAGCCCTTCGCTTCTAAACTCCCGATACCACCGGCATGGGTTCCGACGGGCCTGGTAGACGCGGAGTCAAATTATGCCAACACCGGAGAGCTTCCCGATCGAGAAGATTTTCGTTCCCACGAAAATGAAGAAGGCCATCAAGCCGGAGATCGTCGGGGAGATTGCGGAAAGTATTCTGGACATCGGACAACAGGCCCCCATTTCCGTTCGGCTCGACGGAGACCGTCTTGTTCTGGTCGAGGGACTGCATCGGCTCGAAGCCTGCAAGGCGCTCGGTGAGACAACCATTATCGGTGTCCTCGTCCCGGCGGAGCTTGCTCAACACGACGGCTGCCTTGAAGAGCGTCAACGGAACGGAAGCGCCCCGCACCCGTCCGACGAAAGGCGTTCGCGACAATCCGAAGGCATCACCGGGCCGGACCGTGGGATCGACACCAAAAACATTGTCGGACTGGATCACGCAGCAAAAGGGCAACGGCAACCGCTATTGATGGCCGGCGGCCGACACAACCGCGCGCCCCCCCGCGTCAGTGGACGCCTCAACACACCACAATGTCGGTGTGGCCGAATCCCTTGGCATAGTCGAGCAGATGATCGATCCGGCCTTTACGGAGCCGCCGATCGAAGGCGGCTCCGGATGTTGCGTTGGTGCGGCTAGCGCCAACCGCGATGACGGCCCCTGCTCCAGCCGTAGTGATGACCGCGGCCGCCACGTCCCATGTGACCGTGGCCATGTCCATGGCCTCCGCGCGCGAGAATCACCGGACTGTCGGAGCCAGCGACCAACGTCTCAGCCGCAACGCGGGGCATGGCAGAAGCGGAAAATGTCGACATTGCCGCGATTGCGCACGCGGCAAAGCCGATCAACAAATGACGTATCATGTTGGGGATTCTCCAGGAGCCGCGTGATAGCGGCAGAGATGAATGCTTCCGCCGCCCCAGAGTTCCATCGAAACATCAGGGAACGGCAATGAACGCGAGCCCTTCTGCGCCGGCACGCACGCTCGCGGACCGGCATCAATCACGCGGCGAGATCTGAAGCTCCATCAACGCCATGCGCTCCAGGACAGCGGGGTCTCGCTCGCCCTCCTTCGCTGTGCGAAGGATTGTTTCCGCGATCGACCGGACATGCGCGGAGCTGACCGGGGCCGGCAGTGACGCCACCGCCGTGTCCAGCGCAGTTTTCATGATGCCGATGGTTTCAGGCGTAAAAGATGCATTCGAAAAGTCTAACATGCTGGATCCGATCCGGAGGTCATCACGAGCGTCTTTGCCGCGGGCGTCTCACCGGCGCCTGATGCGGCTGCGTGAGCAAGGGTCACCAACGCCGGCCCCAGCTGCCGCGCCAGCTGCTTCCCCATCCACCACCACCGCGCACCAGCCGGACGACGAGGAGCAGCAGGACCGCGCCTACGGTCGCGTTGACGATCGCGCTGATCATGCCGCTGCCGAGATGCACGCCGAGCTGAGGCAACAACCAGCTGCCGACAAACGCGCCCAGGATTCCGATGATGATATCGCCGATGATCCCAAAGCCGGTCCCGCGGACGATCTGGCCCGCCAGCCAGCCGGCGACGAGACCGACAAACAAGATCACCAAAAGGCTTTCGCCGGACATTCTCATTTTGTGACCTCGATCACTTGGTTCGAATGGCTGCTGATCTGCGCAATCCGGTCGACCAGGGCCGTCAGATGTCGCGGCAATGGGTCGTGCTCACCCCGAAGCCTGATCCGAAGGCGGTCTGCTATTTCATGAGAGATCGCCAGGCTGGAGCCGCGGTCGATCTGAATGGCATTGCGAACATGGGGGTTGTTCATGAAGGTTTCCGGTTGATACGCACGGAGGACGCTTCGCGCCGAGTCGCACTCACAACGCGACTGCGGTCTTTAACTCAGGCGAGGATCGGAGGTTCGATCTCGCAACGCTCGGGGATCACTGACACAACAGCCCCATCGAGCAAGAGTTCCTTCCGATCACAACTTATGTTTGAAATTCATCGGTCGCGTCCAAGCCAACGCGGGATGCAAAGCTCTTGTTATCGCCGACTCATCTATTTTGCAGCTTTTTCGGATGTCGAGGCATCAATCGTCGTTAAACCAGAAATAGAATCGGAACTCCAGCCCGTCGAGACCGTTCGTTCCCATGGCTGACGTTCGTCGGCATCATATTCAAATGAATTGAAAGAGATCAGATGAAACATACTTTGCTGGCTTCCGTCGCCGTTGTGGCGTTGTTCGCTGCGACCGGCACTGCAATGGCTCAAGGCGTCAATCAGGGCGGCGCCAAGGGTGCGGAGTCCCCCGCTGCCGTTTCGCCGAAAGCCGAAACCGCGGCACCGATGAATGCGCCCACAGCAAAGGACGCCCCCACCGCGGCACCGCACGGCTCGCCGGCAGCGGCAACGCCGCAGCACGCACAGGGCGCGCCTGACGCAAAGCACTCCGGCGACGTCAAGGCCGATGGCAAGGCGAAGACCACGGAAACAATGGCCCCGGCCACCACTTCGAAGCCGACTGCCGACAGCAAGACGCCCGGCGAGATGAAGGCGAACGGGATGACCAAGGCGCCCGATTCGGCCACCACGTCGAAGGACGTGAAGACCCCGACCGCCGAGAGCAAGCCTTCGGCGCCCGAGGGCAAGACGACCGGCAATGCCGCTACCACGGCGGTCGCGGCGCCTCCCGCCGAAAAGCGTACCCAGATCACTTCGGCCATCAAGCAGGAGAAGGTCGAGGAAGTCACCAACGTGAACTTCAACATCTCGATCGGCACCACCGTCCCGGCAGGCGTTCGTTATCATGCGATCCCGAGCCGCATCGTCGAAATCTATCCGGAGTGGCGCGGATACGAGTTCATTCTGGTGCACGGCAGGTACGTCATTCTTCGTCCGCACACCCACGAGATCGTCTATATCATCGAGGGCTAAGCGAAATCCGACGGATGACGCGCAAACCGAAAGGGCGGCTTATGGCCGCCCTTTTGTCGTTCGGCCCCACGCGATCATGATGGGTTTCGCAAGGGCTCAATCCGCCCGAACGGCTGCATATCCATTCACCCCTCTCCCAAGCCGAGAATGAAGGTTTCAAGATCGGGCGCGAGTTCGTTTGTGTTCGGGAAATCGGCGAACATGTCGCCACCGTCCACCGGTTCATGCTCGTGATCCCAGTAGAAGACCTGGCCATAACTGTCCTCCTCCAGACTCAGCAGGAACAGGTCGCCGCCGGGATCGGGAGCGAAGGGGCAGCTCAGTCGGGGAATTCGATTCATGCCCCGATACACATCGTAATTGTCGACGACGCCGTAGCTGTCGGTCGGATGCGTCGTGAACAGCACGTCCAAAACGGTGCGGTCGTTGCGCCAAGGCAGCTCGACGCCGCAGCGGTCGAAGCCGCCGCCGTCCGATTGCGCCAGCAACTCCTTGTAGGGCGCGGGCAACGGCGCACCGATGTGTTGCTCCAGCGCACGGATGGCGTTGGAGGGCGCCGGTGGCCGTCGGTCGTCCATGAGATCCAGATAGTTCATCGGCCTAACTTTGTGCCCCGTGGGTCATCAAAGCGCCCGCGCCAGTGAGCCAACCGCCTCACCACACAACCAGATTGGTGTGGCCGAATCCCTTGGCGTAGTGGAGCACCGAGCCCGTATGTTTCAGACCATCGCTTCGGTATCTGCCACTGGACGTTTTCCGCCGTCCGGATCTCCCGAGCGAAGCGTCCGGCTTCCGGCAGAGAAAATGTCCTGCACCAACCCGAGCTTGCCGAGTCCCAAAATGATCAGGCCGTTGATGTCGATCTCGTACCAGGCGTGCGAAATATAGGCGTCGCGCGGAAACCGGTGATGGTTGTTGTGCAGGCCTTCACCGAAGGTGAGGATCGTGGTCACGAACTCGTTGGTGGTGCCGTCGTCGAGATCGAAGCGGCGGTAGCCGTAGCGGCCGTCGCTGTGGCAGACCGAGTTGACCAGCGAGGTCGCCATGGTCATGAGGTAGCTGCGGAACAGGCCGGAGAACAGGATGCAGCCGGTCATCGTGTGCACGCCGCCAAACGCGTAGCCGATCGCGCCCGGAATAATCACTGCCGAGAGCGCGTACCAGTACCAGCGCGTCCTGGTGAAGAACATGGCGATCGGATCGGCCAGGATATCCTTGGCGTAGTATTCGGCATCCGTGGTGGCCTGGTCCCACACCCAGCCGCCTTGCGCATGCATCATCCCCTTGGCGAAGGTGACATAGGGGTTGCCGTCGCCGTCATAGTAAGGGCTGTGGACGTCGCCGGGCTTGTCGGAGTGAAGATGATGCCGGCGATGATTGCTAACCCATTTCAGGATCGAGCCCTGCACCGCCATGGTGGCGATGGCCGCGAACAGCGTCCGCATCACCGGACCGCAGCGGAAGCTGCGGTGCACGAAGTAGCGGTGCATGAAGCCGATGCCGACCGTGGACAGCGCGAACGTGCCGGCGAAGACCGAAACCTCCACCCAGCCGATGCCTTGCCAGAAGGCCCAGACCAGCGCCGCGATCGACCCACCGATCATGATGACGAAGGAGATGTAGGAATCGCGAAACTTGGCGTCGACCACGGGACCTTCGACCAGTACGCCCGGCGGCATTGTCCGCTCCGCAGCTTCCGCCGGCACCACGCTTTCGATTACGGTCATTCCAGCCGATCCATTCACACAAAATTAACCCTGCTGCGGCGCACAGTACAACCTCGGGTTATTTCCATCAAGGATTCGAGCTGCCGTGGGAGTACGGAGCGGCGACTTGAAAACAGGCGACCAGAGGAAAAAGAAGCGGGATTTCAAGGCCTGGTGACAGCGTTAACCAGGTACAAAGCCTCCGCAATGCACTCCCAGTAGACCGATGCCAGGACAAAGCAAGCGCCCCCTCCCTCGCCTTCGCAAGCTCCGGCGTAGCGCGCGATCGATGCGAAAGACCTTCGCCCGCGCACCGCGGATGGTTCGGATCGCGGGCGGCGCGGCGATGCTGCTTGCGGTCCTCGTCCTCGTGAACATCGCCTATCAAACGGTGTGCAAGCCGACCGAGCTGTTCGTCCTAGTCGGCCATGCGCTCGACAAGGAGCCATCGGACACGTGGCGGCGATACGGGCCGCTGTTCCGCAAGCATTCCACCGCGACGATCACGCCGGAATTGCTGGCCGCGCTGGCGCAGGTCGAGACATCGGGCAATCCGCTCGCGCGCACCTACTGGCGCTGGCGATGGAGCTTCAATCCGCTCGCGATCTATCGGCCCGCATCGAGCGCCGTCGGCCTCTTCCAGATGCTGGACGCCGCCTATGCTGACGCCGCGCGGTTCTGCGTTCGTGGCAACGCGGTCACGGAGGCCGGCTGCGGCTCGACCTTCCTCTATAGCCGCGCGATTCCGAGCCACGCCATCGAGCTGGCATCGGTGTATCTCGACCGCAATGTCGCCGATGTTCTCGCCCGCGCGGGGGATGTGAAGGCGAGTGCACGCGAGAGGCAGGATCTCGCCGCCTTCATCCATCTCTGCGGCGCAGGCCCCGCAACGGCCTTCGCACGCCGCAAGTTTCAAATGGCCGCCGACGAACGCTGCGGCGATCACCTCGTCGCGAGCTATGTCGCCAGGGTCAACGCGATGAAGCGGCAGTTTGTGCGGCTCGCCGCGGAGGACGGCGACTAGCAAAGGAGCGTAGCCCGGATGAGCGAAGCGATATCCGGGAATGCTGCGGCAACGTCCCGGATATCGCTTCGCTCATCCGGACTACAGGAGCCAATCAATTCCGCGTCCGTCGGTGGCCTTCACCACCAGTACGGCCAGCGCCATCCCTCGTAGCGGACATATGACGATACCAAGGGCGGGCCGTAGGGATCGACCCGGTCGTCTTCCGGGCGATAACGATAGCGTGGAACGATATTGTAATCCCACGGCGTCGGCCGGAGCACGGGGACATCCACCCTCAGCCGTTGTTCATCCACCACTCGCGCCTTCCGCGCCCGGGCTTCGGCATCCGATATCCCGAGATTGCACAGCACCAGGGCGGTTCCGAGCGCACACGCGACAGTCATGATCTTCATGCGTTGGTCTCCTTCCCCCAAGAGTGCAAAAGGACGTCAAGCAAGGCAAGCGAATTTGCGATCAAGCTTTGCCGGAATGACCGATGCCGGCCGCCCCGCCGTCATTGCGAGCGGAGCGGAGCAATCCAGACTGTCGACCGCGGCCCCTACTCCCGCGCGCGCCGCACCGCCTCCGTCAGCTTCATCCTCTGCTTGTCCCACCGGCTCTGCTCCGTCTCGGCACGCTCCTCGAGCGCCGCGCGCTCAGCTTCGATCGCCTCCGCCCGCGATTCGTGCTGCCGCCTCGCGTCGTCCAGCGCCGCCTGCGCGTTCGCGACCGCCCTGTCGCGGCGCGCGCGCTCCTTGGCGCGAGCGGCCTCCTCCTTGCGGCGCTCGGCTTCCCGCCGCCGCTCTTCCTTCTCGAACGCCGCGGCGGCCTTGCGCGCCTGTTGATCGTCGACCTTGCGGGATGGTTCCTTTGCAGCCTTCGCCGGAAGCTTTCTCGGCTTGGACTTCGCTTTGGGCTTGGCTTTGCGGTTCGGCCTGGCCTCGTCGTCAGCGAGATCGGTTGGCAACTCGGAATGCTCGGTGAACGGGCCGTCCGATCCGACCGGGCGCCGGAGCACCACGCCCGGCTTCTCCATCGTTGCCGCGACGATGTCGGGGTCGTCGGTCTCCTTCGCGGCGCCCTGATGGAACAGATTGGACCTGGCGCCCCAGGCGTCCAGTGCCGCCTTCATCGAGGGCGCGGCGATCGCCTGGTCGTAGAAGCCGAGCGAGGTCTGGTAGGTCTTGAGTTTTCTTTTTGGTTTTGCTTTTTTCGGCATGTCGCTCCGCAGCTGGCAAGCCACCAGCTTCCTGCGGCGCCATCATGCCATACTGCCCCTGTTTTGCCCGACGAGTCAAATTCGATTCGGTATCGCCGAAGTCGATACCGGGCGCGGAGGCCCAATACCAACGTTTTCGGATTTCCAACACACTGAAATCCCTCGAGATTTCTACTGTGCATGGGGTTGTTTTCGACGTTTTTGTTTTGACGGCTCGCCACCTACGCTGCGTCGACATCCTCAGGCGCCGGCCCCGCGACGAGCCCGTCGAGGCCGACCATCAGGAGATCGGCGATGTGCATGAGCTGGTAGAGCGGAATGTCCGCCTCACCCTGCTCGGCGAGCGACACGAAGACCGGCGTGGCGCCGATCAGCTCTGCGAGCTGCGTTTGCGTGTAGCCGCGCCTCTCGCGCGCGCTTCTCACGCGCGCACCGATCCCGAGCCGGTGCCGGGATTGCTCGTCCGCGGTCATCATCACGGCCTGCTCGTCCGCGCTGGCATAGCCGTCCGCGAACGCGCTGCCGATCAGCCTCCCCTTGCGCCAGGCGACCCGGCAGTCCTTGCGCAGTCCGCTGCTGAAGACCAGCGTGAACTGCTCGGCGACCCAGAGCGAGGCGTTGAGGCCGAGCCGCGCGCCGGTGCCGGAGACATCGCGGATCGTGCAGGGCGCGCTGATGACCTTGCCGGTGCCGTTGTCGAACTCGACAATGCCGGTCCGCAAAATGTGATGTCTGACGGCGGCGCGGTGCTCGCTCATGACGGGACGCTCCTTGCGCGGCGACGTCGCAGCCGCAAATTCCGGACCTCGATACCGCAGAGTTTTTCCTGAACTCCTAAATTTCCAAGGGTTCGACCAGGACTGAAAGCCATGGTAAAGGATTTGCTCCCAATCCATCTTTATCCGACGGACAGCGTGCGGCGCGCCCGTGACGGGCGACGAGGCGAATAATGACCGACGCGATGAAATGCCCGACCTGCAACTCCGAGCACGCCTATCAGGATCGCGGCCTCTGGGTCTGCCCGGAATGCGGCCATGAATGGAGCGGCACGGCAGAGGACGTCGCGGACGCCGCGCAAGAGGCCGGCGTGCGCGATGCCAACGGCAATGCGCTCGCCGACGGCGACAGCGTCATCGTGATGAAGGATCTCAAGGTCAAGGGCTCCTCCTCCGTGGTCAAGGGTGGCACCAAGGTCCGCAACATCCGCCTGCAGGACGCCACCGACGGCCACAACATCGCCTGCAAGATCGACCGCATCGGCGCGATGAACCTGAAATCGGAGTTCGTGAGGAAGGCGTAGCCGAGGCCCCGGACTCGCCAGGGCAAATCCGCCAGCGAGCGCGCCGAACGGCTGGGGCGGGAGCTGACCTGCCGCGGCGTCAAGTTTACCACCATCGAATGGTAAGCGCCGTCTGGAGGCTGCGATCTATCGCTGTCTCTGCGCCAGATAGAATCCGCACAGCACCGTCACCAATCCCGCCGTCTGCAATAGTGTCGGCGGCTCGCCGAGCAGGAGCCAACCGGTGAGCACCGTCAGCGCGGGCACGCAGGCGGGGACAACGGCGGCGCGGGCGACGCCGAGGCGTTGGACCGAGACGGCGAACAGATAAAGCGCAGCCGGGCCTGCAAGCACGCCCTGCGCCAGCGCCTGGATGGCGTTCTCACCGACACCGATCGCCGCGATCCGCGCGAGTCCGCCGGTCATGAGGTAGATCGGCAGCAACAGCAGCGACAGCACGTTGATGACGAGCGCAGCCGACACGGCGGAGACCCGCCAGTGGCGCACCAGCGCGCCGAAACCTGCGAACATCAATCCGGTCAGCACGAAGGTCAGATCGCCCAGCACGCCGTCGGCCCCGATATGGCCGATCGATTCCGCGCCGATTACGCCAAGTCCGCCGACGATGACAAAGGCGCCGGCGATGCGCGACGCGGAGACCTGCTCTTTCAGGAACAAGGCCGCGAGCAGCAGGCCGCCGAGCGTCGCGCAGGAGGGCTGGATTACGCTGCCATGACCGAGCGGCACGAACAGAAATCCAGTGTAGGAGATCAGCGACATCACGGGGCCGCCGAGCACCATCAGCGCAAGGCCCCTGCCCCAGCCGATGCCGCAGAGATCGGAGATTCCGCCGCGTATCACCAGCGGCAGGAACGCGATGCCGGACCAGACATAGCGATGCACGAGCAGATCGACCGGCGTGAAGCCGAGCTTGAGGCCATGCCGCGTGCCGGCAAAGCCGAGCGCCCAGAACAGCGCCGCGGCGAGGCCGCAGAGCACGCCGACAAGCGCCGGCGCTTGATCGTTCTTCCGAATGCGAGCGTCAGCGCCGCTCGTCCGCTGATCCATGGGACAAAGCGGTACGCCGACAGAGGCCGTCGCTCAACCCATGTGCCTGCAAGGCTGGCACGCAAGCGAGAGACGCCAGCGCGCCATCGCTCAGAAAAAACCGGGGCTGAGATCGAGCCCATACGTCAGGCTGAGCACGAACACGAACAGCGCGGCGGCTGCGAACAAGGCGAGATGCTTGAGAATGAACGTGCGCGGCGAGACGCTTGCAACAACGGCTTTCTGTGCAACGGGCATGACTACTCCATTATGAAAATGATTCTTGGCTGCTCAATATGCGGCGCCCGCATCAAGCGCCGCGATCTGGAAAGCAACTATTAAAGAGATCACACTCGCTTTGAACGGCCGTACACAACCGGCGCGTGATCGTGACTCACTGCGCCAAAAAAAGACCGCGCTCCCCGAAAGGGAACGCGGTCCGGGCAGACTCGGAGAAAGCGAGCCTGCATCACATTGGCTTGACGTTGGCTTGTGGCGCCCCCAGATCAGCGGGCGCTACCCGTCGTGACATCAGCGGTCTTCACCTTGCGCGGCGACAGAACGCGGGCCTGGTGGACCGAAGCAACGTTGGTGGGCGCCGAGGCCTGCTGCTCGACATGCGCGGCACCGAGCACGCGCACCTGCATCGGGGAGACCGGAAAGCCGTTCGCCTCATAAGTCGGCAGTTCGGCGGCGAAAGCCGCGGTGCTGCCCGCGATCGTCAGGATGGCGGCGGCGATTGACAGAGTCTTCTTGTTCATGGGTGATGCTCCTTCAGTGGAAGATTCGGAGCACATTTAAGCGCATTTTGCTGCATTGCGACATGCGTTGTTGCAATGCAACAACGCGCCGGGTGCATGGCAATATGATTAATGCGCGCAATGTCTTGGCAAAATCACCGCCCCGGCGCGAAATGACACTCTCGCGAAATGACACTCTAATGAGCGGCGGTCAGCCGCCGAGCACGTGGCCCCAGCCGTCGAAAACGTAGCCTTTCCAAATCACGGTTCCGTCTTGGCCCGGCCGGCTGGCACGCCTGAAATCGTCGGCCTGCTCAGCAGTCCAGGTGATGATCGTATCGGAGAGTTGGTCGTGCAGGATGGCGGGCTCGGTGGGATCAAAGGCGTCCATCGGACGAAGCGAGGAATGCGTCATGCGCGCCTAACGCGCTAGCCGTGACAAGGTTGCCCAACGCGCCTGCGAAACACCGCCACGCGGCCCGCGCCAAAATATTCGCCTTTATCGAATTTGCACAACGCTGGCGAGCAAGCGCCCGTGGAACCGCAATGGAACCCGCGTTGCCGCCGCGCAACACCTGCTCGAAAAGCCCGCTTTCGCCGAATTGCGCCATTGCGCCGCCACACCCTCCCCAGAACAATCGACGCGCGGCGTGCCTTTTCGTGCAAGACTGTTTGGCCAAGACTGTCTGGTCAGACTGTTCGGAGAAGACGAGGTTCAACAGAACCGTTTGGAGGCAGGGATCATGAATGATCGGCGGTCTCTTCTGGTGGCGGTCTCCTGCCCCTCGGCGGTTCTCGCCGGCTGGCTGGCGCTCTCTCTGTCCGCCTATGCCCCGGCCCTCATCGAGAACAGCGGCGCCAATGCTTCCGCCGTCTCGCGCGCGAAGGATCTCAGCCGACTTGACCTCGCCGACATCCCGCACGCTGCGGCCATCGAGGACGGCGTCGCCCTGACCTCCGATATCGCGGCCGCTGTCGCTGCGACACCAGAATTGGTCAATGCTGAAGCGGCAGCGCCCGAGGCGCCAGCTCCGGCCATCAAGCTCGCCTCGGCCGACCCAGTGCTGATCTTGCCGACCGAAGCGCCGCTCGCGCCGCAGATGTCGCCTGACCCGACACCAGTCGCCAGCGAGGTTGCTCCGGCTCCGGCGCCGGAGCCCTTGGTAAAGCTCGCATCCGCCGATCCCACTGAGATCGTGACGACGGAGGCGCTGTCGCCCGCGACAATCGCGACCGGCCCCGCGCCCGTGGCGAGCAAGGCCTCGCCGTCTGCGGACACGACCGCGGTCCTCGACGAATGCTACGTGATGGAAGCCTGCATCGACCGCTATCTCTGGGCGCTCTACCAGCGCACGGCCAAGGAAGACTCGATCAAGGTCACAGATCGCCGGGCCGTCACCGTCAAGCGCAAGGGCAAGATGGTCACAGTGATGCGCAGCTTCACGAAGCTGGTTGACGAGGACTTTGGCTGGAAGGATCCGAAGGCGGCCGACCGCGCCGGCATGTCGATGATGGACTACGTCATCGGCGGCATGGACAAGAGTTTCAAGAAAAAGCTGTTTCGCACACTGCTCGCGGCTGAGGCTGCCGGGCTTTCGCCGGGCATCACCAGCGCGTTCCGCGACGACTATCGCCAGTCGATCGCGAGTGGCCTGAAGGCCGCCTCCGACCGTTCCTATCACGGCGGCAGCACGCGCGGCGGCTACGGGCACGGCATGGCGGCCGACATCGTCAGCACCAAGGGCGACAACCGCGCGCAGCGCTGGGTCTCGACCGAGGTGCTGTGGAAGTGGGTCGACGCCAATGGCAAGGCGCTCGGCATCGGCCGCCCCTATCTCGGCCGCGATCCCCCGCATGTGGGCCCGGTCGATGGTACGGAATACGTCTCGCGCCGAGGCACGTCGGACCGCAAGGAAGCCAACGTCAAGCCGAGAAAAGCGCGGGCCGTGGCAAGCGCAAAGCCGCCGAAGGCGAAGGCACAGGCGACGCGCGAGCAGAAGGTCCCCGCGAAGCCGCAGAAATCAGCGCAATCAGCCACGAAGCGCGCGACCTGAGTTTGACGGCTTATCGTCGCGGCGTCGGCAACGGCACAAGCCGCATCTCCGCGGTGCCTGCTTCCTGCGTGCGCACCAGCACCGCATAGATGGTTTCGACTGCGAGCCGCACCGCCGCCTCGGTCGCTGTGCCCTTGGCCAGATGCGCCGCGATCAGGCCGGTGAGAAGATCGCCGGTGCCTGAGGGGCGGATCGGAAGGCGCGGCGTCGCAAAGCGCGACAACTGACCGCCGGCGCACAGAATCGTTTCCACCTGCCCTTCCGCCGTATCAGTGAGCGTGCAACCGGTGGCGACCACGTCGATGCGCCCAGTCCCGGCCAGCGCCGCGCACGCCGCGCGCAGGCCCTGCGCATCCGCGATGTCGAGGCCTGCGAGCAGCCCGAGCTCGAACTGGTTCGGCGTGGTCAGATTGGCGGCGGGCAGCAGCCGGTGCCGGACCACGTCCAGGATGCCGTCGGCGACATAAACCCGGCCGTCATCGCCGATCACGGGGTCGCAGAGATAGACCAGCTTCGAATTGCGGGTCAGCGCCCGCTCGACGAAATCGGCAATGACAGCGGCATTGCTGGGCGAACCGAGATAGCCGGTAACGAGGACCGCAGCCTCGTCGACGAGATCGCGCTCTTCGACGCCTCTCAGCAGATCTGAAACGAGCTCTGTCTCCAGCACCCGCCCGCGCAAGGTCGGATAGCGCGGATGGTTCGACAGCAGCGTTGTCGGCACCGCCGCGACATTCACCCCTTCCGCCTGCATCGCATAGGCGGCGGCGCTGTTGCCGACATGGCCGTGGACCACCTGGCTTTGAATGGAGATGACGAGCATGAGGGAGGTCCGTAGGAGTAATTGTCTAGCGAGAGAAGGGTCGCCCGGATCACGAAAAATCATATCCAAGTCCCGGCCGCAGCGCTTGCATCTTCCGCGCCAGCCGCCGATGCCCGCTCTCCTCCGACCGCGCCCGCCGGTCCACGACCGCGACATGATCCACATCGCTTTTGTGCTGGTTGAGCTTGGCCTGCCCTTCGACGGTATCCACCACGAGATCGACGACACGGATCGCAGCCAGCATGCTCTCGCGCTTGCCGGGCTCCATCTGTGCGAGATCCCAAGGTGCCTTTGGCAAGCGCGCTTCCGAGACCGCGAGTAGTGCATCGCCGTGCCCGCGGTTCTCGTCGAGCCCGCGCAGATGCGCCACGCCCGACAGGTGCACGGCCTCGTAAAGCCAGGTCGAGACGTTGTCGCGCGAAGAATACCAGTCATTGGAGATGTAGGCGTCGTCGCCGGCAACGATCAGCAGGAAGCGCCGTGTGCTGTCCGCGAGCGGAACGAGCGGATTCCTGGCGGTGAGATGGATCTGAACGATAGTGTGCCCGTCGCGCTGCTCCAGCACGAAGGGCACATGCGAGGCACGTGGACCGCGCTCATCCGCCGCGACGATCGTGCCGAAGCCGCGCTGGCTTGCGAATTCCAGCGCTTGCTGCTCCTCGATGCGGAATTGGGGGCGGAGGACATGCATGGCGGGGCGCTCGTTGACTGGCTGAAGGACAAACCGAGGTTAACTCATGATCCAGTCAAGTCAGAAGGGGTATTGGCCCGCAAACGCGGATGTCAGGAATGATCCCGGAGTCGTGCCAGCTCATCGATATAGGCGCAGAACATGTCGGCCATTGCGTCGGCGTGACGCGCGATCTCCGCCTCGTTGCGCGGTGTCTCCGAGAACTGCTTGCCAACCTCGCTCAGCGTCGTCTTGATCAACTCGCCGGCAAGCGCCCGCGTCGCATCCGGCGCCCTGGGCAGGGCCTCCCGCATGAAGGCCGCGACGATGCCCTTACCGGCGGCCCGCGCGTCGTGTGCTTCGGGCGCATCGCGATAGAGCGGCGCGGCGTCGCTGAGCGCCGTGCGGATCGCAGCCTCCTCGCACTCGGAACGAATGAAGGCGTGGACGAGCGCGCGCAGCCGTACCAGTGGCGGTTTCGCCCGGTCCGCCAGGATGCCGCGCAGGAGCTCGCTCGTGCGCCGCCACTCGTCGCTCTGGAGGCGGAACAGGATCGACGCCTTGTTCGGAAAATATTGATAGAGCGACCCGACGCTCACCCCGGCCCGCTCGGCCACTCGCGCCGTCGTGAAACGCTGCGCCCCCTCCTTGGCCAAGACCTGAACAGCCGCGTCCAGAATGGCCGCCACCAGCTCGTTCGAGCGGGCCTGCTGTGGCTGTTTTCGTGAGGAAACTGAATGGCTTCGGCGATCTGCCATGGCACCCTCGGGCAATGCGAATAGCGAATGCGACGAATTAATCGTATTTCAATTCTCACGCAAGCACTCGCAGCACGGCGACATCTGGAGACTACACATGACCACCCCGACCATCACATCACTTGCGCCACTGCTCGATCGTCTGTTCGACCAGGACGAAGCGGCGCGCCGCGCGATGCGAGCCGCCTTCGCCGATGTGACCGACGCCGACCGCGCACGGATGATGCGGAGCAAGACCGCTTACCGCGACCTCTACGGGCGGCTGAAGGACGCACCGCTCGCGGTCTCCCGCGAGACCGGTCAACTGCTTTACATGCTCGCACGCAGCTCCCGCGCCAAAGCGATCGTCGAGTTCGGCACCTCGTTCGGCATCTCGACCCTGCACCTTGCCGCGGGCTTACGCGACAATGGCGGCGGCCGCCTCATCACCAGCGAATTCGAACCGTCCAAGGTGGCCCGGGCGCGCGAGAACCTCGCGGCCGGCGGGCTGCTGGACCTCGTCGAAATCCGCGAAGGCGACGCGCTGAAGATGCTTCAAGTCGACCTGCCCGACACGATCGATCTCGTGCTGCTCGACGGCGCCAAGGCGCTCTACCCCGATATCCTGGATCTGGTCGAAGGCCATCTCCGGCCGGGCGCGATCATCGTCGCCGACAACGCCGACGACAGCCCCGACTATCTGGCGCGCATGCGCAGCCCCGGAAGCGGCTACATGTCCACGGCCTTTGCCGAGGACGTCGAACTCTCCGTGCGGATCAACTAACGCCACGTCGAACCGGCGCGACACCAATGAGCCGCCGCGCGAACCATCGCGCGGCGGTTTCGTGCTGCGCTCCGCCGTGTCGCAGGTTCGTCACTGACGCGTGATAGTTGGACCCGGCAATGTCGCTGCCGCCTTCGTCGGCATCGCGCTGATTGTGTCCGGAGTGGTGGTCATCAACCTGTTCTCGGCGGCCACGGTGCATTGATGCCGGCAAGGCCTTCAGCTTCGTGACGCCGTCTCGCAGCCGGCTCACGCTATTGGCTTTGCGACGGCTTGGGAGGATGCGGCCTGGATCGCTTCGCGCCAGGCTTGGCCGCAACTCGCGGCGGCGCCGCATCGACCGATTCCAGATAGGCGGCAAGTGCCTTGGCTGTATCCAAACTGGTTGCGTAATGGTCCTTCAGGAACCAGGACAGCGTCAGGTTGAAGCGCCCTTTGGCAAGGCCGCGGGGGCTGCGATGGCACGTCGTGCAACCATCGGCGAAGAGCTTTTGCGGCGACTTGCCGGCATCGAGATTTTGCGCGGCGGCAAATGTCGCCGTCAGGACGGCCGCGGCTGCAAGAGTCATCGTTGGAAGAGTCATCAGGGGCGCGATCAGATCGCGCCCCGGTCGAAAGTACGAGATCAATGTCGTCCTGCCCGGTCTTGCGGTCAGGCCGCCAATAGCTGATCGAAGTCGGGCGGCGCGTAGGCCTTGCCGTCCTGGTCGGTGATGACGACCTTCCACCCCTCGCTTGCCCAAACCTTCGCCTTCGCCACGATGAGCAAACGGCTCTCGCGGGCAAAACTGCACTTCTCGTTGTCGCGTTCTGCGATCATCTTGTAGGCCAATGCGCATCCCCTTGCGTTGCCGTGCACCCGGTCTCGTCGTGGCAGCGGGCTTTGGCGGCAATTCGCCGGGAGCGTGGCAATTTGGTGCCATCCGCGGCAGCATTGTGCTTTGTTCCGGCTGAGCGAAGGAGATCGATCGTGCGCCGCATCATCAATGCGATCCTGCCTCTCGCGGGCTTGTTTGGTGCGGGCCTGCCCGGCGCAGCGCCTACAGCGGCGCAGACCTACGATCCGCGCCATCCCGTCTGCATCGAGATCTACACGATCGACGGCAGCAGCATCGACTGCAGTTTTGCGACGATCGCGCAGTGCGCCGCGACCGCCTCCGGGCAGTCCGCCCAGTGCTACGCCAATCCTATGCCACGCGGAGCAGACAGCTGAGCCCGGTTCCGTCGCCGCCGCGACGAAGCCGATAGCATCAGGTCAGCGCTCCGATCAGTGGACGCGAATGATATGGGGACGGCCAAGATCGATCAGCCCCTGCACCGCCGAGAGGCGGTCGTCGAGAGCTGCGATGGTCAGCAACAAATTGTTGCGGCGTTCGTCGAGAAGGCCCATCTCGGCGCCGGAGAGTTTGGTGCTCGATCGCTCCTTTTGAATCACCTCGAGAGATTGGCGCAATCCGGCAATCAGGCCGGACAGCTGCTTGGCTTCCTTGGTCATCGACCGCTTGGCGACATTGTGGCGGCGCGTCTCCGCCTGGTTCTGTCTCATCGTCGTCATCCTCCCGTGCCCCGCTGCCCCGAGTGGAATGCTTACAGCTTTGAGTAGACATATTACGATCGATGAAATCTGCCCGCGAAGAAGCTTCTTAAATTGTATGGGCAGGGAACCCGTTCCGGCCCAAACAGAAAGCCCGGCGCGAGGGCCGGGCTTTCGTTGGCAACTTTAGTGCTTTTGGTGCCCGCCACCGGGACCGCCGGCCGGGGCACCGCCGCCGTGCGGCGCGGCGTTGATGTGAGGTGCGCCGCCGCCACCGCCGTGAGGCATCGCAGGCGCAGCCGCGCGCGGCGCAGGCATTTGGGCATGAGCGTTCATCGGCGAACCGTGGCCGACGTTCGGCTGAGCCACATGCGGCATCGCGGGCCGGCTTGCGGGAGCGGCTGATACGCGCGGCGCCTCATGTGGCCGCGCCATCGGCTGCGCACGCAGAGCCGCGCGGTGTGCGGCCTGCTCGTGCATGATGCGGGCCTGAGCGTCCCGCGGATTGCGGCTCTGCAGATTGGTCCGCTCATGCGCGATGCGGTCAGCTCGTCCCGCACGGCTCCGGTCCGTCGTCACCGGAGTCTCGTGCCTGGCGATGGCGGCGTCGTGCCGTGAAGTTGCGGCATCACGGCCGGAGACCGCGGCCGCGCCCTTGACACTTTCCTTGGCATTCGCGCCGTTGCGCCCGAGTGCGACCGCCGCATCGCGCGTTGCCGCGCGGCCGATGCGAGCCGCGCGTGGATCGATCGTCATCCGCGTCGCGTCGCGCTGATGCGAAGTCCAGTAGCTATTCCAGTGAGCATGCCGCCGATACCAGGGCCGCCCCTGATAATAGCTCGACCAGTACGAGGTCAGCACGAAGGGGACGATCGGCACGTCGACCTCGTCGACATAGTCAGGGAGATAGACGTAGTGATTGCGATAGAGATATTCGAGATATTGCGACGACACCCAGCCACGGTCATCCGAGAAGCTCACGTCGCACCAGGCGTTGCCGCGCAGGCAACCATGGATGTCGACGCGGGCGCCCTCGGGGATGCGATCGACCAGGGGAAAGCCCGAACCCGGCCCGGCGCGCAGGCCGGTCGAGACGGTGACCATGCCCGGTGCGGCCAGCGCGGCGGTCGGGGCGATCAGCAATGCGGCTAACAACACGCTTCGGAATTTCATGGCGGAGTCCTCCTCTTTCGAGTCGGAACGCGCCAGCGGAACGGGCGTTCCGGGTACGAAGGTCTCATTCGTCGAAAGATCGAGACGGATGCCGCGCGCGGTTCAATATTCATTCGCCGTTCATCGACACCGCGCGCAGAGAGAGCCTACGTGTGCGCCGCCGGCCCGTCAGTTCACTTGCAGCATGAAGCCGTCGAAGTACGCAGCAAGCGCAGCAAAATCATCGAGCGGCAGCACGGTCGCGACATACTGATCCGGCCGCACCACGACCATGCAGCCCGCCTTGCGGTCAATGCCGCGCATGGTGAAAACGTCCTGACCATTCTTGAGGTCCGGACAGAACATCTTCTCGTAGTCGATCAGGCCGTAGCGGCCCTTGCGCGGCAGCAGCAGCGCAGGCATCGCCTCGAGAGCGAGCTCGCGATGATCCTGCTGGAAGACCGCCCGCAGGTCGATCACGCTATCGATGTCGGCGACCGCGGGGGTGTAACGCCGGACCGGCGACTCCCGCGCATCGGAGAGAAAATTGCACAAGGCGCGAACGGCCGATCCGGTTGCTGCGGGATCCTCAGCGCCGGAGAAAGCGTAGATGCGGAAGCGGCCATCCGCCTGCGCAGCGTGACCGAGATGCACCGGCTTGGCATCCGCAAGCCGGATCACCGGTGCGGAATGAAATCGCGTGCCGATGACGAGGCCTTGCGCGAGATGCTGGTGGGACGTCGCTCCCGTCAGAACCGACGGGCGGTAATGCGTCGCCGTGCCCGCGGTGTAGCGACCGTGCCTCACGAAATAGTCCTGCGTCCTGGCGGCGTCGGCGCCGCCGGCCTTGGCGGCGGACGCAAGAATCCCCGCCCATTCCCGGTCGAAATCGATCAGCTCTTTGGCAACCGCCTGGCGCTCGGCCGAATAGGAATGCAGCAGGCTCGGCGCAGACTGCTTCCGCAAAACGGCAGCGAGCTTCCAGCCGACATTGAAAGCGTCCTGCATCGAGACGTTCATGCCCTGCCCCGCCTTCGGGCTGTGGGTGTGGCAGGCATCGCCGGCGATGAATATCCGCGGCAGACGCGTAGCCGTCTCGGTCTCCGGCACGTCGTCGAACTTGTCGGTCAGGCGCTGGCCGATCTCGTAGACCGACCACCACGCGATCTCCTTCACATCGAGCGTATGCGGCTTCAGGATCCGCTGCGCTTTCGCGATCACGTCGTCGGCGGTGATATTGCGATTGGCGACGCGCTCGCCGATGTCGAGCTTGGCGAGCTCGACATAGAGGCGGACCATGTAGCCGCCCTCGCGCGGAATGATCAGCAGGCTACCGTCCTTCGCCGACTGAATCAGGGCCTTGAAGCGGATGTCGGGAAAATCGGTCACCGCCAGCACGTCCATCACGCCCCAGGCATGATTGGCGGAATCGCCGAGCAACTCGCGACCGATCGATTTGCGCACCGTGCTGCGGGCGCCGTCGCAGCCGACGACATAGCGCGCCTTGATCGTCTCGACCTTGCCCTCGTTCTCGGCATCGACCCGTTCGAGCCGCGCCGTCACGGCATGGTCGGCGGGACCCGCGGCCGGATCGACCTGAAGGTCGAGCAGGCGCCGACTGTAATGGGGCTCGAGCCTGCCCGGCGCCTTGCGCATGACGTCGAGAAAGCCGTCATGGATGCGCGCCTGGTTGAGAATAACGTGCGGGAATTCCGACAAACCGTCCTCGACGTCCTGCACCCGGCCGCTGCGGACGATATGTTCCGGCACCCGCTCGTCCGGCTTCCAGAATGTCGTCTCGTTCACCCAACAGGCTTCCTTCAGGACGCGCTCGCTGAATCCGAAGGCGTGGAACATCTCCATGGTGCGGCATGCGATGCCGTCGGCCTGCCCGACCAGCAAGCGGCCCGGCTTCTGCTCGACGATGCAGGTCTTGATGTCGGCAAACTGCGCAAGCTGGGCCGCAAGCGTCAGGCCCGCAGGGCCACAGCCGACGATGAGGACATCGACCTCTTCGGGCACGCCCCCCGTTGCGCCAGAAGGCTGAATGCGCGCGGCGGGATCGGCGATTTCGGGGTCGCCCGGCTGAAATCCATTGTGATGGAATTGCATGAGCACCTCTCCCGCCGATGTTCTGTTTGGATATTGCTCAGTATGCTGACTATCAGTATACTTGTCAACGACCCGGCCGTTCTGCCCCAACGGAGAAATTCGGTGAAAGACAACAACGACATGCCCGGACATCTGGCGCGCCGATTCCAGCAGATCGCGGTCGCGGTGTTTTTGGCCGAGGTCGGGGATGCCGGCTTCGACCTCACGCCGGTGCAATACGCCGCGCTCGCGACCATCAAGGCCAATCCGGGGCTCGACCAGGTGACGCTCGCGGGATTGATCGCCTACGACCGCACCACCATCACCGGCGTGATCGACCGGCTCGTGCAGAAGGGGCTCGCGGAGCGCCGCGCCTCGCGCCGCGACCGCCGTGCCCGCGAGCTCGAGATCACCGACGAAGGCCGCCGCACGCTGCGCAAGATCACGCCGGCCGTCGAATCCGCGCAACGCATCATGCTGCGTGGCCTCAGCGCGAAGGAAGGTGAGGATCTGATGCGCCTCCTGCACAAGGCGATCGCCGCCGGCAACGAACTCAGCCGCGCCCCGCTGCGCGGAGTGCAGGCATAGAGCGTTTTCGAGCGAGGTGGATACCGCTTCGCGTCAAGAAAACGTGCCAAGACAGAAAGCCCCGTAATTCTACCCCTCATTGTCGCAGTATCGCGAAACCAGGAACTAACCTTCGGCTGTTACGGTCGACGGCATTCGGCGTTTAACGCGCGATTAACTTTGCCGGTCTGGAGTTTCGGATGTTCAGGTTCCTCATTGCGGCGGCGGCGATCGCGCTCTCGACCGCTCCGGCGCTTGCGAATGGCCATGGCGGCGGCGATGCCCCTCCGCCGCCGAAGCCCGCGACGTCACCGGCGAAAGTCATCCTGACCAAGCAGGGCCCCACGCTCGTGGACCTCAACGGCATGACGCTCTACTATTACGAGCGCGATACCACCGGCAAGACGTCGAACTGCAACGGCAAATGCGTCGAGAGCTGGGTGCCGCTGCCCGCAACGGCCGATGCCAAAGCGGTCGGCGACTTCACCGTGATCAACCGTAACGACGGCAGCAAGATGTGGGCCTATCGCTATCGTCCGCTCTACACCTCGCCGGCCGACAAGGCGCCGGGCGAGGCCAATGGCAATGCCACGACGCTGCAATGGCGCGTCGCCCGTCCCGAGAACTAGGGCGACCTCACCCGCGCCAGCTGGGCCGCGCCTCGACTTGCGCGTTCTGTCCGGGCGGCAGCACCACGACCATTGAGTTGAGCTTCACCCGGTCATAGAGATCGATCACGTCCTCGTTGCGCATCCGGATGCATCCGGACGAGATCGCCTGCCCGATATATTCCGGCTGGTTGGTGCCGTGGATGCGGTAGAGCGTGTCCTTGTTGCCGGCATAGAGATAGATGCCCCGCGCGCCCAGCGGATTGGCGGGGCCTCCGGGCACCCGCGCCGGATAGGGCCCGAGCCGCGCCTGGATGTCCGCCGTCGGAACCCAATCCGGCCATTCCGCTAGACGACCGACCCGCGCGACTCCGGAGAACGCCATGGCTTCCTCGCCGACCGCGACGCCGTAGCGGATCGCCTTGCCTTCGGGCAGCACGAAATAGAGATAGCGCGCATCGGTATCGACCAGGATCGTGCCCGGCTGCTCCTTGCGCGGATAATCGACGATATGACGGAGATATTGCTCGGGCACGTTTGCTTGCGCGTAAGGCGTATGCGCCAGCAACTGCCGGTCGCGGGTCGTCATGCTCGCGTCCGTCGATGGCGAAAGCGTCGTCTGCATGCAGCCGCCCAACGGAAGCATGGCAAGGACGAGTAGAACGAATAAGGATCTTGGCACCGCCGGCCCCGATAGCGATAGCAGCGCCCCCAGCAACACCAGATGCTGCCAAAATCGTGCTGAAAACAAGGCATTGTGGAACAATTACGCGTGTTGTCTGAGGCGGGTTCCATCACCACAAACGGCGCAAGAGCGTCGCACAGTCTCCATCCCCTCGCCTTGCTTTGGTCAAACCCGGCTGGACTCGTGGGTCATGGTGCTTGGGCCTCATCGGATTTGGGGATTTGGATGGGCCCACCTCAACGGATCTGCTCGCGCCAATGCGAACGACCGATACCTCAATACTCAACACCTGGGGCTTCAAAACACCCAGGCTTCAAAGGAGCTGCGATGCTCGCGACGCTGAACTCTCGGCAAATCGTCGATGAGATCGTGAAGGACACGGTCACGAACAACGACCCGCACGACGCCGTGCAGATTTCGCCTGACATTTTGCTGGCCTCGCGCCCTCTCAGCGTTGCGCCCGCGCTCGCGCCTGAGATCACGACCCGTCCGGAACCCAAAATAGATCCGGCGTTCCTGCTGAAGCCCAGAATGAATCCGGAGCCGAAGTTCAGTCCCGTCGCGGAGCCGCAGCCGGCAGCGCCCTCGGTCGACACCGCCGTGCGCGTCGCGGCCAGTGATGGCCTCAGCCGGCAGAAGCGCTCTTCCGCCGGCAAGTGGCTGCGCGGTGCGTTCGTCACGATGCTGTTTGCGGGCGGAAGCGCAGCCGCCACTGTCGCCTGGGAGAAACATGGCGACACCGCAAGACAGATGCTCGCCGAATGGACCCCGGCTTTGGCGTCGCTGTTGCCTTCGACGTCGCAGACGGCACCGGTCGCCGCCGCGCAGGCCGCGTCGCCTGCGGACCAGCCCGCAACTGATCAAGTCGCAACGGATCAAGCGGCCGACCAATCGGCGGCTCCGCCTGCAACCCAGGTTGCAGCAGCAGTGCCCCCGGCAACACAACCCGATCCTGTACAATCGGTGCAGTCGATGACGCGCGATCTCACCGCGATGGCGCAACAGATCGAGCAGCTCAAGGCCAACATCGCCGAGTTGAAGGCCGGGCAGGAGCAGATGGCACGCGAGATGGCGAAGCCGCCCGCGCCGAAGCCGGTGGCCGATACGAAGCCGCGCGTCGATCCGCGCGCGCAAATGTCCGCGCTACCGCCGCGGCCCGCGGCGCCGCCGGTTCGCAAACCGAAGCCGGTCGTGTCGCACACCTACATGCCGGCTTATTCGCCGGCGCCGCTCGCTCCGCCGCCGCCGGCCTCGCAGGCTGCCGCAGCCCCACCGCCCGCTGCCATGACGACGCAAGCCGTTGCCGACGACGACGGACCTGTCGTACGCCCGCCAATGCCGCTGCGCTGAACCATCGTCACGCGACGACGCGTCGCACCAGCGATGCTGTCAGAGTCGATGTGATGCGTTGAATCCGGATGACTACGGGAAGCGAGCTTCGATCGTTTTCCATCAAGAGAAAAGGCCGTCGGGATCTATGCCGGCGGCCTTCTCTTGCAGCTGCCGGTTCCCGGAGCCCGGTTCTGCTGCAATTCCATGCCTCATGATCACGCCGACATATTTAATAAAATCTTAACACGCTTGAATGCTGCACATCATTTCTGCGCATAAGCAGAGAGATTGCGCGCGCCGTTCATTCGATAAACATCGACTCAGTGGTACCATCGGTCATGTGTTGAAACGTCCACCCGAAGCTCAATTCGTCACACCGGGGAATTCGGATGCCTTACTATTCCTTCGATCTCGTGGTTGGTGAAGAGTTCAAGAACCAGGGCGGTATCATCCTCGAAGACATCGAGGTCGCCTCCGATCGCGCCGTTCAACTGGCCACCGAGCTGTCGCAGGTGAAGCCCGAGCTGCAAAGCAAGGGTTGCGCTGTGCGCGTCACCGACCGCGATCACAAAGAGGTCTATCGCACGCCGCTCGATCCGGTGCCGGCCTGGCGGCGCTAACCCGCCGGCCGGCTTCGCGGGCGCACGCTATCCCCATTGCGGAGCGGCGCGGCAGCCGCTAGCCTTCCCGAAAATTCGGGGAGGTACCAAGGATGCGCACTGGTTTTCTGATGACGGCCCTGTTGCTGCTGGCCGCGTCCGCCCAAGCGGCCGACCATCCACGCTCGACCTATGTCACGTTGGTCTTGCAGGCCTTCGCCGCCAAGGTCGAATGTCCGGGCACCGATATCGCCTACCAGGATCTGGTGCAGAAGGCGGAGCAGATGCAGCTGCCCGAAGGCACCACCGAGAAGGTCCGCAAGGCGATCGCCTGGATGCACACGGGTGGCAAGATGGGCGAGAAGCAGGACGACGATCTGATGGCCGAGGTCGCGGTGGCCACCCAGGCGACCGACCTCAACCAACGCCGCCTCGGCATGCCCAACTGGTGCGAGGCCCAGAAGACCAACCTCGCCGGCCTGATCCGCAGCAAGGGCGGCTAGCGTGATCGTGCGGCGTTAAGCACGCCGCGCCGGAATTTTTGCTTCGGCCAATAATCGTCACATTTCTCGCCAGCATGCGGCTCTTTCGAACTCGAACAGGGGAGCTCCATGCGGATCAACCATGTCCTTCTCGCGGTCGCGTTTGCCGTCGCACCGATGCTGACTGCGCCCGTGCTGGCGAAGAATTCCAATGCCCAGAAGGGCGAGGACAAATCGACCTCGTCTTCGTCGTGTAGCGCTTATCAGCAGGCGCCGGATGGCTCGTGGGAGCCGCTCCCCTGCAAGGAGACGGGCGAGCGCTCCCAGCCGCAGACACAGAATCGCACCTCGCCGCAGGGCGCTGACCGCGGGGAGCGTTGAACGCGGGGGAGTGTCAGCTCTGGTGCGGACCGCGGATGATCTTCATCGCGTCCGCGATGTGACGCCACTCTTTGGCCTCGTCGGCCTCGCCGCGGCCCTCACAAGCCCTGGCCTGTTCGGCGGCCTTCGCGATCGCAGCAAAACCATGCTGTTCCAGCATCTGGCGCGCGACGGTGTGGACCTGGACCTCGGTCATCATGGGCGTTCTCCCGTTTGACGAAACCGCGGTGCATCGCGCCGCCGCGGGTTGTTCAGAACGATTGAGCCCCGGACCTCGTTCCGTAGCGTTCACGTCAGCAAGCAAAAGGCGGCCCGCTATGCCCAGCGGACCGCCTTTTCACCCACCCCAATTTGAAGCGTCGCGGCTGAGGTCCCTAGCCGGCCGCCGCGCGCTTGCGCTCGAAATCGTTGGGCACCTCGATATCGACCTCGAGGGTCGAGACCTCGTCGCCGCGATCGAGCCGGACAATGACCTTGGTCGGGTCCAGCGTGACGTGCCTGGAGACGACCGCGAGAATTTCCTCACGCAGCACACCGAGCAGATCGGGCTGGCCGCGCAGTCCGCGTTCATGGGCAAGCAGGATCTGCAACCGTTCGCGCGCGACGGGTGCAGAGGCCTTGTTGCCGCGGAGAAGCCGAAGCAGACCCATGCTCATGCGGCCCTCCGTCGCAGCAGGCGGTCCATGAAGCCTTTGCGCTCGGTCGGCACCTGCATCGGCACGGTGTCGCCGCAGAGCCGCCGCGCCGCATCGATATAGGCCCGCGCCGGGGCGCCTTCCGCGTTCGACAGCGTCACGGGCGTGCCGACGTTGGAGGCGCGCAGCACGTCCTGGCTCTCGGGGATGATGCCGAGCAAAGGTGTTGCAAGAATTTCGAGGATGTCCTCGATGGTCAGCATCTCGCCGCGCGCGGCGCGCGAGGGATCATAGCGGGTGATGAGAATGTGCTTCTCGACCCGCTCGCCCTTCTCGGCCCGCACCGTCTTGGAATCGAGCATGCCGATGATGCGATCGGAATCGCGCACCGAGGAGACTTCGGGATTGGTGACGATCACGGCTTCGTCGGCAAAGCGCATCGCCATGGAGGCGCCGCGCTCGATGCCGGCCGGACTGTCGCAGATCACCCAGTCGAAACGGCTGCGCAGATCGTCGATGACCTTGCCCACGCCCTCTTCGGTCAGCGCGTCCTTGTCGCGGGTTTGCGAGGCCGGCAGCAGCCAGAGGTTCTCCAGCCGCTTGTCCTTGATCAGGGCCTGCGGCAGCTTTGCGACGCCCTGCACCACGTTGATGAGGTCGAACACGACGCGACGTTCGGCGCCCATCACGAGGTCGAGGTTGCGCAAGCCGACGTCGAAATCGACGACGACGACCTTTTCGCCGCGCTGCGCGAGCGCAGCCCCCAGTGCGGCGGTCGTCGTGGTCTTTCCGACGCCCCCCTTGCCTGACGTCACGACCAGTACCTTGGCCATCTCTCAAATCTCCTTCTGGTCAGTTCAGCGCAGTAATTCGCATGGTGTTGCCCTGCAGCCAGGCCTGGGCCGGCTTGCCGCGCAGGGCCGCGTCGATATCGTCGGCGGTCTGGTAAAAACCATCGATTGCAAGCAGTTCGGCCTCGATCTTCTGACAATAGATGCGCGCGCTCGTGTGACCGTTCACGCCCGCCATGGCGCGGCCGCGCAGCGCGCCGTAGATGTGAATGGAGCCGCCGGCGACGACCTCGGCGCCGGAGCCGACCGAACCCAAAATGGTGACGTCGCCTTCGGGGAAGATCACGGTCTGGCCCGACCGCACGGGGGTCTCGAGCAGCAGCGAGGTCGGCCTGGTCTCGACCTTTGCCTCGACCTTCTTGGGCGCACTCGGCTCGACCACGCAGCTGCGCCCGCCCGAAAGCAGCGGCGGCATCATGGGGGTCAACCGGCCCTCCTCCACGCCCTCGATCCCGAGCACGCGGATGTTGCGGTCCTGAAGGCTGGTGAGCAGATGGCCGATGCCGGACTGGCTGAGATCGACCGAGGACAGGTCGATCACCACGGGGCGGCCGGCGAAGAAGCCCGGCGAGCGCGCGATGGTGGTGTCGATCTCCTGCAGCCAGTCCTGGATGGGAACCGTCGGCACGAAGACGAAGGCCACATAGGAGCGCCCGCGCAGGCGAACCATTTGGCGTTGAGGTTTTACTGCAGCCTCCATAGCGGCCGACTCGTTCCCTGTTATTGAATGGTTAACGATGCCGCCGATATGGTTAATGGCCGGTTAATTTCTCCGTGGGTTACGTGGCATGGAAGCGCACCAAGGGCGTTGAGCAGGCGCTCTCGCCCCGCACAACGGTCATCGCCCGCAAAGGCGGGCGATCCAGTACTCCGAGACGGTTGCGGGTCAGCCGAAAGGCTGCGGCGTACTGGATGCCCCGGTCAAGCCGGGGCATGACAGCGGAATGTGGGGCCGGCGCGGCGACCAGCCCCCTACTTCTTCACCTTGCTCGCATCCATCTTGATGGCGAGGTCCAGCATCTTGGTCGTGAACGCCGTCGTGACGTCGAACGGCTTCTCCATGCCGAGATAGGTCTGGACCAGATCGTAGTCCTTCTTCATCCGCTCGCCGTCGATCCAGCCGAGTGCCTTCGTCGTCGTGAATTCGTCCGTCATCAGGAACTTGATGCGCTCCCACTGGCGCTCCTGGTTCTCCTTGTCGAGACCGGAGACCTGATCGAGCAGCGCCTTCAGGCAGGGCGCGGCGTCGGCGACGCAAGTCGCGAAGGCCTTTTGCGTGACCCGCACGAACTCCTCGACCAGCTTCGGGTTCTTCTGCAAATAGCCGCCGTTGACGATCAGCGAATTGCCGTAAGGATTGAGCCCGATGTCCTTCCAATTGACGTAGCCGAGATCGCTTCCGAACTCGATCACCTTCAAATCGTGCTCGTTGTAGAAGTCGCTGATGATGTCGACCGTATGGCTCTTGAGCGCGGCGATCTTCGCCGTCGGCCCGACATTGACGAAGCCGACGGAGTCGGGCGCAAGCCCTGCAGCCTTGGCGAAGGCCGGCCACATCACACGCGAGGCGTCCCCGGGCGGATTGCCGATCTTGTGGCCGGCAAAATCCTTCACCCCGTTCACGCCGTAGCTCTTCAACCAGTAGAAGGTCTGGCCGGTGTTGGCGTAGACGCTCATCACGGCAACAGCGTCAGCCCCCTTGCTCTTCGCCACCAGCATGGTGGCGAGATCGGCGACGCCGAAGGGCGAGCCGCCGGAGCCGACCTTGGCGGCGGAGACGCCGGAGCCCTTGCCGACCTCGATGGTCAGATCGATGCCCGCTTTCTCGTACCAGCCTTGCGCCTTGGCGTAATAATAGGGCGAGTGATCGGCCGTCGGCGCCCAGTTCAGGATCAGATTGACCGCCTCGCCCGCGTTCGCGGGCACGACTGGTGATCCGAGCATCAGGGCCACAGCCAGGGCCGAGCCCGCCGCCTGCAAACGCTTCATCGCATCTCTCCTCGTTGCCCGCGACCGGCTTGTCGCTCTCCCCCCGTGAGGATACCAATGCAACAAGGCCGCCCTCAACTTGTCAACTGTTTGGTTGGAAATGCCCGCAAAACGTTCAGGCGACACCGTGCCGCAGCGGCGCGACCCGGTCGCCACACGCAAGAAGCTGCTCACCGCGGCGCGCGAGGAGTTCGCCCGGCACGGCTTTGCCGGCGCCCGCGTCGACGAGATCGCAGAGCGCGCCGGTGTCAACAAGCAGCTCGTCTACCATTATTTCGGCGACAAGGACGCGCTCTATCTCGCCGTGCTCGAATGGGTTTACGCCGATATCCGCGAGCAGGAACGTCAGCTCAATCTCGAAGGCCTGCCGCCGGGAAAGGCGATCCGGAAACTGATCGAGGCCTCGTTCGATTACCTCGCGACGAACCCCGATTTCATCGTGCTTCTGAACGACGAGAACCGCGGCGGTGCCCGCCACGTCCGCGGCTCGACGCGGCTGGAGGCGATGCATTCGCCGCTGGTGAAGAGCGTGTCCCACATCCTTCACGAAGGCGTCCGCGCCGGCATGTTCCGCAAGGGGATCGACCCGATCCAGCTCTATATCTCCATCGCGGGCCTCAGCTATTTCTATCTCTCCAACACGCCGACGCTGTCGGCGATCTTCGGCAAGGACCTGTCGAGCCGGGCCGCGCGCCGCGCCCGCCGCCGGCACGTCGCCGATCTCGTGCTGCATTCGCTCCGGCCATAATCAACCAACTGGTTGAAACTTCCCTCCGGGACGGCTAGGCTTGCGACCAGCGGCAAGGTGGCCGCTGACAACAGGGAGCAACCGGTGACAGGAGACGGCGCCCGCAATACGCGCAGCTTTGCGATCGTCCTGATCGTGCACTTCGCCGTGCTGGTGCTCTGGCAGGTGCTGGTCGATGCCTTCCACGTCCCGAAGTTCATCCTGCCCTCGCCGCTCGCGACAATCCAGACGCTGGGAACCGCGAGCTACGCCTGGGGCGCCAATACGCTGGTGACGGCGATCGAGATCCTCGGCGGCTTTGCGCTCGGCGCCTTCGTCGGCGTGACGCTGGCCGTCATCTTCAGCTGGGCGCCGCTGATCAGCCTCGTGCTGCTGCCGCTGTTCGTGACGCTGAACATGATCCCGAAGGTCGCGCTCGGTCCGCTCCTCATCGTCTGGTTCTCCTACGGCATCGTGCCGAACATCCTGATCGCCTTCAGCATCTGCTTCTTCCCGATCCTGCTCACCACCGCGCGGGGCTTGCGCGAGGTCGAGCCGGATCTGCTCGACCTCGTCAAATCGCTGCGCGGCTCGCGCTGGACGCTGTTCCGCAAGATCCAGCTGCCGGGATCGCTGCCTTACATCTTCTCCGGAATGAAGGTCGGCGCCATCCTCGCGGTCGCCGGCGCCATAGTCGGCGAGTTCATCGCCTCCGAGCGCGGGCTCGGCTACCTCATGATCCAGGTGCAGTCGTCGCTCGACACGCCCGCGATGGTGATGGCCGTCGTGCTGCTCACCCTGCTCGGCGTCGCGCTTTACGGCTTCGTGCTCGTCCTCGAACGCATCTTCGTCGTCGGCGACGCAAGACAAACTTGAAGATCAAGGACCAAAACCATGCTCCTCACCCGCCAGAACCTGCCGAAGACCATCCCTGATATCGCTGCGCTCGACGATCTCCTGTGCCGGCCGACCCAGGCATTGATCGACGACCTCGCCCCGGTCGACGGCGACATCATGATCCTCGGCGTCGCCGGCAAGATGGGGCCGACGCTGGCGGGGCTTGCCAAGGCCGCAGCGCCCGATCGCCGTGTCATCGGCGTCGCCCGCTTCAGCGACGCCGGCGTCAAGGACTGGCTGCACGCGCGTGGCGTCGAGACTATCAATTGCGACCTAATGGACGAGACCGCGATTCAGGCGCTGCCGAAGGCGCCCAACATTGTCTTCATGGCCGGCCGCAAATTCGGCGCTGAGGGCGATCTCTCGCTGACCTGGGCGATGAATGCGCACGTGCCGGCACTGATCGCGCAGGCCTTCCCCTCGTCGCGGATCGTGGCGTTCTCGACCGGCTGCATCTATCCGTTCGTCCCCGTCGACGGCAAAGGATCGGGCGAGGACATGGCGCCGAACCCGCCCGGCGAGTACGCCCAGTCCTGCGTGGGCCGCGAGCGCATGTTCGAGTATTTTTCGCGCAAGTTCGGAACGCCCGGGCGGCTATTCCGCCTCAACTACGCGATCGACATGCGCTATGGCGTGCTGCACGACATCGCCTTGAAAGTGCTCACGGGCACGCCGATCGACCTCAGCATCGGTCATGTCAATTTCATCTGGCAGGGCGATGCCTCATCGCAGGCGCTGCGCTGCCTCGCGCATTGCACAGCGCCGACCTCGCCGATCAATGTCAGCGGCCACGAGATTTTGGCGGTGCGCGACCTCGCAGCAAGATTCGGCGCCAGGTTCGGCCGTATGCCGGTGCTGACAGGAAACGAAGAGCCGACCGCGTGGCTGACCGACACGTCCAAGGCAGTCGAGCTTTTCGGCCTGCCGGTCGTCGACACCGAGCAGCTGATCGCCTGGACGGCGGATTGGGTGTCGCGCGCCATGCCGAGCCTCGGCAAGCCCACCAAATACGAGGTGCGCGATGGACGCTACTGACGATCCGCGCATCATCCGGCTTGGCGTCGAGGATGCTGCGGCGGGCCTCGCGCTCTCGACAGAGGCGCACTGGAACCAGAATGAAGACGACTGGCGGTTTTTCTTGAGCGACGGCGTCGCGTTCGGCATCCGTGATGGCGCGCAACTGGTCGCGACCGCGGCGCTCCTGCCCTACCCGGGCGACAACGCCTGGATCAGCATGGTGCTGGTGACGGCAAGCCATCGCCGGCGCGGTCTCGCCACGCGGCTCGTCGATGCCTGCCTGGCGATGGCGCGCAAACGCGGCCTGACGAGCTGGCTCGACGCAACCCCGGACGGTGCTGCCGTCTATGGGCCGCTCGGGTTCACGCCGACCCTGCAATTGCGCCGGCTCAAGCTGGTGAAATCGGCATCCGCGTCCGGGCAGGCACCTTCATCCGCGACGCTCGACGCGCTCCGCGCGCGCGACCGGCGCGCCACGGGCCTCGATCGAACCGCCCTGCTCTCCAACTTCGCGCAGCGTTCCGGCTCGCGCATCGTCGCCGCGAACGGCGCCATCGCGTTGGTGCGCGACGGACGTACCGCGCGCCATATCGGCCCGCTGTTTGCCGACGACACCGCAGCCGCGCTGACCCTGGTCGAGGTAATCGCGCGATTGGAGACCGGGCCGCTGCTGCTCGATGCCGTCGCGTCGCACGCCGCGTTCCCTGAAGCATTGACCGCATCGGGCTGGAGCATCGAACGGCCGTTCCAGCGCATGCGGTTCGGCCCCGCCACTGCCGCAGGGGAAGACATGCCATTCGCCGTCGCCGGCCCTGAATTCGGATAGGACATCATGCACCACAGCCAGATCAACAGCGAGATCCGCAAGCTGATCGCCGACGGCACCGTCCTGCCGGCGCATCCCCTCGCGCTCACCGCCGAACGCCAGCTCGACAAAAAGCATCAGCGCGCGCTGACGCGCTATTACATCGACGCCGGCTCCGGCGGCCTTGCGGTCGGCGTGCACACCACGCAGTTCGCGATCCGTGACGTCGGCCTCTATCGTCCCGTGCTCGAACTCGCCGCCGAGACGGCGGCGAACTGGACCAAGCGTCCGCTGGCGCTGGTCGCGGGCCTCGCCGGTCCGACTAGGCAGGCCACCGCTGAAGCCCGCACCGCGCGCGACATCGGCTATCACGCAGGGCTCCTCAGTCTCGCTGCGATGAAGGGCGCGTCGGAGGACGAGATCATCGCGCATTGCGCAGCGGTCGCAGCCGAAATTCCGCTGGTCGGCTTCTATCTTCAGCCGGCGGTCGGCGGCGTGGTCCTGTCGAGCCGGTTCTGGCAGCGCTTTGCCTCGATCGACAATGTCATCGCGATCAAGATCGCGCCGTTCAACCGCTACCGGACCCTTGATGTTTTGCGCGGCGTCGCAGCAGCCGGCGCGCTCGACCGCGTTGCGCTCTATACCGGCAATGATGACCACATCCTGCTCGATTTGATGCTGCCGTTCGACCTCCGCGACAACGGCGTCACCACGCGCACTTATTTCAAAGGCGGCCTGCTCGGCCACTGGTCGGTGTGGACGGCGAGCGCGATCAAACAGTTCGAGCGCTGCAAAGCGGCACGGCACAAGGACAGCGTGCCGGCCGATTTGCTCGCGCTCGATGCCCGCGTCACCGATTGCAACAGCGCCTTCTTCGACGTCGCCAACGATTTTCACGGCTGCATCGCCGGCTGCCATGAGGTGCTGCGACGGCAGGGCCTGATGCAGGGCCTGTGGTGCCTCGATCCGAACGAGGGCCTGAGCCCCGGCCAGAAGGACGAGATCGAGCGCGTGTACCGCGAGCATTCCGACCTCAGCGACGACGCGTTCGTGGCCGCAAACTTGGATAAATGGCTGGCATGAGCTCAAGCCCCTTCATCAGCCTGCACGGCGTCCGCAAGGTCTATCGCAGCGGCGGCGCCGAATTCCTCGCGGTGTCCGACGTCACCATGGACGTGCAGGAGGGTGAGCTGGTCTCGCTGGTCGGCCCGTCCGGCTGCGGCAAGACCACCGTGATGAAGATTTTGGCCGGCTTGCACGACGCCGACGGCGGCACGGTGAAGATCGGCAACGCCAAAAGCCCGTTCGATCCGACCCGCGACATTGGCATGGTGTTCCAGCAGGCGTTGCTGCTGAAATGGCGGACCATCCTGGACAACGTGCTGCTGCCGGCAGAGATCGTCGGTCTTCCGATGAAGGCCGCGCGCGAGCGGGCGCGCGATCTGCTCAATCTGGTGGGTCTTGCCGGCTACGAGCAGAAATATCCGCGCGAGCTGTCCGGCGGCATGCAGCAGCGCACCGCCATCGCGCGCGCCTTCATTCACGACCCGAAACTGATCCTGATGGACGAGCCGTTCGGCGCGCTCGACGCCTTGACGCGCGAGCAGATGAATCTGGAGATGCTGCGGATCTGGCGCGAGAGCGGCAAGACCATCATCTTCATCACGCACTCGATCCAGGAGGCCGTGTTCCTGTCCTCGCACTGCGCCGTGCTGACGGCCGGACCTGCGAAGATGGCCGATTATTTCCCCATCGACCTGCCCTTCCCACGGGCTCTGCCGCTGAAAACGACGGACGCGTTCGGCGCCTATGCGCGGCGGATTTACGAGAAGCTGGGTTTGGGCGCGGCTTAATTCACCGCACGATAGATGCTGTAGGGTGGGCAAAGCGACTTGTCCGCCGTAGCTCGAAGAGCGAAGGAGGAAGCGTGCCCACCATGGCGAGGCAAGCAAGCAGTGGTGGGCACGGCGCAAGTGCGCCTTTGCCCACCCTACGGGAGTTTGCGCGATCAAGCCTTGTTGCGCATCTTGCCGAGCAGATAATTGTCGTAAAAATTCTCCGCGATCTGCGTGTAGAACAGCAGCTCCTTCATATAGGCGTCGTGGCTTTCCTTGGTGCGCTTGAACAGGTCGCTCTTGGTGGCGAGCTCGTTCAGATGGTCCTGGGTCGCGGTGTAGCAAGCCTCCAGCACCGGCTGCGGAAACGCCTTCAGCTCCGCGCCATTGGCGATCAGCCGCTTCAGCGCCGCCGGATTCACGCTGTCGTATTTCTCGAGCATCCAGGCGCCCGCGGCCGACGCGGCCTGGTTGACGATCGCCTGGTACTGCTTCGGCAGCGAAGCCCACTTCTCGTCGTTGACGATCATGTGCAGCATGGCGCCGCCTTCACCAGCCGGGGAAGTAGTAATATTTGGCGACCTTCTGGAAGCCGAGCTTCTCGTCGTCATAGGGGCCGACGAATTCGACTGCGTCGATCGTGCCCTTCTCCAGCGCCGGATAGATGTCGCCGCCCGCGATCTGCTGCGGGACCACGCCGAGCCGCGCCAGCACATGACCACCCATGCCGGCGATGCGGAATTTCAGGCCCTTGAGATCGTCGACGGTCTTGATCTCCTTGCGGAACCAGCCGCCCATCTGGGTGCCGGAATTGCCGCAGAGGATGGCGTGCGCCTTGAACGGCTTCAGCGCCTCGTTGGTGAGGTCGGCGCCGCCGCCGAAATGCCACCAGGATTCCTGATGGCGATGGTTCATGCCGAACGGCGCGCCGGTGGCATAGGCCAGCGCCGGCTCCTTGCCGATGTAGAAATAGAGCGGGGTCTGCGCCATGTCGACAGAAGCGGTGCTGACCGCATCGAGCGCCTGCAGGCCGGGAACGAGCTCGCCGGCCGCGAAGGTCTGGATCTGGAATTTGTTGTCGGTGGACTCGGCAACATATTTCGCAAAAGTCTGAGCGGTGCCGTAGATAGTGTCCAGCGACTTCGGGAAGCTCGAGGTCAGGCGCCATTTGATCTCGGGCGCGCTTTGCGCGATCGCAGGTGCGGCAACCAGCGTCGTCGCGCCGGCAACCGCGCCGCCCTTGAGGAATGTACGGCGTTTCATGATGGTCTCTCCCTGAACTATGTTTCAACGTATCGGCTTGAGCGCGATCTTCGCAGACCATGGCCTGTTGCTATAGCGGAGTTCAACTAGTGAGCGGTAGCCCGGATGGAGCGCGGCGCAATCCGGGAATCTTCCCAAATTTCCCGTGTCGCTCTCAGAGCAGCTTGGCGCTCACAAACAGCGCGCGCACGGCGTTGGTCGCCTGCACCACGAGCATGCCGTTCTCGGCGGCACCTTCGAGCGCCGCGACCGCGTCTTCATGCAGCGAGCGGAATTCCATCCACTCGACCGATTTGAAATTGGTGAGGAATTGATAGGCCTGGCCGACGGTCGCGATCGCCAGCGTGTCGCCGTTCAGCTTGATCTTGAACGTCGTGCGCAGCGGGGTCTCGGAACTTTGCGGATCACTCATGGGCTGCTTCTGGACGATGACGGCTTAACGAAAGGAAAACGGCAGCCCCGCCGTAGCAGGCCAATATCCGGAGCAGATATCAGGACTCGGTGCTCGCGCGCTGCGAGGCGGTCGCCGATGGGGTCAGCCTCGGCACCACGACCAGACGGTTGAACTCACCGTTGTCGTAGGCTTTCATGAATCGATCATAGTCCTTGATCGAAACGCAGCCGTTGGAGTCGCCACGAGGCCCGAGCATGTAATTGTGGGTGAGCAGGCCGACGCGGCCGAGCGCGCTGGTGCCCTCGGCGGGCGTCAAGCGCAGTGCGCGGACGCCGTGAAACAGTTTTTCGCGCGGCTTCAGGTCGTAGGTCGCAGGCGGGGTCGCGCCAACCATGCGCTGGTCGACGTGCTCCGGGTCGTCCATCAGCGCGCCCATGCCGGAATGCGCTTCCAGCGCGATGCCGCTCGGCAGGTAAAGCGCCTTGGCCGAGATGTCGTAGACCGCGGTGCGCGAATCGTAGCCAAGCGCGGCGAGATCCGGCGCCTTGCCGAACAGGCCGCTGTCGGGCGTCAGCGAGGCCAGCCTGATCTTGTCGGTGAATTTTTCGAAGAAATTGCGGTTGTCGACCCGGGGGTTGGTCTCGGCATAAGCCTGGCTCGAGGCAATCTGGGCGGAGATGTCCGCCTGGGGCGGGCGCGAGCGCGGCATCGGGATGGCGTCAGCACGCTGCGATTGTCTCGTCTCCTCGGACATATGCCGGTCGTCATCGGTCAGGGTCGAGCGCCAGTCGTCGCCCTGGAGCTTCTGGGCGAGCATCGCCTTGGCATCGCGCAATTTGAGCTGGACTGCATTGACCGCGGAGCGCTCCAGCGTTCGCAGGCCGAGCTCGCGGGCGGGCGGACTGCTGGAAGCCGAAGCGAATCGATCATCGAACGAAGGCGCATTGGCCGGCGGCAGTGCGGCGGTGACCAGCGAGGCCGAACCGCCGATATCCGCGACCCAGGCGGCAGCGCCCAGTGCCAGCGCGACGGCGGCCAGAGACAGCAATATCGTCTCGGCTCGCCCAATACGGCGGCGCGACAATAGCCCCTCGGCTCGTGCCCGGTCGGAAACCATCAGATCCCCAAAATCGACCCCCGAGGGGACCCACCCCCACCCGGAGATTCTCTACCAGCTACCACATTGGGAGCCAAAAGTTAGGCATAATCGCGGCCGGCAAGGGCCCCGGCAAGCCATTCCAGGGTATCCCAAGGTATCTTATGACCGATCCGTTCGATCTAGAGCGCTTTGTCCGGGCCCAGGACCCGGTCTATGGCGACGTCCAGGGGGAGCTGACCCGGGGCCGAAAGCAGAGCCACTGGATGTGGTTCGTCTTCCCGCAGGTCGCCGGTCTCGGCTTCAGCGCCATGTCCCAGCGCTACGCCATCACCTCCCGCGCCGAGGCCCAGGCCTATCTCGCCCACCCCATCCTCGGTCCGCGCCTGATCGAATGCACGCGGCTCGTGCTCGCCGTCGAGGGCCGGACCATCAACGCCATCCTCGGCGCGCCCGATGATGCCAAATTCCGCTCGTCGATGACGCTGTTCGACGCGGTGTCCGATGAGCCCGTTTTCGACGAGGCGCTCGCCCGGTATTTTTCGGACAAGCGCGATCAGGCAACGCTCGATATCCTCGCGGCCCTTGACCGACAGCCCAAGTGACCGCAGCCACCAGCGTAAACCCGGGATTAACATCGCCTGCCTATTGTCCGTGCAAATAATTTCCCGCGCCAGTTGCCGGACAGAATCATGAAAATCGGTACGCTCCTGACCACCGCCATCGTCTCGCTCTCGACAGTGGGCGGCGGCCTCGCCGTCTACGTCGCCGTGACGAAATACCAGACGATGGAACGGATCACCGAAGCGCAGGGGCGGCTGGCGATCGTCCGCGCCGTCAGCGACATCCCGCGCTACCTCAATCCCGAGCGCGGCTTTTCCACCAACATCCTCTATGGCCCTCCCGCGGTCGACCTGGCGCTGCTTGCCGAGCAGGACAAGCTGCGCAAGCAGACCGATGCCGCCCGCGACAGGATGAACGCGCTGCGCAAGGACCTGCCCGGCCCGTTCGATGACGGCAACACCACCGGCGGCAACATCGACGCCATCAATTCGAAGTTCACGGCGCTGCGCGAAGCCATCGACAAGGCGATGGCAGGCCCGCCGGAGGCGCGCAAGGATGCCGCCAAGAAGATCGTCGCCGACAACGCCGTGCTCAACGCCGGCGTGACCGCGCTGCTCAACGAGCAGGTTCGCCGCATGGCGATCCTCAACGGCGATGCCTACCGGCAGGCAAGCTACGCCAACATCGCGATGACATTGCGCGACGTGGGCGGCTTCAACTCCAGCCTGCACAAGAACCTCGTCGGCGGCAAAAAGCCGGCGACCGACACCGAGAAGGCCGAGATCAGCCGCTCGCAGGGCCGCAACGATCAGATCGTGATGTCGCTGCTGGAGTTGCGCGGCAATCCCGCAACGCCGGCGAACGTCGCCGCCGCGCTGGAGAAATTCAACGCGATCTACATCGAAGAGTTCGGCCGCGAGCTCAAGCTGGTGAAGGAGGGTGCGGTCAGCGGCAAGTACGAACACGACATGGACACCTATTACACCGCCACGCAGCGTGGCCTCAGCACTATCATCGAGGTCCGGGACGCCTTCTACGACAACGCCGAGCAGATTCTCGCCGGTGCATCCACCGCGGCCCACACCAGCTTCACCATCGCACTCGCGGGACTCCTCGCCGTGCTGATCGCCAGCGCCGGCCTCATCGTAACGGTCCGCCGCCGCGTCTGCGCCCCGATCGTCAACCTGACGACGCGGATGTCGCGGCTTGCCGAAGGCGAGGTCACGGAAGAGATTCCCGGCGCCGAGCGTTCCGACGAAATCGGTGCCATGGCCGCGGCGGTCCGGGTCTTCAAGGACAACATGATCCGGGCCGACAGCCTCGCGGCGGAGAAGCAGGCCGAGAACGACGGCAAGATGCGCCGCGCACAGGCCCTCGACGGGATCACCCGCGCGTTCGAAGCCAAGGTCACCGAGCTCGTCGGCGGCTTGTCCCGCGCTTCAGCCACCATGGAAAGCACGGCGCAGTCGATGACCTCGACGGCTGCCCAGACCAACAGCCAGGCCGCCGTCGTCGCCGCCGCCTCACAGCAGACATCGAGCAACGTGCAGACGGTCGCGAGCGCCACCGAGGAGCTGACCTCTTCGATTTCGGAGATCGGCCGTCAAGTGGCCCAGTCCACCGAGATCGCGGCCCGCGCCGTCGACAACGCCCGCCGCACCGGCGACACCGCCCGTGCGCTGGCCGAGGGCGCGCAGAAGATCGGCGACGTCGTCACGCTGATCCAGAGCATCGCCGAGCAGACCAATTTGCTGGCGTTGAACGCGACCATCGAGGCCGCCCGCGCCGGCGACGCCGGCCGCGGCTTCGCGGTAGTTGCTGCCGAGGTGAAATCGCTGGCGGGCCAGACCGCCAAGGCCACCACCGAAATCTCCGAGCAGATTTCGGCGATCCAGGCCGCGAGCGACGAGACCGTCACCGCGATCCGCAACGTCGCCGACGTCATCGGCGAGATCGACCAGATCGGCACCGCGATCGCGGCCGCGATCGAGGAACAGGGCTCGGCGACCAAGGAGATCGCCCGCAGCGTCCAGGAAGCCGCGCGCGGCACCCAGGAGGTCAACACCAACATTTCAGGCGTGCAGCGCGCCGCCGACGACACCGGTACGGCCGCGCGGGAGGTGCTGGGCGCAGCCGAGCAGCTCTCGTCCCAGTCACGCGATCTCGCCGGACAGTTCGACCGCTTCCTCGGTGAGGTCAGGTCGGCGTAAGGGCTTAGTACGGCGGCGCCTTGCGCGCCCGCTGCGCCTTGGCCGCCTCGATCCACCATGCGAGATCGTCGGCGAAGCGCGGGAACGAGCGTTCCAGCGCTTTGCCGCCCTCGCCGATCGGTTCACCCGCTTCCGACAGCGTCTGTGCGATCGGGCCGACGCCGATGGTGCTCGACACCACCACCATGCCCATCTCCGACAACGTGCCATGCCAGGCGGTCGAGGCACGCGCGCCGGACAGGCGGCCGGCCGAGTAGCTCACGATCGCGGCTGGGCGCCAGAACCACTCCTCGAGGAAGTGGTCGGTAAGATTCTTCAGGCCCGGCTGGATGCCCCAATTGTATTCGCCAGTGACGAAGACGAAACCATCGGCGCCGCGGATCTCTCCGGCGAGCTTCTCCAGCGCCTCGGGTGCGGAGCCCTTGGGGTATTCCTTGTACATGCGATCGAGCATCGGCAGGCCGATCGCCTTGGCGTCGATAAACACGACGTCGTCGCCGCGGGCGCGCAGGCGATCGATGACGAAATTCGCCAGGCGTATGCCCATGCGGTCGGAACGGTAGGAACCGTAGAGGACGAGAATGCGATTGCTCATGGGCAGCAGTCTAGCACGGATCATCAGGCCGGCCCTCAACGTTTTGACGCGCTAAGTTCGCCGTCCGGATTCAAGCGTTTGCGACGGTGTCTCGCCGAACTGGTCGCGATAGCTTCTGGAGAAGTCGCCGAGATGCCAGAAGCCGAACGCCAGCGCGACGGCCTTGACACTATCGGCACCCGCGAGCAGCCGCTGACGCACCAGCCACAGCCGCCGCAGGCGCAAGTAGCGGTGCAGGCTCATTCCACGATAGCGGCGGGCGACGTCGTGCATGGTGCGAACGGACAAGCCGAGTTTGCGCGCGATCTCGTCGCTGTAGATGGGCAGCGAGAGGTCGTCGGAAAGCAGCGCGCGGATGTCCTGAAAGACTTTGAAGTTGCGCTCGTCATTGGGGCGCAGGGTCCATCGCGCGGGAACGATACTTTCGAAAATTGCGTCCACAGCGCCGAGCAGGGTCTCCTTCATGCCGGCCGCCTTCAGCGGCAAGTCGGGCGAGGCGACGGGCTCCGACGCGGCTTCCAAGACTTCCCGGACCACACCGCGAAGCCGGCTCAAGCCCGCAGCGGTCGTTTCGAAGATGTTGAAGCAGAGGGTTGCTTGTGGCCAGCCGCGATCCGTCACCTCCGGCCTGAACACCACCGAGGCGATTTGCCGCTGCACCTCCTCGATGATGGTGTAAGCCGCGCCGCCGCTGCCGATGACGATAACGGGTCGTATACGCCGCGCGCCGTTGAATCGAACGGTCACGTCCAAATCGTCCATCGTGAATCCGATCGCGGTACAATTCTCGACGAGCTGTGCGTCGACGACCCGCGGAAATGCCCGCGTCAAATTCACGTCGCAGCCGGGTAGCGACAGAATACTCTGCTCGGCCGAAATCCTCCGTACAAAAGGCGTGAACTCGAAGTCGAGCCCTCGTATGGCGTTTCGAAATTCATCGACGTCGGTGAAGCGAAATACCTTTGGCGCCAGCGTCGGCGGATCATCACTTCTATTCATGGCAATGTGAACTTCGCGTCGCAACAGACGCGTCCGGCGACGATGCCGGCCCGCTTCTGCGCTCCGTGTGCCTTAAGTCTGAAAGAATCACTTCGAACTATGCCGACCAGTTGGCGAGCGTCGAAGTCCAAGGACAAGGCGGCGCATCAAATCTCGCCAATTTTCGATAGCGTTTTCCGTGTGGCCAGCGGTGCAGATATACCTAGACGAGCAAAATCCAAACTTCAAATTAACGTCTGTCGGGCGGAATAGGTGCAGTTCGATAGTCCAAATTAATTTTAGGTCAGGCCCCTGCCATGATGGCAAATTCGCCTGCTGATATTCTTGCTGAATTGGAAGAGGTGGTCGCAACCTACCCACCGCACCGTTGCGCACGCATTCTCGCCGGCATGGTGCAGTTGCTCACTGGCAGCCGCGGCCAGTGCCGGGAATTGCTCGTCAACGTGGTCGACGGTGTTCTGCTGCGATTGACGGAACGGGTCGAGGCCAGCGCACTGGTTCAGCTCAGCACGGCGCTCGCGGAACTTGACATCGCGCCTCCCGAAACATTGTGGCGTCTCGCCTCGCACGATAGTCCGGACGTGGCATGTCCTGTGTTGCTCAAGTCGCGTGCACTTTCCGCAGCCGATCTCGAGGCTGTCATTGACTCCCGTGGCGAGTGGCATCGACGCGCGATCGCCGCGCGCAGCGACATCGCGCCGACGGTGACTGAGGCGCTGATCAAGCACGGCGGCCCGATCTGCCTTGACCTGATCAAGAACCAGGGAACGAAATTCTCCGACGCAGCCTATGCAGCGCTAATTGCCAAGGCCGACCAGGACGGCGAGATCGCGAAGGCGCTGGTGCTCCGGCCCGGCACGCCCGATCTGGTCGTGCGCAAGCTGCTCTCCGCCCCACCAGCCCGGAAGGCACCCGCCCCGTCCGCCGCAGCGCCGGTGCCGGAAGCGGAGCCGGCTCCGCCAAAGCGGCCTTGCCGGGCCGACTACGCGGGCGCGAGGCCCGAGATCGTCGCCCTCAACCGCATCGGCAAGCTCAACGATTCCACGGTGAACCGCTTTGCGATCCGCGGCGAGACGGCCAATTTATTCACGGCGCTCTCGGTGCTTTCAGGGGCGCCGCTCGAAATTATCGAGCATGTCGCGAGCGATGACGATTGCGAGGGGCTGGTCATGGCGTGCCGGGCGTCGCGGCTAAACTGGCAGACCACCCTTACCATCCTGAGCAACCGCAGCGGAAAAAGGCTCTCCTATTCCGAGCGCGAGCGCGCGCAACGGATCTTCGAGACGCTGCTTCTGTCCACCAGCCAATGGACAGTGCGATGGGGGCAAATAGTAGCAAACGCCAGCACAGGCGACCCGGGAAATGGCAGCCCGAAGATGGGGGTTAGCCGATGAAGTTCGACGGTCGCAAAGCGATGCGCGTAAAAATGGATCACAAGCAGCCTGTCAATCTAATGGGCTCGGACGGCACTTGGCGGCGCAGTTGCGTTTTGCTCGACATATCGCAAAGCGGTGCAAAGATCGAGGTCGAGGGCACGCTCGACGTGCTCCAGGCCAAGGAATTCTTCCTGCTGCTGTCCTCGACGGGGCTCGCCTACCGGCGCTGCGAACTGGTCTGGATCGACGGCACCACGGCCGGCGTGCACTTCGTCACCGCAGACGGCAAGAAGAAACCGGCAGCCGCTGTGCAGGCTGCCGCTCAGAACAAATAGGCCCAAGGATTCATCAGCCCGATCCAACTCCAGCATGATTCAGGTCAACCGTGCAGAACGCGCGAACTATATCCCGCCCCGTCAAAGGCGACGGCGGCATCCGAGAGAAGGAAGCGGCACGCCCATTCGTGCATGTGCTGGCTGACTCCTCGGAAAAATTGTCGAGCGTCTGTTCGATTCTCGAGCAACGGTTTGCCGTCGCAGGCGAACGGCTCGACGCAGAAGCCAAGCTGTCCCAGATGCCGTTCGCGATCGTCATCCGTGCGGAATTGCGTGACGTCCACACCATCGCGGCCATCAAGAAACGAGCCATAAAGTTCGCAAAGGCAACGAAGCGCATCTTCCTGGTCGAGCACCCCTCTCACATGAGTATCTCGCAGGCCTACGCGCTCGGGGCCACGCTCGTCCTTCCCGGGACGATCGACAAGATCAAGCTGCTGGCAGCGCTGGCTGATTCCGCCGAAGAGGCGTCTGCTTCCTCAGGTCAGGCGCCGCAGCAGGACAATGCCGTCGAGGCCGCGGCGACGGCGATCGCGTCGATGTTCACGGCCGTCGCGCTCGGCGAGCCCATCGATGTCGACGGCACGAAGGAAGCCGGCCGCAAGATCGCTGATCGCATCACCCAGCATGGCTTGTCCGAGTGGCTCACCACTGTGCGGCGCCACCACGAGGGAACCTACCAGCACTGCCTGCTCGTGACCGGCGTTGCGATCGACTTCGGGCTGAGTCTCGGTGTGGGCCGCGCCGATCTCGAGCGGCTGTATTCGGCGGCCATGTTCCACGACCTCGGCAAGGCCCGGATCCCGCTTGCCATCCTCGACAAGCCCGGCCGTCTCGATCCGGCCGAACGTGCCATGATCGAGACTCACCCGATTGCGGGTTACGATTTCCTGAAAGACCACGACAATATCTCACCGGAGATCCTCGATGCCGTGCGGCATCATCACGAATTTCTTGACGGCAGCGGCTATCCGGATGCACTAGGGGCCGAGAGTATTGGCGACATCGTGCGGATTCTCACGATCTCGGACATCTTCGCGGCCCTGATCGAGTATCGGCACTACAAGCCGACGCTGCCACGCAGCGAAGCCTATGACATCCTATGCGGGATGAGCGGAAAGTTGGAGAAGGCGCTGCTGACCGCGTTCAGGCAGGTCGCTCTCACGAGGTAAGCGCAGCAACCCGTCTCGACCCCAGTCTAGTGCGCGGCGCGATGTCTGGTGCGGCGCGGAACGGTCCGGCAGGCGAGCCCTTCGGCCAGCAGCTTCATGTCCTCGTGCCGGCCGCTGCGGATCAGCCGGCCGAACTCTTCGGGTGTGAAAGGAAGACTTGGATCATCATCGATCGGACGCCGCACTCGCGGGCCGAAGAACCGTCGAACCAGGCTAGCGAGCCGCCGCATGTCAATTCCCTCGCGCCAGCATCAAACCTTTCAGTCCGCACATTGTTCCTCCTGCACGATCGAGATTGCAAGAGGCCGCCAAGCGGTCCGCACCAAAAATTTCGGCGAGAGAATAATCTCCTCTGCCCGCACTACTCGGCGAATCCGACGTAGCGCACGAAATCGTCGTTGCCCTCGCGATCGGAGCGCACCGCGTTCGCGGCAAAGTTGTCGTCAGGATAGCCCATCGCGACGCAGGTCATGATCACCTCGTCCTCCGGAATGTTTGCGACCTCGCGCACGATGTCAGAGCGCATGATGCCCTGCCCGTTGATCACCGAACCGAGACCGCGGTCCCAGGCCGCGAGCACGATGCCGTAGCAGAGCGCGCCCAGGTCGAAATGGCAGACCGCGCCGGGATCGAGCACGCGGTCATAGGTCAAGACCAGCGACACCGGCGCATCGAACTGGCGGAAGCCGCGCAGCACCCAGTCCTGCCGCATCGGCTTGTCGTCGCGCGCGATCCCCATCGCGCCGAACAGTTTCTTGGCGACGTCGACTTGCCGGGTCCGGTGCACGCCCTGATACTCGCCGTGACTGACGATGTCGCGCTTCACCTTGGCGCCGCCAACCATCTCCTCCATGTTGCGTCGGCGCAGCTGTTCCAGCGGACCGCCCGTGAGCACGTGGACGTGCCAGGGCTGGGTGTTCATCGACGAGGGCGCACGCTTGGCGCTGTCGATGATCGCTTCGATCACCACGCGCGGCACCGGCTCGTTCCTGAAGCCGCGCACGCTGCGGCGCGACTGGACCAGCGTTTCGAATTCCACCTCAAGACCTCCCTGCCCGTTCATCCCCTGGCGCGCCAACACGCGAGCGGTTGCCGATGCGGCGCGCAATATCTATGCTAACCCGCAAGCAAGACCAAGAACCCTGTGAGGATCCCATGAAAGCCAACATGGCTGCACCGCTCGATCCCGTCATCGCCCAGATCATTCCGCTGCTGCCGATGCGCGATGCCACGACGATGACGCCACAGAGCGCCCGCGATTCCTTGCGTGCACTGGCTGCCTCACGCGCGGCCATAGCGCCACCACCGGTCGACATCATCGCGGATATCAAGGTGAAAGGCGGCGCCGGTCCGCTGGATGCACGGGTCTACCGCGTCGGCACCACGCCGGCGCCGACCGTGGTGTTCTTCCATGGTGGCGGCTGGGTGGCGGGCGACCTCGAGACCCACGACCGGCAGGCACGCAACCTTGCGATCGAGACGGGCGCGGTCGTCGTCTCCGTCGATTATCGCCGTCCGCCCGAAACGCGTTTTCCCGGCGCGTTCGAGGACGCCTTTGCCGCGGTCAGCGACGTGTTTGGCCGCGTCGCGGAATTTGGCGGCGATGCAAAACGCTTCGGCGTTGCCGGCGACAGCGCCGGCGGCAATCTCGCCGCCACCACCGCGATCGCCTGCCGCGACGCCGGCATCAAGCTCGCGGCGCAACTCCTGGTCTACCCCGTGACCGACGTCCTCGGGAGTTATGCGGACGCGCGCGAGAACGCACGCTTCCCCTCGCGCGCCGAGAATGCCGAAGGCTACTTCCTCTCGCGCGCCGTGATGGAGTGGTTTTGCGGTCATTATCTCGCCGATCCCTCTCATGCGACCGACTGGCGCGTTTCACCGCTGCGCGCGGCTTCGCTCGCCGGCGTCGCGCCCGCGATCGTCACCACCGCCTGGTTCGATCCCCTGCGCGACGAAGGTGCAGCCTACGCAAGGGCGCTGGAGGCAGCCGGTGTGCCGGTGAAGCATCATGAAGGCCCCGGCCTGATCCACGGCTATTTCGGCCTCGGCGACGCCTCCGAGGTGGCGCGAGCCGAAGCGCAGCGCGCACGCGCGGACTTCAAGGCGCTTCTCGCGCGCGGCGCCTGAGGGCGATATCCGGAGCGGCAGGATCGACCGCCGCGCCGGCCGGCGTTCAGGACTTGGCAGCGGGCACCTCGAAGAAGCCCGTCGCCTGAACGAGGCGGCCATCGTCGCCGAAACGGCCGAAGCTCTCGCCCGTGACGAACACGCGACCGGCGCCGTCATACATCGTCCAGCGAAAAAGCCCTTGATCATGGTGCTCGAGGAAGCTGTCATTCCTGAAATGCGCGCCAGGAAACTTGAGCTGGGTTTGACCGATGCGCGCCATCAAGGCGTCGCGTCCCTCAACCTGCGAGCCCGGATCGGTATACACGCAGTCCGCGACCACGCTTTGCTCGAGCAGCCGACGCCGCTCGTCCTCATCGATGGGTCCCCACGCCGCCTGATAGGTGTTCCAGGTCTTCAGTCGCGCTTCATCGTTCATCTCGCAGAACCTCTCGTGGACTCATGCCGCTTTTGGTCACATTGACAATTATTGATACTTTGTCAATATGACCCGACGTTCAGTTCCGACGCTTTTGAGACTCATGGCTCGTTCCAGCATTTCGAAAGAAGAGCTCGCCGTCGAGGCTGCGACGGAGGTCTTCTCCCGCTACGGCCATGCCCGCACGACGATGGGCGACATCGCCGCCAGGGCGGGAATGTCGCGGCCGGCGCTGTATTTGCTCTTCCCCGACAAGGAGGCCGTGTTCGCGGCGGTGATCCAGCGAATGGACGAGCAGAAGCATCGGGAGATCAGGGCCGCAATCGCGCGCCTCGACGGCCTTCACGCCAGGCTGCTCCACGCCTGTAAATCCTGGGGATCGCATGGCTTCGACCTGATCGAGGCGCATCCCGATTCGGCAGATCTGTTCGACCTCCGTTTCCCCGCAGTTCGGAAGGTCTACGACAACTTCCAGTGTTTGGTCGCCGACCTCATCCGCGATCAGGTGAAGGCCGCCGGGATAGCGGTCGAGCCGGAGGTGCTGGCGCGATGCCTGGTGTTCGGCATGCGGGGACTGCGCGAAACCGCCAGGAACGGCAAGGAGATGCGGCGGCTGATCGCCGTTCAGGTCACCACGCTCGTCAGAAGCATCAATGACGGCACTTGAGCTTCGAAGAGCCGCCTACCGTGCCCTCCCCGCCCGCTGCGCGTCGGTGTGCCCCCACGTTTGGTCCCAATCCTGACCGGCGGCATCGACGACGCGGCCGTCGGCTTCGAAGAACTTGTTCGGCACCTGGAAGATCGCCAGGATCAGGGCGCCCTCCGGGCACCAGGCGGCATGCCGGCTGCCCGCCTCGCGCCAGATGAATTCGCCGGCCTTGCAGGTAATCCCCTTGGCCGGTCCCTCGTTGTCGACGAGAGCGCCCTCGATGACATAACTCTGCTCGACGCCGACATGCTCGTGATCGGGCAGCACCGATCCCGGCGCAAAGCGCATCAAGGCCGTCATCAGACCGCTGCTGCGATCGAACAGCAGCGTCTTGGCCTCGCAGCCGGGAAAGCGCGTCTTCTGCCATTCCATCTCTTGCGGCCGAACCAGGTGAGAATGCCGGTCAGAAGCGGTATCCGGCATGTTCGCAATCAGGGTCTCCATTACGATGCTCCCTTTCGGCTAAACTCGCCTGAAGCTAGCAGGATCGCCCGTCCCGGTCAGCGAGCAGTGCAGCAGGCGTCGGCCCTTTCGTACCCGCGGTCGGAAAATCGCTAGCAAGACCGGGCGGCAGGCGCTCATCCAGCTTGATTGCGCCACGATTTCCGGCTCCAATCCGCGTGCCATTTCTGGTTTAGGGAGACAATCATGATGAAGCGGATTTTCCTGGCTGCGATCGTTGCCACGTTCGCAGCGGGTTCGGCCCTCGCGGAGGACACCTGCGAAAGCAAGGCGGTCGGCAAGGACGGCAAGGCCCTGGCTGGCGCCGCCAAGACCTCGTTCATGAAGAAGTGCAAAGCCGAAGCCTGCGCGCCCAAGGCCGTCAGCGCCGAGGGCAAGCCGCTCGCCGGCGCCGCCAAGAACAGCTTTATGAAGAAGTGCGAGATGGGCGCGTAAGGCGCCGCAAATTCGCTGCTGCTTTAGCGAGCAATCGCCAGACGAACTGCCACATGGCCGGGCTTGTCCCGGCCATTCGCTTGTGTGTTTCCGTGTACCGGCTTCCAGACCAAATCATCCGAAAGCAGCGTCGCCCTAGACAGGAGCTCTCGACTGACCGATCATGCGGTGCCGAGCGAAACGGGGCGCATCGACAAGGCTTTCTAGCAAAGGGAACGTCAAGATGTGGCAACCTCGAGTGCGTCATCACTTCATCGCGGCAATGAGCTTGCTCTTCGCGCTGCTCATCGGACTTGAAGCCGCGAACGCGCGGGGCCCAGGACTGCCCAACGTCATGGTGCTCGCAACCGGCGGCACGATCGCCGGCAGCGGGGCGAGTAGCACCACCGTGGTCGGCTACACCGCCGCCACGGTGGGCATTGAGACGCTCCTGAATGCCGTCCCCGAACTGAAAACGGTGGCTAACGTCAAGGGCGAGCAGGTTTTCCAGATCGCCAGCGAGAACATGAACAATGACTACTGGCTCAAGCTTGCCAAGCGCGTCAACACGCTGCTCGCGCAGGACGATGTCGATGGCATTGTGATCACGCACGGGACCGATACGATCGAAGAAACCAGTTATTTTCTGGACCTCGTCGTCAAGAGCAAGAAACCTGTCGTCGTCGTCGGCGCGATGCGGCCGTCGACAGCGATCAGCGCGGATGGGCCGATCAACCTCTTCAATGCGGTGATCCTCGCAGGCAGTGACGAGGCCGTCGGCAAGGGCGTGCTCGTTGCTCTCAACGATCAGATCAACGCGGCTCGCGATGTCACCAAGAACAACACCTCGACGGCGGACACCTTCCGTACCCCGGAACTCGGCTTTCTCGGCTACATGCAGGGCAACAAGCCGTACTTCTATCGTCAATCGACGCGCCGGCACACGGCGGACTCCGAATTCGACGTCTCCAGCCTCGATGTCCTGCCGCAAGTCGACATCGTGTACGGCTACGCCAACATGAACCGGGTCGCGATCGACGCGTTTGTCGCCGCCGGGGCCAAGGGGATCGTGCATGCCGGCGTCGGTGACGGCAGCCTGGCTCGCCCCGCGGTCGAGCCGGCCCTCGACGAGGCCCGCAAGAAGGGTGTCGTGATCGTGCGCAGCAGCCGGGTCGGCAACGGCATCGTCGCGCGCAACGGCGAGGCCAAGGACGACGAGCATGACTTCGTCGTCTCGGATACGCTCAATCCTCAAAAGGCGCGTATTCTGCTGATGCTGGCGCTGACCAAGACGACCGACACCAAGGAAATCCAGCGGATGTTCTATACGTACTAGAGCATTCGACGCGCGGTCGCTCCACGAACTCGTCATGCCCGGGCTTGTCCCGGGCATCCACGTTGCAGCCATGGTCGTGGATGGCCGGGACAAGCCCGGCCATGACGGCGACCCAGTGGTCAATCCCGCTTGAAACGATAATCAAAGGCGGCGCCGAGCGGGCTGATCAGCCCGACCGTCGGCGCCGGAAAATGAATCGGCAGGATCAGCGTGTCGGTGTCGGCGACGGAAGCAAAAAACTTTCGCCGCGACACCGCCGACTGCTTCGGGTCCCAATCCGGCTTGGCCGACCAGTCCGGCTCGCGGCACTGGATCTGATGATGCATGAGGTCGCCGGCGACCACCGCGCGGCGCCCCTTCGAAAAGATGTTCACGCAGCAATGGCAGGGCGAATGCCCCGGCGTCGGCGTCAGCGTGACGGTGTCGTCGAGCGCGTAATCGTCATCGACCAGCAGCGCTTGGCCTGCCTCGACGATCGGCAGGCAATTGTCGCGAAACACGGTGCCGGGCGGGTTGCGGCCCTTGGCATGCTCGGCCTCCCAGGCCGCATATTCACCCTTGTGGAAGACGTATTTCGCATTCGGAAACGTCGGCACCCAACGGCCATCGCGCAAGGTCGTGTTCCAGCCGGTGTGGTCGATATGAAGATGCGTGCAGAACACGTAGTCGATCTGCTCGAAGCCGATGCCGAGCGCGAACAGCTCGTTGCGCCAGCGTTCCTTGCCGGGAAAATCGAACGGCGGCGGATGGCCCTTGTCCTCGCCGGTGCAGGTGTCGACCAGGATGGTATAGCGCGGCGTGCGCACCACGAAGGTCTGATAGGTGATGACCATCATGCCGCGCGCGGCATCGAACACCTCCGGCTCTATGGTCGGCAGATGGTGCCTGAACACACCCTCGTCATAAGCCGGGAAAAAATCCTGCGGCCGCCGCCACGGTCCCTCCCGCTCGATCACCGCATCGATGGTGATGTCGCCGATCCGGAGTTGCTTCATGCGCGTTCCGTTCCCATTTTTGAAGCAGCGTAGCGGGCGGCAGCGGACCGTTCAAGCCGGGAAGGCGCGGAGCCGTCCCCTTGCGTGACGATTGCCGCAAATCAACCCCAAACGCCGCCGACGGTGATCACGGAATTGGGGGAATCGGTGGGCACGAAACTGAGAGTCGCGACGGCTGCCGTGATCGCCGTCGCCGCGGGCGTCTACGTCAACAACACGAGTCTGCTGGCGCCTCATCGTGACGGCAAGCCGGTGCTGCTTGCCCATCGCGGCATGGCGCAGCGCTTCGATGAGCGCGATGTGAAGAACGACACCTGCACCGCCGCGCAAATGTTGCCGCCGACACACGACTATCTGGAGAACACTGTTCGCTCGATGCGGGCAAGCTTCGAGGCCGGCGCGGATGTGGTCGAGCTCGACGTCCACCCGACCACCGACGGCGAGTTTGCCGTCTTCCACGACTGGAAGCTCGATTGCCGCACTGACGGCCACGGCGTGACGCGCGAACAAAGCATGGCGAGGCTGAAGCTGCTCGACATCGGCTATGGTTATACCGCCGACGGCGGCAAGACGTTTCCGTTTCGCGGCAAAGGCATCGGGATGATGCCGACATTGTCGGAGGTGTTCGCCGCCTTCCCTGACAAGAAGCTCCTCATCAACGTGAAGAGCCGCGACGCGCACGAAGGCGAGAAACTTGCAACGGTGTTGAACGCGCTGCCGGACGACCGCCGCCGGACGATCATGGTCTATGGCGGCGACGAGCCCATTGACGTGATCCGTCGCCTTACCCCGGAAGTTCGCACGATCTCGCGCGCGGCAATCCGAAGCTGCCTGATCGGCTATATCGGCTACGGCTGGACCGGCGTGGTGCCGGCAGCCTGTCGGAACGCGATGGTGCTGGTGCCGATCAATATCGCGCCCTTTCTATGGGGCTGGCCTGACCGCTTCCTCGCGCGCATGGACGGCGCGAACAGCGCAGTGTTCGTGCTCGGTCCCTACAGTGGAGGCGAGTTCTCCACCGGCATCGATACGCCCGAGCTCTTCGCCCGGCTCCCGCTAGGCTATTCCGGCGGGATCTGGACCAACGAGATCAAGGCGATCGCCACGATCGCGGGCAAGAGCAAGGGAAAGAGCAAGAACTAGCTCCGCAATCCCGGCGCTTCCTGCCCAGTGCGCGCGACATATTCGGTGTAGCCGCCGCCGAACTGGTGGATGCCTTCGGGCGTCAGCTCCAGCACGCGGTTCGACAGGACGCTGAGAAAATGCCGGTCATGCGAGACGAACAGCATGGTGCCCTCGAAATCCGACAGCGCCGTGATCAGCATCTCCTTGGTGGCGAGGTCGAGATGGTTGGTCGGCTCGTCCAGCACCAGGAAGTTCGGGGGATCGAACAGCATCTTGGCCATCACCAGGCGCGCCTTCTCGCCGCCCGAGAGCACGCGGCAGCGCTTCTCGACGTCGTCGCCGGAGAAGCCGAAGCAGCCTGCGAGCGCCCGCAACGAGCCCTGCCCCGCGGTCGGAAACGCATATTCGAGTGACTCGAACACCGTCTGCTCGCCGTCGAGCAAATCCATCGCGTGCTGCGCGAAATAGCCCATTTTGACGCTGCCGCCGACTGCAACGGTGCCCTCGTCCGGCTCGCTCGCACCGGCGACGAGCTTGAGTAGCGTCGATTTGCCGGCGCCGTTGACGCCCATCACGCACCAGCGCTCCCTGCGGCGGATCATGAAATCGAGCCCGTCATAGATCCGCTTGCTGCCGTAGCCCTTGAAGACCTTTTTGAGCGCAACGACGTCCTCGCCCGAGCGCGGCGCCGGTGGGAAGTCGAACGCCACCGTCTGGCGGCGGCGCGGCGGCTCCACCCGCTCGATCTTGTCGAGCTTCTTCACCCGGCTCTGAACCTGCGCCGCATGAGATGCGCGCGCCTTGAACCGCTCGATGAATTTGATCTCCTTGGCGAGCATGGCCTGCTGGCGCTCGAACTGCGCCTGTTGCTGCTTCTCGCTCAACGCCCGCTGCTGCTCGTAGAATTCGTAATTGCCGGCGTAGGTCGTAAGCGAGCCGGAATCGATCTCGACCACTTTCGAGATCACGCGGTTGATGAACTCGCGATCGTGCGAGGTCATCAGCAGGGTGCCTTCGTAATCGTGCAAGAACTTCTCCAGCCAGATCAGGCTTTCTAGATCGAGATGGTTGCTGGGTTCGTCGAGCAGCATGACGTCGGGACGCATCAAGAGAATACGCGCCAGCGCCACGCGCATCTTCCAGCCGCCGGAGAGTTTTCCGACGTCGCCGTCCATCATCTCCTGGCTGAAGCCGAGGCCGGATAGCGCCTCGCGCGCACGGCCGTCGAGCGCGTAGCCGTCGAGCTCCTCGAACGCGTGCTGCACCTCGCCGTACCGCGCGATGATCTCGTCCATCTGGTCGGCCTTGTCGGGATCGGCCATCGCGGTCTCGAGCTCGCGCAGCTCGGCGGCCACCGCACTCACCGGTCCCGCCCCGTCCATGACCTCGGCCACGGCGCTGCGGCCGGCCATCTCGCCGACATCCTGGTTGAAATAGCCGATGGTGATGCCGCGATCGGTCGAGACCTGCCCCTCATCGGGCAGTTCCTCGCCGGCGATCATCCGGAACAGCGTGGTCTTGCCCGCGCCGTTCGGGCCGACGAGCCCGATCTTCTCGCCCTTGTTGAGGGCGGCGGACGCTTCGATGAACAGGATCTGGTGGCCGGCTTGCTTGCTGACGTTGTCGAGGCGGATCATGAGGTCTTTTTGGGGGATTGTTGCGTTGCAGCGTCATAGGCCATGCAGGCCGCCAGGGGAAGCCCGGCCGAGCCCGTGTTGTCTGCTCGGAGAGACCTTGGCCGCACGCCGAAGTTGCTGCCTGTGGCTGAAATGACGCACGCCGCCAGCAATGGCCTCGGCTGCGAACAACGGTTCATTGTTCCAGGGGTTCCACTCCGATAGCGTCGCCATGTCGTGCCGCCAATGGCCTGGCAGTCAACAAGACGTCAGGTGGGCAAGTGTCGGGATTTCGGCGGATTTCAACCAAGCGGGCAGCGTGGCTGGCTTCGACTGCCTTGGCGGCGACGCTGGCCGGTACGGCGGCGGCGCAGGCCGCAGATTCGACCTGGTCGACCAGCCCAGGCACGGGCGACTTCAACACCGCCGCCAATTGGAGCCCGGCCGTGGTGCCAACTGGCACCGCGTTCTTTGGCACCTCCAGCACGACGGCAGTTTCATTCTCGGCCGACGCCAGCTTCGGCGGCTGGACCTTCAACAGCGGAGCGTCGACTTACCACTTCACCAATAGCCGGTCTCTTTCCTTCATCGACGCTGGTATCAATGCCCAGGGCGGCCAAGCCTTTATACGCAACGACACAAATGCTCTGAATTTCTACAACAGCAGCACGGCCGGCGCAGGAGTTGCTCCTGCAACTCAATTTGACATCCAGAACGGCGGCAGCGTCAACTTTTACGACACCAGCACGGCCGGTAATTCCCGCATTAGCTTAGGCGGCGGTGGCGCTGCCAACAGGATCTATTTCAACAATTCTAGCACGGCCGGGAACGCGCAAATCAACGCCTTCAGCGGCAGCCCCGCTGTGGTGTTCAAGGACACCAGCTCAGCCGGCACTGCAAGGATCTTGGTGAACAGCACCGCCACGTTCAGCAACGCGAGCAGCGCCGGCAGCGCCGCATTCAACGGCAGTGGCGTTCTGCAATTCTTCAATAACAGCACAGCCAGCAGCGCCGATGTCACCCTGCAATTGGTCCAGTTTTTCGACACGAGCAGTGGCGGCAATGCAACTCTGAGGACTTTTGCGGGCGGTGTCGTTGATTTCTCGACCCTAACATCCGCGGGGACGACTGCCGGCTCGATCAGTGGCACGGGCACGTTCAACTTTGGCACGAAAACGATCACGGTTGGCGGCAACAACCAGTCGACCACAGTTGCTGGTACGATCGAAGGAATCGGCGGTGCGCTGGTCAAGACCGGCACCGGCATGCTGACGCTGTCGGGCACAAACACCTAGGCTGGCGGCACCACGATTTCCGCAGGAACCTTGCAGATCGGCGATGGCGGCACCACCGGCTCGGTCCTCGGCAACATCACCAACAACGCGGCGCTAATTTTCAACCGCTCGGATGCGGTCACCTTTGGCAGCGCCATCGGCGGCAGCGGATTGGTCTCCAAGCAGGGCACCGGCACGCTGACACTGTCGGGCACCAACACCTACACCGGCGGCACGACTGTCAACGCAGGCGAGCTTGTGGTGAACGGCTCGATCGCATCGTCGGTGCTGACCGCCGTCAGCAGCGGCGCCACGCTGTCGGGCGTCGGCACCGTCGGCAATACGGTTATCAACACCGGCGGCACCCTGGCGGCGGGCAACGGCGCCGCAGGCACGTCGCTGAACGTAACCGGCAGTCTCGCCCTTCAGTCCGGCGCCATCTACATGGTGCAGATCAATCCGACGACTTCGAGCTTCATCGGCGTGACGGGTTCGGCCACGCTCGGCGGCGCCACGGTGAACGCGACCTACGCGAATGGCAGCTACGTCGCCAAGCAGTACACGATCCTCACAGCAGGCAGCGTCAGCGGCACCTTCGGATCGGTGGTCGAGACCAACCTGCCGACGAACTTCCATACGACGCTGAGCTATGATCCCACCCACGCCTATCTGAACCTGGTCCTGAACTTCGTCCCGCCAGGCGGCAGTTTGACTGGCAACCAGAACGGGGTCGGCAATGCCATCGTCGGCTACTTCAACACCAATGGCGGCATTCCGCTGGTCTATAGCGGGCTGACACCGGCCGGCCTGACCCAGGCCTCGGGCGAGACCGCGACGGGGTCGCAGCAGACCACTTTCAACGCCATGACCCAGTTCATGAGCATCATGACCGATCCGTTCACGCCCGGACGCGGCGACGGCGTCCATGCGCCGGCCTATGCCGAGGATAATGTTGCCGCCAACGCCTACGCCTCGTCAGGCAAGCCGCGCAGCAAGAACGAGCGCGACGCTTATGCTGCGATCTACAGCAAGGCGCCGCTGCGGAGCAATTACGATCCGCGCTGGAGCGTGTGGGCGGCCGGCTTCGGCGGCGCGCAAACCACCGATGGCAACCTCGCGGCAGGCTCCAACACCAGCACCAGCCGCATCTTCGGCATGGCGGCCGGTGCCGACTATATCCTTTCACCCAACACCGTCGCAGGCTTTGCGCTCGCTGGTGGCGGCACCAGTTTCAGCGTCGTCAATGGCGGCAGCGGTCGCTCCGACCTATTCCAGGCCGGCGCCTTCGTGCGTCACACCATCGGCGCGGCCTATGTCTCGGGCGCGCTGGCCTATGGCTGGCAGGACGTCACCACCGACCGCACCGTGACGATTGCCGGCGTCGATCGTTTGCGCGCAGGGTTCAACGCGAATGCCTATTCGGGTCGCCTCGAAGGCGGCTACCACTTCGTGACGCCGTGGATCGGCGGCATCGGCCTCACGCCCTATGCGGCCGGGCAGTTCACAACGTTCGACCTGCCTGCCTATGCCGAGTCCGTCGTCTCCGGCACCAACACCTTTGCGCTAGCCTATGGCTCCAAGAGCGTCACGGACAGCAGGAGCGAACTCGGCATCCGCGCCGACAGATCCTGGGCGATGCCGAACGCGATCCTCACCTTGCGCGGCCGTGCGGCCTGGGCGCACGACTTCAACCCGGATCACGCCATCAACTCCGCCTTCCAGGCGCTGCCCGGCGCCAGCTTCACCGTCAACGGCGCAAGGCAGGCCAGCGAGTCCGCGCTGACGACGGCGTCCCTCGAAATGAAATGGATGAACGGCTGGTCTGCGGCAGGCACCTTCGAGGGCGAGTTCTCCGAGGTCACGCGCTCCTACGCCGGCAAGGGCGTGGTCAGATACGCCTGGTGAGAGGCGTCCTCCCAGAAGCTTACGGCTTGTAGACCTCGACCGTCTGCATCATGCCCATCTCCTCGTGGTTCATCATGTGGCAGTGGAGCATGTAGACACCGGTGAAATCGATAAAGCGCGAGCGGAACACGACCACGCCGCCCTTGCGCTCCACGATCACGGAATCCCGCCATTCCGGCACCGCCAGCGCCTTGCCGTTGGCCGAGATCACCTGGAACGGGTTGGTGTGGATGTGGAAGACGTGGTCGTCATGCTCATGCGTATTGACGATGGTCCACTCCTCGACCGCGCCCAGCTTGACCCGCTGATCGATGCGGCCGGGGTCGAACTTCTTGCCGTCGACGAAGAACTCGAATTCCTGCCAATGGCCGGCGGCATCGGCCTCCGGCGCGGTGGCCGACAGCACCACCTTGCGGCGGTTGGTGATCTCGGAGTCCTTGATAGTCGCGAGCGGCGCTGGTGGCAGGGCGCGCGGCAGTTGCATGTCCATCGGCGCGCCTGACACCACGACCCGCGCCAGAGGCCCCACCGGCGAAGGATGCCCCTGGTCGTAGGGCGCCGCGTTGAAGGCGTAGGTGCCGGGGCTGCCTGCTTTCACCAGAATATCGGCGCGCTGCCCCGGCGCGATCAGGACCTGCTTGAGCGGCTGCATGGCACCGAGCTGGATGCCGTCATAGGCGATCGCATGCAGATCGTGCTTTTCGAGGTCGAGCAGCATGTCGTCCTGATAGGCCGCGTTGAGGATGCGCCAACGCTGCACCTCGCCGGGCCGCATCTCGATCATTGGCCGGCGCTGGCCGTTGATGGCGAGAAAGCGCGTCGCAGTCTCGGGAAACAGCGTCTCGAAATTTTCGACCATGCCGTTGGCATCGTAGACCACCTGGGTCAGCACCATGAGGCGTTCGCGGGCTGTCGCGATCTCGGGGACGTCGGCGAAATCGCCCTCGATGACGATGGCGCCGACCATGCCGGAGGACATCTGGATGTCGGCGCTGCCGTGGTGATGCGGGTGATACCAGTAGGTGCCCCTGGTGTGGTCGGCCGGCAGGGCGATTTCGATGTTGTAGCTGCGGCCCGGCGCCATCGAGCGCATGACGTTGTCGGAAATCCCGCTCGGGCTGGTATGCGCGCCGTGGAAATGGAAATTGGTGTTGTTGAACTGGTGCGGATGGCTGATGTCGGCCGGCAATCCGTCGCGGTTCGGCGGCAGATCGTTGATCATCTTGATGCGCAGGGTTTCGCCGGGCTTCATGCGCAAGGTCGGGCCGGGGCTGCCGCCGTCATAGGATCTGACATAGAGCCGGACGCCGCCGATCTGGCGATAGGCGTAGCCGACCCGCAACGTCGTGCTCAGCACGCCATTGACGGACCGCCGCACCTCGGGCTCGACCAGCGCCTGGTCCATGGCAGGAACGGGCGTTTCAGCGACCATCCCCATGGTCGGCGACATGTCCGCGGTGTGGGACATGCCAGCATGGTCGTGCACGGCGTGCTGGGCGTTCGCGGCACCTGCGAACAGCGACAACGCGCCGGCTTTGAGACCGCAATCGAGCAACTGGCGGCGCGACAATGTCCTAGTCCCTGTCACGCTGGTGACTGAAGCTGCACCGTTCGAATCGTGCTGCATTTGCGTTTCGCCCCCTGTTGCCTGACGGTCTTCCGTTCGATTCGATTTTAAAGCAAGCTCGAAACCGCAATTCGAGCCGTAGCGTATCACATTCATTGGTTGTAAACCTCCTCGCCCGTTCTATCGTCAATGAATCGTAACGGATTCGGCGCTCGCGCTGGTCCGTGGCCTGCGTACATCGAATGCTGCCAGCATCCCGATGTTCTTGAAACTCTGTCCAAGGATCTGATCATGACGCCTTCGCGACGTGAGTTCGTGAAGTGGTTATCGGCGGGAGGCATCTCGGTCAGCCTGTCACATCTGGCGTCCGCGGCGGGCGTTCCCTTCGCAGCGCACGAAACGCTGCCTGGACGCGGCAAGTTCAATCCCGCGACAACGGGCGCCGGCCGTGTCGACGGCGTCGCCAAGGTCACCGGTGCGAAGCTTTACGCGTCCGACTTCCGCGCCAACGACCTGCCGGGCTGGCCGCAAGCCACCTCGCACGCCATCCTGGTCCGCGCCAATGACGCCACGCATGTCTATACCGGGCTGGACCTCGGCCGCCTCGGCGGCGCGCTCAAGCCGTCGGTGGTAGTGACAGCCGCCGATCTCGATCGGATCGGGACGCAGGTGCCGGAATTCTATGCGGGCGACCTGTTCTGTCCGATCGGCAAGACGCCGCTTTATCTCGGGCAGCCGGTCGCGCTTTTGATCTTCGAAAAGTTCGATGCCTTCGACCAGGCGCGTCTCGCGCTCCGCGACGGCACGTTCGTCCAATTCGGCGAGGAGACCGGGCCTGTCGTGGTGCCCGATTACGGGGCCTTCCGCTTCACCCGCGTGGCAGGTCCCTCGCCTGACCAACCGGACGTCTATTCGCCGCTCCAGGCCGGCTGGGTCTCGCCCAAGAAGGTGCAGAGCGCGGCGCTACCGGTGTGGTCGCCGCTCGCGAAGGACACGCCGGCGGATTACGCCAAGGCGGCGAAATATGGCGAGCAGATCCGCGCCGAGCTTGCAGCGGATGACCCATCCATGCTGGTGCTCGACCGCGAGTTCGAGACGCAATCGGTCGACCCGATGTTCCTGGAGCCGGAATGCGGGCTCGCCTGGTACGACGGCAAGGGCGGCAATCTCGAACTGCTGCTCGGCGTCCAGTCGCCCTACGAAGCGGCGGAGTCGATCGCGCATCTCTTCGGCAAGGCCCGCGCGCCCTACAAGCCGGCACACATCAACGCGCAGTTCGCCCATGTCGGCGGCGGCTTTGGTGGCCGCGATCACACGCCTTTCATTCTGTATGTGGCGCTCGCGGCGGTCTGCTTTCCCGGCAAGCCGGTGCGGCTGGCGCATGACCGTTACCAGCAGTTTCAGGCCGGCATCAAACGCCACGCGATCAAGATGCGCTCGCGCATCGGCATCGATCGCGCGACCGGCAAGATCAAGGGGTTCGCTGCCGATCACGTGCTCGACGGCGGCGGGCTCGCCCATTTCTCGGCCAGCGTCGCCGGCGTCGCAGCCACCGGCGCGATCGGCATCTACGACATTCCGAAGGTCGACGTCAGGACCGTCGCGGTGCACTCGCGCGGCGTGAGCGCAGGCTCGATGCGGGGCTACGGCATCCTGCAAGCCATGACGGCGCTGGAGGTCCTGATCGACGAAGCCGCCTCCGAGCTCAAGCGCGATCCGATCGAATTCCGGCGGCGTAACGCGCTGCCGCAGAACGGTCGGACCATGACGGGCAATTCCTACATCGTCTCGGTGCGCACGCCCGAAATCCTCGACAAGCTCGAGAAGCACCAGATCTGGCAGCAGCGGGCACAGTTCAAGCAGACCTCGTCGGATCGGCTGGTCGGCACCGGCGTTGCCTGCGTGACGAAAGACTATGGCTCCGGTGCGGACGGCTCGCTCGGACGCGTTGAGCTCGCCCCCGACGGCAGGATCGTCATCTATTGCGATCACGTCGAGATGGGCAACGGCATCGGGACGGCGCTGGCCAACCGGGTCGCCGGCCATCTCGGCGCCATCGCCGACGAGGTCTCGGTCGCTCGCGTCGACAGCTATGACATGCTCGGGCTGGTCACATCAGGCGATCCCTCCACCATGGACCAGAAGACCCAGGACGCCGCGGAGAAAAATCCGCGCTGGGTGCCCGCGATCAGCTCGCCGACGAGCTCCTCGATCGGCGCGCATGTCGGCACGCATTCGGCCGCGGAAGCCGCCCGCGTGATTTTCCGCTTCGGCCTGTGGCCCGCGGCGCTTGAGCTGTGGCGCGTCGCAAAGACCGATCGGCGCGCGGGGCAATGGGACGCCGCAAGCTGGCAGAACGGCCAGCTCACCATGCCCGGCCTCGAACCGCTGGCGCTGCCGGTACTGGCCGCAACAGCTCACGCGCGCGGCTTCGTCACCGGTGCGGTTGCGCACAGCTTCTCGCGCTGGGCGTGGTCGCGGGCACGCTTCCCGGTGTCCGGCGAGCAATACCGCGCCGAGATCGATGCGCTGGCGATCCGCAAAGGCAACGGCAAGTTCGAGCGGATCAACCGCACCAGCGTCAAGTTTCCGCCGACCGACAACAACCGGATTGGCACCGCCTACACCTCGATGTGCGGGACGGTCGTCCGCGTCGAGATCGAGCGCGCAACCGGGAGCTTGCGCATCGCCAAGGCCTACAGTGTGTTCGAATGCGGCACCGCGCTCGTGCCCGAGGTCGTGATGGGCCAGGCCCAGGGCGGCTTCGCCATGGGCGTCGGCTACGCGCTGCTCGAAACCCTCCCACCGTTCGAGGGCGGCCCCGGCAACGGCGAATGGAATCTCGGGCGCTATCTGGTCGCACGCGGCTCCGACCTGCCGCTCCGCGATCTCGAGATCGAGATGCTGAAGCCGCTAGTACCAGACGAAGCGCCGAAGGGCATGGCGGAGGTCGTGATGATCCCGATCGTGCCGGCGCTGATCAACGCCATCCACGACGCCACCGGCCATCGCTTCCGTGCGCTGCCGGTCACCGCAAGCCTATTGAAGGGAGTGCTCGCGTGACGACCCTCAGCCTCACCATCAACGGCCAGAAGCACGGCCCGATGGACGTCCGCGACGATCTCTCGATGAACGATTTTCTGCGCGAGATGCTGGGCATGACCGGCACCAAGTTCGGCTGCGGCGCCGCGCAATGCCTGAGCTGCGCCGTCATCATCGATGCGCCCGACGGCACCAGCACCACCAGCCCGACCTGCGTCGCGCCGGCCGTGAATTTCGACGGCAAGTCGATCCGCACCGTCGAGGGGCACGCGCGGGACGGCGAGCTCTCGACCCTGCAAAAGGCCTTCATCGAGCATTTCGCCTTTCAGTGCGGCTATTGCACCGCCGGCTTCCTCAATGAGGGCCAGGTCCTGCTGGAGCGCCTGTCGCGGACACCGGTCGCGCGCGAGGCGCTGGAGCAGACCATCGCGGATGCGCTCGACGGTCATCTCTGTCGCTGCACCGGCTACGTCAAATATCACGAGGCGGTGCGCGACGTGATCCTCGCCGACTCGAAGCGCTACCTCATGGCCACCAAGTGACGCGCATCATGATCTCCGACGTGCGGTTCAAGATGATTGCCGTGGTCGCCGCCCTCGCCGGCAGTTTCGGTGCAGGCTACGCGGCGTCGGAGACGGCAGGTCACGCCCTCGCCTCGCCCGAGAGCTTTGCCTCGATCGGCGACACAGAGAAGCGCTCGGCCGCAATCTTCACCGAGCTCGGCAAGGTGCTGACGCATCCGCGTTGCACCAATTGCCATCCGGCCGGCGACAGGCCGCACCAGGGCGACAATGCCCGCCTGCATCAGCCGCCGGTGACGCGCGGCGCTGACGGCCACGGGCTCGAGGCGATGCGCTGCAACACCTGCCACCAGAAGGCCAATTTCGAGCCCGGCCGCATACCCGGCCATCCCGAATGGCATCTCGCCCCGCGCGAGATGGCCTGGGAGGGCAAGACCGTCGGCGAGATCTGCGAGCAGATCAGGGATCCCGCGCGCAATGGCGGGCGCAAGGTGGAAGACCTGATCGACCATATCGGCAAGGACACCCTCGTCGGCTGGGCCTGGAAGCCCGGCTTCGGCCGCTCGCCCGTGCCGGGCACGCAACAGCAGGCCGGCGCGCTGGTCGAGGCCTGGGTGAAGACCGGAGCGGCCTGCCCGGCGCCGTGACGTCGAAGCGGTCCGTCCCGCGAACGGAGTTCAGTCGAACTTGTAGTTCACGCCGAGCGTCATCAAGTCATGGCACTGCTTGATCGTTTCCAACGGCACCGCTGCCACCCGAGGGGTTCACCACGCATATCGCACCACGCCCTTGCCGGCGTAGCTGCGCGTCACGCTGGAGAACTCGCCTTCGAATGTCGCGGCGGTCGACCAGCCGTTCATCCATCTGGTTTCGGCGGATGCCGTGACCAGCGCGGAGTCGGAAGCCTGCGCCGCGCCGTTGACGAAGAAGCTGGCGCCCGGCAGCGTCTGGAACGTCGCACCGATGCCGCGGTCGGGATTGAAATCATGCGCCCAGGCCACGCGGCCGCGCAGCGTCAGCATCGCGCTCTGCATGGCAAAGGATTTGTCGGCGCGGACGCCGAGTTCGCTGCGCGTGTCGGTCACGCTCTTCGCATTATAAGCGAGTGCAAAGGTGTTGGCGCCCGAGACGACACCTTCCGCATAGGCCGGCAGGTCGAAGGTGGTGAACTGGCCTGCCGCATACGGCGTGAAGCCAATCCCGCCGATCACGGGCACCACGAAGCGGTAGCCGCTCTCGACACGGCCGGACCAGGCATTGGCATTGAACTGCGCGCGCAGGCGATCGATGCCGGCGATGGTGATGGTGCGATCGGTGGTGATGTCCTGCCAACCATAGGCCAGCGCGCCGGAGAGATAAGCCGCGCCCACCGTGTGGCGCACGAAGGCGCCGGCCTGGAACAGGTCGGAGCGTCCGCCGCCGCCGTTGACGACGCTGAAATTGGTGCCGCCGCCGGCAAGTGCAAAGCCGACCAGCGTGTCGCGCGAGATGCGATAGTCGGCGCCGACAGCGGTGCCATAGAGGCTGCTGCTGGTGTTGTTCGAGCCGGCGATCGAGTTGCCGTCGGTTTTCTGCGAGCCGCCGAAGCCGGCCGCCCACACGCTCCAGCGCTGCTGGAACGGCACCGCAGCTGGTGCCTTGGTATAGATCGCCGCCAGCGCGTCGTTCGGGCTGCGCTTCCTCGCGGCATAGGCCAGCGCTTGCTCGTCGGCGTGACCGGTTGCGTTGCCGCCGGCGGTTGCACCGTCACCGCGTCCGGCGATGAACGGATCGGTCATCACCCCCATGAACTGGTTCATCGCATTGAAGGTGGACTGCTGCGACCCGGTCGCGGTTTCGCCGGAGACCTGCGTCAGGGCGTTGGCGAGACCGGAGCCGGTCAGAGCGAACAGCGCGTTGAAGCCCGCCGGCATGTTGGCGCCGGCCAACAGCGCATTGTCGATTCCGGCCGCGACGTTCTTCTGGTTGATATTGGCGTTGGCGGGCAGGTTCGGCGACAGCAGGCCGGGATCGACCGTCAGAAAGACCTCGTTGCCGACATAACTCACCCGCGCATTGCGGGCGAAACTGTTGCCGGCGAGAACGCCCGCCGTGTCGAAGGTGCCGTTGACGGTGCCCGCGATCATGATGGTGTAGGTGGTGGTTGCGCTGATGCGCGCCAGCGGATCGACCGTGACCTTGCCCGCGAGGTTGGCGATGCCGGTCACAACCGTCATGTCGCTCGATGCGCCCGATATCTGCACCAGATAGGTCGATGCCGCCGTCATCGTCAGGCTGCCGCTGACCGTCAGCGTGCCGATCGAATTGCCAGGCGCCAGTGTGCCGCCGTTGACGTTGGTGTTGCCGACCGTGCCGATGCCGCCGAGCGTGCCGCCGGCGTTGACGATGACGCCGCTTGCCGAGGTGATATCGCCGTTGACCGCCAGCGTGCCGCCGTTCACGGTGGTCGCGCCGGTGTATGTGTTGATAGCGGACAGCGTCATCGTGCCGGTACCAACCTTGACGAGTGAGGCGCCGGTGCCGCCGACAGCGCCACCGTCTGCAATGACACCGGTGACGTTGGTGGAGAGGTTGTTGCCGCCGACCGTCAATTCGTTCTGACCAAGGCTGAAGAGCCCGGCGCCATTGATCGAGCCGGCGCTGAGCTTGTGATCATTGTTGGGCCCTGTCGAGTCGCTGAAATCCGTAGCGCTCGAAGCGCCGTTGGTGATGGCGGCGTTGCCGCCCGTCGCGAAGTTAGCGAATTCCAGGCTGCCGTTGTTGATGATGGTGGCGCTGCCGCCTGTGCTGGTGTCAGCGAATTGCAGCCCGTTGTTGTTGATGATGGTGGCGCTGCCGGCGGTGCTGGCGTCCAGGAAGTCGAACCCGCCACCGTTGGTAATGGCGGCGCTGCCGGCGGTGCTGGTGTTCGAGAACACCAATGACCCGGCACTGATAGCGATAGTTGCGTTGCCCGCCGTGCTGCTCATGGCAAATGTAAGGCCGTTGCTGCTGGCGATGATGGCGCTGCCGGCGGTGCTGGTGTCGCGGAATTGCAGTAGATTGCTATTGGTGATGCCGGCGCTGCCGGCCGTGCTGCTGTCGCGGAAGTGCAGTACCCCGCTAGCGCTGATGGCTGCGCTGCCGGCCGTGCTGCTGTTGCGGAAAATGACGACGCTACCGGCTGCCCCGTTGATCGTGGCGCTGGCCGCCGAGCTGGTGCCATTGAAGGCAACGGAACCGCCGACGATGCTGGTGATGGCGGCGCTGCCCGCCGAGCTGCCGTCGCTGAAAACGAGCGAGCCATTGCGGTTGATGATCGTGGCACTCCCGGCCGTGCTGCTGTTAGCGAAACTGATGGTGCTGCTGAAGCTGTTGGTGATGGTGGCGCTGCCGGCTGTGCTGCTGTCGTTGAAACCGATCGTGATGCCGTTTGCAGTGTTAGTGATGGTGGCGTCGCCCGCCGAGCTGCTGCCGTTGAAAGCGATGGAGCTCCGGAAGCCGCTGTTGGTGATCGTGGCGCTGCCGCCCTGAACGCTGATGCCGGCACCGCTGAAAGTGAGAGTTTGAAGGAAGTTGTGGTTGTCGAGAACATAGTTCGAGGCGCCTGGACTGAAGGTCCAGCCGCCGACCGTGGTGTCGGCCGAGAGCGTCAGCGCGGTCGTGTTCGAGCTGCCAAACAATGCGGTGCCGACTGGCACCGTCGCCGGGGCCCAGTTTGCGGCGGTGTTGTAGTCGGCAGTGCCAGGGTTGGCCAGCCAGGTCGCATCCTGTCCCAACGCCGGGACCGCGATCCCGACCAATCCGGTTGATGCCAAAGCCAGCAGCGCGGCCCCTCCGTTCGAAAACTGTCCAAAGCCCGACATTGCCCCACCTGACATCTTGTTGTGAATGCTGCTGCTGTTTTGCAGCCGCGTCGTCGAACCGAGCTTGACCTTCATGACGTAACTCCAGAAACGCTCGTGTTTGCCGTGTCGACGACAGGAAATGTCTCGCGACGGGAGCGCGAAACAGAAAAGCGTTCCATGGCTGGATCCTTGAAAGCGGCAAACAATCGTCACGGCGCGACGATTGCGAGGCGGGGTGGTATATCGGCAACGTGTTCTGCACGCGCTTAAGTTCTGCGGAGGCCCGCTCAACTATGTCGTTACGCAGAGAGAATCCGTTTTCCCAGTCACCGTGCCGAATATCGCGCCACCCGAGGGGTCTGAGAACTACCTAGAAAGGTGGTTCGCTGTGCTTTCTGAGCCGGCGCATCGACTCCGCGGATCGGTTTGCAATCCAGGAGCGCCGTCAATCGCACGACAGGCATATCGGCTCAGGTTGGAAATGCGCGCCCTCGTTGCTCGAAACATGTCCGCAGATGGTCCAGGCGGCGGCGTGCACGATGAGGAATGCGGCGGCGACTGCCAGCAGCCAGCCCGTTTCATTGTGGGCATGGGATCGGGCCGCCAATTTTGTTTGCGTCGCTCTGCTCGTCACCATTCTTGTTCTCCGGACGTTTTTTGGGCTTCGTTTCCGAGCAAATGCTCACATTGGCGTATGACGCGGCTCGCCAGGCGGCGCCGCGACGCATGCAGTACCGAGATGATGAAAGCGACGATGCCGTGCTCTTCTGGCTCGACGAGCCGATCAGAAACCCGGCAGGCTGGCCGGATCATGAGATTTCCATGCCAATCAACTTCCGAGAGCGACGGAAACGCGTGCAAAAGCGGCTTGATCAGGGAACGCTAACGCCCGGGGCGGATCGACACCCTTGCCGGTGGCTGCTGCGCAAAGGCTGAGAGTGTAATCAGCAGCACCGCGGATGACAGGGCGAGGAAAAAACCGCGCCGCCGTCGCCTCTCCGTCCGGCCTTCGCCAGGCCTTTTAGGCCGGCGCGCGCCCGTCGTTGTACGCATCGTCGATCTCCCAATGTCGTTACGCTGAGAGAATCTGTATTCCCGGTAACCGGGCCGATATCGCGCCATTTTGTGCATCTGAGAACTACCTGGAAAGGTGGTTCGCTGTACTTTATGTATGCTCGCGCAGGTCGGAGGCCTCTGGGGTCGCCTCTGAGCTCGGCGACCTGCGCAATCTGGAAATGACATGCATCTCTCCACGGATCCCATCGATCCGCTAAATCAAGACGTCTATGCGCTCTGGGATCAGCTGGCCGACTTCTCGGTCGCCGACAGTGACGCTGCGCTGACCCACCTGCTGTCCGCACTGCGCACCATGTTGTCGGCACGCAATGTGCTGTGGGGCGTGGTCGTGCGATTGCCTTCGCCGAAGCGGACCGATCCCCTGCTCGGCTGGCGTCCGCGTCTCGTCAGGGTGCTGGACCCGATACCGGCGGTGGCGGCATCCGTGCAGAAGCAGTACGATACGCTCTGGTCCGACGACGTCGACCTGTCCCAGATCTTGTCAATGTCGGGCGACGAGCGGTTCCCCGTCCGCCTGCTGTTCGAAACGCTGCCGCCGGAATGGTTCAAGGGCAAGCACTATCGGCGCCACTATCTGGACGTCGGCTTCGCCGACAGCATCTCCGTGCGCATTGCGCTCAATGACGATTTCAGGATTCGCCTGTTCGTATTTCGTGATGCGCAGCAACCCCGCTTTACGGCACAGGACGGCCAGCGTCTGGGCTTCGTGATGCGCGCCTTGAGATGGTTTCACCGTCAACAATTGCTCAGCCACGGACTGCTCATCGCCAACGCGCCCCTCACACCCGCTGAACGCCGCGTGTTGCTCGGACTGCTCGCCGGGGACACGGAAAGGCAGATCGCGCAGAAGCTCGAGCAAAGTCCGAACACCACGCATTTCCACGTCAAGTCGATCTACGCCAAGTTCGCCGTGCGCAGTCGCCAGTCCCTCGCCGCGCTGTGGCTCGGCGGGCTGCGATAACGGCTGAAGCCGCAGGGCTGCCCTGGATGCCCTTCCCCTTCTGGCTCGTCTCGGACCTCGCTGAGATGCAGGAAGACGAATACGACAGCGATCGTTGGTCACGTTGGCGCTCGTAGACTTGCCGAGGACATCCAATTCTCGATTCGATGCGCACTTTCGGTTAGTCCCGCTGCGCGGATCATGGCTTCCCGAAGGGGGCCATGGGGCAGCCTGTTTGCATCGCCCTCGAGGCGGTTGGCCTCGAGCATAAGCCTATTCTGCAACGACAATTTGGGTTGTACGGCTTTGGTGCGCATGGTGCTCTCCGGGTAGGAGGCGGGAGCGCGATACTCTCAGTCACCGATAGATGCCGATGGCGGGGCGGTGATCGGCTGAGTCTACGCCCTATATGTGGGTTAAGCCACTGATGCCTTGGACAAGCTGAGCGATTGCGACAAAGAAAGGCAGGACGGGGCTAAAATCAAACCGGGCCACTGAGGTGGGAAACAGGCCAGCGCCCCTATCGAGGTCGAAATAGGCCGCTCTGAGTTTCGAAATTCCCCCTAAACGAAAACGCCACCAAGCCCAATAATGCTCAGTGGCGCCACGTTGGAACTGGAAACCGCAATCCTCCAGTAGACATTGGTCGGACCGCCGGCGTTTAGGTTCAACGCGGCCTCACTGTTGCTCGGGTTTGCAATGGAAAGCGGCCTTCTTGGCAGGCGCAGCTTCGATTAATTCAGTTATGCCATCGAGCGTAATTCGGTCGGTGATACGTGATGCTATGTACTTGTACCGCGCAATGCGCTGGTCGATCTCGTCACATTTCTCACACATAGCTCACCGCGATTGTCAAAGGCGGGAGCGTGCAGGACTCTCTGTCACCGATAAAAGCCAAGGACCGGGCGGCGATCACGAGACTCTAAACCAGATACTCAGTTCCAGATACAGGAACGAATTTGGGCCACTTCTTAATCAACTTGGGCCGGTAGCGTGGGAAACCGGCTCAACGAAGCAATCTTAGAAGTGATCGCGAGCTCGGAATTTGCAGGTCATGGTCCGCCTTGGGTCACCTGACGAGATCGCCGTCCGGGTCTAGAATGCAGACCTCCGGACATCCTGCCGTGGCAGGCCGCGCTGTCGCCGCGCTTCACGCAGGAGCGCCGAGGGCGAGAACACTGAAGGGATGGAGTAATGCTTGCGGTCGAGTATTGGCGGGGTCAGCATGGAAGGGATCGGGTTTCATGACGATTTCAGGCCGGGCGGCCCATTGGGAGAACGTATACGAGAGCAAGGGCGAACGCGAGTTAAGCTGGTTCCAGGAGAGCCCGTCGCCTTCGCTCGAATTGATCGCACTGGCCGCCGCAGAGCTTACCTCACCGATTGTTGACATCGGCGGTGGGGCGGCTCGGCTGGTCGATGCGCTGCTGGCGGCTGGATATGCAGATCTGACCGTCCTTGATCTGTCCGACGCGGCGCTCGCGGCCTCGCGTGCACGGCTCGGTGCCGCTGGCGACGCCGTGCATTGGATCGTCGCCGATGTGACGACATGGCAGCCAGCGCGCCATTATGACATCTGGCACGACCGTGCAGCGTTCCATTTTCTCACCGCGCCGGAAGAACAAGCGGCTTATGTCGCGTGCGTCCGAAGAACCGTAAAAATTGGCGGTCATGTCATCATCGGCACATTCGCAATCGATGGTCCGGAGAAATGCAGCGGCTTGCTCGTGACACGTCACACCGCTGACAGCATCACCGCACTGCTCGGCGCCGGCTTCACATTGACGGATCATCGGCGTCATAAGCACGCGACGCCGTGGCAATCGGTACAGAATTTCCAGTTCAGCAGCTTCATCAGATCATGCTGAATTTCACGCTGCAGCCCACGTCTGCAGGGCCACAACTTGCGAATTGCACAGATCGCTCGCTTCGGGCCAAAAGCCGCTGTCGTCAGGCGGCCAGCGTTGATACCCTAGTGGATGGCTGCCAGGGCGGTTACGACAATGAGGATGACCGTTACGAGGGCACCTGAAACATAGAGAATGGTTCTGACGCTGCCGCCTTTGGCCGCGTTACCGCCGCGCAAATAGACCGCAACGTGGATCAGACGAATTGCGACATAGACCCATACAAGCGTTGCAAGCGTGACGGGTCTTACCCCTGCCAACGTAGCCAGGACTGTCGGGACGACAAAAGGCGGCAGCGCCTCCACTGCGTTCATGTGGACGCGATCGATCCGGTACAGCAGGTTATCGTCATCCAACGGCAAGACAGGTCCGGAGAGTGCCCCGGCCCTGCCTTTGGAGAATCCTGAATAGACCGCCAGCAAAATTGACAGGAGGCAAAGGGCAAGCACCCCGACAATGCTAAGCCAGTAGGCTGTCATAAGGACCTCCGCAAATGCGATCACGTCGCATAGGTTACGCGGATATCAAGCCTCGCGGGCTATCCGCTCGGCGAACCGTTTCAGGTAGAGCGGCCAACCCTGATCGCCTTCAACGCCTTCGCTCACGCCTTCCCAACCTTGGCCATGACGTTCGAGGTGACGGTGCTCAAGTTCCAATCGAGTCCGGCTTGGCGTCTCGGCAATGAACCGCACCTCCCATTCACTGGTCTTGTCTGGATCGGTTTCGATTTGCCAGCGCGGGCTGATGTCCCAGCTTAGAAGCACGCGATTCGGCGGCTCAAAAGCCAACACACGCGCCCAGCGGCATTCGCTGCCGTCGACACCTCGATCATAGATGTGACCGCCGACCCGGGGCTCGAACACGGTCTCTGCGATGGGCACGGAGAGCAGATTGTGCTCGCGTGGTTTGAAGCTGCCGAAGTCTTCCGTAAAGACCTTAAACGCGCGCTCGATAGGCGCCTCAACCACGATCGATTGTTTGATGGGTGCCGCCGATACACGGATGCTCATTTCTGGTCCTCCACTGATTTTTCTACGGCCACTTTGTACGCAGCCAGTGTGCTGCTCCAGAACCGGTCAAGCCAGGCGCGCATCTGGCTGAGCCCCGCTGGATCGATGTGATAAATGTTGCTGGCTCCCTTCGGCTCGGCACGAACCAAATGAGATTCGCGCAGCACCTTCAGATGCTGAGAGACGGCTGACTGGGAGACAGTCAGTTCACGGGTGAGTTCAACGACAGTGCGCGGCCGCGCGCCCAGCAATGCGAATATTCGTCTGCGGGTCGAATCGCCCAGAGCGGCCAGTTGCACGCTGTCTTTAGCCATGCTTCGCCGAAGGGTTGCCGTTACGGTAGCGGATCTATCATTAGCCATAACTAATGATAAGCATAAACTAATGATCTCGTCAAACGTGCTGATATTGGGCCAGACGTCAGCTTGGGCTCACTTGCCGACCTCGCCGCGGTCGCACGTCAGGCCTGCGTTACCCTCTCGGCAGACATCCGAGATCTCTGAGTAACCGTTCTGGGCCCGCCTCATCAGCTTGAGCGATGCCGCCAATCGCAGGCTGCGCTTCCCGGCGAGTGCGATGCCTTCGAGCTCGCCGCGAGATAGTAGAAGAACGCATCGCCGCCCAGGATGCGGCCGTCCATCGCGCATAGATCGGCTGCTAACGGCTCTCGCCCTGGCGAACGAGAGTCTCTCGAAAGAAATTGATGATGCTGGCGTTGAACTCGCGATGGAATGCCGTCCTGTCGAAACCCGGCGGGTCAGTACAGAAGCGAGGAAGCTTCTCCGCGAACTCTGCTGTGCATGGCGACAGGAAAGCAAAATGACCGGCAGGCACCACGCGCACTTCCTTTTTGCCGGGCAGCGACTGAGCAACGAGCGCTGAGTTTTTCGGGTCTACGCCTGCGCCGCCAAACTCTGATCGCCAGATCAGCAGCGGGATTGTGATGTCTGCCAAGCGGTCGGCGGGAAAGGCAAAGTTAATTGCCGTATCGGCGAGCACTGCGGCTCGGATACGAGGTTCGTGAGGCAAGCTGCTTGGTATGTCGCCGCTACGGAGTTGCTCGCATGCCCGCGTTCGGTTCGCGTCCGAGCAGTAGAGCGCAAATCTCCGGAGATCGGGATTGCCGCCCGCCAACACCAATCCGGTATAGGCGCCGAGCGAAAACCCAAAGAAGCCGATCCTGGAGGAATCAATCGCAGCCCGGTCTTTCCAGTCATTCAAGATGAAATCAAGCAATCGGATAATGCTGGCGGGCCGGGTTGCCAGAATGGAAAGGCTGTCTCGTTGCGAGGAATCGTTTCCATTGTCACCCGGAAGGTTGATCGAGGCGACGACAAATCCAGCGTTTGCCAGGGCCTGCACCGTGTCATCGTGTTGTCCGAACCAACCGCCGCGTCCGTGCGAGACGATCACGAGTGGCAAGTTCGTTCCTGTGACGGGACAGTCCTTCGTACCTTCAATCGTTTCAATGAATTGGACAGTGAGTTTGCCGAGGGGCACTCGTTGCGCCGCTGCTGCGCAAGGGTACCATATAGCGCCAGCCAGATTTGGATCGGTATCCAGAAGCTGAACACCGGCAGCTTGCACAGGCGACATCAAGCAGCCGAGTACGGCAGCACAGATCCAATACAGTTTGGCCATCAGTGCCCCCATTCGCCAGCGAACTCTCGGATCAAACTTGGCCGAACTGTGCCGCATTGACTGCCGCTACCAGCCTCGCGCAGCTTGCACGTCGGTCCGCCTCCCGCTGAGCCGCAAGCAAGCAAGATGAAAAGACCAATAAAACGCAGGGAAACGCGCCCATCGCAGCCCCGAACAACATGTGCGCAGCGTAGGTAGAGCTTGCCAAAAGGCAAGCTTCGGCTCTGTGACGTTGTTCACAATTATAATCTGGCTGGTCGTCCGAACGTCTGCAACGGGTTACAAGCCGACATCGCCGCGAGTCGCAGGGCCAGATACAGGCCCTAACGTTTGCTGGCAAACAGCTTGCGCTGCGCAAGATTAACGTAAGAATCGGGCCAATCGACCTCTCTCTTAGATTCCGGAAGAGATTGCCTCCGGTCGGCATACTCGAAGTACAGCGTCCCGTGGACACCTTGCGCATCGCGCTTCAAAATGGGGCGCTCCCATACGGGCGACAATATTCGCAAAGCCTGCTCTTCCCCAGCGCGTTCGGTAAAGTCCTCAATCAACTCCATGTCTTGGCCCGGGCCGGGAAAGATAGCAGCGAACTCATCATCGGTCGCTTGAAACAAGCTGAACGTCGCGTTGACCGCGCGATCTATAATCTGAATGTTCTTCAAGCTCTCCTCCCGGAATCCACGACCATAGGCTCTCTAGTACCGATGCACCGAAGTCCGCTGCAGGCCAATACCAGAACTGAACTGGCCCAATCTCCTGCCCCAACCTATAGTGCTCGTGCAATGGTCGCCATAAGCTGTGAGAGCCGCTCCGGCCCTGTAAACCCAATCGAAACTATCGATGTGCTTCGCGGCCTGGCGTTGCTCGGCGTCCTTGCTATTAACGTCGTCACTGAATTCCGCGTCTCAATCTTCGAGCAGTTCTTACCCGCCGGGCGACCGGCACCTCCGTTTGACCGCGCGGTCGAGACAGTCTTGATGCTCGCGGTCGATATGAAGGCATTTGCCCTGTACTCACTGTTATTCGGAGTTGGACTTGCCATTCAATATGAGCACCTCTCGACGAACCCGCATCGCGCGCTTCTGTTGTTTCGCCGTCTGATCGCCTTGCTGACGTTTGGACTGATTCACCTTTTCCTGATCTGGAATGGTGACATTCTTACCGAATATGCGATCGCAGGGTTAGTCGTCCTACCATTCCTGTTTGGCCCCCGCTGGCTGCTTTCATGCGGCGCGGCGACATTCTTGGCGCTGTATTTGGCCATCAAGGTGTGGTCCCCTCCTGGATTGTTTCCCAGCTTGGCTTCGTTGCAACGCCATGTGCTTGAAGCCAATCAGGTCTATGCAGGGGGCAGCTTCGGGCAGGTGCTGGCGTTCCGGGTCAGCGAAATCCCCGTGATCGTTCCTCTCCACATCTACGTATTCCCGCGGACGATAGGGCTATTTTCGATTGGTGCCCTCGTCTGGCGCAGCAATGCCTTGAGGAAGCGAGATCGTCCACTCCTGTTCTTGACAGCAATCAGCTGTACTGGGCTAGGCGCAGTCTTGATCCTCCTAAGAGTAAGCGGCGTCGTAGCGGGCGTTGGTCTCGGCGCACTGGCCACTCCCACCGGCACGATCCTGCTGGCTTTCGGCTACGGTGCAATGATCATCGCCGTCGCCGATCTGGCGAACGGCAAGCGATTGCTGGGCTGGGCTGCGCCGCTAGGGCGCATGGCATTCACGAATTACCTCGCTCAGTCCATGATCTTTGGCTGGATTTTCTACGGATACGGCCTCGGGCTATTTGGGCAGCTCGGGGCGGCCGAAGCACTGCTATCGGGCTTTTCGTCTACGTCTGCCAGGTATTTGTCAGCGGTTGGTGGTTAGACCGGTACAGGTACGGCCCGGTCGAATGGTTATGGCGGACACTGATGTACGGCATACTGCAGCCGATGTCTCATGATCGTCTGACCAGCTCGAGCAAGCGCCCAGCCTAGGTCTGCCAGGGGTCAAAGGCTGCCCTCTTCAGCCAGCATAACCTTGGTCGGGTCACTTGCACGAAGCGGACATCGCCGCGCTCTGGGCTGAGGTCAGCCACGGGCCAGAAGCGGGCATCGCCAAATGAGCCCCCCGCTCAAGCCTCATCGTGCAAGGATGGATGAAGTTCACTCCCCTCAGGACGGTGCATCGCTCGGAGGTCGACGACCGGATGGCATTCGGCTTTGAACTTTAGGAGCTGATGCTTGGAGGAGTTCGATGGAGCGCTTGATCAGCGCGACCATCGCGGCAGGACTGATAAGTGCAAAAGTGCTCAAAAGTTCCCGTGCAAACCGGCGGATCATCCACTCCCTCGGGGGCCGCGCGGCTAGGCCAGCGGTCCGCTAAGGGCCATGCCGTCAGCGGACGTATCAAGCAGTTGCGGTGAGTAGGTGAGCCGCTATCGGGAACGATAACCCGCTACTACCCACGTATTTTCCCAACTCCAACTTGGTATCTTCGGCCAGGTGTTCGCGAGCCACCTCGCTTGCTTGCGATACATGACTGGCCAGTGGCGAACCCGCAACATAGCTAGGTACAAATCGTTCGACGGATGGAAACTCGATGGCACCGACCCTCCGTTGAACCGTGATATCCTGAAAGTTCGCAGCAGCGACAAGTCGGCTCAGCTCATCGGCATCGGCGAGTCCAAATGGAGCTCGCATGATTGTGGCCGCCGCTGGACCGATGTGGCGCTCCAGTATTTTGGCTAAAGATTCAAACCCGGGACTTTGATCGATGCCGCACCACACCATGAGGGCGAGCCTTCCCCTTGAAGATAGAACTCTGCGCATTTCGCGCAAAGCAGCTGGTCTGTCGGCGAAGAACTGGAGGCCGAGTTGGCAGTACGCAATATCAAACGCGCTGTCAGCGGACGGCAGTTTGTCTGCACTGGCCTCCTGCCATTGAACCGAGGCAGCGTCATCGGCCATCCCGAGCGATCGTGCCACGTTCAACATGCCAGGATTGAGATCGATGCCCGTCACGATCCCGGTAGGGCCCACCTTCACCGCCGCGAGGCGCGCCACTATTCCAGTGCCGCAAGCAATATCGACTACGCGTTCGCCCAGCTTCGGCCGAGCGAGGTCTATCAGGACGGGGGCCCATGGCCCAAACACAGCCGGGACCAACTCCCGTTCGTACACTTCGGGCGCACTACCAGCGACCTGCCACTGACCTTGCTGCTCCATCAGATGATGCCAAAAGGACGTTCGCTCGCTTATAGCTCAACACAGCGATGTCCGCCACGGGTGGTCAAAAGCGCGTCCGCTCCCTCAGCGAAGTGCAGGCTCTTTTCGAGCTTGACGGCGAAATAGTTGCGAGGGGCGGCGGTGCAATCACAGCCCGATGGCATCGCTCCGCATCTTCGATCTGAAGTCGAAGATTTTCCAGTTCTGAGAGCCGGCAATAGAGGTCGTTGAGCCGAGAGGCCAGCTCAGCTTGAAAGTCCTGCATGATCGCCCCCCATTACTCAAATTCGCTACCGAACCGCGAATTAAAGCAGCGGTCGTGCGCGGCTTCATTAAGGCATGTGAATCCCGTTGCGATCCCGATGAGTTCCGAGTATCGGAACCCGACCCGTCCACACCCTCGGGGGGAGCTCGATGCGTCGGACTCCGCGGTGGGTCAATAGCGCCGGTTTCGGCCGTGGGCAGTCAGGGCGGGCGGTCTACCCTCAACTTCGGACATGAGCGGGCACCGCAAGCGCGATTGCGATGGGGCCACTTCCAGACTTCGCCGATGGGTATATAGAATCATCGTCCACCCTGGAGAACGGCCAAGTGGCCCGAATAGAAACCTTCGTATGGATCGTAACGACCTTCATAATCATTTTAGCCACCGCTCCACTACGGGCTTTGGCAACACCGGAAGCGTCTGCATGCGGGTACCTCGCTAGTCAAATTGATAAGGCGCAGCCAGGGCCGTTGTTTTTGCCCAGCTATCCGACCGTGGAATCGGGGCCTCTCCATGGCGCCGCATACCTCTATGACAATGCGGTGGCCGTCATCGCGTTGGTCGGTTGCGGTGAGCGAGACAAAGCAAGTCGGATGGGCGCGGCGATCCTCTGGGCCGTCGATAATGACCGGACCTGGCATGATGGACGGCTCCGAAACGCTTACGCCGCGGGTGTGGTGGCGAATGGCTCCGCCAAACTTCCGGGTTGGTGGGACAATAATCGGAACGAATGGTTGGAGGATCGATATCAGGTGGGAAGCGATGTTGGTAACATGGCATGGGCCATGTTGGCGTTGCTGTCGATTGATGATGTGAACACCGGCTCCCCGTTTCGCGATGGTGCAGCGCGGCTTGGCGCTTGGGTCGCGCAATGGGCCGATACGCGCGGTACTGGCGGTTTCACGGGAGGTACGTTTGGGCACGAACCGACGCCGGAAGTGCGGACGTGGAAATCGACTGAACATAATACTGACCTCGCCGCCGCGTTTGGCCTTCTTGCGATCCGCACAGGCGATTCGCGCTGGCGCGATAAGGCAACGGTTGCCGAGTACTTTGTAAATACGATGTGGGATCCGGGGTGCGTCTGTTTCGCCGCAGGAACCGCTGAAGACGGTGTCACGCATAATCCGATTTTGGCTCTGGATGCCCAGATCTGGCCTTTAACAGCGCTTCACGGAGCGGCCGGGAAATTTGCATCGGCAATGACGACCGCCGAACAGCGAATGAGTGTCGGCGGAGGCTTTTCTTACGGTGAAGACCGAGACGGTGTGTGGACCGAAGGTACGAGCCAAATGGCTCTCTTGATGAAATTGCTCGGCAAGACGAAGAGGGCAGAATCGCTGATCGCTGTCATCGAATCCCAGAGGTCGCCCGATGGTGGGTTCTATGCCACGACTGTCCGCGCGTTACCGACGGGGTTCGTGTTGGACACCGACCCGACCAAGCCGCGAAACTATTTCCGATTGTCACATCTTGGCGCAGCTTCGTGGGCTGCCCTTGCGGAACGTGGGTTCAATCCCTTTACGATGACAAAAGGACTTCCCTAGCTGAGCCGCAGTGCTTCTCGTCTCGGCCGTTTCGATCTGTCCTGATTTCGATATGTCCGCTTGGGGGTCACTTGCCGACATTGCCGCGGCTCGGACGTCAGGCCTGTTGAGCCTCTCGAGCGGAGATCCCAAATCTTTGAGTAACCGCCCTACGCCCGCCGCATCAGCTTGAGCGAGGCCGCGAGCCGCAGGCTGCGCTTGCCGGCGAGCGCGATGCCTTCGAGTTCGCCGCTGTCCGCCGTGCAGGTTCCGGAGAAGCCGATCCCGACCTCATAGCCGCCGAACACGGGGTTCTCGCCTTTTGCCGGCGTATGCTCCTGGTTGAGGATCTCGCCCTTCCAGCGGCCGTCAGCCGAGGAATAGGAGCCGAGATAGTAGAAGAACGCATCTCCGCCGAGGATGCGGCCGTCCATCAGCAGCATGACGCCGGAGAGCCCGGCATCGACGCCGTCGAGCGCGCGCAGATGGATGGCATAGAGCCCGTTCACCACCCCGCCTGGACCGATCGTCCCCTGCGGTGGCAACCCCTCGTCATCGAGCCGCGTGAGATTGGCCCAGAAACCGGCGCCCGGCATCGTGTCCGCGCTGCCCGCGAGACGGATCTGGTTGCCGACGAGTCGGCCGCGCGCGCCGATCGCGGCGACATCAGCCCCCATCAGCGGCTTGTAGTTGGGATCGTCGTTGTGCCGTTCGGTGATGACTTCGGCGATGATCTCGCCATCGCGCTCGAAATAGCTTCCGAGATGCGCGAAGGCCGAATTTCCGCCCAGCAGCTTGCCATCATGCATGCACATGATGCTGCGGCCGAAGGCATCGTTGACGCCGTATTCAACCTTGTAGAGCCCGTCCAGCAACGCAAGTGACCCGCAAAATCATAAGGAAAGCACGCGCTACCTAGCACTGCCATCGCATCAAGACCATCGGGCTTTTTCGCGCAGGGCCATTCGCGAAGCCACGCCCTGCCATGATGCCATCATGCGCCTGTTTTGCCCGACGGCGCAAGCAATTTCGGCGATTCCGCATATGGCGATTTCACACCATTTGCAGGCCTGTGATTTCAACCACTTGGCTACTGTGCATGGGGTTGTTTTTCGAGTTTTTTTGTTTGGCCGGTCGCGAACGGTCCTTGCGCACTCACCAAAGCCGGCTTCGAACCCGCCGGCCGAGGCGCTACGGCATGATCCGGAAAAATGCGCAGCGGTTTCCCGAAAAGATCATCCTCACAAATAAATCTACAGCGCGTTCATCGGGCTTTAGAAGCACAGCGTGGTGACGAGCTTGCCCTGCTTGTCCTTGATCGCATAGGGACAGCGCAGCCGCTCCAGCGCCTGCTTGGCATCCTCGTCGCCGAGCGCTGCGGCGCGCTCGTAGTAGGATTTCGCGGCGTCCTTGTCCTTTGGCCCGCCGCGGCCCTCCTGCGCGAAGGCGCCCATCCGCTCCAGCGCGCCGGGATGGTTTTGCGCGGCAGCCTTTTCGAACAGCGCGCGCGCCGCGGCGTCGTCCTTCGCCCCGCCCGTGCCTTCGGAGAGCATCATGCCGAGCTGGTACTGCGCCTCCGCGTTGGTCTCGGCGGCCTTGCCCAGCAATGCGCGCGCCTGTGCCGGATCGGCCGGCGCGGCACCGCCGCTGCCGCCAAGCGCGGCGAGATTGCTGATGCCGCGGGGATTGCCGGCCTGCGCCGCCTTCTCGAACAATTTCCGCGCCTGCGCTTCGTCCCTGGCGACGCCGGAGCCGGTACCGTAGGCCACGCCGAGCTCGACCATCGCCGCACTCGATCCCTTGTCGGCAGCTTTGCGCCAGGCTGCCATCGCGTCCGCCGGTTGCCGGTTGGCCGCATAGGCGCGGCCGAGCGCGAACATCGCGCGCCGCGACGACGACGCGGCCTGCTTGCAGAACTTGATGGCGGTCGCAACGTCGGAGGCCGCAATCTCGGTCGCGCCCCTGACGTCGGCCGGCTTGTCGGGATCGCTGGGATCGGCCGCGACCCGGTCGCACAGCACGAGGTCGGCCGATTGCCCATGCGCCGACAACGGCACCGCAAGCGTGAGAAGGATGGCAACGAGGAAAGTCCGCATGGACGCCAGGTTGCGTCGCAGTCTCGGCAAATTCAAGGCTCGAGTCCCGATTGGCGCAGCACGGGGACCACCTCGGGCGATGCCAGATAGCGCAGCAGCCGGTCAGCGGCGTCGGCGTTCTCGGCGTTTGTCATCCGACCGGCGGAGAACACGGCCGGCGTTTGCAGATCGTGCGGGATCGGGCCGACCACCTCGATGCCTTCGACCTGCTTCAGCTCGCTGATCTGCTGCACCGCGAGGTCGGCCTCGCCGCTCACGAGCCGCTCCGCGGTAAAGCCTTGCTCGACGATGGTGGCCTTGGCGTTGATCTCTTCCGCGATCCCCATCTGCGCGATCAACCGGGCGAAATAGACCCCGCTCGCCCCCAGTCGCGAATAGGCCACCGACCGCGCCGCGAGCAGCGTGTTGCGCAGTGCGGATGCCGTGGCGATGTCGGGATGTGCCTGCCCTGCCCGCACCGCGATGCCGACGAAGGAGCGCGCGAGATCGGCAGCGCTCTCGGCGATCACACGGCCCTCGCCGATCATCTCGTCGAGCCCTTCGCGGGTGAGGATGACGAGATCGGCGGCCTCGCCGTCGCGCAACCGTTTGAGCAGCGCCAGCGTCGGCGCGAAATCGGCATCGATGTGGACGCCGGTCGCGGTCTCGTACGCGGAGGAGAGGCTGCGCATCGCGCCCATCAGGCCGAGCGTCGAGAGCATGCGAATTGTTTCCATCAGCGATTCCCGTGACGATCAGGAGCGGTGCATCAGCTTGAGCGCGGCGGTCAGGCGCAGGCTGCGCTTGCCGGCGAGCGCCGTTGCCTCCACCACCGCCTCTTCGGCATCATAGGTGCCGGAGAAGCCGATGCCGACCTCGTGGCCGCCGAAGATCGGATCGTCCTTGGCCGGCGTGTGCTCCTGATTGAGGATCTGGCCCTTCCAGCGCCCGTTGGCGGCGGTGTAGCTGCCGAGATAATAGAACGATGCATCGCCGCCGAGGATGCGGCCCTTGTTGAGCAGCATCACGCCGGTGAGACCGCCGTCGACGCCATCGAGCATGCGCAGATGCACCGAGTAGAGCCCGTCGGCGATACCGGCCTCGCCGACACCGCCGGCGATCGGCATCTCGTCTTCGGTGATCGGTGTCATCAACGACTGAAAGGGTACGCCGGGCAGCTCCTTGAGCTCGCCCTTGAAGCGATAGAGATCGCCGTCGGCCCAGCCCTTGGCAAGCAACGTCGCATCGTCCGTGCCCGCCATGGCGCGATAGTTCGGATCGGGGTTGTGGCGGACGGTGTTGATCACGACGTCGACGCCGGCTTCGGTCTTCACGTAGGTGCCGATATGGGCGAAGGCCGAATTGCCGCCGAGCATCTTGCCGTTGCCGGCATGCATCACGCTCCGGCCGACCCGGTCGCCGAGCTGAAATCTCACCTTGTAGAAGCCTTCAAACACCAGCCGTCCCCGGCCCTGCGCGCACCCAGACGCACTCTATCCCGCTTTCGGCGGCGATGGACAAGTTTCCGGCCATGAGGTCCGATGAGTCTCCGCAACGGCTGTCAGCAAAATGAAAAATCCGCCGAAGCCTTTCGGCTTCGGCGGATCGAAGTCCGACCCGGGCCAGCCCCCCAGCCCGGGCCGGGAGGATCTTAGGCGGCGGCCTTCTTGTCGGCCGGCACGGAGGCGATCGTCTTCAGGATCTGCGAAGCGATCTGGTATGGGTCGCCCTGCGAATTCGGACGACGGTCTTCCAGATAGCCCTTGTAACCATTGTTGACGAAGGAGTGCGGCACGCGGATCGAAGCACCGCGATCGGCAATGCCGTAGCTGAACTTGTTCCAGGGCGCGGTCTCGTGCTTGCCGGTCAGACGCTTGTCGTTGTCCGGGCCGTAGACGGCGATGTGGTCCATCAGGTTCTTGTCGAAGGCCGCCATCAGCGCCTCGAAGTACTCCTTGCCGCCGACCGTACGCATGTACTCGGTCGAGAAGTTGGCGTGCATGCCGGAGCCGTTCCAGTCGGTGTCGCCGAGCGGCTTGCAGTGGAACTCGATGTCGATGCCGTACTTCTCGGTCAGGCGCAGCATCAGGTAGCGGGCCATCCACATTTCGTCAGCGGCCTTCTTGGAGCCTTTGCCGAAGATCTGGAATTCCCACTGGCCCTTCGCGACTTCCGCGTTGATGCCTTCATGGTTGATGCCGGCAGCCAGGCAGAGGTCGAGATGCTCTTCGACGATCTTACGGGCGACGTCGCCGACGTTCGAGAAGCCGACGCCGGTGTAGTACGGACCTTGGGGCGCCGGATACCCCGAGGCCGGGAAGCCGAGCGGACGGCCGTCCTTATAGAAGAAGTATTCCTGCTCGAAACCGAACCAGGCGCCGGAATCGTCAAGGATGGTGGCGCGCTTGTTGGTCGGGTGCGGGGTCTTGCCGTCGGGCATCATGACTTCGCACATCACGAGCACGCCGTTGGTGCGGGCGCCATCCGGGAACACCGCGACCGGCTTCAGCACGCAATCGGAGCTGTGGCCTTCAGCCTGCTGGGTGGAGGAGCCATCGAAGCCCCAGAGCGGAAGCTGCTCGAGCGTCGGGAACGACGCGAATTCCTTGATCTGAGTTTTGCCGCGCAAGTTCGGAGTCGGCGTATATCCGTCGAGCCAGATGTACTCGAGCTTATACTTGGTCATTGAGCCTCTCTGTAGATGATGCGAAAGGTGGGGGCCGCAGGCCCCCGCACGATTGTTTACCCGGCCAACATCGGCCGACCCTTTCCAAGCATTTAACGTGCCAAAAGGCCGCAGAGCGGGAGCTTTTCCACCGCGACCTGCCTCCTCTCCCGCCCGGCGGATCGTCGATTGCGTCGTGCGTCATAGCGGCGCACCTTTGCGTGAAGCTGCACCGCAAAAATCCCGCGGAAAACGCCCGATTCTGGAGCAGACAGGCTGGTGCCTGAGGTTGCCGACTAAACGCGCATCAACGTCCGGCAATATTCGCCAAGTCTGCGCCCGTGGTCCGCAACCTTCGCAATGGCCCACGCGTTAGCCACCCGACCGCTGCCTTAGAGGAAGCAGAATGCAGTTTGCCTACAAAATAGGCCAAGGCTGATTTCCTTTTCAGCACTTTGCATTTCGGAATGCACGGCCGATATGGGGATTCCAGTAACCACAAGCCAACGAGTCGGGCGCACCATGGAGGCTCAGCGCTGCGATCTCGGGAGATACCGCAATGATGAACAATGGACTGAGTCACGGATCTGCACAGATTTACCAATTCCCTGTCGGGGGCCGCTCGGCTCTCGGGGGGCGCCGCAACGGTGAGACCCGCCTTCCCGCCAACCACGCCTCGCTCCCTGTGAACGAGACGATTTGCAGCGGCAGCTGGTACCATCAGGAAGCAGTCGATGAAGCCAAGCCGAAATGGGATCGCTGATGCCTGCGTTCGGTTCAATACCGCCGCGGTCTCTCGATGCCCGGCGTCAGTTCGAAAAAGGGTCGAAACAACGGTGTTTCGGCCCTTTTTGATTCCGGACTTGATTGCGGGATCATATGGTCGCACAGGCGTTCACCGACCGCTTCAGATGCGTGACAAGACACCTCCATGAAAGACTTCCCTGCCCGCCATCTCGCTTTGCAAGGCGCCAGCAATTTTCGCGACCTCGGCGGCTATCCGACCGCAGATGGCCGTATCACGCGATGGCGGCAGATCTTCCGCTCCAACCATCTCGGCCAGCTCACTGCTGCCGATATCGAGATCGTCCGCGCGTTGGGCGTGCGCAGCGCCTTCGATTTTCGCGGCGTCGAGGAACGCGCGGCGGGTGTCTGCGTGGTCAACGAGATCGCCGTGCATTCGCTGCCGATCGAGCCGACAGTCGTGGCTGCGCTGCGCGCCGAGCTCGGCAGGGGCAGGTTGACCGCGCCGGTCGCGCTCGAACTCATGCGCGAATCCTATCGCAACTATGTCCGCCACAACACGGCCGGTTTTCGCAACCTGTTCGGCCATCTCCTGGAGGACCGCGCGCCGCTCGTGATCCACTGCACCGCCGGCAAGGACCGCACCGGCTTTGCCAGCGCGCTGATCCTGCATGCGCTCGGCGTATCTGATGACGTCATTGCCGAGGACTATCTGCTGACCAACCAGCACTACAAGCGCAACGCATCAAACGTCTCCGATCTTCCCGCCGATGTTCTCGACGCGATCGGCAACGTCGAGGCCTCGTATCTTGCGGCTGCTTTCGAGGCCGTCGGTAGCGAGTATGGCGATCTCGAAACCTATTTGCGCGACGGTCTCAAGCTCGGCACACCGGAGCGGATCGCACTGAAGGCGCGCTATCTGCAATCGTAGGCGGCCGTAAATCTTAAGCGGCCGTGCCGGGAGAACAATGATGCAAGGCAAGGTTCTGATCGTGACCGGCGCACTCGGCGCGCTCGGCAAGGTGGTCGCCGAGACCGCGCTGGCACGCGGCGCGCGCGTGGCCGGCATCGACCATGCGCCATCGCAAATCTCCGCGATGCCTGAACGCATCGAGATCGGCGGCGTCGATCTGTCCGACGCAGCACAAGCAAAGACGGCGGTCGAGGCGGCGGCGAGACACTTTGGCGGTCTCGACGTGTTGGTCAACATCGCCGGTGGCTTCGCCTTCGAGACCGTCGGCGACGGCGACGTCGAGACATGGCAGCGCATGCATGCGCTCAACGTGCTGACGGCACTCAACGCCTCGCAGGCGGCCCTGCCGCATCTGGCCGCGTCCAAGGCCGGCCGCATCGTCAATATCGGAGCCATGGGCGCGCTTCAGGCCGGCTCCGGCATGGGCCCCTATGCGGCGTCGAAAGCCGGCGTCCACCGGCTCACCGAGGCGCTGGCGAGCGAGTGGAAAGGCAAAGTGACCGTGAACGCGGTGCTGCCCTCGATCATCGACACCAAGGCCAACCGCGCCGACATGCCGACGGCCGACTTCGCCAAATGGGTGACACCGCAGGAACTCGCCGAAGTCATTCTGTTCCTCGCCAGCGATGCCGCCAGCGGCGTCACCGGCGCGCTGATCCCGGTTGGCGGGCGGGTGTAATCAATCCGGCACCAAGAGCCGGAGATTGCCTCTGAAACGGATGCTCTGCTTGCCGGCGAGCGCGATGCCCTCGCCGTACGCGGTCTCGCCATTGTAAGTGCCACTGAAGCCGATGGTCACGACCTTGCGGCCCCACACCGGGCGCTCGTCGAACGAGGGGGAATGCTCCTCGTTGGTCAGCTCGCCCTTCCACTTGCCATCGGCCGAGGTGTAGCTGCCGTAGGCGAAGAAGAATGAGTCCCCGCCCCGCATGGTGCCGTCGCGCATCACCATGACGCCCTGGTTGCCGCCCTGGACGGCATCCAGCATTTCGATGCGGATATGATAGAGCCCATTCCTGATGGTCATCTTCGTGAAGCGCCCGATTGTCCCACCCGCAGGATAGCCGGATCATCTGTTCCCGATCAAATGGCGCAGAGCTCTAAGTCCATTCCGGGGCTAAACTGCCGCAGACTGATTCTCCGATCGAACGTGACATTCGGAAGCTTCCTTTGGAAACCACGCTCTATCTGCCTGTCAAACGCTTCCTCGAAGAGCTCGGCTTCACGGTCAAGGGCGAGATCGGCGGCTGCGATCTCGTGGGCCTCAGCGCCGGCGATCCTCCGGTGGTGGTGATCGGCGAGCTCAAGCTGACCTTCAATCTCGAGCTGATCCTTCAGGCGGTCGATCGTGCACCGGCCGGCGACGAAGTCTGGATTGCCGCAAAGATGTCAGCGCGCGGCAAGGGACGCGAGACCGACGCACGCTATCGCAATCTCTGTCGCCGCCTCGGCTTCGGCATGCTCGGGGTGACCGACCGCGGTCAGGTCGAGGTGCTGGTGAAGCCGCCGACGGCCGCCCCACGCCGGGAGCCGAAGGTCCGTTCGCGCCTCGTCGCAGAGCATCAGCGCCGCCAGGGCGATCCGGTGCTGGGCGGCAGCACGCGCGCGCCGATCATGACGGCCTATCGGCAGCAGGCACTGGCCTGCGCCTCGGAGCTCGCGGCAGGCCCGCGGCGGGTGAGCGAATTGCGCCAGCGCTGTCCCGATGCCGGCAAGATCATGCTTAACAATGTGTATGGCTGGTTCGAACGCACCGAGCGGGGAATCTACGGGCTGACGGAAGCTGGCCAGGCGGCGCTGAAACGCTGGCCACAACAGCGGGTTGCGGATGTTGCCGGTCTCCCGTCACCACCCTGACACCCGACCGGTGCATAGCTGAGATGCCACACCGATTCCATATTGCAATGCAACATAGAGGGCACTAGGTATCCGGGCATCGAAACGAGGCCGTTATGAACGCAGACTGGAATACCAAATATGGCACGCGGCGCGTGCGCCACGATCCGCCGACCCTGGACGAGGCGATCTTCGCCGCCGTCGGCATCACCGATGATCAGGAGCAGCAGGCCGAGATCGCCGCAGCCCTGATGGGCATGCCGCTCGATGTCGTCCAGGCCGAGGTCAAGAAACAGGTTCGCACCAACAGCCGCATCACCTCGACCCGCGTGATCGCCGGCGAACAGGGTGCGCAGCGCTCGGTGGTGGTCGAACGCCGTGTCGTGCGCCGCTTCGGCAACGACAAGCGCACCGGCACCTGAGCGCTTAGTTCCCCTATATCCAATACAAAGCGGACCGGTTTTACCGGTCCGCTTTTTTTGATTCCAGTCGGCTTTGCGGGTCAGGCGGCGCGATTGCCGTAGATGCTGGAGATGATCTTCCAGCAGGTCGAGTTGAAGCTGAGAAGAGCGCGGCCGGCCGTGAATGGCGAGGCCGCGAGATCAGCGAGTTCGTCCTCAGGCGCCTTGGCGAGATCGATCGTGCCGGTCGATTCGCCATGACGGAATTGCAGATGCGCCCCGAACTTCCTGGCGAGCGCGCGCATCGGGTGATTCTCGGCGCCGGTGGTGATGCGCAGGCGCTTGTAGCCTTTCCAGCGCGCTTCCGCGATCAGGCGGCTGAACAGCACGGTGCCGACGTTCTGGCGCCGCGCCGAAGCTTCCACGCTGAAGGCGACCTCGGGCAGCGAATCGCCCTCGGGCGGATGCAGCTCGGCCGCACCGCGGACCACGCCATCGACGATATAGGCGACAATAATGGTGCCGTCCTCGGCACAGCGGGCGGCGTAACGCTCGATAAAACTGTCGTCGAGAAAACCGTTGAAGCGGTCGTGCCGGCTTTCGGCATCGAGCCTCAGCAGGTGATCGCGCAAAAGCGGCAATTCTTCCTGCTGGCTCAAGGTCCGCACGTAGCCCTGAACGGACTTCGGGCGGTTGGTTACTTCAAGTCCAAAATCTGCTGCGAGTGACAAGTCAAAACTCCTCTTGGTGTCCCTCGAGGAGGCGTTCGAATCCCTAGGCCTCCAATATTGTGCATCGCAACAAACTTTTCAAGACCGGAACCTGCCCAAGTTTCGGGCACGGGGGCGACTAATTCGTTAATGGAATCAAGCCCCCGTATTCACACGAGGACCAGCTGGGTCTGCGTCACCACGGCAACCAGCTTGCCGTCCTGGGTCTCCAGCCGGGTGGTCCAGACCTGGGTCCGCCGGCCTCTGTGGACTGGGGTGGCGGTCGCGATCACCGTTGTTCCCTCCTTGGCCCCGCCGATGAAATTGGTCTTGCTCTCAAGCGTGGTTGTGCCCTTGGCGTCCTCCGGCAGATTGATCACGGTGGCCGCTGCGCCGACGGAATCTGCCAGCGCCATCACGGCGCCACCGTGGATGGTGTGATGAAGCGTGCAGAGATCGGGCCTGACCGTCATCCGCGCCACCACGCGATCCTTCTCGGCCTCGACGAACTCGACGCCCTTGAGTTCGGCAAACGGCATCTTCATCGCTTTAAGTTTCTCGAGCGGCGTCATCGGATCTCCTCCCAAATCATTCTGCTCACAGGGTGAATTGCTCCGCGCGGCAAAAGCAATGACGTCCGAGGTCGTCATTGCGAGCGCAGCGAAGCAATCCAGGCTCTTTCCGCGGATACGTTTCTGGACTGTTTCGCTGCGCTCGCAATGACCGGGAGACCGCGTTCGTACCTCACGTCACCGCATTCACCACCTGATACTCAGGCCGTCGCCAAATCTCGCCCGCGATCACCTCCTCGATGAACTCGGCTGCCCGCACGATCTCGCTCTCGCCGGTATACAGCGGCGTGATGCCAAACCTCATGATGTCAGGCGCGCGGAAATCGCCGATCACGCCACGGGCGATGAGGGCCTGCATCGCGGCATAGCCGCCGTCGAAGGCGAAGGAGACCTGAGACCCGCGGCGCTCATGCGCGCGCGGCGTAACGAGCTTCAAGGACGGACAGCGGCGTTCGACCTCGGCAATCAGGAGATCGCCGAGGGCCAGCGAGCGGGCCCGGACCTCGGCGATATCGACGCGGTCCCAGATGTCGAGCGAAGCTTCCAATGCCGCCATTGCCAGCACCGGCGGCGTTCCGACGCGCATGCGCTCGACGCCGCCGGCGGCCGCATAGGCAAGCTCGAACGCGAACGGCTTTGCGTGTCCCATCCACCCCGACAAAGCGGCGCGCACGCTGTCGGCGTGGCGCGGCGCAACGTAGAGGAAGGCGGGCGCGCCGGGGCCGGCGTTGATGTATTTGTAGGTGCATCCAGCGGCGAAATCCGCGCCGGTGCCTGCAAGGTCAACCGGCAGCGCGCCGGCCGAATGCGCGAGGTCCCAGACCGTGACGATGCCGAGCCCATGCGCTCTTGCAGTCAGCTTCGCCATGTCGTGGCACCGTCCGGTGCGGTAATCGACCTCGGTGATGTAGAGCACCGCGATCTCCTCCGACAACGAAGCCTCGATCTCCTCCGGCGCCACCAGGCGCAATTGATGGCCACGGCCAAGGGTCGCGATCAGGCCTTCGGCCATGTAGAGGTCGGTCGGAAAGTTGCCGGTGTCCGATAGAACGACCTTGCGCGACGCGTTCATGTCGAGCGCGGCGGCGAGCGCCTGATAGACCTTGAGCGACAGCGTATCTCCGACCATGACGGAGCCGGCTTCCGCACCGATCAGGCGCGCGATGCGATCGCCGACATGGCGCGGCTGGGCATACCAGCCAGCCGTATTCCAGGCGCGGATCAAGTCATCGCCCCACTCGGCGGTGATGACGCGGCTGACGCGCTCGGCAACGCCAAGCGGCAACGCGCCGAGCGAATTGCCGTCGAGATAGATCACACCGTCCGGCATATGGAACAGCGCTTTGGTGTCGTCGTAGACGCGAAGCTTGGTCATGGAATTCTCTACAGGATCGTGCGCACGCGCCAGAGTTCCGGAAACAGCTCGACCTCCAGCATGCGCTTGAGGTAGCTGACGCCGCCGGTGCCACCGGTGCCGCGCTTGAAGCCGATGACGCGCTCGACCGTCGTCACATGGTTGAAGCGCCAGCGCCGGAAATAGTCCTCGAAATCGACCAGCTTCTCGGCGAGCTCGTAGAGCATCCAGTGCGTTTCCGGCGCCTCGTAGACGATACGCCAAGCCTGCAGCACACCTTCATTGAAGCTATGAGTCTCGCGAACATCGCGCGCCAGCACGGCCGCAGGCATCTTGAGCCCGTTGCGGTCGGCGAGCCGCAGCACCTCGTCATAGAGGCTTGGCGTTGCGAGCTCGGCTTCGAGCAGCTGCGTTGTTTCCAGATCGTGCGCGTGCGGCTTGAGCATGGCGTGGTTGCGGTTGCCGAGCAGGAATTCGATCTGCCGGTATTGCCGCGACTGGAAGCCTGAGGACTGGCCAAGCTGCGAGCGGAAGCGCGTATACTCGCTGGGCGTCATGGTGCGCAGCACGTCCCAGGCGCCGTTGAGCTGCTCGAAGATGCGCGACATCCGTGCCAGCATCTTCATTGCAGGCTGCACCTCATCCTTCGCGATCGAACGGCGTGCGGCGCTGAGCTCGTGGATGGCGAGCCGCATCCACAGCTCGGTGGTCTGATGCTGGATGATGAACAGCATCTCGTCATGGGCTTCCGACAGGGGATGCTGCGCGCCGAGGATCGCGTCCAGCGCCAGATAGTGTCCATAGGACATGCGCCGGGCGAAATCGGTCTCAGCGCCTTCGCTTGCGGGATCGTATTGGCTGGACGTCATGGCAGGCCCTTTCGATCGATCTTCAAGGCCTCGTCAGTCGAGGCCGATCAGGCGCGCGGTGATGGGCGACGACGGGTCCTTGAGGGCGTCGATCACGGTGAAATGGTTCAGCCCGGGATCGACGACAAGACGCGTCGGCACATCGAAACCAGTCCAGACATTGGCCATCAGATCGGACTGGCGGATGAATTCGGGCCGCTCGTTGCCACCGACCCAGGCGGTCACCGGCGAAGGCCCGCGCGGCAGATGCAGCGCCGCGCTTTCCAGCGTCGCCTCCTCCATCGTCATGCGCAGGGTGTCGTTCATCCTGGTCTTGAGCAGCGGACGCAGATCATGCAGGCCGCTGATGGACAGCGTGCCGGCGACGCGGTTGTAGACGGCGGGCTCCAGCCGGCTGTCGTCGCACAGCATACGCGTAACGAGATGCCCGCCGGCGGAATGGCCGGCGAGCCGGATCGGGCCCGCGACCAGCGAGGCCGCCTTGGCAATCGCTGTGGTGATTTCCGCCGTAATGTCGGAGATGCGCGCGGCCGGCGTCAGCGTGTAGCTTGGCAGTGCCACCGTCCAGCCGTGATGGCGCGCGCCTTCGGCGAGATCAGTCCATGTCGACTTGTCGAAGCGCATCCAGTAGCCGCCGTGGACGAACACGACGAGGCCCTTGCTGTCGCCGTCGGGCAAGATCAGATCGAGGCGCTGGCGCTCACCGGGGCCATAGGCGATGCCAGCGCGAAACTCCTTCAGCCCGGCGCGATAAGCCGCCGCCCGCTCCGCCCACAGCGCCGGTATCTTGTCCGAGCCCGGGATATGGGCCGAATTGGCGTAGGCGTCATCCCAATCGCGCATCGTGCTTCCTCGACGGACTCAAGGCCTTGTGGACCAGGCGCCAGTCTGCCACCAGCGCGGGCGGCATCCTAGTCTTTCTTTAAGCTTAAAGGATTTGGGCGCCGGTGGATTGGGCAGCCGGAAGATGGTTCGTTCCCCAAGGGCGCAGCGCAGCGTGAAACGATGCGCTGCTGAACCGCGGTCCAAATGTGCGGTGACGTGGGTCCTGGCTCTGTCCGGGACACGAGGGCTACCCCTGCTCCACCCCGCACCAATCCGCGATGAACAGCGCCATTGCCTTGGTCGTCTTTTTCAGCGAGTCCAGATCGACATATTCATTGAAGCCGTGCATCTCGCCGCCACTCGCGCCGAAGCACAGGCTCGGGATGCCGTGATTGAGGCCGTAGAAGCGGGTGTCGGTAAGCGCGGTGAAGACGAGGTCTTCGATTTGGCCGCCATAGACGGTGCTGAAGGCCTTGCCGAACGCCGCCTCAGGCGCGGTGGCATTGGTCAGCTCATAGCCTTCCGACAAAAAGCCCGACCATTCGATCTCCGGCGGATTGTTGGCGAGGAAGCGGTGGTTGCGTGCGGCGGCGGCGACACACGCAAGAATCTCCTTCTGGTGATCGGCGATCGACCAGCCCGGCAACACGGCAATCCGGCAATCGACGTCGCACCAGGCCGGCACGCTGGAGGCCCAGTCGCCGCCCTTGATGATGCCGGGGTTGAAGTTGATGGGATGGTTCAGCGTCTTGAAGTGACGATCGGCTTTCGCGCGCTCGTTCCACTCGATCTCGAGTTTTTGCAGCGCCTGGATCAAATGATAGGCCGCCATGATTGCATTCGCGCCGGAGCCGGCGAAGGCGACATGGGTCGGATGGCCCTTCACGCGCAGGCGGAACCAGATCACGCCCACCTGCGAGCGCACCATCTTGCCGCCGGTCGGCTCAGGAATGAAGCAGGCATCCGCACGATAGCCTCGTTGAAGCGTCGAGAGCGCCCCGACGCCGGTGCTCTCCTCCTCGATCACAGACTGGAAGTGAATCCGCGCCGTCGGCCTCAGGCCCGCGGCCCTGATCGCATCGAGCGCGGAGAGCGCTGCGATGGTGCCCGACTTCATGTCGCAGGCACCGCGACCGAACATCTTGCCGTCCTTGATGACGGGCGAGAACGGCGGGGTGTCCCACAATTCCAGCGGCCCCGCGGGCACCACGTCGCAATGGCCCTGGAGGATCAGCGATTTGCCCGCCTCGGTTTTGGGCCGGTACGTGCCGACCACAGTGCGGGCCTTCGAAAAATCGTGCTCGATGGGCCCGAAGCCGCGCAGATCCTTGAGGTCGTCGACATTGATGTGCCAGTCGTCGACCTCGTATCCGCGCGCGCGCAGAAGGTCGCCGATCATGTCCTGGCATGGCCCCTCCGCACCGCGCGTCGAGGGGATCGCGACGAAATCGCGTGTGGTCGCGAGCTGGGCTTCGAAGCCGGCATCAACGGCGTCAAGAATCCTCTGCTGCGTTTCGGCATTCATCAGGCAACTCCAATCGGGCATTGAGATCATCGATGGAGCGTAAGCTAACCGATTTCAGCCGTTCGGGTACTCTGCAAAATAGGCATCCCGCAATGCGTCTTCGAGCAGCCGGCCCTCCGAATAGCCATTCAGTGTCGCCGGCCGGCTCACGCCGTCGAGCAGCCGCGGGCAAGGTTCCGGCGCACCGAGCACGGTGCGCACCGGGATGCGCTCGGCATAGATCGGCAATTCATAGTCCTCGTCGTCGTCGGCGACACCCTTGGCCCGGATTTTCGCGGAGGCTTCCTCGATCTCCATCGCGATAAAGGAGGTCGCCTTGATCTCCTGCGTGTTGCTCGCCCGCAGGCTGGCGGTGCGATCCGGGAAGAAGCGGTCGACCATCGCGATCACCGCGCGTTCTTTCTCCTCGGGATCGGTGACGAGATAGGCGGTGCCGAATGCCATCACGGCGCGGTAATCGGCCGAGTGATTGAACCCGCAGCGCGCCAGCACCAGGCTGTCGAGATGTGCGACCGTCAGGCACACGCGCTCGCCCCGGGTCTGGTTGCGCAGCATGCGGCTGGCGCTCGAGCCGTGCCAGTACAGTTTCGTCCCTTCGCGCCAGAAGAAAGTCGGCGTGCAATAGGGTTGGCCGTCGATGGCGTAGGAGACGTGGCAGAGCATCGAGGAATCCAGGATGCGATGAACGGTGTCGTGATCGTAGAAGCCGCGGTCGTGACGGCGCTTCACCTGATTGCGCGCGGATGTCGGATAGGAATTTTGGTTCTCGGTCTGGCTCACGGCCGCTCCTGTCGGATTTGAACAATTCCAGAGCAGTTGTATCCGTGGATTTGGTCTGCGATAGTGCCAATTCCATGCGAAAAATTCCGACCAATTCTGTCCCCTCGCCGGCCAAAGCCGAGCTGCCGCTCGACCTCGCAGGCCCGCACATCACGGCTGGCGCCTCGTCGGCGCACCGGCTGTATCAGGCACTGTGCGAGATGATCGTCGGCGGTCTGGTGAAACCCGGCGAGCCGCTGCCGCCGTCGCGCACGCTGGCCAAACAGACCGGCTTTCGGCGCAATGCCGTCGTCACCGCCTATGAGCGGCTGATTGCCGACGGCTTTGCCGACGCCACCGTCGGCTCCGGCACCTTCGTCGCCGCGCGCATCCCCGCGCGCGCGGCTGAGCCGAAGCGGCCGAAGATCAGCGTCGAAACGCCCGGGCAAGGCGCGTTTTCGCTCGGCTGCACCCATATCGACGCGCGCGCCGTGCAGCGTTTCCGCGCCTTTGTCGGCCGTCGCATGCGCGCCTTCGGCGCTGAGCATCTGCACTATGGCGATCCCCGTGGCAGCCGCGAGCTGCGTGCGGCGATCGCCGATCATCTGTTGTCGGCGCGGGGCCTGCGCTGCGATCCCGATCAGATCATGCTGACGTCGGGCACGCTGCACGCGCTGCGCATCGTGCTGAGCGCGATCCTGAAGCCCAACGACCAGGTCTGGTGCGAAGACCCCGGCTACCCCGCTGCGCGGAAAACCATCGCGCATTGCGGCTATCGTGCCGTGTCCGTTCCCGTCGACGCGCATGGCATGCGTGTCGCCAAAGGCCGCGCAGCGGCGCCGTCCGCGCGCGCAGCCTATGTGACCCCGTCGCACCAGTTTCCGCTGGGTGTGCAGATGTCGATGCCGCGGCGGCTCGAGCTGCTCGACTGGGCCAGGCAGGCCGGCGCCTTCGTGCTGGAAGACGATTACGACAGCGAGTTCCGCTATGACGGCGCGCCTCTGATGTCGCTGGCCGGCATCGATCACCTCCAGCGTGTGATCTACATGGGCACGTTCGCCAAGACGTTGTTTCCGGGCCTGCGCATCGGCTATTGCGCCCTGCCCGAGCGCTTGATTGCGGATGTCGCCGCGGCGCGGGCCGCCCTCGACCGCTTTCCCGGCACGCTGATGGAGGGCGCGGTGGCCGACATGCTCAATTCCGGCGCGTTCGCGGCGAACCTGAAGCGCGTGCGCAAGCTTTACCGCGAGGCGCGCGACGCATTGGCCGGGACGCTCGAAGCCGCATCCGACGGCCTGCTGTCGGTGCCGGTCCCATCACAGGGCCTGCATCTTGTCGCCCGGTTCGATCCCTCGGTCGATCTGCTGGTGGCGGCAGAAGCCAAGCAGGCCGCCGGCGCCGAAGGCTGGCTGTTGGCCGACACTTATTCACGCTCACGCCCTCTACCCGGTTTCGTGCTGGGATTTTCCGGCCACGCGGTTCCGAAGCTCGTCGCATCCGCCGAGCGGCTCGCGCGGGAATCGCGAGTGGCCTTGCGCGCGAGGCGCAAGCCGGCCCGGCGGGCGTGACGAACGTTCACTATGAGAATCGGCTGCCGCTCCCTACATTGCGGCACCGATGCCGGAGCTCACCCCATGCTGCTACGCCGGGCGACTTGCCTTTCGCTCCTGATCTTCATCGCACTCGCCGCGACGGCGCGCGCAGGCTCGGTCGGACGCGAGCAGGACATCGTCGATCTCAAGCTCGGCCAGCGCGTGCAAGTGGACGACGGAACCTGCCCCGCCGGACAGGTCAAGGAAGTGCGCGGCGCCAAAATGACCGACAAGGGCGTCGCACGGACGAGCATCTGCGTGTCGCGATTTGGTCCGAAATCAAAGCGATGAGCGCTACTTCGCCGGATCGAACATGCATTGCAGGGTCGGCTTGGCGATCTTGGTGAAGGTCGGGCCGATTTCGGTCTGCTTTGCGGCCGGCACCCAGTCGGTCTCGATCGTCGGCACCCCGGTCTCGCTGATGCCGCGCAGCAGGGCCTCGCGAAGATCGCGATCCTCGACGACGGCGGCAGCATGATCGTGCAGGCAGCCGCAGACCTCTTCCGGATGCTCCCATCGCCCGAGCATGCGCGGCGCGCATTGCCTCACGAACTCGGTACGGGGATCGGGTAATCTGGAGGGAGAGCGCACTTGCGCCTGAACGGCACTGATCGTCAGAAGGGATATGAACGCCGCGGCGCAGGAACGAGCAAGCATGATGGCCTTTATTGGCTGATTTTTCTTGTTGGCGATCAGAAGCGCGCGGCAACCACGATCGGCTGCGGTGCCGGGATCATGATCGGCGAGCCGCTGTACTGGAAAGTACCGATACCCGGGACATTGCCGTCCGGCGAGCCTGCGAACGAGGAGCCGGCGAGCACGAAACCGAAAGCAAGGATGAGGCTGAGCGTGCGCATGAAGTTCTCTCCGAATTCGGTGGCCGGCGTGCGCCGTCGTCGTTGTGAGGTTGATAACCATGGGCGGTTTCGCGCGTGATGCGCCAAAGCCGGAAAATGGTTTCGTCTCCGTGAGAATTGTTTCGTCCCGCTCGAGGCGACGACATATTCCATGGAAAATCTCAACTTTTCAGATGGGTCGTGCGGTCACCCAATGTAGCCTGGCAGGTTCCGGCGAGCTCGGAACGCCGGCGCCGTCATGATCCCGCCTCACACCCTTCACATGCGTTTTACGTTTTTCTGCTGAAGAGAAGCCGAACGAAGGCTGGGTCCTGTCGAACCGGGGGCGCTTCGACTGCGACCCAAGCTATCGAGACCGAGGACGCCCGAGCATCGCCGAGCGCGTTCATGTGAGGAACAGCCATCATGACCGCGCAGAATCGCGCAACGACGCGCGATGCGGACCAACGAACGGACCGCCGGGAGCAACGACCTGTTCACAGCAGTGCCCATTCGCTTGGCGAAATGGCGCTACAATCGAGCCGGGGCTTTGAGGCCACGCCGCAGTCATTCGTGCGGCTGACCGGCTCGCATCTTGCAAAACCGCGCGCCATCCGCGCTGACATCATCGAGTGAACGCAAACCCCTCACTGAGTGCACGCGAGAGCGTCACTGAGTGAACGCAAGAGCGTCACTGAGTGAAGAACTCTCCGCACTTCTGGACGTTGGCGTCCGCCGGTCCCCACGGCATGACCGGCACGGTCGAGGTCGAGTTCTTCGGCGAACCCTCGATCAGCCTGTCCGAATAGACCATGTAGACCAGCACGTTGCGCTTCGCGTCACAGCCGCGCACGATCTGCATCTTCTTGAAGAACAGCGAGCGGCGCTGGCGGAACATGTCGTCGCCCTGCTCCATCTTGTTCTTGAACTTGATCGGGCCGACCTGACGGCAGGCGAGCGAAATGTCCGAGACTTCCTCGGCAAGGCCCAGCCAGCCCTTGAAGCCGCCCTTCTCCGGCACCGTAAAATGACAGGCCACGCCCTCGACTTCAGGATCGTCGAGGCCGTAGGTCGCAAGCTTGTCGTTCGGGCTCATCCATTTGAACACGGTCGAGCGGCGAAAGATCAGATCCGGCTCGTCGGCGGCGAAGGCGGACGCTGCCGGCACGGTCAACGCCATGAGGAATAAAGCGAGGCCTTTCAAGCGGATGCTGGAAAGACTGGGGAAACGAGATGACATGAACCTCTCCGGTAACAACTTCCAGCAATGTAGGGATGAGGCGACCGATCAGGAAGACGACCGGCAAGCCGACACGGCCGCCGTTTACCGCTCCGTGAGGCTTTTTTGCTACGCTTTGGACAAATGTAGCTGATGGCAGAACCGCCATGCTGGTGAACGCGTATCCCCTCTGAGAGACTAACATCTGATTTGGATTATGGATTCGAGGATGAACAGCGTGAACGGGGCCGGTTTTTCTGCCAAGCCGACGCGGCTTTGGCAGGTCGCCATTTTGGCGGCGGCGGGTGCGATCGGCACGGCAAGCCAGGCGGACGCAGCGTTTTATTACTGGACGGACTATTCCGACGGGTCCTACGGGCGCCAGGAGCGCCATCTCGACGTCCCGCGCCAGAAGCCGCAGAAGCGCGGTGCGGTCGGCAAAAAAGACCTTGTTGCCGAAAAAGAAGCCGGCACCAAACCGCAAGGTCCTCTCGTCATCGTCGTCTCGATCGACCGGCAGAAGGTCACGGTCTACGACAGCAAAGGCGTGTTCGCGGAATCCCCGGTTTCGACGGGCATGAAGGGCCATTCGACGCCGATGGGTGTGTTCAGCGTCATCCAGAAGCACAAATTCCACCACTCCAACATCTATAGCGGCGCGCCGATGCCGTACATGCAGCGGATCACCTGGTCGGGCGTTGCCATGCATGCCGGCGTGCTGCCGGGCTATCCAGCCTCGCACGGCTGCATCCGCATGCCGATGGCGTTCGCGGTGAAGATGTGGAACTGGACCAGGATGGGCGCGCGCGTGATCGTTTCGCCCGGTCAGATGTCGCCGCAGAAGTTCTCACATCCGCTGCTTGCCTCGCTGCGCGTGCCACCGCAACCCGCGGCCAGCCTCGAGCCGCAGACCAATGCCGGCGACAAGGCCGACAAGGGCACGGCCAATACCGCGGCCACCGAAGCAAAGCCGGTTGAAACGAAAACCGCCAGCGCCGACGGCGTGCCCGAGCTGCGCTCGTCGGTCGGCCACACCGTGATGTCGGACGTGACCACCGGATATGCCCCAGCCCGCGAGGAGGCCCCGGCATCGGCCGACAACACCGAGACAACGGCAAAGCCCGAGACCAAGCCCGCTGAGGCGGCGGACGCGGCCAAGCCAGAGGCCGGAGACGCCGCGCAGCCCGCGAACACTGAAGCGAAGCCTGTCGACGCCGCGGAGACGCCGAAGTCCGAACTCGCGAAGACATCCGATGCACCGGCCGCGGCGCCAGCGCAGGCGGCCACGACCGACGTCAAGAAGGACGAAACCCGCGTTGCCGATCCGGCGCCCGTGGCAAAACCTGAAGCGCCCAAGCGAGCGGGCCAGATCGCGGTCTTCATCAGCCGCAAGGATTCCAAGCTCTACGTGCGGCAGAACTTTGCGCCGCTGTTCGAGGTGCCTGTCACAATCGCCGCGAGTGATCGGCCGCTCGGCACGCATGTCTTTACCGCCGAAATCGACAAGGCCGATTCCAATGCGCTGCATTGGTCGGTGGTGTCCTTGCCAGTGTCGGTCCGTTCTGCCGCGCGCGAAGATGACGGCCGCGTGACAGGCCGCCAACGTGGCGCGGCGGTGATTCCCGTCGCCGTAAAGCCTGTGGTCCCGCCGGACAGTCCAGCCGAGGCCCTGGACCGCGTCTCGATCCCGGCCGACACGATCGCGAGGATCAACGAAATGCTGACATCGGGCGGCTCGATCATCGTCTCCGACCAGGGCATCAACCAGGGCGAGACTGGCGAAGGCACCGATTTCATCGTCCGCCTGTACTAACGCGCCTCATCGCGGCAGATAACGCCGTGTTGACGACGCCGCTCGCACCGACGGGGTAACATGCGCCCCGGATCATTTCGGGGGACGCCGTTATGATGAACCGCAGGACCATACTCATCGCCGCCTTTGCAGGCACGCTGGCGCCGGCGACGCGTGCACTGGCGGATGGCGGCATGAGCCGAATTTCCGCCTACGCCTTCTCTTTCCCGGCATTGTCAGGCGACGACATCCGCCTTGCGGCCTTCACTGGCAGGCCGCTGCTGGTGGTGAACACCGCTTCGCTCTGCGGTTACACGCCGCAATATGCCGGCCTGCAAGACATCTGGGGCGAGTTTCGCGAACGCGGCCTCACCGTCATTGGCGTGCCCTCCAACGATTTCGGCGGACAGGAGCCCGGCGGCACCAGTGAGATCTCGGAAACCGCCCACCACCAATACGGCGTTACCTTCCCCATCGCGGCCAAGGCCATCGTGGTCGGTGCAAAGGCGCATCCATTCTACAAATGGGCGGCAGAGGCGCGCCCGCGAGAAGTTCCGCGCTGGAACTTCCACAAATATCTGATCGGCCGGGACGGCTATATCGCCGATGTCTTTGCATCCGCGGTCGAACCGGCCGACACGCGGATCAAGACGGCGATCGCCAAGGCGCTGGCCGACACTTGACGCCACGCGTCCCCAACCCGGTTGGGCACAATTGGGCTGGCGCGCCAAACAGCCGTTGCAATGGCGAGGGCCCACCATCTAGGCTAGGATTGTTATGGGCAGGATGGTTTTGCCGAAGGCGAAAAGCCGCGGCGGAACAACGGGATCAATCTCGAGGACAACACCATGCGTGTGGCGGCAGGACTGATATTGGCAAGCGCGATGTCTCTGGCGATGACGGGCGCGGCATGGTCGCAGACCCCGGCTGCAAAGCCCGCCGCCGCGACGCAGGCCGCACCGGCGGCAACACCGGCTGCGGCTGCGCCCGCTGCAGCTCCCGCACCCGCTCCTGCAGCAGCCGCCGCGCCGGCGGGCTTCGTCAATCCTCCGCCGCCTAAGCAGGCGCCGCAGCCCGCCCGCGCAGCCTGCAACACGCCGGGCGCGCTTGGGGTCGCCCGCACCGTCGAGATCGACACCACGGGCGGTCCTGGCTTCGGCTTCGAGCATTTCAAGGAGCTCGATTTCCTGCGCGACCACGAGGTAGTGCTGACCTTCGACGACGGCCCCTGGCCCAAGAACACGCCCGCGGTGCTGAAGGCGCTCGCCGACGAGTGCACCACCGGCATCTTCTTCTCGATCGGCAAGCACGCGACCTACGAGCCGGAGATCCTGAAGCAGGTCTACGCGGCCGGCCATACCGTGGGCACCCACACCTGGTCGCACGCCAACCTCAACAACAAGAAGCTCACGGAAGCGCAGCGCAAGGAAGAGATCGAGAAGGGTCTTTCCGCGGTGAAATGGGCGCTCGGCGGCATTTCGCCCTCGCCTTTCTTCCGCTTCCCGGCGCTCCAGCATCCGCCGGAGATGGTCACCTATCTCGGCAACCGCAACACGGCGATTTTCTCCTGCGACATCGACTCCTTCGACTTCAAGGCCTCGAAGCCCGAGAAGGTGGTCGAGACCGTCATGAAGAAGCTCGACAGCAAGGGCAAGGGCATCATCCTGATGCACGACTTCCAGAAGCACACTGCGGAAGCCCTGCCCGAATTGCTCAAGCGCCTGAAGGCTGGCGGTTACAAGGTGGTGGCGATGCGCGCCAAGTTCCCGGCCTCGACGCTGCCGGAATACGACCAGGAGCTGCTCAAGGACGTCAAGCTGCCGACGGTGAGCAACCGGCCAGTCAACAGCGTCGTGACGACGGTCTCCGAATAGCCGCGCCATTGTCCTTTCGCATCGAAGGCTACGTCATCGTCTCCGCGGACGGCATGCTCGCCGACGCGGAGCATGTCATGCCCGACAGCCTGAAGTTCGAAGGCGACAAGCTGTTCTTCGAGCAGGCGCTCGATCGCGCCGCGCTGATCGTGCACGGCCGTCACTCGCATGAGCAGCAGCCGAATTCACCCAAGCGCAAGCGCCTGATCCTGACCCGCAAGATCCAGACTCTGACCGTCGATCCCGAGATGCCGAACGCGACCTTGTGGAATCCGGCTCACGCCAGCTTTGAGGACGCCTGTGCGTTCGCCGATGTCGCTTCCGGCACCATCGCAATCATCGGCGGCCCCGTCGTGTTCGACATGTTCATGGATCGCTACGATACGTTCTGGCTGTCGGAAGCCCCGCACCTTCGGCTGCCCGGCGGCGAGGGCTGTTTTGTCGAAGTACCGGGGCGCACGCCTCAGGAGGTGCTGGCCTCACACGGGATGAAGCCGGGCGCGCCGTATCTGCTCGACGCCGCGCATGACGTGACGGTGACGCCATGGCGCAGGACGTAGTGGCTTAACCTTTATACGTCCCCGTAGGCCGCCTCGGCCGGACGCGTGGCGCGCCCGTAGCCCATGATCATGAACAGGGCGCCGATGATCGACAGGTTCTTGAGCGCGTCGACCAGCATCTTGCCGTTGTCAGGCGGCACCTGGTTCCAGAAGTCGTAGAACAGGAAGGTCGCGACCGCGACATAGATAATCATCAGCATCGCGAAGAAGCGCGCGCCGAAATTCAGCGCGATCATCACGCCTGCGATGATCTCGAGCACGCCGACTGCGATCGCCAGCAGTTGCGGCGTGGTCATGGCCGTCGCCGTCTCGATCTGCTTGGCGTAAGGCGCGATCATGTCGGGCATCACGACCTTGGCGGCGATGAAATCAACGGTCGCCTGCATGGCAAACAGTCTTGCCGCACCCGTGTAGATGAACAGCACGGCGAACAGGATCCGCCCGAAAGTCACGAACGCTGGCATGATCGGCCTCTTTGCTCAGGCTTTTGAATTCTCGCGAAAGCACTTCGCGATTATGAAGATACATTCGCCGGTTTACAAACGGGGAAATGGCTGACTGCGAGCAATTCAAAGTTGGTGGCCCGGCACTGCACCTTCTCTCCTCGCGGGAGAAGGTGGCGCGAAGCGCCGGATGAGGGGTCTCGCTCTGCAAATTCAACCGTGAGAAATGTGCGCGCGGAAGCAACCCCTCACCCGTCTCGCCGCTCCGCGGCGAGCCACCCTCTCTCACAAGGGGAGAGGGGAAGGCCACGCACGGCCTACGTAAACAACGTCGGCTGCTGCCGCGACGCGCGCTCCTGCGCTTCCACCACAGCCACTGCGGTCATGTTGAGGATGCCGCGCGCCGTTACCGACGGGGTGAGGATGTGAGCCGGGCGCGCCGGGCCGATCAGGATCGGCCCGACGGAGAGCGCGTCCGCCAGCGACTTGATCATCTGATAGGCGACGTTGGCGGTGTCGAGGCTTGGCATGATCATGATGTTGGCTTCGCCCTCGAGCTTGGAGTGCGGCAGCACCATCTTGCGCGCGGCGGCCGAGAGCGCGGTGTCGCCTTGCATCTCGCCGTCGGCCTCGAGTTCCGGATGCTTCTCCTTCAGGAGCTGGGTTGCCCGGCGCATCTTGCGCGAGGATTCCGTGTCGTAGCTGCCGAAATCCGAATGCGAGACGAAGGCGATCTTCGGCTTGATGTTGAAGCGTTGGACGTGGACCGCCGCGAGCGAGGCGATCTCGGCGAGCTCTTCGGCGCTCGGATTGGGCCGCACCTGGGTGTCGGCGATGAAGAAGGCGCCCTTGCTCGTGATCAGCAGCGCCAGCGCCGCATAGTCGCTGATTCCCGGGGTGAACCCGACGATCTCGCGAACATGGCGCAGATGGCTCATGTAGCGGCCCTCGACACCGCAGAGCATGGCGTCCGCCTCTCCGCGCACCACCGCGAGCGCCGCGATGACGGTGTTGTTGGTGCGCACCACCGTGCGCGCCGCATCCGGCGTCACGCCGCGGCGGCCGGCGACCTCGCCATAGGACTGCACGTAGGAGCGGTAGCGCGGATCGTCTTCGGGATTGACCAGGTCGAAGTCCCTGCCGGCCTTGATAGACAGGCCGAAGCGCTCGATGCGGGCCTCGACCACCGACGGACGTCCGACCAGGATCGGCATCGCCAGCTTCTCTTCCAGCACCACCTGGGTGGCGCGCAGCACGCGCTCATCCTCGCCTTCGGCGTAGATCACGCGCACCGGTTGGGTCTTGGCCTTGGCGAACATCGGCTTCATGACGAGGCCGGAGCGGAAGGCGAAGCGCTCGAGCAACGCGGTGTACTCGTCGAAATTGGTGATGGGCCGGGTCGCAACGCCCGATTCCATCGCGGCCTTCGCCACCGCCGGCGCGATGCGCAGGATCAATCTCGGATCAAAGGGACTCGGGATCAGCGAGCCCGGGCCAAACCCTTGCGTCTCGCCGGTATCGAAGCCTTGCGCGACCGCATCGGACGGCGCCTCGCGCGCGAGCTGCGCGATGGCCTCGACGGCGGCGTGCTTCATCTCCTCGTTGATCGCGGTGGCGCCGACATCGAGCGCGCCACGGAAGATGAAGGGAAAGCACAGGACGTTGTTGACCTGGTTCGGATAGTCGGAGCGGCCAGTGCAGATCATGGCGTCGGGACGGGCTTTGCGCGCCTCCTCCGGCATGATCTCCGGCGTCGGATTCGCGAGCGCCATGATGAGCGGCTTGTCGCCCATCGCCTTGGCCATCTCGGGCTTGAGCACGCCCGGTGCGGAGAGGCCGATAAAGATGTCGGCGCCGCCGATGACGTCGGCGAGCGTGCGCTTGTCGGTCTTCTGCGCATAGACCGCCTTCCAGCGGTCCATCGTGGTGTTGCGGCCTTCGTGAACAAGGCCGTCGATGTCGCAGACCCAGATGTTCTTGCGCTGCGCCCCCATCGACACCAGCAGGTTCAGTGTCGCAAGCGCTGCGGCCCCTGCCCCCGATGCCACGATCTTGACGTCCGACAGGTTCTTGCCGTTCAGGCGCAGACCGTTGGTGATCGCGGCGGCGACGATGATCGCGGTGCCGTGCTGGTCGTCGTGAAAGACCGGGATCTTCATGCGATCCTTGAGCTGCGCCTCGATCTCGAAGCATTCCGGTCCGCGGATGTCCTCGAGATTGATGCCGCCGAAGGTCGGCTCGAGCGCGGCCACGGTCTCGACCACGCGTTCGATGGTGTCGGCCGCGATCTCAATGTCGAACACGTCAATGCCGGCGAATTTCTTGAACAGGACCGCCTTGCCCTCCATCACCGGCTTCGAGGCCAGCGGGCCGATATTGCCGAGGCCGAGCACGGCGGTGCCGTTCGAAACCACGGCAACCAGATTGGAGCGTATCGTCAGCGTCGCCGCTTCCGCGGGGTTCTTGGCGATCTCCATGCAGGCGGCGGCGACGCCGGGGGAATAGGCCAGCGCGAGGTCGCGCTGGTTGGCGAGCGGCTTGCTCGCCTGGATCTCGAGCTTTCCGGGGCGCGGCAGCCGATGATAGGCCAGCGCCGCCTGGTGGAGATCATCAGAATAGGACGACATGCGGTGTCTTGCCTCGCGTTACCGGCCTCAAACTACGTTGTCCTGACCGGCCCGCCTTCGGGTGGTATTTCCGGGTCATGGAAACGGGATGAAGCACGTCGGGCGGCCCGGTGGCAACATCCGATTGCGGCCCCATCAACAGGGCGCGCGGTCAAATATCTGATAGCGCTCGCTTTCCCTGGACCGCGCGTTGCTTTGCGAATATGGCAGGTTGCGTGCTGCAACGCGAGCAACTGGAGCTGGGAATGAAGCGAATCCTGATCGGCTTCATCGTCGTGGCCGTGGTGGCCGCGGGCGGATGGTTGGGCTTCAGCTTCTACGCAAAACATCGCGTCACCGCCGAGGTGGAGACCGCGTTCGAGCAAATCCGCAAGCAAGGCGGCAAGGCTAGCTACGGCAAGATCGCCTTCGATCTGCCCACGCGCACCATCACGATCGAGGACATCGCGGTTACGCCGGGCAAGGCACCGCAGGCGCAGATCAGGATCGCCGCCATCAAGGGCACGGGCGTTCGCCAGATCGACGAAACAAGGATCTCGGCCGACGCCGTCGACATCACCGGGCTCGAGGTTACGCTGGACCAGATCGGCGCTGCCAAGCTGAAGGTCGCGTACAAGATCCCGCACCTGGTCATGCGCGACTATGCCGGTCCTGTTCAGGCGGGTCAGGTGCCGGCGGACAGCTCGCTGGTCGATATGTACCGCTACGTGCTCGGCCAATATGCGAGTGTCGCTGCATCGTCGCTCACGGCTCCGACCCTCACGATCAGCTTCGATTCCCGCGCCGGCCGGCAGCGGCGAGGTCACCTATTCCGGACTGGCGATCCAGAACCTAAAGCACGGCAAGATCGACGGGATGAAGTCGGACCGCGCCGTGATCTCGGTCGACGTGAAGCAACCCGGCAAGACGGACAAGCTGACGGGTGAATCGTCGAACATCATCGTCAACGATTTCGACGCGACCGCGATCATCGCCGCGCTCGATCCGCAGACGGCCAGCGACGACAGCTATCGCCGGGTCTATCGGCAGGTCTCGACGGGCCCCTATGCGCTCAAATCGGCACAGGGGATGCGAGTGGATGTCGACGGGTTCACCATGGAAGACATCGCCGTCCAGCCGTCGAAATTCCGGCTGGCTGAGATATTTGCCGCGCTGCCACGGGATCAATCGGCCCCGCCGACTCCGGCGCAGGCACGCGAGCTGCTGGAGAAGCTCGCCGGAGTTTATGAGGGTCTTCGCATCGGTAAGGCCGAAATCGGCAAGATGTCGGTCGGCACGCCGCAAGGAACGGCCACGGTTGGTGCCATCCGATTTCGCGACGGCGAGTTCGCGGTCGAAGGCGTCGACGCGCCGTCTCCGCAGGGACAGTTCAAGATGGAGCGCTTTGCGCTGAAGTCCTTCAGCACGGCGAGTTTGATGCGCTGGGCAGCAAGCCTCACCACTGCCGGGCGGGCGCCCTCGCCGGATCAGATGCTCGGGCTGTTCGGCGTGCTCGCAGGCGCGGAGATCAAGGGCGTGACGGCGCCGTTCAAGACCACCAATAAGCTGGTCATGATCGACACACTGAGCCTGGACTGGGGGCAGCTGGTCGGCTCGATCCCGAGCAAGGCGCATGTGGTTGCCAAATTTGTCACGCCAGCCGATCCATCCGGTCCAAAACAGCTTCCATTGATTGCCAGCGGGATCGACAAGCTCGCTATCGACCTCGATCTCGGCGCTGCCTGGACCGAACAGTCCAACAGCTTCGCTCTGACGCCCGCGACCCTCGACATCGGAGGCAACGCAAGAGCGCAACTGCGTATGGCGCTCGGCAACGTACCACGCGAGGTGTTTTCGGCCGATCCGGCCCAGCTCATGGGCCAGGCGGCCCGGATCGAGGCGGGCACGCTCGAATTCTCATTGCGCGACAGCGGCGTCATCGATTTCGTCGCGGCGCAGTTCGCGCGCATGCAGAATGTCAGCCGCGATACCGCACGCCAGGCGCTCGTCGAGAGCATCAAGGCTAAACGCGAGCAAGTTGCTTCCGCCAATCCGGATGCGAACGCGGCCGTGGACGCGATCGCCCGCTTCGTCGAGACGCCGGGCCAGACGCTTTCCATCATGCTGTCCCCGCGCGCCAAGGCACCGCTGATGCAATTGATGCAGCTCTTGCAAACCGACCCACAGAGCGCGCTTGCGCAGTTCAGGATCGAGGCGTCGACGGGGCTGTAGGGAACGACGCTGCGCGCGGGGATGGCAGTTGGACCGGCGAAAATCCCTCCCCGTCATTGCGAGCGAAGCGAAGCAATCCAGAGTCTCTCCGCGGAAAGATTCTGGATTGCTTCGCTTCGCTCGCAATGACGCTGTGGAGACAGCCTCACTTCTGCGGCAGGCTCACCTTCACGTGCAGCTCGCGGAGCTGCTTGGGGCTGGGCTCCGACGGTGCGCCCATCAGGAGGTCCATGGCCTGCTGGTTCATCGGGAACAGCGAGACCTCGCGCAGATTGTTGGTGCCGCACAAGAGCATGACGATGCGGTCGACACCGGCGGCCATGCCGCCATGCGGCGGGGCGCCGTACTGGAAGGCGCGGTACATGCCGCCGAAGCGATCGACGACTTCCTGCTCGCCATAGCCGGCGATCTCGAACGCCTTCACCATCGCTTCCGGCACGTGGTTGCGGATGCCACCCGAGGCGATCTCGTAGCCGTTGCAGGTGATGTCGTACTGGAACGCCTTGATGGTCAGCGGGTCCTGGCCCTTCAAGGCATCGAGACCGCCCTGCGGCATCGAGAACGGGTTGTGCGAGAAGTCGACCTTCTTGTCCTCGTCGTTGTACTCGTACATCGGGAAGTCGACGATCCAGGCCAGCTCGAACCGCTCCTTGTCGGTGAGGTTCAACTCCTCGCCGACCTTGTTGCGGGCCAACCCTGAAAATTTCCAGAACTTGTCGGGATCGCCGGCGACGAAGAAGGCGGCGTCGCCTTCCTTCACGCCGATCTGCGCGCGGATCGCGGCGGTGCGCTCAGCACCGATGTTGTTGGCAAGCGGACCGGCACCTTCGCCGCCCTCGCGCCACATGATGTAGCCGAGGCCGGGCTGACCTTCGCCCTGCGCCCAGGAGTTCATGCGGTCGCAGAAGGCGCGCGAGCCGCCACCCGGCGCCGGGATCGCCCAGACCTGGTTCTTGGGGTCCTCCAACATGCGCGCGAACACCTTGAAGCCGGAGCCGCGGAAGTGTTCGGAGACGTCCTGCATCTCGATCGGGTTGCGCAGGTCCGGCTTGTCGCTGCCGTATTTGCGCAAGGCTTCCGCGAACGGAATCCGGCGCCAGCCCTTGGTCACCGGCTTGCCCTTGGCAAACTCCTCGAACACACCCGTGATGACAGGCTCCATCGCGGCGAAGACATCGTCCTGCGTGACAAAGCTCATCTCGACGTCGAGCTGGTAGAACTCGCCCGGCAGACGATCCGCGCGTGGATCCTCGTCGCGGAAGCAGGGCGCGATCTGGAAGTAGCGATCGAAGCCCGACATCATCAAGAGCTGCTTGTACTGCTGCGGCGCCTGCGGCAGGGCATAGAACTTGCCGGGATGAATGCGCGACGGCACCAGGAAGTCGCGCGCGCCCTCCGGCGAGGACGCGGTCAGGATCGGCGTGTTGAACTCGAAGAAGCCCTGCCCCTCCATGCGCCTGCGCATCGACTTGATGATTTCGACGCGCGTCATGATGTTCTGGTGCAGCTTCTCGCGACGCAGATCGAGGAAGCGGTACTTCAGGCGGATGTCTTCAGGATATTCCTGGTCGCCGAACACCGGCAGCGGCAGGTCGCCGGCCGGGCCCAGCACCTCGATCTCGCTGACATAGATCTCGATCTTGCCAGTCGGCAGATCGTCATTGTCGGTGCCTTCGGGGCGGCGACGGGCCTTACCGTCCATCCGCACCACGAATTCCGAACGCAGCTTTTCGGCCTGCGAGAACGCCGGCGAGTCCGGATCGACCACGCACTGGGTCAGGCCGTAATGGTCGCGCAGGTCGATGAACAGCACGCCGCCATGGTCGCGAACGCGATGGACCCAGCCTGAAAGGCGGACCGTCTCGCCGATGTTGCTCTCGCGGAGCGCGCCGCATGTATGTGACCGGTAGCGATGCATGGTCGTCCTAAATTCAATGTCGGAGGATCGAATCGAACCGCCGAAACGGCAGGTTCAAAGTTGCGGCAGGGTTTACCTCGGCAGGACGGGGGCGGCAACCAAGGGAACGGCCCGTTTTCGGCTGGAAGTGGCCATTTTTGCCCAATCTCGGCTCAAGCCTTTGCCATCAGGCGTTCCACGCCTATCTTGAGGCCATGACAGTCCATTTCCCGTTCCAGAACTCCTATTCGGCGCTGCCGGACAGCTTTTTCGCCCGGGTCGCACCGACGCCGGTGGCAGCGCCCCGGCTGATCAAGCTGAACCGGCCGCTGGCGGTCCAGCTCGGGCTGGATCCTGATGTGCTGGAAACCCCTGAGGGCGCCGAAATCCTGGCCGGCAAGACGGTTCCCGCCGGCGCCGATCCGATCGCCATGGCCTATGCCGGCCACCAGTTCGGGCAATTCGTACCGCAGCTGGGCGACGGACGGGCGGTCCTGCTCGGCGAGGTCATCGACAAGGACGGCATCCGCCGCGACATCCAGCTCAAGGGCTCCGGTCCCACCCCATTCTCCCGCCGCGGCGACGGCCGTGCCGCGCTCGGGCCGGTGCTGCGCGAATACATCGTCAGCGAGGCGATGTTCGCATTGGGCATCCCCACCACGCGCTCACTCGCTGCCGCCGTCACCGGCGAGCACGTCATCCGCGAGACCGCGCTGCCCGGCGCGGTGCTGACCCGCGTCGCCTCGAGCCATATCCGCGTCGGCACCTTCCAGTTCTTCGCCGTCCGCCGCGACACCGATGCCATTCGCCGGCTCGCCGACCACGTCATCGCCAGGCACTATCCGGAGCTGCTCGGCGCCGAGCGGCCCTATCACGCGCTGCTCGGTGGCGTCGTCGCACGCCAGGCCGATCTGGTCGCACGCTGGCTGCTGGTCGGCTTCATTCACGGCGTGATGAACACCGACAACTCATCGATTTCAGGCGAGACCATCGATTACGGTCCGTGCGCCTTCATGGACGCCTACAATCCGTCGCAAGTGTTTTCCTCGATCGACGAGATGGGCCGCTACGCCTATGCCAACCAGCCGCGCATCGCGCTGTGGAATCTGACCCGGCTTGCCGAATGCCTGCTGCCGCTGTTTTCCGACGATCAGGAAAAGGCGGTCGCCGAGGCCCAAGACATTCTTGGCGCCTTCTCCGACACGTTCAGCGACGCCTATCAGGCGGGCCTGCGCAAGAAAATCGGCCTGTTCACGGAGCGCGACGGCGACGACGCGCTGATCCAGGACCTGCTGGACGCCATGGCCAAGAACCAGGCCGACTTCACCCTCACCTTCCGCAAACTCGGCGACGCCGCTGGCGATCCGGCTGCTGACGATGCACGCGCGCAATTCATGGACCCCGCGGCGTTCGACGAGTGGGCCAGGCGCTGGCACGAGCGCACGGCGCTGGAGCCGCAAACCGCAGCCGAACGGCAAGCCGCCATGCACGCCGTCAACCCGATGTTCATCCCGCGCAACCACCGCGTCGAGGCCGTGATCCAGGCCGCGGTCAACGATGACGACTACACGCCGTTCGAGGAATTCGTGAAGGTGCTGGCTAAACCGTTCGAGGGCCAGCCGGACTATGCAGCCTACGCCGATCCGCCGCTGCCGGAGCAGCGGGTGCTGCAGACGTTCTGCGGGACGTGAGGCAAGCTCGGTGCGCACGTGGACGAGCCGAAGGCATAATCCAGATGCGGGGGTGCCGAAATCGTTTGTTCAAGACGATCATTCGCTCAGATCGTTACCACGATCTTGCCGAACTGCTCGTTTGACTCCAGAAAGCGATGCGCTTCGACGATCTCCTCAAACTGAAACGTTTTGGCGATGATCGGTTGCAATGCGCCGTCCCGCAGCCCGTCGAGGATGAAGGTCTTCGCCTTAGCAAGCCGCGCGGGGTCGCGGATGATCTCGTGCACGAGATAGCCGCGCAGCGTCAGGCTCTTGGTCAGTACGTTGACCAGCGGAAACGGCGTTGGCTCTGGGCTCAGGCCGCCATATTCGATGAGAACGCCACCCGGCGACATCGCGGCGGTGAGCGGCCCAAATATGGGACCGCCGACCGCGTCGAACACCACGCGAACGCCGTTTGAGCCGACAATGTCCTGCAGCCGTGACCGGATGTCCTCTTCCACGGAGGCGATGACGTCGGCGGCGCCAGCATCGCGCAGGGCCTGCCGCTTGATCGAGGTTCGCGTCACTGCAATCGGGATCGCACCGATCCGGTTCGCGATCTGAATCGCTGCAAGCCCGACGCTACTCGACGCCGCGGTGATGACTACGGACTCCCCTCGCTCCAGCCCAGCAATATCGACCAGAGCGCCGAACGCCGTCAGATATTGCATCCATACCGCGGCCGCGGCGTCGAAGCCGAGCTCGGGCGGGTGCTTCACGACGAACTCCGCCGGAAACGTGACGAGCTCGCCATAAGCCGGCCATCGCACCATCGACACGGGCGGCACGATGCTGACGACCTCGCCCGGCGAGAAGCCGCTCACGCCTTCGCCGATCGCCTCGACGATGCCGGCGGCCTCGAGACCGAGGCCGGACGGAAAGGTCGCGGTCTCGATATAGGTCCCCTTCCGCAAGAGCGCTTCCGCGCGATTGAGCCCGAGGGCCTTGACCCTGATCTGCACCTCGCGCCTCCCTGGCGGCGCGACGTCGACGGTCTCGATGCGCAGCACCTCGGGGCCACCATGTCTGTGGAAGCGAACGACGCGCGCCATAAACACACTCCAAAACAATTGAATTCAATGGAGCTATGCCAACCGGGCGGCGCCGGATAAAGCGTGCAGAGGGGTGAACAGTCGAAACCAGGAGTTTGCAATCATGGACCGCCTGACCAGCATGGCCGTCTTCGTCAAGGCGGTTGATGTAGGCTCGTTCGCCGCTGCCGCCGATGCGCTCGAAATGTCGGGGCCAATGGTCGGCAAGCACGTTCGTTTCCTCGAGGAGCGCTTGGGCGTCCGCCTCCTCAACCGCACCACACGGCGCCAGAGCCTGACCGAGACAGGCCAAGCCTACTACGAGCGCTGCCGCACTGTGCTCGCTGAAGCCGTGGCCGCCGACGCCGTCGCTTCCGACGAATTGTCCGAGCCGCGTGGCCGGCTCCGCGTGACCATGCCTGCCCTGCTGGGCCGGCACTGCATCGCCCCCTTGCTGATGAAGCTCGCGCGACGATATCCCCATCTGGAGCTCGATCTCTCGTTCGGCGACCGATCGCTGACATCATCGAGGGCCGCTACGATCTTGCGATCCGGACCGGCGATCTACACGATCAATCCGGCCTGATGACGCGGCGCATCGCAAGCCAGCGCATGGTGGTGTGCGGCACGCGCTCGTACTTGCGCGCCAACGGCAAGCCGAAATCGCTCGACGATCTTGCCCAGCATCAGGCGATCATCTATCGCCGCTCCGGACGCGTCCGGCCGTGGCTGTTTCCCCGCGAGGGCCAGCCTCCGAGCGAAATCGTGCCGGCGGGAAGGCTCAGGCTCGACGATCTCGACGCCATCGCGGACGCCGCGTCACAGGGGATGGGACTGGCCTGGCTGCCATACTGGCTAGTCCGCGAACGCCTACGCGCCGGTACACTCGTCACTCTGTTGAGCGGTCAGCCGGGATTTCTCTACGACTGCCACGCGCTCTGGCCACGCTCGCCCCGGATGCCGCCGAAAGTTCGCGCCGCCGTGGACGCCTTGGCGGCCGCCCTGCCGAAGCTCATGACCTGACGCCGGATGCCGTGACGCCTGCATGGCATGCCGCGGCCGTTAACCCCCCGTCCACCATCCGGCCCGACCCGCCGCCGGTAACCACGAGAATTAACAGACCCTCAATTCGCCCCCGACAAGTTTAGCAATGTTGCTGGGGGATTTTGCCGTGGATCTGTTGGTTTTCGAGTTCCTGGGGCTGGCGCTGGTCGCCATGTGCGTGGTCGTGGTGGCACTGCCCTGCGCGCGCAAACCCTCCCGGCGGGTCCGCTACGAATAGGATTTTCGTCGGAAAATGCGATTCCGCTCCAAATGCAAGGCTCGAATTCGCTTCGAGCCCCTTGACATCACAGCGCTTTCGGCAGAACGGCTGATGGACTTGTCATGGGCCGTTCATGGATTTGATTACCACCACCGCTGACCTTGCGGCTGCCTGCAGCCGGCTGGCCAAGCACCCCGTCATTACCGTCGATACCGAGTTCCTGCGCGAGACCACCTATTACCCGCTGCTGTGCGTGGTGCAGATGGCCAGCGCCGAGGAAGCGATCGTCATCGACACCCTGGCCGAGGGCATCGACCTCAAGCCGTTCTTCGAGCTGATGGGCAACGAGGGCGTGTTGAAGGTGTTCCACGCCGCCCGCCAGGACATCGAGATCATCTGGCACCAGGCGGGTATCATCCCGCACCCGGTGTTCGATACCCAGGTCGCGGCCATGGTGCTCGGCTACGGCGACAGCATCGCCTACGACGCGCTGGTCGAGAAGGTCACCGGACACCGCCCGGACAAGACCCACCGCTTCACCGACTGGTCGCGCCGGCCGCTGACCAAGGAGCAGATGCACTACGCCGTGTCCGACGTCACGCATCTGCGCGACGTGTTCGCAGCGCTCGATGCCGACCTTAAAAAGCGCCGGCGCAGCGAATGGGTCTCGATCGAGATGGAAGTCCTGACCTCGCCCAAGACCTACGACTTCCATCCCGAGCGCGCCTGGGAACGGCTCAAGACGCGGGTGCGCAAGCCCAAGGACCTTGCGGTCCTCATGGAGGTCGCCGCCTGGCGCGAGCAGGAGGCGCAGAGCCGCGACGTGCCGCGAGGCCGCGTGCTGCGCGACGAGGCCGTCAGCGACATCGCGACCCATGCGCCGAACACGATCGAGAAGCTCGCAAACCTGCGCTCCGTGCCGAAGGGTTTTGAGAAATCCAAATGGGGCGCCGACATCGTCGCCGCTGTCGAGCGCGGGCTGGCGCGCGATCACGCCACGCTGCCGAAGCTGGAAAAGCCGCGCAACAATAACAATGGCGCCGCGATCGTCGAGCTGTTGAAGGTGTTGCTGCGCATGACCGCGGAGCGCCATGCGGTCGCCAGCAAGGTGATTGCGACCGTCGACGATCTCGAGGAGATTGCGGCCGACGACGAGGCCGACGTGCCGGCGCTACGCGGCTGGCGCCGCGAGCTGTTCGGCGAGGCCGCCCTGAAACTGAAGCGCGGCGAGCTGGCGCTGGCGGTCGAGAAAGGCCGCGTGATCGGGGTTCAGCGAGCGGAATAGCCCCGATGCCCCCCGATGTCGTCCTGGCCTAGTGCGCAATTGCGCACTAGGCCAGGACGACATCGGGGGTGTGATAGAGCGCTACGCTCACGCGTGAAGCGCCGTCCCCTACGCCGGCGTCAGCTTCGCCACTTCGGGCTTCATGTCGTCCAGCACACCTGAAATCGCCGCGACCAGCTCGTCGATCTGGGCCTTGGTGACGATCAGCGGCGGGCAGATGGCGATGGCATCGAGCATGTTGCGCGAGATCACGCCGCGCTCCTGCAGCATGCGGCTGGCCATGCCGCCGACGGCGCCCGGCGTTGCCGCTGCGGTCTTGCGCGCCTTGTCCAGCACCAGTTCGATCGCAGCGATCATGCCGACACCGCGGACCTCGCCCACCAGTGGATGGCTGGTGAGTTCACGCAGCTTGCCTTGCATGTAGCCACCGAGCTCGGCGGCGTGCGCAACCAGGCCCCGCTCCTCGATGATCTTCAAATTCTCGAGCGCAATCGCCGAGCCCACCGGATGGCCGCCCGCGGTGAAGCCGTGGCCGAGCACGCCGATCTTGTTGCTCTCGTCGGCGATCGGTTCGAACATGCGATCGTTCATCATGATGGCCGACAGCGGGAAATAGCTCGAGGTGATCTGCTTGGAGACCACGATGGCGTCGGGCTTGATGCCGTAGGTTTCGCAGCCGAACATCTTGCCGGTGCGGCCGAAGCCGCAGATGACCTCGTCGGCGACCAACAGGATGTCGTACTTGTTCAGCACCTTCTGAATCTTGTCCCAATAGGTCGCCGGCGGCACGATGACGCCGCCCGCGCCCATCACCGGCTCGCCGAAGAACGCAGCGATCGTGTCCGGGCCTTCCTTCTGGATCAGCGCATCGAGTTCCTCGGCCCGCCGCGTCGCGAACGCTTCCTCGCTCTCCCCGGGCGCGCCATCCTTGTAGAAATGCGGCGAGCCCGTGTGCAGGATGTTCGGGAGCGGCAAGTCGAAAGAGCGGTGGTTGTTCGGCAGCCCGGTGAGGCTGGCGGACGCGATGGTGACGCCGTGATAGGCGCGCATCCGGCTGATCACCTTCTTGCGCTGTGGCTGGCCGAGCGCATTGGAACGATAGGCAATCAACTTCAGAACAGTGTCGTTGGCCTCCGAGCCGGAATTGGTGAAGAACACCTTGCTCATCGTAACAGGCGCGAGCGCGACCAGCTTCTCGGCGAGATCGATCGAGGGCCCGTGCGATTTGGCGGAGAACGTGTGATAGAACGGCAGCGCCAGCATCTGCTTGTGCGCGGCGTCGACCAGCCGCTTCTCGTTGAAGCCGAGTCCGACGCTCCACAGGCCTGCCATCGCCTCGAAATAGCGCTTGCCCGACGCATCGAACACGTAAGGCCCCTCGCCGCGTTCGATCACCAGGGGACCGGCCTGCTGATGGGCGCGCGCGTTGGTGTAGGGATGGAGCTGGTAGGCCAGATCCCGGGCCTCTTGCGAATTGGGCAGCATGGACATTTGCAGGAATCCTTGAAAGCGTCACGTCGCCGGCGCGGCCAGCGTCATCACTCGATGATCCAGCTCCTTGGCTATTGCCACCGCGCAAAACTTGCAACGTCAATTCGTCGGCAGGAAGCGCTCAGCTGCGTTGCACAAAGCCGCACATCGGGCAGCTGTCACGCCGCACCGTCGTCATTCCCATCGCTATCGGCGGCAGCGGCCTCCCGCACCTCCACCAGCGCCATCGAGAGCAGATACACCGTCGTTGGCAGACCAAGACGGCGTGCCGCCTCGGCGGCACGCGACAGGTCGCTTGCCAGCTCCTCGAGCTGATCTCCCCGTGACAATGTCCCACTCCATCCGTCGATCGCGGCCGCCTACACCGCAACGGCGCCGCTGGTTCTGATCAGTTCGGCGCTGGACTGGATTGTAGCAAAATTCCCGATCACATTCACTACCGCATGCTTGTAGGCGGCAGCATCGCCAGTCCCCGGCTGCCGGCAGGCCACCGCGTCGGCCACCACCTGGAAGCGATGACTGCGGTGAAACCCGTCAATAGCGGTGGCCAGGACGGTTTCGTCCAGGGAAAAGCCCGCGAGCACGCAACGGACATTGCGGATATTGGACATGTAGTCCACAAACCGCGCCGAACTGTAGGCCGACGGCAGCGGGTGCTCGAAGGTCATTTCTCCCGGCCGCGGCTTCGCCTCCGCGATCCAATCGGTCAGCTTGGATGCCGGATTGAACCAGGCCGCCTGCGCGATGCGCTTCAGATGCATCACCGGCCAGAGATTGTCGCGCCAGAACGTCAGCAGTTCCACGCAGCGCGCCGTTGCGGCATCGCCGTCGAGGATGACGTGGCGACGTCCGGGGGTCAGATATTCGACCTGGAGATCCGTGCAGACCAGGATCGGCGGATCGTCTGTGATGGAAACCAGCATGGTTTTGCGCGCAGCTGCACCAGTTTCAACGGCCAGCGAGCGCGACGTCTCGCAGCGGCGACGTCACAGCCCGTCCTGCCGAGGCGTCGAGCACGCCCGGCCGGTCCCAATCGCCCTCGGGGCGGATGATCACGTAAGGATCGCTGTCCAGCGTAATGGCATCCGGACCCGGTTCGATCTCCAGCAGCATTTCTGTGTAGGAGAAGTCGGAAAATGTGATCTTGCGATTGTGACCAAGCGGCTTGGCGCCGAAATGGGCCCAGAAATCGACCAGCCGGTCCTGCGCCTGGCCGTAGATCTTGCGAAAGCCCTTGCGCTTCACATAGTCGACGCTCGCTTGTACCAGCTTGAACGAGACGCGCGACCGCCGGTATTGGTGCCGCACCGCAAGCCGTTCCACCTTGGCGAAATCGCCGAAGAACCGCACCCGCAGACAGCCCGCAGGCTCGTTGCCGACATAGCCGATGAAATGCGCGGCAACCATGTCGTTGCCGTCGAACTCTTCATCGAACGGGCAATCCTGCTCGGCGAGATAGACGGCTGAGCGGATCGAGGTGACCAGCATGAGATCGGTGAGATCGCGCGCGAGGCGAATGGTGATGGCGCGGGAATCGGGCTTGGCGAGAGTAATCCTAGTACCGTGCATCTGCAAAACTCCTTGCTTGGATGATCGCGCTCGGCATGCGCATCGGCTGCCGATGCCAGGGCCGCTCGTAGCACCAGAGGTCGGGTTGGAAGCTTGGAACAGGCTCGAAGCCTGTCGCTTTCATGATGTCGCGGCCGGCCACGGTTGACGGCTGCGCATAGCAATCCGCGTTGCGAAACCTTAGCTGTCTAAGATGAGCCGCGGCCTTGCCGAGACCGGCGACGCCGCGCCCCGTCGCCGCGATCGCCCAGATGTAGATAGCGGAAACGTCTTCCTTCGCGGACGCGAGATAGCGCGTCTCCGGCGCGGTGAGGCAGATCTCGTCGAGCAGCAACGCATCATGCCCGCGATCGTTGAGAAACAGGAAGGCCATGCCGCCGACAAGGTTGCCCTTCCGGCTGAAAGTCAGGATGCTCTCGGGATCGAAGGCGAAATATTTTGCAAGCTCAGTCGCCCCGATCCGAACGCCCGGCACCAGCCGGTGCGCCAACTGCGAAAGCGCGGCGATTTCGGAAAATTTGGCGCGACGGACGTCGACATCCGGACTGAGCGGCAGCGCGTCGAAATCATGCCTTGCGGCAAACGAGCCCCTTTCCATACTCATGTCGCCCCTCTATCGTTCGCGGCTTTCGTGCCCCGCTATGGCGATGAGCTTAGCGGCTGGGGATCAGGCGTATGCAGCAGTTATTGCACCGGGGTGCTGCGGTGATGCAGCACCGTGAAGAAACCCTGGACATGTCCTGGGACGATTTGAAACTGTTTTTAGCTTGCGCAAAATATAAAAGCTTCCGCAACGCCGCCGAGGAGCTCGGGCTCACCTCCACCACCCTGATGCGCAGGATCGACCGGCTCGAAGAGAGCATCGACTGCAAGCTGTTCCTGCGCGACCAGAGCGGGCTCACGCTCAGCGACGAAGGCAGCGCGATGATCGCCGACGTCGCGCACATGGAGCGTCATGCCTTCAATGTGTTCCGGCGTGCTTCGCGATCGTCGAACGATATGTCAGGCACCGTGCGCGTCGCGGTGACGGAAGGCCCCGGCAATTTCTGGATTCTGCCGCGACTGATCGATTTCCAGAAAACCTATCGCAAGATCACCGTCGACCTGCGCTGCGCGATGGAACAGGCCGACGTCGCGCGGCTCGAATCCGATATCGCGATCCAGCTCGAGCCGCCGACCAATCCCGATCTGATCGTCGCCAAGCTCGGCCGCCTGCACATCTATCCCTTCGTCTCCAAGGAGTACGAAAACCTCTACGGCGTGCCCGCGACCCTGGCCGAGCTGAAGAACCACCGCATCATCAAGCAGAGCGCCCCGCAGGTCGACGACGGCGCCTACGCCCGCGTGCTCGGACTGAAGTCGCTCGAGGGCATCGTCGGGATCAAGACCAACTCCTCGGTCGGCGTGCTCTATGCGGTGGAGCGCGGCGCCGGCATCGGATTCCTGCCGACGGTTTCGATCGCGCTCGGCGCCCCGCTGGTTGCCGTCGATCTCGGCGTCAGCCACCACGCCGATCTCTGGCTCACCTATCATAAGGAGTTCCGCGCCTCCGAGCGCCACAAGATCGTGGTCGATTGGCTGAAGAAAATCTTCGATCCCAAGATCCATCCCTGTTTCCGCGACGAGTTCATCCACCCGAACGCGCTGGCGCCGATGATGACGGCCGCGCGCGCGGCCTTTGGATTGACGGGTTATGTCGCGGCAATGCCGACTTAAAGCTCGAGCATGATGCTTTCGTAAAACCGCTTCGCAGTTTTCCGGATCCTCCTCTGGCCGACGCGGGCAGGCTTCGCTTCACCACCGATATTCGAAGCCGACCGTGCCCTGGTGCGACGTCAGCTCGTTGCGGAACTTGCCGTCGTAGTTGACGTAGAGCCGCGCCGTGTTGGTCAGGCTGAGCGAGGCCGAGGCGCCTGCATCCGTACCGTAGCGGCTCTCGCCGATGCCGGGCACGACGATGCTCTGGGTCCCGAGGCTGACCTGCACCGATCCCAGGTTCTGATAGAAACTGTCGACGAACTTGCCGTAGGCGGACAGGTCCAGGATCTTCTGGTCGAAGATGAAGTAGCGCCCGATCTCGGCTCCGATCATGACGCGCGCGCGCGAGAGCGCCGTCGAGCCGACATTGAGTGGATCGAGGCCGCCAACCTCCTGGAACGCGACGCTGGTGGCGCGGACATATTCCAGTGCGCCCTTGGGCACGATGCGCATCTGGTCCTTGGTCCAGTAATAGCTGATCTCGGTCAGCGCGCCGTCGATTGCGGCGCGATAACCCGCGGTCGCAAGTCCCAGGCCAGTATCCCGGCTGGAGCGGACCTTGCCGAAGCCGTGCACCACCGCGAAGGCCCAGGTCCAGGGGCCCTTGTCGACCGAGCCGCTGAAGCCGAGTTGCGTCAGATCCAGCGTGGCGGACTGAAGTGCGAGCGGCACGTCGATATCGGTGTGGCTCTGGTCGACGGAGAAGCCGAGATTGACACCCGGCGCGAGCCGCGCGCCAAAGCCTGCGACACCGCCAAACGTCTTGCGCTTGTCGCCGACAAAGTCTCCTTGCGCATCCGTCCGGACCGAGATGCCATAACCCTCGAACCAGGTGCGGTAGCGCGGGTCTTCCGTGCTCGCCGACGCGCCGCCGCCGCCGGGATTGGTCCGAAACGCCCGGTTGACGCCGCCAGATGCCTGGTTTCCGAGCCGCTCCAGGAAATTCGAGCCGAGATTGAGCGAGCTGTTGCCGGCCGACTGGTCGTAATTGGTCGCGGTCGGCATCGGAATTGGCATCGGAATCGGCGTCGGTGACGGCGTGGGTGTCGGGGTCGGCGTGGGCGTGGGACTCTGCGCAAAGCCTGATGTCGTCGACAGTACCATGATGAGAGCAAACGCCACGGCAGCCGCGATCCAGCGGACGCGGTTCAGCCTGATCGCCTGCCGTGTCTCTGAGGGCTGCGAAATGCAGCACATGGCGACAAATCCTGAAGCAAAGGGCGGCGCGCAAAAAAGCAACAGGAGCGGCGCACGCGTGCCGCGATTTGTGCCGAACTGTTACTGAGGGTCAACCGGCTGGCGCGTCCCGGCAAAGGCATTGCTTCCGATTGTGGTTCCGCGGCCACAGGTCGCAAATTGCGGGCGGGCACTCGGGTCGAAGTCTTGAAATTCGCGCGCGGCTTGCTAACGGGCGATTTTCATGTTGCAATATCGGACACAATCGGAATTGGCCGCTCGACTGTGCGTTTCGCGACATTGAGACAAGACTCGAACAGACTACCGGAAGCCCGTTTGTGGCGTGGCACGCGAAAAGCGGCCGCGTCGTTTTTGTATCTAGCGGAGGAGACTGAGGATGCCGCAAAAGGGCACCGTCAAATGGTTCAACCCAACCAAGGGCTATGGGTTCATCAAGCCGAACGGCAGTGACAAGGACGTCTTCGTCCACATCTCCGCCGTCGAGCGCGCCGGACTCTCGACCCTCAATGAAAATCAGGTGGTTGAATACGATCTCGTGGAGAACCGCGGCAAGGCATCCGCGGAGAACCTCAAGGTTTCCTGATTTCTCTCGCGGTCTGCGCAAGAGATCATGACGTTGCCCCCGGCTCTGCCGGGGGTTTTTGTTTGGAATGAGAAGTATTCCGAGTGCGACGGCGCTTCACCGCACCAACGGCGAAACCAGAAAATTCTCCGACGGCCCGCTGCCCGCGGTCCTGCACACATCGCCCTCGATCTGGACCTTGCCGGTCGCGAGCAGGCTCAGTGCTGCGGGATAGATGCGGTGCTCGACTTCAAGGATACGCTCCGACAGCGTGTCCGCCGTGTCGTGGTCGCTGACGGGAACCGCGCCCTGCATCACGATTGGACCGGCGTCGGTCTCGGGGATCACGAAGTGCACCGTCGCGCCGGACAGCTTGACGCCGGCGCGCAAGGCCTGGCCGTGCGGGTCGAGACCGGGGAAGGACGGCAGCAGCGAGGGATGAATGTTGAGCATCCGCCCGTACCACGCCTTGGTGAATTCGGCCGTGAACAGGCGCATGAAGCCGCCGAGGCAAATCAGCTCGATGCCGTGCTGATCGAGTGCTGCTTGCAGCACCTTCTCGAAGCCGGCGCGGTCCTTGCCGAACGGCTTGCTTTCGATCACCAGCGTCTTCACGCCGCTCGCTTTGGCCCTTTCCAGCCCCAGCGCATCGGCCTTGTTCGAGATGACGAGCGAAATCTCCGCCGGAAAATCCGGCGCGGCCGCGCCCTTGATCAGCGCAGCCATGTTGGAGCCACGGCCGGAAATCAGGATGGCGACGCGGCGTTTCATTACAGCGCCGGTCATTACAGCGCCAGGTCGAGATGGCCGTTATAGACGACGCGGTGCTCGCCCTCGGCCGGGATCACGCTACCGAGCTGTGCCACGGTCTCACCGGCGTCAGTGAAGATCTCCACGACCTCTTCGACCTTGTCCGGCTCGACAATCGCGATCATGCCGATCCCACAATTGAAGGTCCGCAGCATTTCGAGCTCGGCGATGCCGGCCTGCGCGGCCAGCCATTTGAACACCGGCAGCACTGGCAGGCGCGCCAGATCGATACCGACGCCGAGATGCTTCGGCAGCACGCGCGGAATGTTGTCGGTGAAGCCGCCGCCGGTGATGTGGGCAAGCCCCTTCACCGCGCCGGTCTCGCGGATCGCGCGCAGGCAGGATTTGACGTAGAGACGCGTCGGCGTCAGCAACGCGCCGCCCAGCGTCATGACGGGCGCAAACGGCGCCTGCGCCCCGAAGCCGAGGCCGGATTGTTCCACGATCTTGCGCACCAGCGAGAAACCGTTGGAGTGCACGCCCGACGAAGCGAGCCCGATCACGGCATCGCCGGCGGCGATGTCCTTGCGCGGCAAGAGCGTGCCCCGCTCCGCGGCGCCGACGGCAAAGCCGCCGAGGTCGTAGTCGCCGTCTTTGTAGAGGCCGGGCATCTCGGCCGTCTCGCCACCGATCAGGGCGCAGCCGGATTCGCGGCAGCCTTCGGCGACACCGGCGACGATCGACGCGGTCGCCTCCGGATCGAGCTTCCCGCAGGCAAAATAGTCGAGGAAGAACAGCGGCTCGGCGCCCTGCACCACGAGGTCGTTGACACTCATGGCGACGAGGTCGATGCCGATCCCGCCATGCAGGCCGGTCTCGATCGCGATCTTGACCTTGGTGCCGACGCCATCGGTCGCGGCCACCAGGATGGGATCCTTGAAACCGGCCGCCTTGAGATCGAACAGGCCGCCGAATCCGCCGATTTCGGCGTCGGCGCCGGGCCGTGCGGTGGCGCGCACCATCGGCTTGATCAGGTCGACCAAGCGGTTGCCCGCATCGATATCGACGCCTGAATCGGCGTAAGTGAGGCCGTTTTTGCGGTCGGTCATGCCCGATTTCCAGTGGGTTTGCGGCTGGTTACGTCGAATTCCGGGGACGCGCAATGGCTCGCATGGCGCGCCGCCGTATACTATGTAGAGATATCAACCGGTTCAGCCTCCAAAGGGCCGAATTCGAGGTCAGGCCGGGTGCCGGGAAGCGCCGTGTGAGTATACCGAACATCATTACTTTGGGCCGCATCATGCTGGTCCCGATCATCGTCTGGGCCATCGTGTCGAGCCAAATGGAGGTGGCGTTCGCCGTATTCCTGATCGCCGGTATCAGCGACGCGGTCGACGGCTTCCTTGCCAAGCGCTTCAACATGACGAGCGAGCTCGGCGCCTTGCTCGACCCGCTCGCCGACAAGGCGCTGCTGGTCTCGATCTACATGGCGCTCGGCATCTGGGGCGCGATTCCGCGCTGGATCGTCATCCTGGTGGTCTCGCGCGACATCATGATCGTCGCCGCCGTGATCATATCGTGGCTGTTCGACCGACCTGTGGAGATGAAGCCCTCAAAGGTATCCAAGCTCAACACTGTGGCCCAAGTGGCGTTCGCGGCGCTGGTGCTGGCCGCCCTCGCCTTCGGCTTCAAACCCGGTCCTTATGATATAATCCTGATGGGCCTCGTCACGGTCTTCACGCTCTCCTCCGTGTCGCTCTATCTTGTCGAATGGTTGCGGCACATGAGCACGATCGAGGCCAAGTGAGTTGGGAGCGGCCCCGTAAAAGGCCAACTCCCGCTCGATTAGGTCGCATCTCGTCAAACGAAGCCGGCACGCCGGCACGGAGCAAAGCAAGCGTGCCAAGCCGCGTTCATCCCCGACAGTTGGCGTTTTCGCTTCCGCATGCGGAGAGCCTGAGCCGGGACAATTTCCTCGAAGGCCCCGTCAACGCCGCCGGTCTTGCCCTCATCGACGCCTGGCCGGAATGGCCGAACCGAATCATGTGGCTGGCCGGCCCGGAAGGAAGCGGCAAGAGCCATCTCGCCGCGATCTGGGCCGAGGCTTCAGGCGCCCGCTCGACCACGGCCAATGGGCTGACCGCCGAGGCCGTCCCGGCTGCGCTCGCCACCGGCGCGCTGGTGGTCGAGGATCCCAAAGCCAGGGAATTCGACGAGCGCGCCCTGTTCCATCTGATGAATCTGGCCCGCGAGGACGGCGCCTACGTCCTCTTCACCGGACGCGAGGTGCCCGCGTCTCTCGAGATCGAGCTCGCCGACCTGCGCTCGCGGCTCCGCGCCGTCCCCGTTGTCTCGCTGCTGCCGCCCGACGACCAGCTCTTCCGCGGCCTGATCGTCAAGTTCTGCGCCGACCGCCAGCTCGCGGTGGACGAGAGCGTGGTCAGCTACCTCGCCACTCGCCTGGAGCGGTCCTCGGCCGCCGCCCGACGGGCTGTGGACCTGCTGGACAGCGAGGCCTTGCGCCTCGGCCGCCCCGTCACCCGGGCCCTGGCGGCCGAGCTGCTCCGGGATGTCTGACCAAGGCGGGTTGACGCGGCCGGGCGGCGGAACATCAATGTCATCGAAACGTCATCGCTCTAACACATGCTCCCGCGGGTTTTGCGCGTAAGTCGCAAATTGGGGCGAACTGGATGGACCGACTTCTGATGGATTCTGCGCAAGCTGTTGAAGTTAAAGAAAAAGCCCCGGAAGCCGAAGGCCCGCCGGCGATCGCATCGAGCCCCGAGCGGTTCATCAATCGCGAGCTTTCCTGGCTGCACTTCAACCGCCGCGTCCTGGAGGAATCGGTCAATCCCAGCCACCCCATGCTGGAGAGGGTGCGATTCCTGTCGATTTCAGCGAATAACCTCGACGAGTTCTTCATGGTCCGCGTCGCCGGCATCAAGGCCCAGGTGCGCGAGGGTATTGCTGAGCGCAGCCCCGACGGTCTGACCCCGTCCGAGCAGCTCGCGCTCATCAACCGGACCGTCTCGCAGCTTGCCTCCGACCAGCAGGCAATCTGGCGCGACCTGCGCGGCACGCTCGCCGACGAGGGTATCGTGCTGGTCGAGGGCAAGGAGGTCACCAAGGCGGAACGAACCTGGGTCGAGGACTACTTCCTCAGCAACGTGTTCCCGCTGCTGACGCCGCTCGCGATCGACCCGGCCCACCCCTTCCCGTTCATTCCGAGCCTCGGCTTCACCATCGCGCTCCAGCTCACGCGCGCCGCCGACGGCAAGCAGATGAACGCGCTGATCCGCATGCCCGGCAAGATCGACCGCTTCATCCGTCTGCCGGCTGACGGCAAGGTCGTCCGGCTGATCTCGCTGGAGCAGGCCACCGCGCTGTTCATCAACCGCCTGTTCCCCGGCTACAATCTTCACGGCCAGGGCGCCTTCCGCGTCCTCCGCGACTCCGAACTCGAAATCGAGGAAGAGGCCGAGGATCTCGTCCGCCTGTTCGAGACCGCGCTGAAGCGCCGCCGCCGCGGTTCGGTGATCCGACTCGAGATCGACGCCAAGATGCCGGAGCAGCTGCGCAGTTTCGTGCAGCACGCGCTGTCGACCGCCGACGACGAGGTGTTCCTGGTCGATGGCGTGCTCGCCATGAACGAGCTCTCGCAGCTCACCCGCCTTGACCGGCCCGATCTCGAATTCACCCCTTACGTGCCGCGCCATCCCGAGCGCGTGCGCGAGCAAGGCGGCGACATCTTCGCTGCGATCCGGCAGAAGGACCTCGTCGTCCATCACCCCTACGAATCCTTCGACGTCGTGGTGCAGTTTCTCCAGCAGGCGACGCGCGACCCCGACGTCGTCGCCATCAAGCAGACGCTCTACCGCACCTCCAGCAACTCGCCGATCGTGCGCGCGCTCGTGGAAGCCGCCGAAGCCGGCAAATCCGTCACCGCGCTGATCGAGCTGAAGGCCCGCTTCGACGAGGAGGCCAACATCCGCTGGGCGCGCGACCTCGAACGCGCCGGCGTGCAGGTCGTCTACGGCTTCCTCGAACTGAAGACCCACGCGAAACTCTCGATGGTGGTGCGGCGCGAGGGCGGCAGCCTCACGACCTACGTCCACACCGGCACCGGCAATTACCACCCGGTGACCGCGCGCATCTACACCGACCTCTCCTACTTCACCTCGGAGCCGACCATCGGCCGCGACGCCGCGCGCGTGTTCAACTTCATCACCGGCTACGCTGCGCCGAGCGATCTGGAAAAGATGGCGGTGTCTCCGCTGACCTTGCGCAAGCGCATCATCGAGCACATCCAGGGCGAGACCGCGCATGCGCGGCACGGCCGGCCTGCTGCGATCTGGATGAAAATGAACGCGCTGGTCGACCCCGATATCATCGACGCGCTCTACGAGGCCTCCCAGGCCGGCGTGCAGGTCGAGCTCGTGGTGCGCGGTATCTGCTGCCTCAGGCCCGGTATTCCCGGCCTGTCGGAGAACATCCGCGTCAAGTCGATCATCGGACGATTCCTCGAACACGGCCGAATTTACTGCTTCGGCATGGGCCAGGGCCTGCCGAGCGCGAAAGCGGCTGTATATATCTCCTCAGCCGACATGATGCCGCGCAACCTCGACCGCCGCGTCGAGGTGCTGTGTCCGCTGCAGAATCCCACGGTGCATCAGCAGGTTCTCGAACAGATCATGGTCGCGAATCTCAAGGACAATGAACAGAGCTGGCAATTGTTGCCGGACGGGTCCTCAACGCGTATGAAGACCGCGAAGGGCGAGGAGCCTTTCAACGTCCACAACTACTTCATGACAAATCCGAGTCTGTCTGGCCGTGGTAAGTCGCTCAAGGAATCCTCGCCGCGCCGCCTCACGCGCCGTAATGAACGTCATCAATCCTGATCCGGGATCGTCGACGTGAAGCGGCCGCGCAAGCGCGGCTCGAGCGTCGCGGTCATCGACATCGGCTCCAACTCGGTCCGTCTCGTCGTCTACGAGGGACTGACGCGGAGCCTCATTCCCATCTTCAACGAGAAGACGCTGTGCGGCCTCGGGCGCGAAGTGCAGAGCACGGGACTGCTTGCGCCCGACGCCGTCGACAAGGCGCTGACCTCGCTCAAGCGCTTCCGTGCGCTGTGCCGGGTCATGCAGGTCGGGCGGGTGTTTGCGATTGCGACCGCCGCCTGCCGCGATGCCTCCAACGGCGCCGACTTCATCGCGAAAGCCGAGCGCATCTGCGCGGTGAAGATCGAGATCCTGTCGGGCCCGCGCGAGGCGCGGCTGTCGGCGCTTGGCGTGATCTCCGGCATCCATCATCCTGACGGCATCGTCGGCGACCTCGGCGGCGGCTCGCTCGAACTGATCGACGTGCGCAAAAACACCGTGCGCAGCGGCGTGACGCTGCCGCTCGGCGGCCTCGCGCTGCAGGACCTCGCGCATAAATCCCTGAAACGCGCCGACCGCATCGTGCGCGAAGCGCTCGATGGGGTGCCGCAGCTCAAGGCGGGGAGCAGCCGCAGCTTCTACGCGGTCGGCGGCACCTGGCGCGCGCTTGCGCGCATCCACATCATCCAGAGCGGCTATCCGCTGCAGGTGATGCACGGCTATTCGATTTCGGCGGCCGAGGCGCTCGATTTCTCGCGTCGTCTCCGCCGGCTTGCGGCCGCCGGCATGCTCGCCGACATCGAGATCGTCGCCGATGCCCGGCGTCCGCTCCTCACCTATGCGGCGCTGGTGCTCGAGCACATCATCCGGGTGGCGAAGCCGAAGACCATCGTGTTCTCGACCTTCGGCGTGCGCGAGGGCCTGCTGCACGAGAAGCTGCCGGAGTCCGAGCGCAACAAGGACGGACTGATCTGCGCGGCCGAGGAGCTGAACCAGCTGCTGTCGCGTTCGGCAAAGCACGCCCGCGAGCTGATCGCCTGGACCGACCGCCTCGCGCGCGTGGTGAAGCTGCGCGAGACCGAAGAAGACCGCCGCCTGCGCCACGCCGCGTGCCTGCTGTCCGACATCGGGTGGCGCGTGCATCCCGACCATCGCGGCGAGCAGACGCTGAGCCTCGTCGTCAACGGTAATTTCGGCGCGATCACCCACACCGAGCGCGCCTTCGTCGGGTTGTCCGTGTTCTATCGCTATGCGGGCCTCAGCGAGGAGAACCAGCCGCCGGTCGCCATGCAGGAGCTGCTGACGCCGGCGCAGCTCGAACGCGCCCGCCTGCTGGGCGCGGCCTTCCGCGTCGCACATCTGATCTCGGCGGCGCGTCCGGGCGTCTTGCCCGCGACGCATTTCCGCAGCATGGGCCGCAAGCTGTTGCTGGTGTTCGAGCACCGCCTCGGCGATCTCGTCGCGGATCGAGTCGGCAGCCGCTTCCGCGCGCTCGCCCGCCTGATCAACCGCGCCGGCTCGATCGTCCGACGCTAGCGCTTTTCCCAAGAGATCATGCTCAAAAGATAGATCTACTCCGCCGAGGCCTTGACGTGGCGTTCGGAGGACTCCAGCGCGGCCGCGCTCATGCTGCGGCGGCGCCAGATGGAGCCGACGACCAGCACGACAACGACGCCGAGAGCTGCGCAGAGATATTCGCCGCCTCCGCCGCCATGGGCGAATTGCGGCGGGATGCGCAAGGCGCCGAGCATGTTGTCGAGCGAAGCGCCGAACGGACCGTCGAACAGCGCATGCAGCCTCGGCGCGATGCCGGGATCGGTCGCGATCACTTCGCCCGCGATCCAGCCGAGCAGCGCCGCGCCGGCCCACACCAGAACCGGCAGCTTTGCGAGCAGCGCCATGATCAGCGCCGCGCCGGCGACGATCAAGGGCACGCTGATGGCAAGACCGAGCACCAGCAAGGGCACGCTGCCATTGGCGGCCGCGGCCACCGCAATGACGTTGTCCAGGCTCATGACGATGTCGGCAACGACGACGATCTGCACGGCCTGCCACAGATGCGACGCCGACTCGACGCCGTCCTCGTCCTCTTGCTCCGGCACCAGCAGCTTGGCCGCAATCACGATCAGCGCGAGGCCGCCCACCAGCTTGAGGTACGGCAACTCCATCAGGCTCGCGACGATGCCCGTGAAGATGATCCGCAGCAGCACCGCGGCGCCCGCACCGAGGATCATGCCCCACAGCCGATGCCGCGGCTTGAGGCCGCGACAGGCAAGCGCGATCACCAGCGCATTGTCGCCGGACAAGAGGATGTTGATCCAGATGATCTTGCCGACCGCGACCCAAAAGGTCGGTTCGGCCATCTCAACGCGGAACTGGGTGAAGAATGCCCCGATCGTAGCGGGATCGAAGATCTGCCAGAGCCAGTTCACACTACGTCCTTTCGCCGCGTCTCGTTACCTTATCGGCTGACGGATCAGCCGACGATCTCGTTGCCCGAGAAGAACTGCGCGATCTCGATCGCGGCGGTCTCCGGCGCATCCGAGCCGTGCGCGGAGTTCTCGCCGATCGACTTTGCGTAGAGCTTGCGGATGGTGCCGTCAGCCGCCTTGGACGGATCGGTCGCACCCATCACGTCGCGATACTTGGCGACGGCACCCTCGCCTTCCAGCACCTGGACGACCACGGGGCCCGACGTCATGAACTCCACGAGCTCACCGAAGAAGGGGCGCGCCTTGTGGACCGCATAGAAGGTCTCGGCCTGTTCCTTGGTCATGCGGATACGCTTCTGCGCGACGATGCGCAGGCCCGCCTTCTCGATCACGGCGTTAACCGCACCGGTGAGATTGCGCGCGGTGGCGTCGGGCTTGATGATCGAGAAGGTGCGTTCGATGGCCATGATGTTGTCCTTGAAGAGAAAACAGTGGTTCGGAGTTGCCGGGCTTATATCGGCGCCTTCGCGATACGGCAAGCGACCGCCCAAACGGGCTCGCGGGCGCTTCGCCGCAGGCCGAGGGCGAGTGTTCACCTGAACCGATACTTGTAGATGGCGGCGATCTGGGCGTCCGAAGGTCGGCGTCGGGCTTAGGGCCGCTTTCGACCCCATGACGTTGAGTGCTGACCTCTCGTGTCTCGATTCGCGGACGAAACGGGAATCAGGTGTTCACCCCTTCGTGCGAACGCTCCATGGCACGCTTGTAGGCGTCGCGGCCGGTGGTGCGGGCGAGATATGCCTGTTCGGCGTCGCCGAGGGTGATCCCGCAGTTCCGTTGGCCCAGGTTCAGGGCGTAGGTCACCGAGATGTCGGCTGCTGTGAAAGCCTCGCCGGCAAGGTAGGACGAGTCGGCAAGCCGTTGGCTGACAAGCTTTAGCCGCTTCTGGAACGACTGCAGGCACCAGGTCGCGCCCCAGTTCTCCCGTTCGGCGTCGGGCGCGATGAAGCGGCTGACGACGACGGGCATCATCAGGGTCGCGAGACCGGCTTCGCCCAGATGCGGAAATTGCTGGTAGGCGGGGAACGTGGGATCCTGCGGCGCAGGCGCCAGCGGCGTCGGCCCGTAGCGAGGTACTCCATGATCGCGATCGACTCGACCATGACGACGTCGCCGTCCTGGATCGCCGGGATGTAGTCAGCGGGGTTGACCGCCAGGAACTCGGGGTCCTGCTTGGCGGCCAGCATGTCCACCTGCCGCACGCGGTAGGGAAGGCCCATCTCCTCCAGCACCCATACGACCCGGATCGATCGCGAGGTCTGTCCGCCCCAAACGGTGATCACGCGAAGGCCCCTTCCTGGTGTGACTGAGGATCGACCATGGCAGACTCTATATGACCGTAGCACTCAAGGCAGACGCGAAGCTTAGCTTCAGCGTGTCTCCTTCCCATCCATTGCGGACGCGTGGTGGGTCCCCCTTTCAGGGTTGGAAGTCCAACGTGGATTACAATGATTTCACCCAGATGAACCCATTCTGAAGGCCTCGTCAGGGTTTGGTTCAGCCTCGCTCGGATAACCTCGGGTCCATCGAAACCAAAGCCTCTTTCAGAGGCAGACCGTTTCGGCGGCCTTTCCATCGACGCGATAGCCCCGCGCCAACAGATTTGAGGAGATCACCATGTTGAGGAAACTTTCCCTCGCCGCCGTCGCCGCGGTTGCGCTTGGTGCCGCGCTGGCGCCGACCTCCGCCTCCGCGCACTGGCATGGTGGCGGCGGCGGCTGGCACGGCGGCGGTGGCTGGCACAACGGCCACGGCTGGGGTGGACCGCGCTTCTATGCTCCCGTCTCCTACGGCTATGGCGGCTGCTATGTGCGCCGGCTGGTCCCGACTCCCTGGGGACCCCGCTGGCGGATGATCAACCGCTGCTACTGAGCCCGACAGCACCTTTCCAAAGATACCTGAGCCCCCAAGGTACCTTCCAGGCGAAGCCCCGGCGTCCCCCAGCGCCGGGGCTTTGTATTCGGAGAGGATATTGCGCGGCTTCACACAATTTTTGCTAGAATGCCGCGCAATCGCCGCGAGTGGCGAAACCATTTGGGGGCCAAGGACTTGGTACCGTGTCGCTTCTTTGAGAACACGGAACTCTGCGATGGTTAGCCTTTTCGCCGACGATAGCGAGCAAATCGACCGGCGCACCAGCCGCTCGATCCGCGATGCGGTGGGCGAACGGCTCCAGCAGAGCCTGCGGCCCGAAGCCAGGCTGCCGACGCACCTCGAGCAACTCCTCAATGAGCTGAAGCAGCGCGAGCGCGATTCGCACTGAGTTGACAAGCACCGGCTTGCAAACACAGAAAAACGGGTTGCGTTTGATCGCGGGTGCGGTGACAAGGCCGCATGCTCTCCATCACCGACCTCTCCATCCGCCTCGCCGGACGCCTTCTGATTGACCAGAGTTCCGTGCAGATCACGCCCGGATCCCGCGTGGGCATGGTCGGTCGCAACGGCACCGGCAAATCGACCCTGTTCAAGGTGATCCGCGGCGAGTTCGCCGCTGAGCACGGCACGGTGAGCCTGCCGCCCCGCTGGCGCGTCGGCAGCCTGGCGCAGGAAGCGCCGAACGGCCCCGAGAGCCTGATCTCGGTCGTGCTCAAGGCCGACCTCGAACGCGACGCACTGCTCACCGAGGCCGAGAGCGCGACCGACCCGCACCAGATCGCCGAGATCCAGACCCGGCTGGTCGACATCGACGCGCATTCGGCGCCGAGCCGCGCCGCAGCCATCCTTTCCGGTCTCGGCTTCTCCGCCGCCGACCAGCTCCGCCCCTGCGCCGAATTCTCCGGCGGCTGGCGCATGCGCGTTGCGCTCGCCGCAACGCTGTTTGCGGCTCCCGACCTGTTGCTGCTCGACGAGCCCACCAACTATCTCGACCTCGAAGGCACGCTGTGGCTCGAGGATCACCTCGCGCATTATCCGCGCACCGTTATCGTGATCAGCCATGATCGCGATCTGCTGGAAAGCTCGGTCGACCAGATCCTGCATCTGGATCGCAGCAAGCTCACCCTTTACAAGGGCACCTACTCCTCCTTCGAGGAGCAGCGCGCCATGCGCGAGATGCTCGATGCCAAAGCGGTCAAGCGCCAGGAAGCCGAACGCGCCCGCCTGCAAGCCTTCGTCGACCGTTTCAAGGCCAAGGCCTCGAAAGCCCGCCAGGCGCAGTCCCGTGTGAAAATGCTGGAGCGGCTGAAGCCGATCACGGCGCTGGTCACCCAGGACGTACACGAGATCAGCTTTCCCGCGCCCGAGAAAATCCTGTCGCCGCCGATCATCGCCGCCGACAACGTCGTGGTCGGCTACGATCCGAACTCGCCCGTGCTGAACCGCGTCACCTTGCGCGTCGACAATGACGACCGCATCGCGCTCCTTGGTTCGAACGGTAACGGCAAGTCGACTCTCGTGAAGCTGCTCGCCGGCCGCCTCGCGCCGTTCTCGGGCAAGGTGACCCGCGCCGACAAGCTCTCGATTGCCTATTTCGCCCAGCACCAGCTCGACGAATTGAACGAGGATGCCTCGACCTACGACCACGTCCGCAAGCTTATGGGCGAGGCGCCCGAAGCCAAAGTACGCGCCCGCGCCGGTGCGATCGGCTTTTCCGGCAAGGCGGCCGATACCAAGGTCGGAAAATTGTCGGGCGGCGAGAAGGCGCGGCTCCTGCTGGGACTGGCGACCTTCTTCGGCCCCAACATGATCATCCTGGACGAGCCGACCAACCATCTCGACATCGACAGCCGCGCCGCGCTTGCGGAAGCCATCAACGAATTCCCCGGCGCCGTCATCATGGTTTCGCATGATCGCTATCTGATCGAGTCCTGCGCCGATCAACTCTGGATCGTCGCCGACCGCACCGTGACTAATTACGACGGCGACCTCGACGAATATCGCCGCCTGGTGCTGTCCGCGCGCAATGGCGAGCCCGCCCCGCGCGAGCGCAACGCGCCGAGCGAGAAGCCGCAGCGTCCGAGATCGGACAATCGCGGCTCGCTGAAGAAACGTATCGCGGAAGCCGAAACCGAGATCGCCCGCGTCAGCGAGATCATCAGCAAGATCGACACTGCGCTGGCCCTGCCCGACATCTTCACCCGCGATCCCAAGCAGGCCGCGCAACTGTCGAAAGCGCGCGCCAATGCGGCCGACGCGCTGGCGCGTGCCGAGGAGCAGTGGCTCGAGGCGAGCACGCAGTTCGACGAGGCGGCGGGTTGACGCCTCCGCGACCGGCCCGACATTAAAATCGCAAAAACAACCCCATGCACAGTACCGGTATTTTGCTACCCGGTGATTGGCTGTTGAATGGACTGTTCTTTACCGTGGTGACTTAGCCCGCTCACGCAGCGATGTCGGCACGAATTGAGCAGGAATGGCTCAGTCCGCGAATTGGCCCGCTGCCTTGATCATCGGAGCCCAACGGTCGACTTCGCTCGCGAGCATCGCGGCCAGCGCCTCCGGCGTCGCCTTCTCCTGCGGGACCGGCTCCGTGTTGATGTCGTTGAACCGGGCGATCAGCGTGGAATCCCTAAGGGCGGACTGGAGCGCCGCGGTCAGCTTCTGAACGACCGCCGGTGGTGTGCCCTTGGGGGCATAGATGCCGTGCCAGACGCCAAGTTCGAACCCTTTGAGGCCGGCCTCGTCGGCGGTCGGCAGATCGGGCAGGCTCTTCAGCCGCTCCTTGGTGGTGATCGCATAGGCCTTGACCTGCTTCGACATGATCGGGCCGGTGGTATTCGTCGCCTGGTCGCAGGTAAGATCGATCTGCCGGCCGAGAAGGTCGTTCATGATGGGGCCGTTGCCCTTGTAGGGCACCGCGGTGAGCTGCTTCTGGATCGCTGTCATGAACAGCATGCCGCAGAGATGCGACGCCGCGCCGAGTCCGGCATTGGCATAGGTCAACTTGTCGCCCTGCTGTTGGGCGTAGGCGACCAATTCCTTCAGCGTGTCGGCCGGAAAATCCGGACGCGCGATGATGGTCATCGGCGCATTGGTCACAAGCCCGATCGGCGCAAAGGCCGTCTTCGTGTCATAGCTGAGGTTGCGGTACAGTGTGGCGGCCGTCGAGAGGCCGACATGATGGATCAGCAGCGTGTATCCGTCGGGCTGGGCTCGCGAGGCGCGGGTCGTGGCGATGGTACCACCGGCGCCAGGCGCGTTCTCGACGACGACCTGTTGGCCAAGCGATTTCGCCATGCCGGCCGCGGTCAGGCGAGCAATCGTGTCCGTAGGTCCGCCGGCGGCGAACGGCACCAGCATGGTGACGGGCCTGATCGGATAGTCCTGGGCGAGCGCCGCGCCAAACGGCAGGACCAGAGCCGATACGAGGGCAATGAGCCGCATGCTTTCCTCCAAATTTTTTGCTTGCTCCTATGTACGCATTCCGGGCTGCGGGGCCACACCAAAATGACTTCATCAGGAGTGGCGCGCCCGCGGCATGGTGTAGCTGCCGAAAAGCCCGATTGGTTCTCAGCGCGTCTCGCGAAGCTTCGTCGGCATCATGCGGGAACTAGCGCTCGCGCATGATCTCGTGCCGGTAGCGCTGCAGCGGCGATAGCAGGTAGCTCAGGATGGTGCGCGAACCGGTCCTGATCTCGACGGTCACCGCCATTCCCGGCGACAGGCTGACGAGGCGGTCGTCCACCTGCATCTGGGTGCGATCGAGCGAGATGCGGGCGCTGTAGCTCAACTCCTGCCCGCTGGGCTCGCTGCTGTCGCGTTGTGTCGCGAGCGGACGGTCGCTCCCGCGCTCCTGCGGCCGGTCGCGGATGATGGCGTCCTGCGAGACGCTCACGACCTGGCCTGCGAGAAGCCCGTAGCGGGTGAAATTGAAAGTGTCGATTTTGATGGCAGCACCCTGCCCGGCCTCGACAAATCCGATATCGCGATTGGAGATCATCGCCTCGATCTCGAGCCGCGTATCGGTCGGCACGATTACCAGCAGCGACTGCGCGGGCGTGACCACGCCGCCCACGGTGTGGACCGCAAGCTGCTGCACGACGCCGTCGACCGGCGACGTCAGTTGCTGAAGCCTCGTCCTCTGCTGCGCCTTGATCAGATCGCGTGCGACGCCATTGGCTTTCTGTTCGCTCTTAGCCAGCTCGTCGGAGAGACTCTTCCTGTACTCGGCCAGGGCCTGGATGCGGGTCTCCCGGATCGCGGCGACGGCCGCCTCGGCCTCCTTCAAGCGGCTGCTCTGGACGCGAAGCTCCTCCTGCTGCTCGATCTGGAGCTGGAGGGTCTCATAGTAGGTCAGCTTCGAGCCGATTTCCTTCTCCATCAGCGTCTTGCGGATCTCGACACGCTGCTGGGTGATCGGCAGCAACGCATCAAGCTTGTGAATCGTCGCCGCAATTGTCTGATGTTCGGCCTCCTTCTGCGCTTCCTGACGTGCCAGCGCCGCGAGCTTGGCCCTGTTCTCGCCGACCTGATTGGCGAGGAGCTGCCGTTGCGTCGCAACCAGCATGGGATCGGCATCCTCTGGTACGACGAGATCAGCGGATACCCCTTCGCCGCCCGCCAATGCGGCGCGGAGGCGCGCGACGTTGAGCCGCTCGGCCATGAGATCGTCATGCAGACGATCGCGCTCTGCGGCGTTCACCGTCGGATCGAGCTCGATCAGCAGGTCGCCCGCCTTGACCGATTGCCCGTCCTGCACGTGAATGGCGCGCACCACGCCGGTCTCGAACGGCTGGACCACCTTGCTTCGCCCGCTCGACACGACCTTGCCGGTTGCGGAGGCCACGATGTCGATCGTGCCCCAAGCCGACCAGGCCAGCGCCGCGCAGACAAGCAGCATGAGGGCCAGGGCGATGGCGCGGCCGATCGGCGATGGCGGTGTTTCCGTGATTTCCAGCGCCGCCGGCAGGAAGGCGACTTCCTCGGCGCGCCGGCCCTTTCCATTCCGGAACGGGATCACGGTCTGCTCCGGACGAGCGGCCGGCACAGTGTTAGCCGACCTCATAAATGCCTCCCTGGAGACGATGCAGGGCGGCATAGCGGCCGCCGGTCTTGATCAGCGCATCATGCGTGCCGTCCTCGACCAGACGGCCGCGTTCCAGGGTGAAGATGCGATCGGCGCCGCGGACGGTGGACAGACGGTGCGCGATGATCAGGACGGTGCGGCCTTTCGCGATCTCCTTCATGTTGTCATGGATGATCCGCTCGCTTTCATAGTCGAGCGCGCTGGTGGCTTCGTCGAAGATCAGGATCCGGGGATTGCCCACCAGTGCGCGGGCAATCGCGATGCGCTGGCGCTGCCCGCCCGAGAGCGTCGAGCCGCGCTCGCCGACCACCGTATCGTAGCCCTCGGGGAGCTCCAGAATGAAATCATGCGCGCCCGCCAGCTTCGCCGCATCGATGATGCGATCCATCGGCAGGCTTGGATCGGCCAGCGCGATGTTGTCGCGCACCGACCGGTTGAACAGCATGTTGTCCTGGAGCACGATTCCGATCTGCCGACGGAGTCCGGCCGGGTCGGTCGTCATCAGATCCATTCCGTCGACCAGCACGCGGCCGCCTTGCGGTACATAGAGCCGCTGCACCAGCTTGGCGAAGGTGCTTTTGCCCGAACCGGACGATCCGACGATGCCGACGGTTTGTCCGGCTGGAATGTCGAATGAGACATCGTGCAGGATCTCCGGCCCATCGGGCCGGTAGCGGAAAGAGACGTGCTCGAAGCGGATGTTGCCCCGGATCGGCGGCAGCCCCGCGCGGGCCGCGGAGTAAGCAGGGTCCGCCGCGCTGTTGAGGATGTCGCCGAGCCGGGCGATCGACAGTCGCGCCTGATGAAAATCCTGCCAGACCTGCGCGAGCCGCAGCACCGGGGCCGACACCCGCCCTGCGAAGATGTTGAAGGCAACGAGCTCGCCGACGGTCAATGCGTCACCGATCACCAGTCTGGCGCCGACATAGAGAATGGCGGCGGTGACGACCTTGCTGACGAGCTGCACCAGCTGGCTAGCCGTGTTGCCGAGGCTGGTGACACCGAAGCTCGCGGAGACATAGCCTGCGAGCTGCTCTTCCCAGCGGCGCTGCATCTGCGGCTCGACCGCCATCGCCTTCAGCGTTTCGATGCCGCTGACGCTCTCGACCAGGAAGGCCTGGTTCTCGGCGCCGCGGCGGAATTTCTCGTCCAGCCTGCGGCGAAACAGCGGCGTCGCCACGGCCGAGATCGCGATGTAGAACGGGAACGATGCCAGCACGATGAAGCTCATCTGCGCCGAATAGGCGAACATCACCGCCAAGAACACCGAGGTGAAGACCAGGTCGATGAGAAGCGTCAGCGACGAGCTGGTGATGAAATTGCGGATGTTCTCGAGCTCACGGACCCGGGCCACGGAATCTCCGACGCGCCTGGCCTGAAACCACGCCATCGGCAGCGCCAGCAGGTGGTGGAACAGGCGTGCCCCGAGCTCGACGTCAATGCGGTTGGTGGTGTGCGCAAACAGGTAATTGCGCAGGATCCCGAGCACGGTGTCGAACAGGGAGACGACGACGAGGCCAATGACGAGGACGTCGAGCGTGGACAGCGAGCGGTGCACCAGCACCTTGTCGATCACGACCTGGAAGAACAACGGCGAGACCAGCGCAAAAAGCTGGAGGAAGAACGAAGCCGCCAGCACCTCGCCCAGCAGCCGCCGGTATTTGCCGATCGCGCCGATGAACCAGGTGATATCGAAGTGCCGCCCGAGGTCGGACAGGCCGGCGCGCCGAACCATCAGGATCAAGCCGCCGTCCCAGATCGCGCACAGCTCGTCGCGATCCATCAGTACCGGACGCGGCGCCTCCGGGGACTGCACCAGCACCTTATCGGCGGAGGCCTTTGCGATGACCATGAAGCCGCCGTCCCGCAGCATTGCGATCGCAGGCAGCGGGGTGTCCGACAGACGGCTCCACTGCGTTCGATAGGTTCGCGCTTTAAGTCCGAGAGACCTGGCGCAGCGGACGATATCCGCTGCGCCGAAGCTTGCCGCGCCCAGCCGGTGCCTGAGCTGCTCGCGATCGGCCGCAACACCTTGCAGATGCAGCAGTGTCAGCAATGCATCGAGCCCCGTATCGGTGGAGACCGCGTTCGTCGTCATGAGCGTTCTCCGGGCCGATGCAGTCGGCTTCAGGCGTGCTGCGGCGGTGCGAGCACCTGGTTCTGCATCGCGTGCGGATCGGGCAGCGGCATCTCGCCGTTCCCCTCACCTGCCGGGACGAAGCTGGCCGCCATGGCCTGGTTGAGCAGCATCGCGGCCGCGAACGCACCGCCCTGGATGACGACGTTGTTGCCGGTGCCGCCGTCGAGGCCCCCGCCGCCGATCAGCACGTCATCACCGGCACCACCTGCCAGCGTGTCGTTGCCGGGGCTGCCGATCAGCACGTCGTCGCCGTTGCCGCCATTGGCAACGAGCTGGATGCCGCCGTGCAGACCGGAGGCCGTGATGACGTCGTCGCCATCGAGACCGTTGATGACGATCCTGTCGCCCGCGCCGGCATCGGTAATGTTGATGTCCTGGCCAAGCCCCGACACCGTGATGATGCCGTCGTGCTCGGTCACCGTGATGACGTCGTTGCCGCCAGTTGCGTTGATGGTCACGGTATCCGCGGCGCCGTCATTGGCGCCGAGATCGAGGTCGACCTGGCTGACGCCGGTGCCGGAGAGGTCACCGACCGTAATGTTGTCGGCACCGCCGAGAGCATTGAAGTCGACATGTTCGACCCCGTTCAGGTCCATCGCAATGGCGGCAACATCTCGCGTGAACAGCACCCGGCCGCCATTGGCCGAGATGTTGATGTTCTCGCTGATATTGGCGCCGTTGAATGCCAGAGTGTCGGTGCCCTTCCCGCCTTCGACGGTATCGCTGCCGTCGCCGGGGTTCCAGACGAAGGTGTCGTCGCCCGCACCGAGATTGGCGAAATCGTTGCCGCGTCCGCCGTTCACAATGTCATTGCCGGCACTGCCTGTGATGGTGTCGTTGCCGTCGCCGCCATTGATGTTGAGGCTGAACAACTGTCCCGCCTTGATGGAAGACGCATCGATGACATCATTGCCTTGGCCGCCGTTGATGCCGAGCACATCACCGGCGTCCGCATGCGCAATCGTCACCTGCGCAGCGAGGCCGTTGACCACGATCGATCCGCCGGCGGTCACGACCGATATGTTGTCGTCACCGGTCGTGCCGTTCGCGGTCACGCGGTCCGCCGCGGCATCGCCGCTCTGGCTGCCGGGGCCGGCACTGAGGTCGATGGCAACCTGCGTGATTCCTGTCCCGGTCAGATCGTTGACGGTGATGTTGTCGGCGCCGCCTGCCGCCGCGATCTGCACGTGCTCGACGCCGGCGAGGTCCATGACGATAGCACCGACGTCACGGGTGAGTAGCGCACGGCTTCCGTTCGCCGAGATCGACATGGTCTCGGCCACATTGGCGCCGTTGAACACCAGCGTATCGGTTCCCGTGCCGCCTTCGACAGTGTCGCTGCCGTCACCGGGATTCCACGTGAAGATGTCGTCGCCTGCGCCGAGAAGCGCGACGTCATTGCCGCGGCCGCCGATGACCTTGTCGTTGCCGTCGCCGCCGATCAGGGTGTCGGCTCCCTGGCTGCCGGTGATGGTGTCGTTGCCCGCACCGCCGTCGATGGTCAGCCCGATCGCCGCGCCGAGCGTGGATGCATCGATCACGTCGTTGCCGCCGAGCGCCTGCACGACCAGCCGGTCGTTGCCGGCCTCTGCATTTGCGATCGTCACGACCTCCGGCAGCCCCGTGACCGTGACCGTTGTGCCCGCGGCTGTGACCTCGATGTGCTGATTGCCGTTGCTGCCGTTGACGGTCACCGTATCAGCAGCGCCGTCGCCTTGCGTCCCTCCCGGAACGGCTCCGAGATCAACCAGCACCTGCTTGACGCCGGTCCGGGTGAGGTCGCCGACGGTGATGTTGTCGGCGCCGCCGCGCGCATCGAATTCGATCTGCTCGACGCTGTTGAGATCCATCGTGATGTTGGCGACATCGCGGGTGAAGCGCACCCGGCCGCCATTGGCCGAGATGTTGATGGTCTCGTTGATGTTGGCGCCATTGAAAAGCAGCTTGTCGCTGCCCGAGCCGCCCTCGACCGTGTCGCTGCCGTCACCGGGATTCCAGATGAAAGTGTCGTCGCCACTCCCGAGCTGGGCGACGTCGTTGCCGCGTCCGCCATTGACGATGTCGTCGCCGCTGCCGCCGATGATGAGGTCGTTGCCGTCGCCGCCGATGATCCGGTCGTTGCCGGCGCCGCCATCGAGCGTCAGCGAGATCAGGCTGCCGAGCCCATTGCCCGCGGTGATGACATCGTCGCCGCCGCCGCTGTGCAAGACGAGATTTTCAGTCGTGCCGATGTCGAGCGAAAACGGCGCCGCGCCCGTCCCGTCGAGCCGCACGCGGGTGCCGTTCGCCCTGATTGTGAACGTCTCGGCGGCGTTGTTTCCGTTGACCTGAGCCGTATCGTTGCCCTCACCACCTTCGAACAGGTTGGTGCCGCCGCCGGGATTCCAGATCATGACGTCGTCGCCGGCCTCGCCGAACAGCTGGTTGTCGCCGCTGCCGCCGTCCAGGACGTCGTTACCCGCTCCGCCGAACAGCAGATCGTTGCCGCCGCCGCCCTTGATCAAATCGTTGCCGGCCTGACCAAACAGGAGGTCGGCTCCCGAGCCGCCCGTGATCCTGTCATTGCCGTCGCCGCCGAAGATGTGCACCGCCGGCATCGGTCCGTGGCATTCGTCGACGGTGATCGTGTCGTCACCGCCTTGACCGAAGATGTCGATCGCGGTGGTGTTGTCGACCGTGGGTTCGCCACCAACCGTTTTCACGTGCCCGTTATCAACCAGGATGCGGCCGGACTTGTCGCGACTTATCACGAGGCCGTTATTCGCGCTGTCGCCGAAAATGATGAGTTGCCCCGTAACCGGGGAAAACACAGAGGTAATGGACATCCAAATGATCCTTCCGACCTAGCCCCTCCCTTCGACGCGTAGCATTCGCGCACATGACATTCTTGAACCGTTGCTTGAGACGCGCGTGATTATTCTGGAGATTTCCTCCAGTTTTGCTTCGGGGCAGTTTCCGACAGCGGATGCGAAGGCTTGCTCATCACGAACCGCCTGATCACGGATCACGCGTAACGCCCCCGTGATTTTCAACGCGCGCGGAAGAACGCAGCTCGAGGCAATGAAGGCACTTTGGGCGAAGGTCGGCATCCGCGATGTCGAAACTCGCGAACAAGATCGCCGGCGAGCGCGAACGGGAGAGATCACGGTTCACGCCTCGGCCACCGCGATCAAGGAATGCAAAGCCGCTTGATGATGGGGATAGGAGTGCGCGGCTGATCGCATCGACAGCCGCAACCAGCTTCAGGCCAAAAGGTCGACCCGTGTTACGCCGACTTCTTCTTCGGCTTCGGCTTGGTCGCCTTCGGCATGACCGGCGCCTCCGGCGTGCCCTCGATCGAGGACAGGCGACCGGCCGTGAAGGTATAGATGCCAGCGCGCGGACCGGTCGTCCAGGTCACGACCGCAACGCGCCTGCCGGCGGCATCACCGGAGAGGTTGACGCTCGAGGGCGCGCCGATGCCGCGCACCACATCGCATTCGGTGTGGCCGAGCGCGACGGTGCCGCCCATGGGAGCCGGCGCGGTCGTCGACGCATTCGCATCAGCCGGCCCGGGCGGCGGCGCCATGCCGGCACAAGCCCCGTCGGCGCTGACCAGATCCTCGGCCCCAACCGGCTTGTCGGGGGTCAGCGGCGGCGACTCAATCGAGATGCTTTTGATGAACAGGCGGCTGGGCGTGTTGAACCACTGGGCATCCCTGGACAACAGATCGGTCCCGCCCGAACAGCCCGCAACCAGCGGGGCTACGGCCGCCAACGCAATTATGAGCGAGCTGGGAAGCTTTTGATGTCGCACGATAAACTAAAATCCCCGAGTGAAGGATCGGCCCTAAGCAATTGTAGCAACATCACTTTGCGGCACGAAGGTGACAAAAGCCATCATCACCCGAAAAGTGCAAATTATCATTAATTGCGAGCGACCGCTAATTCCGCTTCTGCCACCGGCCCCGCTCGTCAGCCTGCCAATAAGTGACATCAAATCCCCGCGCCTTGCAATCCGTCCAGGCGCTGCGGGCGAACGCAAGCGCGTCCGGATCGTCGCCATCGAACAGCAGCACCATGCGCTCATAGCCCTGCGCGTCCTGCGGCACCGCGGCGTTGTCGATGAGAAAGCGGACATTGGCACCGTTCGGATTGTCCTCCTCGACCGCCAGCACGATCGGCTGATCGGCGGCGTCGCTCACCCGCCATGTCGCGTGCGGCAGGAAGGAATCGTCGCGATAGGTCCACAAATGAGCGTCGAGCGCATCGGCGCGCTCCGGCGAATTCGACTGCACCACGACGCGCCAGCCGCGCTCGAGCGATTTCTCGAGAAGCGGCGGCAACACGTTCTCCACCGTCATGTTTTGCAGATGGTAGAAAAGGACTTCAGTCATCTCGGGTCATTTGCGCTCGTAATGGTCGGCGACCAGACGGTCGAGCAAGCGAACTCCGTAACCGCTTCCCCAGCTCTGATTGATGTCGGTCTTCGGCGCGCCCATGGCGGTCCCAGCGATGTCGAGATGCGCCCAGGGCGTGCCGTCCACGAAGCGCTGGAGGAACTGTGCCGCGGTGATCGAGCCGCCATGGCGGCCGCCGGTGTTCTTCATGTCGGCGAACTGGGAATCGATCAGCTTGTCGTATTCGGGGCCAAGCGGCAGGCGCCAGACCTTCTCGCCGCTCTCGATGCCGGCCGCCAGCAGCCGCTCGGCAAGCTCGTCATTGTTGGAGAACATGCCGGCATGCTCGGTGCCGAGCGCGACCACGATGGCGCCGGTCAACGTCGCCAGATCCACCATGAATTTCGGCTTGGTTTTCTTGGCGACGTACCAGAGCACATCGGCAAGCACCAGGCGGCCTTCCGCGTCGGTGTTAATGATCTCGATGGTCTGGCCCGACATCGAGGTGACGATGTCGCCCGGGCGCTGCGCGTTGCCGTCCGGCATGTTCTCGACCAGGCCGATGGCGCCGACGACGTTGACCTTGGCTTTGCGGGCCGCGAGCGCATGCATCAGGCCGACGACGCAGGCAGCGCCTCCCATGTCGCCCTTCATGTCCTCCATGCTGCCGGCCGGCTTGATCGAAATGCCGCCGGTGTCGAAGCAGACGCCCTTGCCGACGAAGGCAACCGGCGCCTCACCCTTCTTGCCGCCGTCCCAACGCATGATGACGGTGCGGCTCGGCCGCGCGGAGCCCTGGCCGACGCCGAGCAGCGCGCCCATGCCGAGCTTGTCCATCGCCTTGACGTCGAGCACCTCGATCTTGACGCCGAGCTTGCGGAGCAGGCCTGCGCGGCGCGCGAACTCCTCGGGAAAAAGCACGTTCGGCGGCTCGTTGACGAGGTCGCGCGCAATGATCACGCCGTCCACGATCGCAGCCGCCGATGTAAACGCCTTCTTCGCGGCGACCACGTCGCCGACCGCAAACGAGACGTCGGCGCGCGTGCCGCCCTCCTCGCCGTCCTTCTTCTTGGTCTTGTAGCGGTCGAACTTGTAGGTGCGCAGCCGCAGGCCCGAGGCGATCGCGACCGCCTGCTCGCTGGTCATGGCGCCGTTTGGAAGCTCCGCCATGATGGTCATGGCCGCCGCCCCGGCCGGAAGCTTGCTCGCCGCCACGCCGCCGAATTTGGGGAAGTCGTTCGCCTTCAGGCCGGCCGCCTTGCCGGCACCGATCACGATCAGGCGGGTGGCCTTCACGCCTTCGGGCGCAAGGATGTCGAGCGCCGCGCCGCTTTTGCCCTTGAAAGCGGCGGCGGTGGCCGCCCGCTTCACGAGTTCGGTGGCCCCGCCGAGCGCCTTGGCGGTCGCCGGGCCGAGCTTCAGGCTGTCGTCGCAGAACACGACCATGACGCCACGGGCGGCGGCAGACAATGGAACGAAGCCGACCTTAATGGCATCGGACATGAGTAACTCCTCAAAAACATTGCGCTTTTTACCGATCGGCGGTCCCGGCCACGGGCCGGAGCTGAACGGCGATTCACTGAGCGTCCCGCACTATGGGCCACCGGCCCGGCAGATGCCAAGCACTCCCCGTGGCCGAGGGGCCACAACGAGGGAAATATTAACCATATATTGAGGGTGCCACGGGGCAGCCATTTTGTTGACGGATCAAAGGGATGGTACTGAGAGAGTAAGCCGGCGGATGAGATGGTTGGCCGACCTTGGGGATCCCCTTGCGGGGATTGGTTGGACAGCCGGAATTCCGGCCGGCATTGGGGACTTGGTGGGATTCGTGCGGTAGCGCATGGGGTCAATCGATAGGTATATCTTCCGCACGACGCTCGCGTCGTTTGCGCTGGTCCTGGTCAGCCTCACGGGCGTGATCTGGATTACGCAGGCGTTGCGCGGCATTGACCTGATGACGAGCCAGGGTCAGACCATCCTGACCTTCCTCGGGATCACCAGCCTCGTCGTGCCCGCGCTGGTCCTGATTATCTCGCCGATCGCGCTGATGATCGCGATCTCGCATACGCTGAACAAGCTCGCGACCGATTCCGAGATCATCGTGATGAATGCCGCCGGCTTCTCGCCGTTCCGGCTGTTCTATCCGTTCTTCTACGCCACCTGCGTGGTGGCGCTGCTGGTCGCCTTCATCGCGGCCTATCTCGCTCCCGACGGCATGCGGCGGATCAAGCAGTGGGACGCCGAGATCACCGCCGACGTGCTCACCAACATCCTGCAGCCCGGCCGCTTCGCCCAGCTCGACAAGAACCTGACGATCCGGATTCGCGAACGCCAGCCCGGCGGCATCCTCGCCGGCATCTTCATCGACGACCGCCGCGATCCGAACGAGCGGGTCTCGATCGTCGCCGAGCACGGCGAAGTCGTGAAGAACGAGACCGGATCGTTCCTGGTGCTGGAGACTGGCAATCTCCAGCGTTTCGAGGCCGGCAAGCGCGATCCCGCGCTGGTGGCGTTCGGCCGCTACGGCTTCGACATGTCCAAGTTCTCGGGCCAGGGCCGCGACGTCACCCTCGGCATCCGCGAGCGTTATCTCTGGGAGTTGCTCTCGCCGTCCGAGGACGATCCCGTCTACAAGCAGATTCCCGGCCAGTTCCGCTCGGCCCTGCATGACAGCCTGCTGGCGCCGATCTATCCCTTCGCCTTTGCCGTGCTGACCTTTGCGTTTCTGGGTGCGCCTCGCACCACGCGCCAGAGCCGCAATTTCTCGATCGGCTCCTCGATCCTTGCCGTGTTCGGCCTGCGCATGGCCGGCTTCGCCTGCTCGGTGATGGCGGTGAAATCGCCGGGCGCGGTGCTGGTCCAATATGCCATGGTCGTTGGTGCCATCGGCGTCGGGCTGGCGATCATCATTGGCGGCCTTGTGGTCGAACCGCCGCCGCGCCTCATGGAGGCCATCAACAGGTCGAACGCGCGGATCGCGCGGCTGTTCGGACGGCCGGCCACCGCATGAGCATGCTCACCAACACACTCGGGCGCTATTTCGCCGGCCGTTTCGTGGTCGCGGCGCTCGGCGTGTTCGCCGGCATTTTCCTGCTGCTGGTGCTGGTCGATTACATCGAGATGGTGCGCAAGACCTCAGGGCTCGCATCCGCCTCCGCAGTCATGGTGGCCGAGACCTCGCTGTTCCGCGTGCCGCAGCTTTTGGAGAAGCTGACGCCGTTCTGCATGCTGATCGGCGCCATGACCTGCTATCTCGCCCTCTCCCGCCGGCTCGAGCTCGTCGTCGCGCGCGCCGCCGGCGTCTCCGCATGGCAATTCATCTCGCCGGCGCTCGGCAGCGCGCTCCTGATCGGCGTGATCGCCACCGTCGCCTACAATCCGATGTCGGCCAATCTGCGCGAGCTGTCCAAGCGCATGGAAGCCGAGCTGTTCGGCTCGGCGCCCGGCGGCGGCATTCAGGACGCCTCCGGCTTCTGGCTCAACCAGAAGACCAGCGACGGCGAGACGATCATCAATGCGGCGCGCAGCGAGCAGCAGGGTATCCGGCTCACCGGACTCACGCTGTTCCGGTTTGACACAGAGCAGCACTTCAAGGAACGGGTCGAGGCGCGCGAGGCGACGCTCGAGGCCGGCCGTTGGCTGTTCAAGGGCGTCCGCCGCTTCTCGCTGGATTCGCCGCCGGTCGATCAGGCCAGCCTGGAGATTCCGACCACGCTGACCGAGGCCCAGGTCCGCAACAGCTTTTCCACACCCGAGACTGTGTCCTTTTGGCAACTACCGAGCTACATCCGCTCATCCGAAAGCTCGGGCTTCGCGACAGCCGGATACCGACTCCAGTATCAGAAGCTTCTGGCACAGCCGTTTTTGCTTGCAGCCATGGTGATGCTCGCGGCCTCCGTGTCGTTGCGCTTCTTCCGGATGGGCGGCGTGCAGAAGATGGTTTTGAGTGGCGTGGGCGCAGGCTTTCTGCTCTACGTTCTGTCGAAAGTGACTGAAGATTTGAGCAAGGCTGAGTTGATGCATCCGATCGCTGCGGCGTGGTTGCCCGTGGTGGTGGGCGGCCTCACCGGCTTTTTGGCCTTGCTGTATCAGGAGGACGGATAGTGACGGCCGTCCACCGAGGGCCCGTGTCTCGTTTGACGCGGCGCACATTGGTGCGCGCGAACGGGTGTGGCTTGTCCATTCGCAGATTCCTGCTTGCTGTCGCCGCCGTGGCATCGCTCGGTGGCGTGATGGACGTTGCCGCCGTGACGCCGGCCTCCGCCCAGAGCTTCACCTACAATCCGCTGCCGCCGCGTGCGAAGCCGCCGAAGGCCGTCAACGACAACCAGATGCTGGTTCAGGCGACCGAGGTCGATTACGACTACAACAATTCGCGCGTCTCCGCGGTCGGTAACGTCCAGCTGTTCTACAACGGCACCAGCGTCGAGGCCGACAAGGTCATCTACGACCAGAAGACCAAGCGGCTCCATGCCGAAGGCAACATCCGTATGACGGATGCCGACGGCAAGATCACCTATGCCGAGATCCTGGACCTGTCCGACGACTACCGTGACGGCTTCGTCGATTCGCTGCGCGTTGATACGGCCGACCAGACCCGCATGGCGGCGAGCCGCTCCGATCGCTCCAGCGGCAACTACACGGTGTTCGAGAACGGCGTCTACACGGCCTGCGCGCCGTGCAAGGACGATCCGAAGAAGCCGCCGCTCTGGCAGGTCAAGGGTGCGCGCATCATCCACGACCAGCAGGAGAAGATGCTGTATTTCGAGACGGCGCAGCTCGAATTCTTCGGCGTGCCGATCGCCTATATGCCCTATTTCTCGACGCCCGACCCGACCGTGAAGCGCAAGACCGGCTTCCTGATGCCGGGCTTCACGTCGAATACGCCGTTCGGCTACGGCGTCGAGGTTCCGTTCTACTGGGCGATCGCGCCCGACATGGACGCCACCTTCAACCCGCGCATCACGTCCAGGCAGGGCGTGCTGTTCCAGGCCGAATTTCGCCAGCGCCTGATGGACGGCGCCTATCAGATCCGCGTCTACGGCATCGACCAGCTCGATCGGAGCGCGCTCGCTGGCCAGCCCGGCGACAAGCAGTTCCGCGGCGCCGTCGACACCAAGGGTCAGTTCGCGCTGAACGACAAATGGGTCTGGGGTTGGGACGGTGTCCTGATGTCCGACTATTATTTCTTCTCGGACTATCGGTTGTCGCAATATCGCGATCCGCTGGGCTCGTTCCTGTATCTGCCGACGGATGCACTCTCGCAGCTTTACCTGACCGGTGTCGGCAATCGCAGCTTCTTCGACGCGCGCACGATGTACTGGCTGAGTTACTCGGGCAACCAGAACCAGGTGCCGGTCGTCTACCCCGTGATCGACTACTCGAACGTGCTGAACTATCCAGTCTTCGGCGGCGAGTTCAGCTACAAGACCAATTTCGTGAACCTGTCGCGTGACACCGCGGTGTTCGATCCGATCACGACGCTCGCCAACACCAACAGCCTGTGCACGACGGTGTCGGCCGATCCGCTCGCGCGTACGCCGTCGCAGTGCCTGCTGCGCGGCTTCCCGGGTACCTACACCCGCCTGACGGCGGAAGCGCAGTGGCGCAAGTCCTTCACCGATCCGTTCGGTGAAATCTGGACGCCGTTCGCCATTCTCCGCGCCGACGCGATCAACTCCTCGGTCTCCAACCAGCCGGGCGTGTCGAACTATTTGCCCGTCGGCGATACCCAGGCGCTCCGCCTGATGCCGACCGTGGGCCTCGAATACCGCTACCCCTTCATCAACGTTCAGCCCTGGGGTTCGACCACCATCGAGCCGATCGCGCAGATCATCATCCGGCCGAACGAGACCTATGCCGGCAAGCTCCCCAACGAGGACGCGCAGAGCATGGTGTTCGACGCCTCGAACCTGTTCAGCGTCGACAAGTTCTCCGGCTACGACCGTGTCGAGGGCGGCGGCCGCGCCAATGTCGGCGTGCAGTCCACCACGCAGTTCGACAGGGGCGGAGCCATCAAGACGCTGTTCGGCCAGTCCTACCAGCTGTTCGGCATGAACTCCTTCGCGGTCCAGGACTCCATCAATACCGGCGTGGATTCCGGCCTGCAAAGGCCGCGCTCCGACTATGTGGCGAGCGCCGCCTATTCGCCCAACAGCACCTATACGTTCAGCGTTCGCTCGCGCATGGACGAGCAGACCTGGAACGTGCAGCGCTTCGAGGCGGAAGGCCGCGCCAACTTCAACCGCTGGTCAGTCAGCATGCTGTACGGCAATTACGCGGCGCAGCCGGAACTCGGCTATCTAACCCGCCGCGAGGGCATCCTGACGTCAGGCTCGATCAAGCTCGCGGCCAATTGGGTGGTCACGGGCTCGGCGCGCTGGGACCTTGAGGCCAACAAGATCAACCAGTATGTGCTCGGTGCCGGCTACGTCGACGATTGTTTTGTGCTCGGCTTGAACTATGTAACTGCGTATAGCTATTCCGCAGGCTCGACCCCGCCCGTGCTGAACCACGCGATCATGTTCCAGATCGGCCTGCGCACGCTGGCGAACACAGCGACCACCAGCAGTTCCGGCGGCGGACTCCAGTGAACGGTTTGAAGGTGCCGGCCGCGTGTTCCCGATCGCAGGTTCACCTCGGCTGACATGCGAGCGACAAATATGACGATCCCATTGCCTGTCTTCCGCCTCTTCCTCATCCTCGCCGCCCTGCTGCTGGCCGGCGCGCCGTTGCGTGCGCAGAACATCGTCTTGATGGTCAACGGCGATCCCATCACCGACTTCGACATCGAGCAGCGCTCCAAGCTCGACCAGCTGACGACGCAGAAGACACCGGCCCGCCAGGACGTCATCAACGAGCTGATCGACGACCGGGTGAAGATGAAGGAAGGCAAGAAATATGGTGTCGACCCCGGCGTCTCCGACATCAACCAGTCCTACGAGGGCATGGCGCAGCGCATGCGCATCTCGCCGGACCAGCTCACCAAGTCGCTCGAGGTCAAGGGCGTCCGCCCCGAAACCCTGAAGAGCCGCATGAAGGCCGAGATGGTCTGGACCAGCCTCGTGCGCGGCCGCTTCAAGGAGAAGCTGCTGGTCGGCGAGAAGGACGTCGCGCAGGCCGTGCAGGCCCAGACCGGCGACAAGCTGCAGATCGAGGGCACCGAATACAAGATGCAGCCGATCGTGCTGATCGTGCCACGGGGCTCGTCGCCGGCGTTCCTGGAGACACGGCATAAGGAAGCCGAGCAGTATCGCTCGCGCGTCGGAAGCTGCGAAGAAGCCAATTCGCTGTTCCGCTCCACGCCGAACGCCACCATCCGCGACGTCGTCACCAAGACCACCGCTGAATTACCCGAGGCGCTGCGTAAGGTGCTCGACGACACGCCGATCGGCCACCTGACCGCGCCCGAGACGACCAAGGCAGGCATCGAGATGGTGGTGCTGTGCTCGCGCAAGCCGACCATGATCGACACGCCGAAGAAGCGCGAGGTCCGCGAGAAGATGTATCAGGAGAAGTACGAGAAGACCCAGAAGACCTATCTCGAGGAGCTCCGCAAGGCGGCGATGATCGAGTATCGCAACCGCTGATGGCCAAGCAGCCTGCCAAGCCCCTCGCCCTGACGCTGGGAGAGCCTGCCGGCATCGGCCCCGACATCACCATCGCAGCCTGGCTCAAGCGCCGCGAACTGGACCTGCCCGCCTTCTATCTGCTCGGCGACGAGGCGCTGATCGCCCGCCGCGCCAAGGCGCTCGGCGCTGCCGTCAGGATCGCTTCGGTGACCACCGGCGAGGCCGAGGCCGCCTTCCCCGAGGCCCTGCCCGTGGTTGCGTCCGGCGAGCCCGCGAGCGCCGCGCCCGGCAAGCCCGACGCATCGAGCGCGCCGGCCGCGCTCGCCTCGATCCGCCAGGCGGTCACGGATGTCCGCGAGGGCCGCGCCGGCGCCGTTGTCACCAATCCGATTGCCAAGAGCGTGCTCTATCGTGCCGGCTTCCGCCATCCCGGCCATACCGAATTCCTCGCAGAGCTCGCCGCGGAAGACGGCCCCACGCCGCAGCCGGTGATGATGCTGTGGTCGCCGCGGCTCGCCGTAGTGCCCGTGACCATCCACGTCTCCTTGCGCGATGCACTGGCCCAGCTCACCAGCGAGCTGATCGTCTCGACCGTGCGCATCGTCGCGACCGAACTCAAATCCCGCTTCGGCATCGCGAATCCGCGCATCGCGATTTCCGGCCTCAATCCGCACGCGGGCGAGGACGGCTCGCTCGGCCACGAGGAGCAGACCGTGATCGCGCCGGCGATCAAGACGTTGCGGGGCGACGGTATCGAGGCGAAGGGACCGCTCCCCGCCGACACCATGTTCCACGAAGCCGCGCGAAACAGCTATGACTGCGCCGTCTGCATGTACCACGACCAGGCGCTGATCCCGATCAAGACTGTGGCCTTCGATGACGCGGTCAACGTCACGCTCGGACTGCCCTTCATCCGCACCTCGCCCGACCACGGCACCGCCTTCGACATCGCCGGCACCGGCAAGGCCAATCCGGCAAGCCTGATCGCCGCGTTGAGGCTTGCGAGCCGGATGGCGGCTGCGAAAACCCGATGAGCACGATCGATGACCTCCCGCCGCTTCGCGAGGTCATTCGCCAGCACGCCTTGTCGGCGCGCAAATCGCTCGGCCAGAACTTCCTCCTCGACCTCAATCTCACCGCGCGCATCGCGCGTGCGGCGGCTCCACTCGAGGATTCCACCATCATCGAGATCGGCCCCGGCCCGGGCGGGCTGACGCGCGCCCTGCTCGCGCTCGGCGCCAGACGCGTCATCGCCATCGAGCATGACGAGCGCGCGATCCCTGCCTTGCAGGATATTGCTGCGCGCTATCCCGGCCGTCTCGAGATCGTCCATGGCGACGCCATGACCTTCGACCCGCGCCCGCTGCTATCAGGCGAAAGAGCAAAAATCGTCGCCAACCTGCCCTACAACATCGCGACCCACCTCCTCGTCGGCTGGCTCACCACCGAACCCTGGCCGCCCTGGTACGAAATGATGGTCCTGATGTTCCAGCGCGAGGTCGGCGAGCGCATCGTGGCGCGCGAGGACGAAGAGGCCTTCGGCCGACTCGGCGTGCTCGCCAATTGGCGCTGCGAGACCAAGATCCTGTTCGACATCGCGCCGTCCGCCTTCGTGCCGCCGCCGAAGGTTACGTCTTCCGTTGTGCGACTGATCCCGCGCGAAACGCCTCTCGCCTGCGATCGCAAGCTGCTCGAACAGGTCGCGGCCGCCGCCTTCGGCCAGCGCCGCAAGATGCTGCGGCAAAGCCTGAAGGCGCTCGGCGCCGATCCCGCGCGGCTCGCCGCAGCTGCCGGCGTCGATGCGACGCGGCGCGCGGAGACCGTTCCGATTTCCGGCTTTGTTGCCATGGCCCGTGAATTGGCCAATATACGCAGCGAAACAGAGAGATAATTTCGGAGGAAGAAATATGGCGTTGATGCGTCGGCAGTCCCTCGTCAAGTTCGATGCGCCGCTGTGCGAGACCATCGTCGAGACGCCGAAGCCGCAAGGTCGAGAGGTGCTGGTGCGGATCGAGCGTTGCGGCCTCTGCCACTCCGATCTGCACATCCAGGACGGCTACGCCGATCTCGGCGGCGGCAAGAAGCTCGACACCACGCGCGGCATGACGCTGCCCTTCACGCTCGGCCACGAGATCGCGGGCGTGGTCGAGGAAGTCGGCCCCGAGGTATTCGCCGGTCTCGTCGGCAGCAAGAAGGCGGTGTTTCCGTGGATCGGTTGCGGCCAGTGTCGCGACTGCGCCAATGGCGACGAGAATCTCTGCGCCAGACAGCGCTTTCTCGGCGTCTCCATCGACGGCGGCTTCGCTACCCACGTGCTGGTGCCCGACGCGAAATATCTGCTCGACTACGATCCCCTGCCCGTCAACCAGGCCGCGACGCTGATGTGCTCCGGCGTCACCGCCTACGGCGCGCTCAAGCGCCTGGTCGACGGGCCGCGCCAGCGCAACCTCCTGCTGATCGGCCTCGGCGGTGTCGGCATGATGGGCCTTTCCTTCGCGGCGGCCATGTTCAAGCAGCCGATCACGGTCGCCGACCTCAGCGGTGCCGCGCGCGAAACCGCGCTGAAGAACGGCGCGGCGGTGGCCTACGATCCGGCCGAGCCCGACGTGGTCAAGCGCATCCTCAAGGAAACCGATGGCGGCTTCGACGAGATCGTCGACTTCGCGGGCAACGAGAAGTCCATGGCTTTCGCGGTCGCCGTCGCCGCGCGCGGCGGCAAGATCGTGGTCTCCGGCCTGATGGGGGGGCAGTTCACGTTGCCGATGGTGCAATGGGTCTACAAGCGCATGACCATCGAGGGCTTCATGGTCGGCACACTCACCGAGGCTCACGAGCTGATGGCGCTCGCCCGCGCCGGCAAGATCAAGCCGACGCCGATGCGCGAGGAGCCGATGGCCGACGTCCAAACATGGATCGACGAGCTTCGCGCCGGCAAGGTCGTCGGCCGCATCGTGCTCAAGAACTAGAAACTGACGCAGACCCGTGTTCCAAATTGGGGAACCCGCTCTCTGCAGAATACGGTCCTCGCCAGCTCTCTTTTTGGATTTCTGGCAACCATGCAGACGATCCGCCGCTTCCTCGCCGACGAGTCCGGCGCCACAGCGATCGAGTACGGCCTGATCGCCGCCGGCATTGCGCTTGCGATCATCGCCGTCGTCAACAATCTCGGCGCGACGCTGAACAAGAAGTTCACCTCGATCGGCAGCTCGCTGAAGTAGCGGGCACGCGCGCCAATTCAAAGCATTCGTCTGTCCCGCGGAACGGCAACGGCCGCGCCGCGTTGGCAGCCATGTCCATTCGCTGCACCGTCGAGAACGCATTCTTCATCGCCTGGAGTTTCCTGGAGCAGAGCGGAGAGCTCGGCTCCCCGGACGAGACGGCGAACGTCCTGCTCGACGCCATTGAGGCCCAGCTCAGGACCGGCGAGCGCCGGCAACTGATGCTCGCCAACAGGGCGATCGATGCCTATCGCGCCCACGCGGAAAAAGGCCGGCCCGCGCACGATTGCGAAGCACGCTTCGGGTGACGAACTTCGGGTGATGAACATCCCGGCCGCCCTCGGGCCCGCCGGCCCGGCGGCGTTGAGGTATAGGCCGGCGGTCCGTCGGGCAGAGCGCACGGGCTGCGGCGCTCCGCGACGAGCGCGCTACGCTGGAGCCGCGCCCCTGCTGTGTGCACTCCTGCACAGAGCTCGCAATGTTGAAGGCCGCTGGGTTCGGCTGCGCCATTGCCTCGTCCCATGCCTCGCCAAAACTTTCTGGAATTCCGCAAGCCGGAGGCCATTTTTCAACGGCTGAAAAACGCCTTGTGTGCACTTTGGAACCGTCGGCTCCGTCACGGAAACGTAGGGTTCTGGCCGGTGCCGATTCCCGGCCAGAGCAAGACATGTGACCGGTCGGCCCCAGAACGATCTTCTCCAGCAGCTCAGCCGCCCGGATTTCGAACTGCTCGCGCCGCACCTCCAGCCGGTCGAACTCGAGGCGGGCCACATCCTTTATCATGCCGGCGACGAGGTGGCGGCGGTCCATTTTCCCTGCCGCTCCACGCTCGTGTCGTTCGCCGTGCCGGTCGAGGACGATCGCGAGGTCGAAAGCCTGCTGGTCGGGCGCGAGGGCGCGGTGAGCATTGCCGCCGGCCGCAGCGCCTCGCTGGCCTATTCGCGCATCGTCGTGAAGCTGGGCGGCACCCTGCTGCGGCTGCCGCCGCGCGTGCTCGAGCAGGCCCAGCAGAGGTCGGCCACGCTTCTGCAAATCTTCTCTCGCTACGCCGACTGCCAGTTCGCGCAGCTGCTCCAGACCGCGGCCTGCAATGCCGCGCATTCGATCGAGCAGCGCGCCGCCAAGTGGATCATCTCCGCGCAGGAGCACGTCGGCGGCCCCGAGATCCCCCTCACCCATGAGCAGCTGGCCGGCATGCTCGGCGTGTCCCGCAGCTATGCCAGCCGCGTCATCCAGATGTTCAAGGCCAGGCGGATCCTCGCGACACGCCGCGGCGCCATCCTGATCCTAGATGCGCCGGCGCTCGAAGCCAGAGCCTGCTCCTGCAACGACTGGGTGAAGAAGCACTTTGACGAGGTGATGGGACGCACGGCCGCGGACGGTTAGCTTTAGGTCTCACGCATGCGGCGGCGATTGGCGCTTCAAGTGCAGATAGGTCGGACTGAAGCCTCCGAGCCGCTGCAATTCGCGCCATTTCATGACGATGAGCTCGCCGTCGTGCATGTCCATGGTCCCGCTCCGCCTGAGGTCGGCGAGCGTCCGGTTCACCGTCGCGATCGCCATACCCAAGGTCTCGCCGAGCTGCGCCAGGCTGAGCGGCAGGCGGCAGCGATTGCCGCGGACGAGCTGCGCTGCGCGGGCGCGGTAGAACAGCTCGCAGAACAGGTGTGCCATGCGTGCGTGCATCGGCCGGGCGCTGTTGTTGGTGATGGCCTCGCGAAAGATCGCGGCATCGAGCAGGGTCTCGCGCCAAACCGACAGTGCGAAGGTCGGCCGTCGCCGGAAGGCAATGAACAATTCGCGATGCGGGATGAAGGCCACCGAGGCAGGCCCGAGGGCGCAGAGGCCATGGTCCATCTGGTCGATGAACAAGCCCTGGGAGTCCGGCAGGTCGCCGGACAGATGGAACGCGAGGTATTGCCGCCGGCCGCTGTCGAGCAAATGGTAGCGCGCGATCATGCCGGAGACGACCAGCGCCGAATGCTCGGGTTCGTCACCTTGACGGATGAAATCCTCGTTCGGCGCGAACTCGCGCTGCACAAAGGTCAGCCCGCGAATTTCGGCGACATCCTCCTGGGCGAGCGCGGTGTGCTCGCCCAAGTTCCGGATCAGCACGTCATGCGCTTTTTCCATGTGTCCCGCCAAAAATCCTGCCGGTTCGATCAAATGATACATCTGGCCCGTATCCAGCGGACTAGAACGCGGGTCGGAAGCACAGGTTGCTACCGGTCTTCGACATTACTTAGTCGCAGCCCACCGTCCCTCGATCGCTGACTGCGCCCGCCATTCGCATGAGCTCTACGACGATCCTGAAGCGCATTCGCCACCTGTTCGCATCGGAGTCGGGCGAGCACCTGGACAGTATCAGCGCTGCCTTCCAGCGAGGCGCGCTGAAGGAGCCGGCGCGGCCGATGTCGGATCAGGAGCTTGCGCGCGCCATCCGCGAGTTCCAGGCGGTTCCCGTGTCCGATTGGACCATCGCCAAACTCTCACGATGCCTGCTCGAGCCGGCGATGCCGGGTGACGACTGAAACACCTCCTCCTCTCCATGCCGCACCCCAAGTTCATCGCACATCTCCAGGCGATTGAAGGCCTCTCCGACGACGAACGCCGCCAGATCGCGGCTCTGCCGTCCACGCTGCGCCAGGTCTCCGACGGCGAGACCCTGCTGCGCCAGGGTGAAGATACCTCTCGCTGCGTTTTCGTCGTCAGCGGCTTCCTCTATCAGGCGCGCATCGTCGGCGATCGCAGCCAGATCCTCGCCTTCCACGTTCCCGGCGACATGCCGTGCCTCCACACGCTGCTGGTCTCGCCGATGGATGCGGACCTCGTCGGTCTTGGCCCTTCCCTCGTCGGCTACGTCGCACACAGCCAACTCAAGCAGCTGCTCGACGGCTCCATTCACCTGACCTGCGCGTTCTGGCGCGAGACGCTGATCGATGCGGCGATCTCGCGACAATGGATCGCGCGCCTCGGCGCACAGGCGGCACTGCCGAAGGTGGCCCATCTGATCTGCGAGCTCGCCGCAAGGCTGGAGGTCGTGGGCCTCGTCAAGAACGGCCGCTTCCAGATGCCGATGACGCAGCGGCACGTCGCCGATGCCTGCGGACTGTCGATCGTCCACGTCAATCGCACCATCCAGGAGCTGAGAGGGCGCCGATTGATTGCCTGGGAGGGAAGCGAGATCGAGCTGTTGCAACCCGACGAGCTCCGCGCGCTCGCGGATTTCACGCCGGATTATCTGACCTGACAAAGACGGGCGGCGTTCCAACGAACGACATTCGAACCGGCACAGCAAAAGCGATCCCCCGCCTCACGATCGCGATGGCTTTATCCGCCATGATTTGAGCAACGGGCCGCCGGCACCCAGCACGGGATCGGTCTTCGGCTTGCGGACCTTGGCGACGCGTTTGCTGGCGTCAGGACGCTCTCGCGTGTCGGTGCACTCGTCATACGTCCCCTCCTGCGGATACGCTCCGACGACCAGGAAGTCCCGGCTGGACTCGATCAGTCGGTGTCCGGTGCCTGCGGGAAGGACCAGAACATCTCCGGCCTTCACGCTCAGGATTCGCCCCTTGATCCCGCCGCACTCGATCCTGGCCGTGCCGCGTGCCACGCCCATCACTTCGTGGATCTGCGAATGATAGTGGACAAAGTCATAAACCGTATCGCGCCAAGAGCGGCCCCAGCCGTGACGATCGAACAGCGTGTCGATGATGACCTCTGGAGCAAAACGCCGGGTCTTCAGGTTCACCCCGCCGCGATAGAGCAAGACGGGAAAATGCGGGTTATTCGGCACGATGCCATCGTCCTGGAAACGGATGGCTGTCGGCTTCCGAGCCCGCACGAGCGCCCGCAGCGTTGCCGCGTCGGGGTGATCCTCAACGAACTTCTTGGCGAGATTTTTGATCTGGTCCTTGATCGGCATGGCGTCTCCTCAGCCGCAATTAAACGACGGCCTGAAGGATAAGTTTCCCGAGGTGATCCGGTTGGACCGCCATCTCCTCGGCGTCATTTCCGGCGAAGACAAGCATTCCAGAAATCGTTCCGCGGCAGCACTCCGGAATGCTCGCTGCGCTCGCCCGGCCACCGCCTTACCCCGGGGTAGCCGACGATGGCCGCGTAGGAGCGGAACGACGCGATGTGAAGCAGAAGAACAATCAGTTTCAATTTCTCCGATTTGGCGAGGCGTTTCGCTTACCTGCGAGCGGCTTTGCGACCTCCCGGGCGCACTCGACGAGCAGCCGCTGAGCAGGGTTTGGCGTTCTGCCCTTCATCGCAATGATCCCGATCGGCCACATCTGAATAGGCATTTCCACCGGTAAAACCTTCATCGACAGCCGCTTCGCGCTGAAGTGCAACATCGATGCCGGAAGGAAACTCAGGAATCGTTCCGACGAGAGCAACGCCGACTGCATAAGGATCGAATACACGGTTACGCTGGCACGTGGCACCTCCAGCCCGGAGGCGTGAAATGCGTTGGCAATCCAGCCGCCCGGAAAGCTTTCGCGCGGCGGCAGGCACCAACGCTCGTTGACCAGCTCGTCGAGGCGGATCTTGCGCCGCCCCACCCACGGACTGTGCAAGCCTGCGACAACGACACCGCTTTCGTGCAACAGCACTTCGACATCGGTATCGGCAGCCGGTGTCGGGCTCGGCAGGCGCCCTATCATGAGGTCGATGTCGTGATTGCGCAGATGACGATCCTGAAGCTCCGGCGGTTCGCCCTCGATGATGTGAAGCGCGAGCCTCGGATATTGCCGGGATAGCCGGTCAATGATGGCGGGCAGTAGTCCGGCCATCACGGGCTCGGTGCTGCCAATGCGCAATTCACCCACCGCGGGATCAGCGAGCGATTGCAGCTCGTCGACGCCACTCCGCAAATCGTTGCACAAAGCAATGCTGCGCTTGAGCAAGGCCTTGCCGTAAAGCGTGGGCTCAACGCCGAGCCGGCTGCGCTCCAGAAGCGGAAGGCCGATCGTTTGCTCCAGGCTTGCGATCATCTTGGATATGACAGGCTGAGAAATTGCCAGGTGCTCGGCCGCCTTCGCCATGCTCCCGTATTCCACGACGGCGATAAACACGTTCAGTTGCCGCAGCTTGATCCGACGGCTGATCTGGGATGCATCGAGCATGCGACCCTTTCCGAAATGGAATAGAACTATCGAGAAATAGAACTTTTCTTATATAGGTCCGCGGGACAAGCTGCAATTCGCGTTACCCTCCACCGCCAAGGATTGGAGCAGCCATGTCGAACATTCACGTACCCCGTCGCACCTTCCTGCTCGGAAGCCTCGCGGGATTGTTGCTGCCCGGCAAGGTCGCCGCGCAGCCTTATCCGTCCAATCTCATACGTGTTGTCGTCCCTGCCGGCGCGGGGACACCGCCCGACATCATCAGCCGCATGATCGCCGACGAGCTCGCGGCCAATGAAGGCTGGCGACTTGTGGTGGAAGATCGCCCCGGTGCGCTGCAGACCATTGCCATGAACGACGTGAGCGGTCGTCCGGCGGACGGCTATACACTGCTGACCATGAGCCTTCCGATGACGGTCACCCCGGCCCTGCTTCCGAAGGCGGAGACACGGGCGGATGTGGATTTCGATCCGGTGATCAAGATATCGAAATCCTACACCGTGCTCGTTACAACGCCTTCCTTGCCGGTCGACTCGTTAGCCGGTCTGGTGGCGTTGCTCAAGAGCAAGCCAGGGAAGCTCAACTTCTCTTCCGCGGGCTTCGGCACCCCCTCGCACCTGATCGGCGAAATGTTTGCATTGCAGGCGGGCGTGCGCGCCACCCACGTGCCCTACCAGCAGTTTTCCCAAGCAATCACCGATCTGATCAGCGGCAACGTCCAATACATGTTTGTCACCACGCTTCCGGTTATTGACCTCATTGCGACCGGCAAGTTGCGAGCGCTTGCCGTCACCGCCCCCACCAGGATTGCTGCCCTGGGAGACATTCCCACTGTGATCGAGGCAGGCTTTCCCGATCTGGTGACAGCCGATTGGATCGGCTTTGCAGCGAAGCGTGGAACGGCTGCGGAAGTAACGTCGCAGCTCAACAAGGCAATTAACAAGGTACTTCTCGAGCCGAAGATCCGCGCTTCGCTCGACAAGATAGGAGCCGTAGCCGTGGGTGGCACCGCCGCAGAATTTGGTGAGGGAATCCGGAGTGACATCGCCCACTGGGGCAAGGTCGTCAAGGATGCGGATATCAAGCTGCCTTGATGAGCCAGACCCCATCCAAAGCCCAGACGAGTGGCCGCGATGCAGCAGCATTGGCGATCACGCCGCCGCAGATTGTCGGCCCGTTCTACCCGGTCTCGGAGCACCCCGATCTGGCAACCGATCTGGCACGTCCAAGCGGCAGCACCGCTGAGGCGCTGGGCCAGCTCATCCATCTCAGCGGACGCGTGCTCACGCGTTCGGGAGCGCCGGTGCCGCATGCACGCATTGACATCTGGCAAGCCAACGCGGCGGGGAAATATCGTCATCCGAGTGATATCAATCCGGCGCCGCTCGATCCCAATTTCAAAGGCTTCGCGCGTCTCACAACGGATGCGGCCGGGCACTACAGCTTTCGTACCGTCAAACCGGGCCGCTATCCGACAGCAGAGGGCGACGTCAGGCCGCCGCACATTCATCTCACCGTTGAGGGGCGGTTCGATTGCCTGGTGACCCAGTTGTATTTCGCTGGCGAAGAAGAAAACGTGACCGACCGCTGGCTCAATGCGGCCCCGCATCCGGAAAGGTTAATCGTTACTCTGCAAAATTCGCCATCACGCCTTGAGAGGCATGCGTTGGTCGCGCATTTCGACATTGTTCTTGCCAGCGGATGACAAGCGTTTCAGGTGGCTCCAAGCCCGATTTGGGTCGTTCGCCACCGGCGCTGACGCGTCGGGCAAAACACCCCCGTCAAGGCCTCCGCGCAAAAATATTTCGCTTTTCCGAATTTCGGATTTGTGGCATACGCCCGTCATCCTGGCCCTGCCAAAGGGGCGTTCGCGACCGTCACGACATGCGGGCCGGGTGGCGGTGGACGCGGCAGCGACGGCGCGGGCGGCGTGACGACAGGGCGGGCAACCGTGAGTCCTCGCGCGACGCGTACGACACGGCGCTGGAGAGCGGGCTTGTCGGTCATCGGGGGTGAGCACACGCAAGCCCTCGATGATTTCGGCCGGACCGTCCGCGGACGGAGAAGTCGTGTGGTCCTGACGCCCGGGGTCTGTGCGTCAAGCCTCGCGGTGATGTGGCGGCCCGACCGGGCGCGCGCATCAGCGATCGGCCAGGCGACGGGGGCAATAGTGCATCGCTCCCCGGGGAGTGCACGAAGGACACCGTTAAAACCATCCGCGCAGGGAAGGCCGGGCGATCGGCCACCCTATCGGTCCACCCCGTGTGCATTCCTGTAGCGCACGGACCAACGGGTGCCGCCGGCGCCCGGCCTTCCCTGCGCCCTTTGGCCTCCAGTTGGGCGATGAACGGCAGCAAGGTTCGGGCAGAATCTGCCGCGGGAACGCGCAAGCGTGCGCCCTCCCCGGCGCGACCGGCCAACGCTGTACACACTGTCGCACCGCTTTTCGCCCGCGCCTCGAGCTGGTAGAATGGCGATATTGTTTGGGGAATTTTGATGCGCGCGAGGATTTTCAATCGCGTCCCGGGGCTGGCGATGCTGGTCGCAGCCCTGCTCGTCGTCGCAACGCACCCGGCATCGGCCGAGAAGCGCATCGCGCTCGTGGTCGGCAACTCCGCCTACAAGAACATCACGCCGCTCGACAATCCATCCAAGGACGCGAGCCTGATGGCGGACACGCTTGGCCTGCTCGGCTTTACGCTGGTCGGAGGCCGCGCCCAACTCGATCTTGACAAGGGCGCGATGGATCTGGCGGTGCAGAGCTTTGGCCGGCAGGTGCAGGGCGCCGACGTCGCGCTGTTCTATTATGCCGGCCACGGCGTGCAGGTCTCGGGCGCCAACTATCTCGTGCCGGTCGGCGCCAATCCGACCCGCGAGGCCGACGTCGACTTCCAGATGACCGATGTCAACCTCGTGCTGCGCCAGATGCAGGGATCGGGCACGCGCCTCAACCTCGTGATCCTGGACGCCTGCCGCAACAACCCCTTCGGCTCACGCGGCCTGCGCGCCTCCGATGGCGGCCTCGCGCAGATGCGCGCGCCCGAGGGCACGCTGATCTCCTACGCAACCCAACCCGGCAACGTCGCCCAGGACGGCAGCGACGGCCACAGCCCCTACACCAAGGCCTTGGCCGCGACGGTCCGGACCGCGGGCCTCGACGTGTTCCAGACCTTCAACCAGGTCGGCCTCGCGGTGAAGCGCGCCACGTCCGGCGCGCAGCAGCCCTGGGTGTCGTCCTCGCCGATCGACGGCACCTTCTATTTCGTCGCCCCCACGCAAACCGCGCCGCCGCAGGTCGCAGCGATGCAGCCCGATCCGCTGCCGGCGGATCGGCTGCGCGCCGATCCAGACCGCGTCCCGTTGCGCGATGCCGCCCTGCTGAGCGAACTCAGCGAGCGGCTCTACGAGCTCAATTTCGATCCTGACAGCCCTGATGGACTGACCCGCGCGATCACGAAACTCCAGCAGCGGATTTCCATGGCGCCGACGGGCGAAGCCACCGAAGGCCTGCTGTTGCGGATGCGCAAGATGGAGGACCTGAAGCCATGGGGCTCGATCGTCTACGGCCCCGACGGCAGCAAATGGGGCATCTCCTGGAACCACGCCTCGCGGCGCGCGGCGGTGGCGGATGCGCGCGGCAATTGCGCCGGCGCCAAATGTCCGATCGAGCTGTCTTTCTATGGCAACCGCTGCGGCGCGTTCGCGATCTCCGACAAATCCTGGTCGCTGGTCCAGCGCGACAGCGTGCGGCGCGCGAAAGATGCCGCGCTTGACGAATGCGGCAAGGCTGGCAAAGCTTGCCGCATTATCGGTTCCGTCTGTGCCGACGGCTCCGGCCGCTGATACGATTTTTCATTCTGGATTTTTACTCATGCGCGCCATCATCCCTGCGATTGCCCTGACCGTCTTCCTGTCCGCCGTCGGCGCTCCACCGTCCGCCGTTGCGCAGTCCGGCAGCGCCGGCGGCTCGATCGGCAATGACGAGAAATCGCTGTCCGGCTCGCGGTCGGATCGTTCCGCCGAGCCGGCCCCCTCGGCGCGTCGCAGCAAGCCCGCCGAGGAGCCGCGCAGCTCCTCGCGACGCGGTGGTGGAGGCGGTGGCGGGAGTTTCGACGGTGCCTGGATGGTCGTCAGCGTCGGCTGCGGCGGCACCACGTCCGGCGCGGTCGTGGTCTCCTCGGGCAAGGTCATAGGCCAAGGCGTCACGGGTACCGTCAGCGCGAGCGGCGCGGTCAGCACGTTCGGTCAAGGTGATGGCGTGACCTTTACCGGCTCGGGCCGCCTCGCTGCCCGCAGCGGCTCCGGTTCCTTCCGCCGCTCGGACGGCTGCGGCGGAACCTGGACTTCGACCAAGCAATAGCAGCGAAAAAGTCTGGTTTCGCGGGGGAACGAACGCCGCGCAAGCCCGATTCAGGCCACATCCTCTCCGGATTTGCGGCTCATTGCCACCCAAGTCTTTGACGACAAAGGGAAGGTAACGAGTTGCGTCATGCGTAATCGGGAGACCAGGATGGGCAACCGCACCGCAAAATTCTTATCTGCCCTCGTAGGCAGCATCATTGCCGGCGCGCCACTTGCCGCCGTGTCGCAGAATGCATCGACGCCACCGAGCACGGCAAATGCCGCGAGCGACTGCCTTGGCTCGCCAAAGGGCGCCGCGCCGCAGGGCCAGCATTGGCATTATCGCCTCGAGCGCGCGACCAAGCGGCAGTGCTGGTATCTGCGCGCCGAAGGCGGCAAGGCCACCCAAACCGCACAGACTGCGCCCGATACGCCTGCAGCGGATTCAGCCGTGCCGCAGCAGCACTCGGTCCAGGACGCGCGCGCCGAATATCTGACGCCGCAGAGCATCGCCGCCGTGAAGACGCCTGCACAGGCGGGACCGGCCCCGACGCAGCAAGCTGCGAACCCCTCCGCTGACGCCAACGCACAGCAGCCCGCCGTCGCCGGGCGCTGGCCCGACGCCTCCACGGCGTCCGCCGCGCCCACAGAGCAGCCGTCGCCTGCACCTGTCGCGGCCGCCGCGCAGCCGACCGCGAAGCCGGCGAAGTCCCCTGCTCCGATGGCTCTGGCCGCAGCAGACAGCACCGCCGACAAGCAGACCGGCTCGCTCCAGATGCTGCTGCTCGTGATCGGCGGCGCGCTGGCGCTTGCCGGCATCCTCGCCAGCGTCATCTACCGCTTCGCCGGTGGAGGCATGCGCGTCCGGGCCGCCGACCAGCGCCGCGTCAACTGGGACAATTTTGAGCCGCACGATCACGACGATGGCCGTGCACCCTGGCTCAACGCTGCGCCCGCCGGCGCGCCGCACGCTTGGCAGCCCCGCCCGGTGGATTTCGATGCCCTGCGTCCGCAGTCAACCCAGCTCAAGACCGCGCAGCTCGCCGCGATCGATCGCGAGATCGATGTGATCGACGAGCTCGCCCCGCAAGCGCAAGACCAGGTCCACGTCGAGGCCGCAGAGCTCGACGAGGCCGATATCTTCAACGGAGAACTCCAGATCGAGGCCGCACCGCAGCTCGCGGCCAACGACGTGAATGACGAAGAGCCGGCCGGCCATGACGACGCGGGAGTCGAGAACGCCATCGACATCGACGTGATCACGACGATGCTGGAACGGTTGGCGAAGGACGGGCCGCGGCTGACGCAGCCTACTAGCCTTGAAGTTGACCTTGCAGACCTCGCACGAAGCCCACGAGGCCGGTCTGCCGCTCGCGCTTGAGGCGTTCGGCCTTCAGGATCGACTGCACCTCGGCGAAGGCCTCGTCAACGTCGTGGTTGATGACGATGTAGTCGTACTCAGCCCAGTGGCTCATCTCGTGGCTGGCGCGACTCATGCGCTTGCGGATCACCTCGTCGGAATCCTGCGCGCGCGAATGCAGCCGCTTCTCGAGATCGGCAGCCGAGGGCGGCAGGATGAACACGCTGACGACGTCGGCGCGCGCCTTCTCTCGGAGCTGCTGCGTGCCCTGCCAGTCGATGTCGAACAGCACGTCCTGCCCGGCTGACAGCGCCGCCTCGACCGGCGCACGCGGCGTGCCGTAACTGTTGTCGAACACGGTCGCCCATTCCAGCAGCTGGTCGGCTTTCACCATCGCGCCGAAGGTAGCCTTGTCGACGAACGAATAATCCCTGCCGTCGACCTCGCCCGGCCGCATCGCCCGCGTGGTCGCCGACACCGACATTCGAAGGCCGGGCATACGGTCGATCAACATGCGCGACAGCGTCGTCTTGCCCGCACCCGACGGCGAGGACAGCACGAACATCAATCCGCGCCGCTCGACACCATCAGTTCCGTGACCGCCAATCGTCATCGATCACTCCAGATTCTGGACCTGCTCGCGGAACTGCTCGACCACGTTCTTCATGGCGAGCCCCGTATTGGTCAGCTCGATGTCGTTCGACTTCGAGCAGCAGGTGTTGACTTCGCGGTGAAACTCCTGCGCCAGGAAGTCGAGCTTGCGCCCGACCGGACCGCCCTTGCCGATCAGCTCGCGCGCCTGCGCGATGTGCGAGGCGATCCGATCGAGCTCCTCGCGGATGTCGGCCCTGGTCGCAATCAGGATCGCTTCCTGCATCAGGCGGTCGGAATCAAAACGGTCGGAGGTGTCGAGGAGGCTCGCGATCTGCTCGGCGAGCCTGGCCTTGATCGCCTCGGGCTTGCGACCGGGCGCGGCCTCCGCCTTCTTCGCCAGCTGCTCGACCTCGTCGACGCGCTGGATCAGGATCTGCCCGAGCGAGGTCCCCTCACGCTTGCGCATCTCGACGAGTTCGGCGAGCGCCTTGTCGAAGGCATCCGCGGCGGCGGCGCGCGCGGCCTTGTCCTCCTCCTCGTCGCCCTCGGGCTCGGCGACCTCAATGACCCCCTTGATGGCCAAAAGCCCGTCGACGCTCGGCGCGACCGCATCGACCTTGCCGGCGATCACGGCGGCGGCCTTGAGGACGGCGTTGAGCACGTCCTCGTTGACGCGGACGCTGGTGGCTGCATTTGCCCGCTTGACGGTCAGATTGGCGTAGACGGTGCCTCGTGAGAGCAGCTCGGCGGCGCGCTTCTTGGCATGAGCCTCGAGCTCGTCGAACCCCTGCGGCAGCCGCACCCGCAAGTCAAAGCCCTTGGCATTGACCGACTTCAATTCCCATTCGAACGTATACGGCCCACTCGCGCCGTGGCTTCGGGCAAAGCCGGTCATGGACGACAACGCCATCAGGTCAATTTCTCCAGAAGCACGGGATTCGCGCGGCCATCAAGCCACGCGAATCTTAAGACTATTTTGCAGGAAAATGTAATCCGCAAAGTCCCGCGGGGCAGGTCTACGCGCAGGCCTAGCGCTGCACCACCGGGGGCGAGGCCTGCACCGCGCCTTGTCGGGCCGGCGGCGGACCCGCGGGGCGAGCGGCCGGCGGCTTCTTCTGCTGGTTGGGGCGTGCCGGCGTCGTCGCCGTCGGCGTATCGGCGGCGCCGGGCGCGGCGCCGGCCGGCGGCTGCGCGTCCTCGGCCGGCTCGACCGTGTCGTTCTGGATCTGCTTTTCCATGGCGCGCAGCTTGGCGACGTTCTTCTGGTGCGCGTCGTAGGTCTCGGTAAAGGAATGCCCGCCGGTACCATCCGCGACGAAATAGAGGTCGCGGGTACGGGCCGGGTTGGCGGCAGCCTCGAGCGAGGCGCGGCCGGGGTTGGAGATCGGGCCCGGCGGCAGGCCCTCGATGACATAGGTGTTGTAGGGCGAAGGCTGCGTGATCTCGCTGCGCTTGATCGGACGGCCGAGCGTGCCCTTGCCGCCGACGAGGCCATAGATGATCGTGGGATCGGACTGCAGCTTGATCCTCTGCTTCAGGCGATTGACGAACACCGCGGCGACACGGCTGCGCTCGTCAGGCTTGCCGGTCTCTTTCTCGACGATCGAGGCCAGCGTCACCAGTTGCTCCGGACTCTTGACCGGAATGTCCTGATTGCGGCGCTCCCAGATCTCGGTCAGCACGCGCTTGTGCGCCTGCTGCATGCGCTGGATCACCTGATCGCGCGGGGTGCCGCGCGGGAACTTGTAGGTCTCGGGCAGCAGCGTGCCTTCGCGCGGCAGCTCACGCACGCTGCCGGTGAAGATGTCGTTGTCGGACAGGCGCGCCACGATCTGCTCGGAGGTGAGGCCCTCCGGAATCGTCACGGCATGCTGCACCACCTTGCCCTCGACGATTGTGGCAATGACGTCGCGCAAGGACGCGTTCTTCTGGAACGAGTATTCACCGGGCTTGAGGTCCGAGCTCGCCTTCAACGCAGCGACGCTGGCAATGAACGCCCACGGATTGACGTCGGTCACGCCTTCCCGGTTCAGCGTCTCGGCGATGTCGCGCTTGCCGGCGCGCTGCGGGATATTGACGATCTTGTCTTCCTTCAGCGGTCCCGGCGCCTCGAGCACCTGCCGGCCGTAATAGTACACGCCGCCCGCACCGATCATTGCAATCAGCAGCAGGGTGATGATGGCGTTGCCGACGATCACGAACGGATTGCGCGCGCGGTCCGATCGCTTCGGCGGCGGCGGGACCTGCTCGGGCTCGAGCGCTGCCCGCGGGCTCCGGGGCGAAATGGGCGGCCTTTCACTCATCGAAGCAACCTGAATCCTGCCGGTTCAAATGCGACCCGACAATCGCTTGTCTGGCCAAGTACACGCGCCCACTTGTATGACTATCGCCGAATACGGCAAAACGGTGGATTCGTCGCAAACACAAACTATTGGACCGGACGCCGGAAGATCACCGACGCGTTGGTACCGCCAAAACCGAAAGAATTCGACAACGCGACGTTGACCTCGCGCTTCTTCGCCTTGTGCGGCACGAGATCGATCGCAGTCTCGACCGATGGATTGTCCAAGTTGATGGTCGGTGGCACGACATTATCGCGAATCGCGAGAATGGCGAAGATCGCCTCGATCGCGCCAGCCGCACCCAGAAGGTGACCGGTCGACGATTTGGTCGAGGACATCGCGACCTTGGAAGCGGCATTGCCGAGCAGACGTTCGACCGCACCGAGCTCGATCTCGTCACCGAGCGGTGTCGAGGTGCCGTGCGCATTGATGTAGTCGAGATCGGACGCGGTGAGGCCGGCGCGCTTGAGCGCTGCCGCCATGCTGCGGAAGCCACCGTCGCCGTCGGGTGACGGCGAGGTGATGTGGTAGGCATCGCCCGAGAGACCGTAGCCGATCACCTCGGCATAGATCTTCGCGCCGCGGCGCTCGGCGTGTTCGAGCTCTTCCAGGACCAGAACGCCGGCGCCCTCGCCCATCACGAAGCCGTCCCGGTCCTTGTCGTAGGGACGCGAGGCCTTCTCAGGCGTTTCGTTGAAGGCTGTCGAGAGCGCACGCGCGGCGTTGAAGCCGGCAATGCCGATGCGGCCGATCGGCGATTCCGCGCCGCCCGCAACCATGACGTCGGCATCGCCGAGCGCGATCAGGCGGGCGGCATCGCCGACCGCGTGAGCGCCGGTCGAGCAGGCCGTGACCACCGAATGGTTCGGCCCCTTCAGCCCATGCTTGATCGAGACATAACCGGAGGCGAGATTGATCAGGCGGCCCGGAATGAAGAACGGCGAGACCCGGCGCGGCCCGCGTTCCTTCAGCAGGACCGCAGTCTCGGCGATACCGTTGAGGCCGCCGATGCCGGATCCAATCATGGTGCCGGTGGCGCATTTATCCTCTTCGGTCTCGGGATGCCAGTTGGCATCGTCGAGCGCCTGGCCGGCTGCGGCCATGCCGAAGATGATGAAGTCGTCGACCTTGCGCTGGTCCTTCGGCTCCATCCAGATGTCGGGATTGAAAGTGTCGTTGGTGCCGTCGCCGCGCACGACCGTGCAGCCGATCTTGGTCTGAAGATCGGAGACATCGAAGCTCTCGATTTTGCGTGCGCCGCTTTCGCCGTCGAGGATGCGCTTCCAGGTCGGCTCGACTCCGCAGCCGAGTGGCGAAACCATGCCAAGACCCGTAACGACAACCCGCCTCATGTCCGAAAACTCCGCATCGAAAGATTCACGGCCAATAACAAGAAACCGGCTGACCGCTGTTGGGCGGTCCGTCCGGTTTCAATGTTGTCCCCGCGAAAATGAAGAGCGTTAGCTCTTCGCGTTCTTCTCGAGAAACTTGGTGGCGTCGCCGACGGTGAGAATCGTTTCCGCGGCATCGTCCGGAATCTCGCAACCGAATTCCTCTTCGAACGCCATCACCAGCTCGACGGTGTCCAGACTGTCGGCGCCGAGGTCGTCGATGAAGCTCGCAGCGTCGACAACCTTCTCGGGTTCAACACCAAGGTGTTCGACCACGATCTTCTTAACCCGCTCGCCAATCTCACTCATTGCATAACCTCGTGTTGTTCCCTGTAGACCCGACCCCCCGGGACGATACGAGCCGTCGTGGTCGTTGACTGCCTTCGCTTACGAACTTTGATCTGGCCCCATCCTAACCGATGCAGGCCCGGCGAATGACGGCCAAGGCTCCGCATCGCCAATATACAGGGTTTCAAAAACCTGCAATGGCGTTCTTTGCCCATCCGTTGAAGGTCCGGTTATCATACTTCAATTGCGTTGACTACAAGCCTCATTTCGCTCCGGAAACGGCCGTTTGCCGCATTCGGCTGCCCAAGGGGCGGTGCGGCATGAGGCGTCAGATCATGGCCATGCCGCCGTTGACGTGGATGGTTTGGCCGGTGACATAGGCCGCTTCGTTCGAACTCAGGTAGACGGCGGCCGCCGCGATGTCCTCTGGCGTCCCCAGGCGATTGGCCGGAACCTTGGTCAGAATCGTTTCGCGCTGCTTGTCGTTGAGCGCATCGGTCATCGGGGTCTTGATGAAGCCGGGAGCGATGCAGTTCGCGGTGACGCCGCGCTTGGCGTATTCGGCACCCAGCGTCTTGATCATCCCGATCAGGCCTGCCTTCGACGCAGTATAATTGCCCTGCCCCGGGTTGCCGGTGACGCCGACCACCGAAGTGATGGCGATGATGCGGCCGAAGCGCTTGCGCATCATCAATTTGGTTGCGGCGCGGGCAAGCCGGAAGGTCGAGGTCAAATTGATGTTGATGACCTCCTCCCAGTCCTCGTCACGGAGCTGCACGAAGAGATTGTCGCGCGTGATGCCGGCATTGGCGACGAGGATGTCGACCTGTCCCATCGCCGCCTCCGCAGCGGGCACCAGCGCTTCGACCTCCTCGACTTTGGAGAGATTGCAGGGCAGCACATGGGTGCGCTCGCCGAGCTTGCCTGCAAGCTCATCCAGCACTTCCTTGCGCGTCCCCGATATCGCGACGGTGGCGCCCTGCGCGTGCAGCGCCTGCGCGATCGCGCCGCCGATGCCGCCGGTTGCGCCGGTGACGAGCGCCTTTTTGCCAGTCAGATCGAACATCGATAACTCCTCCAAGGCACGATCCGGAAACGCGCGCAGCGGTTTTCCGAAAGGGTCGTGCGTCAACTGTAGAACTCGCGCGCGACGACGAATTATCGCGCTTCAGGCCTGCTTGGCAGCAGCCAATGCATCTTTGGCAGCAGCAATGTCGTTGGGACCACCGACCGCAACGCCGACGGCACCGTCTGCGATACGCTTGACCAGGCCCGTCAGCACCTTGCCGGCACCGATCTCAAAGAAACGGGTGACGCCCTGCCCCGCCATATAGGCAACCGACTCGCGCCACCGCACAGTGCCGGTGACCTGCTCGACCAGGCGCCGGCGGATCTCGTCGGGATCGGTGATCGCGCTCGCCAGCACATTCGACACCAGCGGGGCGGCCGGCGCCTTGAGCGTGACCCCGGCCAGCGCCTCCGCCATTGCGTCGGCAGCCGGCTGCATCAGTTTGCAATGGAACGGTGCGGACACCGGCAGCAGCATTGCTCGCTTAGCGCCCTTGGTTTTGGCGATCTCGACGGCGCGATCGACCGCAGCCTTGTCGCCGGAGACGACCACTTGCCCGCCGCCATTGTCGTTGGCGGCTTGGCAGACCTCTCCCTGAGCGGCCTCCTCCGCCACCGCCACGGCGGCCTCGTAGTCGAGGCCGAGCAGAGCGGCCATCGCACCGACGCCGACCGGCACAGCTTTTTGCATTGCGAGACCGCGGATGCGAAGCAGCCGCGCCGTCTCGGAAATCGTCAGGCTGTCGGCCGCGGCCAGCGCCGAATATTCGCCGAGCGAGTGGCCGGCGACGAAGGCCGCATCCCGCCGCACGGAAAACCCGGCTTCGGCCTCCAGCACCCGCAGGGTGGCGATAGACACCGCCATCAGGGCCGGCTGGGCGTTTTGGGTGAGCTGGAGGGTTTCAGCCGGACCATCCCAGATGGTCGCCGTCAGCTTCTCCCCCAGCGCGGCATCGACCTCGTCGAACACGGCGCGCGCCACCGGAAAGGCATCGGCCAGGGCCTTGCCCATGCCGACCGCCTGGGAACCCTGCCCCGGAAATGTGAATGCTGCCGTCATCGGCGCTCCCTGCTTGTCGGGCGTGATCCCTGCGAGAACCGGCAGCCGATGACTCGCGGCCTTAGGCCATGGTTCCGGATCAAGCTCCAAAGGGGGCCGTAGACACTGTCCGGGGCCGGAATGTCAAGCCAAGATGGGAACTTCGATCAGCCTTCGACTGGCAGCCTTCAACCGGAGTGACGGGTTCCTAGAATCCGCCAGCCGTCTGGTTGGCATCGACCTCGGACCCCGCCTGCGCACGGCGCGCGCTGTTGACCAATTGCCCCGGCCGGTCATCGCGGTTCGGCTTCGCGGTCGCAAGCCGCAGCACGGCGGCGTAACTCGGTTGCACCTCCATCCGGCCCGCATGCCGGCTCTCACTCAGCAAGCGGTGCACCTTCGGCAGATTGTAGCAGGGCACGTAGAACAGGAGATGATGTTCGAGGTGGTAGTTCACGTAGTACGGCGCGATGAACAAGCGCTCGAGGAAATTGGCATAGGTGGTGCGGGTATTGCGCAGGGGATCGTTGCTGTCAGGTACGACCGCGTGCTCTGCGATGTTGCGGATGCGGGTGATGACCATCATCCAGGTCAGGAGCGGCACCAGCCATAGCAGCGGATAGGCCCACCACACGCCGGCCGCCGTGAGCGCTGCGAACATCGCGCCATTGACCAGACATTGCGGGCCAAGCTTCTCCCACAAATGCGCCGCGCGCTGCCGCGATGGCCAGTCCTTCGGCCCGAGCGCGTTGAGCAATTGCGCCTTGCGCTGCTGGTAGCCGGTCTGCCCGGTGAGGTCGCGAATGAACTTGCGGCGATAGCTCAGCTTCGTGATCGGAAACGGCGCCGACAGCACGAGATCGGGATCGTCCTCCTGCTGGGTGCGCGCATGGTGCTGAAGGTGATAGCGCCGATAGCTGCGCGTCTCCGCAAACAGAGGATAGGCGCAGAACCACTGGCTTAGGGTCAGATTGGTCTTCTCGTCGGGGGACAGGCAGCCATGCGCGCCGTCATGCATGAGGATCGCGAGCCCGAGCTGGCGCGAGCCGATGATGGCAACGGCGAGCACATAAGTGATCGGATTGGGCCACCACGCGACCAAGGCGATTGCCGCGATGATGAGCGCCCAGGCGTGCGCGATCAGCGCGACGCCTTTCCAGGTCACGCGCCGGCGCACGTCGGCAAGTTGCTCGTCGGTCAGGAAATTGCGGGCACGCATGCGAAGCGCAGTCATGGCCTAATCCTCCTCATTCGAATTGCTCGATGCGTCGCGCGCGTCGACGAGGCGCAGCCGCGCAGTGTCATCAGAGGATTTCGCCTGTTCGCCCAGCACGCGCAGCATCTCGGCGCACAGCGCCTCGGGCGAACGGCCCATGGCGTAGCCCTCAAGGATGACGCCGATGGCGACGGCCCAGAACCGCCGCGAACTCTCGTCGGGCGCGCGCAGGGAGCGCCAGCCGTGCCGCGCGACCTGGCTCGCATAGGCCCGCGCACCTTCACTGTGCAGGCGCTCGATGGTGCGCTCGACCAGCGGCGCGAGATCCTGGCGCCGCCGCGTCAGCGTCAGCGCCTCGGCGAAGAAGGCCACCGAATCGCTCGTCGTCACGGTCTCGGCCAGCGCGTGGGTATAATCCCGCGGCGCGCGCGCCTTCAGCGCCGCCTGCTCGGTCGCCCGCGCCAGATACAGCAGCTCGCGGCAGGCGCATTCGACGAACAGCGCCTCCTTGGTACGGAAATAATAGGTGATCTGGCTCGGGAACGCGTTCGCAGCGGCCGCGATGTCGGTGATCGCCGTACCCGACAGCCCCCGCTCCCGAAACAGCGGGCTCGCGGCATCAAGCAGCAGCGAGCGCATTTTGCGGCCGGCCGACCGCGTGGCGCGGGCGGCGTGTTTGGGATCGCCTGCCTCCTTGAGGGGCTCGTGGGCCGGCTTTTCTGCCATTGGAGTTCGCTCCGGTTGATTTATTTGTATGATATACAAACAAATAAATCAAGCCGGTATGATGGTCGGCGGCGGATCCGGCCGCCCGCATTGCGATCCCCGCGCCGAAACGGCGCCTGCAACCTTGCCAAGTCAGCCGAAATCCGTATAAGGCGCCCATCCGCAGACCCCGGCCGGGAGCTGAACGGACGGTCTCAGCAAATCATTCGTGATTTTGGTGTGGCAGGGCCAGTCGGCCCGTCGTCCCGTGTTTCCGCCTTCTGAGCTTAATCCCAGAGTCCTTTCCGAAGGCCTCTTAAGGGCTTGACGCCGGGCGATGCGCCAACATGAGGAAAGGACTTCCATGGCTCTCTATGAGCATGTTTTTCTCGCGCGCCAAGACGCGAGCACGCAGCAGGTCGAAGAGCTGACTGCGCAGATGACCGGCATCGTCGAAGGTCTCGGCGGCAAGGTCACCAAGACCGAGAATTGGGGCGTACGCTCCCTCACCTACCGCATGAACAAGAACCGCAAGGCGCATTTCGTGCTGCTCAACATCGACGCGCCGTCCGCGGCGATCGCCGAGATCGAGCGCCAGGAGCGCATCAGCGAAGACGTGATCCGCTATCTCAGCGTCCGCGTCGAGGAGCTCGAGGAAGGCCCGTCCGCGATGATGCGCAAGGCCGACCGTGACCGCGAGCGTGACGACCGTGGCGGCGGCTTCCGTGGCGATCGCGAAGGCGGTGGCTTCCGTGGCGACCGCGAGGGTGGTTTCCGTGGTGGCGATCGTGAAGGCGGCGGCTTCCGCGGTGACCGCGGTCCGCGCCGTCCGCGTGAAGACGCTGAAACCACCACCACCACGACGGATGGGGAGTAAGAACAATGGCTGAAGCTGGTGCACGCCGCCCGTTTTTCCGTCGCCGCAAGAGCTGCCCGTTCACGGGCGCGAATGCTCCGAAGATCGACTACAAGGACTCCAAGCTGCTGATGCGTTACGTCTCCGAGCGCGGCAAGATCGTGCCGAGCCGCATCACCGCGGTGTCCGCGAAGAAGCAGCGTGAGCTTGCCCGCGCCATCAAGCGCGCGCGGTTCCTGGGCCTGTTGCCCTACGTCATTCGCTAAGACGAATTCGGCCCGGCGGCGACATCGCCGCCGGGCCGTACGACCTAGTTTCTCATAAGGCTTCCGGGTCGTCCGGTCGCCGATGGTTGGGGCGAGATGCCTCTAACCGCTCGAAGGGAGCGGGACAGCTGATGATGGCCTTTGGACTGATAGCTCTGATCGCCGGCGCTGCGTCGGCCCTGATGTTCGCCTCGATCATTTCGGGCGCGCTGATCTCGCTCGTCCTGTTCTATCTCGCACCGCTGCCGCTGATGGTCGCTTCGATCGGCTGGGGACCGCTTTGCGCGAGCCTCGGCGGCATCGCCGCCGCGCTTGGCCTCGGCGCCCTGTTCGGCCTGCCCTATTGCATCGCCTTCGCCCTCACCGTCGCATTGCCGGCCTGGTGGCTCGGCCATCTCGTCCTGCTCAGCCGGCCGGTCGGAGCCGCCGCGCCGGAGCCCGCCGCCGAGCCGCCCACCGAGCCTGCGCTGGAGTGGTATCCGGTCGGCCGTATCCTGCTGTGGATCGCGGGCTTCGCCACACTGACCACGATCGCCGCGCTGCTCACGATCGGCACCGACGCGGAGACCATCACCGGCACGCTGCGCCGTGGCTTGATGCGCCTCCTCCGCGCCGCCGACCCGCAGAGCTCCGGCGAGACCGACCAATTCGTCGGCGCACTGGTGCGTATCTTGCCGGCGGGTGCCACCATCGTTGCGATGATGACGCTGACCCTCAACCTCTGGCTCAGCACCAAGGTGACGGCGACGTCGGGCCGGTTGCGGCGCCCCTTGCCGGACCTGATGACCGCGGAGCTGCCGCCGATGACGCTCGTGGCGCTCTGCGTCGCGCTCGCCTTCTGCTTCACCGGCGGACTGCTTGCGATCGCGGCGCAAATCGCGACGGCTGCGCTGATGATGGGGTACGCGCTGACCGGCTTTGCCGTGCTGCATACGCTGACGCTGGCGCTGAAGAGCCGCACCTTCTGGCTCGGCTCGACCTACGCCGTCGTCGTCGTGTTCGGATGGCCCGTCATCGCGATGGTGATCCTCGGCCTCGCCGATGCCGTGTTCGGCCTCCGCGAACGCTTCCTTCGCACGCGCCAGCCACCGCCGCTGCCGACCTCTTGAGTTCAAGTCCGAAAGTTCAAGTTCGAAATTCCACCTCACTCAACACATCAAAGGAGAACGAATATGGAAGTCATTTTGCTGGAACGCGTCAACAAGCTCGGTCACATGGGCGAAGTCGTGAAGGTTCGCGACGGCTATGCCCGCAATTTCCTGCTCAAGCGCGGCAAGGCGCTGCGCGCCACCGCCGACAACCGTGCCAAGTACGACGGCATGAAGGCCGAGCTCGAGGCTCGCAACCTTGAGTCCAAGGGCGAGGCGTCCAAGGTCGCCGAGAAGATCCAGGGCAAGAACATCATCGTGATCCGTCAAGCTTCGGAAGCCGGTCAACTGTTCGGCTCGGTCAACGTGCGCGACATCGTCGTGGCGTTCGAAGCCGACGGCGTTTCGCTGTCCCGCCCGCAGGTTCAGCTCGATGCGCCGATCAAGACCATCGGCAAGCACACCATCACGGTCGCCATCCACCCCGAGGTCGAGGTCGAGATCAGTGTCACCGTGGCGCGCAGCCAGGACGAGGCCGAGCGCATCAACCGCGGCGAGGACATCTCGAGCCGGAACGAAGACCGGGATGCTGCGGCCGAAGCGATCGCAGCCGCCGGCGAGTTCTTCGACCCGGAAGCCCTGCAGGACGACGCCGAGCCGGCGCCGGCCGCGGAAGAGACCGAGAAGTAAGCCTCGCGTTCGCGCAGGCTTTCGAAGCCCGGTCGCCTCAGGCGGCCGGGTTTTTCGTTGTGGCGGCACAATCCTCGCTCAGCATCGCGATCGACGCGAGCGCCGTCGCCGTATGGTCTCGACCCCGGCGCTGACGCAGAAAACGCCGGCTGCGGCGACGGAGACCTGACGGCCCGACTTGATCACCCTCGCCCGGCAGATCCGCTTCTCGCCGACCGCGGGCGACAGCAGATTGAGCTTGTAGCCAAAACGACGAAGGCCGCGCGAGAGCGCGGCCTTCGCATGTCTAAAAATGTGGTCGCCTATCGCGAAATCGGCGGCGTCGGCGGACCGGACGATTCGGCTGGCGCCGGTGGAGTCGCAGCGGTCGCGGGCGGCGCCGGTTCCTGCGACTTCGCTGGCGGTTCGGCGCTCGCGGCGGGCTTGGGAGCAGCCTCTTCCGCCGCCTTTGGCGCAGCTGGCTCGGGGGGCTTCGCGGCGGACGGTGCGGCCGGCGTCACCTGCGGCACCGGATCGGGCCGCAACGCCGGAGCTTCGCTGCCGCGCGGCTCCACCTTGGCGCTTTCCGGCTTGGCCTCGGCGGGCTTGTCGGACGGCTTGCTGCCTTCGGGTTTGCTGCCTTCGGATTTAGCTTCGCCGGAATCCACCTTCGCAGTCTCGGGCTTTGTCTCAGGCTTGGACTCGACCTTCGGCTCGCTCTTCTTGTCGTCTGCCGTCGGCGCCGCGGCATCGACCTTCGGCGCCTCATCACTTCCCGGCTTGCCGCGCTTGCCGAGACGCTTGGCCTTGCGCCCTTCGGGGACAGCCTGGCCCTCGGGCTTCGCACCTTCCTTCGTTCCTTCTTCGGCCGGCCGCGCGGCGCGCTTCTGACGCGCGCCCTCGGCCGCGGGAGCGGCACCCTCGCCTTCCGGCTTGGCGGACTCCTGGGAACGTTGCCGGCGGCCCTGATGTTCAGGAGACTGCGCGGGATTGGTATTGGCTTCCTTGTCCTTATCCTTGGCGCCGTCCTTCTTGTCCTTGCCGTCCTTATGGCCGTCCTTCGCCTGGTAGCGGGTGTCGGTGGCCCCGTTGGAGACGAGGTAGGAGGCAAGCACGCCGGCCATGTCGGGGCTGGTCGTGTAATGCTGGCGCAGGAAGCCCGGCAAGGAGCCCGGCGCCACTGTTTTCAAAAGGCCGCGCGGGCTCTTGTGACATGCATTACAGGTCTGCGCGAAAAGCTGGGATGGGGCCTTGCCGGCCTCGAGGTTCGTCGCCTGCGCGAGAACGGTATCGGTCGCGCCGAAGCCGATCAGAAGCAAGATCGTCGCGAGGCTGAGCGCTCGGCTCGACATTCCCATCATCTCCATTGAATTCCGAGAGGTGCAGCCGGCAGGCGGCGCCGCGGCGGGTCACCTTTTATCCGATTGAGCCGCGAATGGAAGCAGGCACCGCGCGCAAGGATGTGATTAAGCGGTTTTGGAATATCCGCTTTGAGCACAGCGCAATAGCGGGCCCGGGACACCTCCCTAGATCTAGATGCAAGCGCATAGGAACCGCTGAGATGCCCGGGCGTAGGGTGTGAAAGGCCGGGTTAGTCGCATCTCTTCGGGTTCGCTCGAGAGGATGGGTGCCGATGGACCGATTGTTGCGTCAATTCCTGTCTCAATTCATCCGCCGCGGGTCGATGACGGTGACCACGGCGAAGGGCTCGAAGTTCACCGTCGGCGACGGCTCGGGCGAACCGGTCGCAGTCCGCTTCGTCACCGCGGACGCAGAGCGGAAGATCCTCGTCAATCCCGAGCTCGGGCTTGGCGAGGCCTATATGGACGGCGAGTTCATTGTCGAGCATGGCACCATAGCTGATGCTCTCGCGATCCTGCTCGGTCAACCCGACCTGTTGCCGCACTGGGCAAAACCCTGGTGGCACCTGCGCTATCTGGTGCGGCACCTGAAGCAGTTCAATCCGCGCCCGCGATCCCGCCGCAACGTCGCACATCATTACGATCTCGATGCGAGGCTCTATTCGCTCTTCCTCGACGCCGACAAGCAATATAGCTGCGCCTATTTCGAGACGCCGGAGAGCACGCTCGACGATGCACAGCTTGCCAAGAAACGGCACGTCGCCGCAAAGCTGCTCGTCAAGAGCGGCCAGCGCGTCCTCGACATCGGTTCGGGCTGGGGCGGACTTGGGCTCTATCTCGCCGAGATCGCAGGTGCTGACGTCACCGGCATAACGTTGTCGACCGAGCAGTTGCAGATCGCCAATGCGCGCTCAGCCGAAAAGGGCCTGACCGGATCGGCCAAATTCCTGCTTCAGGACTATCGCGACATCGCCGGTCCGTTCGACCGCATCGTCTCAGTCGGCATGCTGGAGCATGTCGGCGCCCGCTTCTACGACACCTACTTCCGGCGCTGCGCCGAGCTGCTGGATAAGGACGGCGTCATGTTGCTGCACTCGATCGGCCGTTCGCAGGGCCCGGACTCCACCAATCCCTGGATCGCCAAATACATCTTTCCCGGCGGCTACATCCCCGCCCTCTCGGAGGTGCTGCCGGCGATCGAGCGGGCGGGCTTGCTGGTCTGCGACATCGAGATTTTGCGCCTTCATTACGCCGAAACCCTGAAGGCATGGCGCGAGCGCTTCATGGCGCGACGCGAAGAAGCCGTGCAGCTGTATGACGAGCGCTTCGCGCTGATGTGGGAATTTTATCTTGCAGCCAGCGAGATGACGTTCCGCAAGCAGCATATGATGAACTTCCAGATTCAACTCACCCGCCGTCAGGGCGTCGTGCCGATGACGCGCAACTACATCGCGCGTGAAGAAGCCCGACTGCGGGCCGTCGAAGCCGGCGCCACGCCGAGGCTGAAGCTGGCTGGTGAATGAGTCCTAGTGGCGCAGGGTCGAAACCGGAGCGGACGGGGAAGAGGCCGTTAAGGCCAATTGCATCCGCAGCGCTTTCAGGATTTCAGGGGCGACCGGTTCCCGACGCACTTCCGGCCGCTCAGCGTGCTCCATGGCCGCGATCAGCCCCGACAGCCAAAGTCGGCTGCCTGCTTCGCTTCGCCAATTCCGGGGCTGCCGTTCTGGCCGCATCGCTTGCCTCGTTCCCTGGTGGCAGATCAGGAGACAACCCCCCGCCCGCTAACCTGTTCCGGCTGTACCCCCGAAAGAATCCGGGGAGATGTGATCTGCTTCACATAAGTCTCGTCAGCCCTGGCTTAGACCGTCGCCATGAGCAACGAGACCAAAACCTCATTCGACGTGCAGGACGACCTCCGCACCGATTACGCCCTGATCGCTACCGGCGTCGGGGCGGCCCTGGTTGCACTGGTCTACCTCCTGCTGGTCTGAACCGAGCCAAAAGCGCCTGGCCGTGGGTCATTCCCGCGCGTCTCGATGTGTCTGCCCGGCACCCCATCAGGTTCACTTCATCCGGCGTTTTCCGGGGTGCGTAACGACCGCATCTAGGCAGCGACCTGGTTCCACGAAATCCGTCAAGCGCGGCGCGTGCTGCGGCGGTCAATCATCCACCATTTTAATGATCGGTTGATAGCGGCGAGCTTTTGCTTCCGCTTTGGGCTGAGGCGGCGCTTTATCCCGGCCCCGCATCCGCCCCAGAAAATTGCTATCGCTCGACCATGGCCCTGACTGATTCGAACGTTCTCAAACTCGCGCCCGAAGCCGGAACCCCGGCCTATCGGAGCGCGCCGCATAACATCGAGGCGGAACAGAGCCTTCTGGGCGCGATCCTGGTCAACAACGACGCGTTTTACCGCGTCTCCGATTTTCTGGAGCCGAAGCATTATTTCGAGCCGCTGCACCAGACCATCTTCGAGACCGCCAGCAGCCTGATCCGGATGGGCAAGATCGCGACGCCCGTCACCCTGAAGACCTTCCTGCCCGCCGACACCGACATCGGCGGCATGACCATCGGGCAATATCTGGCGCGCCTCGCCGCCGAAGCGACGACCATCATCAATGCGCAGGATTATGGGCGCACCATCTACGATCTGGCATTGCGACGCGACCTGATCGGCATCGGCGAGGACATGGTCAATGTCGCCTATGACGCCCCGGTCGACTTCGCGCCGCGGGCGCAGATCGAGGACGCCGAGCGCCGCCTCTACGAACTCGCCGAATCCGGCCGCTATGACGGAGGCTTCCAGAAATTCTCGCAGGCGCTGACGCTTGCGGTCGATCTGGCCGCGAAAGCGTTCCAGCGCGACGGAAAGCTGTCGGGCATCTCGACGGGCCTGCGCGACCTCGACACCAAAATGGGCGGGTTGCAGCACTCCGACCTCATCATCGTCGCCGGCCGCCCCGGCATGGGCAAGACGTCGCTAGCGACCAACATCGCCTACAACGTCGCCCGGGCCTATGTTCCAGAACTCCAGGCCGACGGCACCATGAAGGCTGCCCATGGCGGCGTCATCGGCTTCTTCTCCTGCGAAATGTCGGCCGACCAGCTCGCCACGCGTATTGTGGCCGAGCGCACCGGCATCCCTTCCTCCTCGATCCGCCGCGGCGGCATCTCGGAGGCCGATTTCGAGAAGATCCGCGAGGTCTCGATCGAGCTGCAGTCGCTGCCCTTCTATGTCGACGAGACCGGCGGTCTCTCGATTGCGCAGCTCATGGCGCGCGCCCGCCGGCTGAAGCGGCAGAAGGGCCTCGACCTCATCGTCATCGACTACATCCAGCTCTTGTCGGGTTCGGGCAAGCGCAGCGAAAACCGCGTGCAGGAAATCACCGAGATCACGACCAGTCTGAAGGCGCTCGCCAAGGAACTCAGCGTGCCCGTGATTGCGCTTTCGCAGCTCTCGCGCCAGGTCGAATCGCGCGACGACAAGCGGCCACAGCTCTCGGATTTGCGCGAATCCGGCTCGATCGAGCAGGACGCCGACGTCGTGCTGTTCGTCTATCGCGAGGAATATTACCTCGGAAACAAGGAGCCGCGCCCGGGCACACCCGAGCACGAAAAATGGCGCCTGGACATGGATCTTGCGCACGGCAAGGCCGAAGTCATCATCGGCAAGCAGCGCCACGGCCCGACCGGCACCGTCGATCTGGCCTTCGAAGCGTCGGTCACCCGGTTCGGCGACCTTGCGCCGGACAGCCAGGTGCCGGACCGCGGCGGCGGCGACTACTGAGTTCCCTGGGTTGAACCTGACCGGCCTCTTGCGTAAAACGGCGCCATGACAATGGCGTCCGACCCGAAAATGATCCCGCAATCCGGCCTTCTCTCCGCGGAGGCCAATCAGGCTGCCGCGCTCGCGACCTTCGGCGGCGTGCTCACCGTCGATCTCGATGCCATCATCGCCAATTGGCGCAAGCTCGAGAAGACGGCGGTGCCGGCCGAATGCTCGGCGGTGATCAAGGGAGACGCCTATGGCTGCGGCGCCGAGCAAGTCGCGCGTGCCCTGAACAAGGCCGGCTGCAAGACCTTCTTCGTCGCCACCATCGGGGAAGCGCGCAAGGTGCGCGCGGCGGTGCCGGAGCCTGCGATCTACGTGCTCGGCGGCTATTTCCAGAACACCGGCGAGCACTACGCCCAGATCAACTGCCGCCCCGTGATCGGCGATCTCAACGAGCTCGCCGAATGGGACGTGTTCTGCCGCCGCACCGGCTGGACCGGTGGCGCCGCCATCCACATCGACACCGGCATGAATCGGCTCGGCCTGACGCTCGCGGAAGCGCAGGCCATTATCCCCCGCATCAACGCCGGCGATCACGGCATTACGCTGGTGATGAGCCATCTGGTTTCGGCCGAGCAGCTCAACAACCCGGTGAATGCCAAGCAACTCGCGGCCTTCCGCGGCATCGCCAGCGAATTCTCCGGCGTGCCGGCGGCGCTCGCCAATTCGTCCGGCGTCTTCCTCGGCGCGCCCTTCCAGTTCGACATGGTGCGGCCGGGCGCCGCGCTTTACGGCGTCAACCCGACGCCGGAGGCTGACAATCCGATGCAGCCGGTGGTCGATCTCAAGGCCCGCATTGTGCAGATCCGCAATGTCGAGCGCGGCGAGAGCGTCGGCTATGGCGGCACCTGGACGGCACGGCGACCGACGAAACTCGCGATCATCGCGGTCGGTTATGCCGACGGCTATTTCCGCGCCGCAAGCTCCAATGACGGCACCCGCGGCGCCGAGGTCATCGTCGCCGGCAAGCGCTGTCCGGTCGCCGGCCGCGTTTCGATGGACCTGATCGCGATCGATATCACCGATCTGCCGCCGAATGCGGCTCGGCGCGGCCACATGGTCACGCTGCTCGGCGAGGGCATCACCGTCGACGAGCTCGCGCATCATTTCGGAACGATCGGCTACGAGGTGCTGACCAGCCTCGGCCGCCGCTACGCCCGCATCTACAAGGGCGGAAATGTGGTGGAGCCGCTGGCCAAGCCGGCTTCCGCGCAGGCGGTCGAGCAGCAGACGCCCGCTCCGCCATCGATCGAACAGCCCGCAAGCGCGCCGCCGCTGCCGGGCTGAGCGACTTGCCGCCTACTTCTTTTTCCTGCTGTCCAGCGCCGTCTTGCAGGTTGCGCTGAGCTTGTCGCGCTTGCCGTTGAGGCAGGCAACGATGCCGCCGCCCGGCGCAATGCCGGCGCAGAATCTGTCGTAGTCGGCCTTGCACGCGCCGCGCGGATCGGATGATTGTGCCGAGGCAACCCCGGAGAACGCAACGGCGACGGCGATGACGGCAAAGCTCAACTTGGACATTGTTTCTCCGGTAACGGAAGGCAGGAGCCGGTAGCTCTACATGAAGATCGCGACATTCAACATCAACAACATCAATCGCCGCCTGCCCAATCTGTTGGCATGGATGCGAACGGCGAAGCCAGATGTCGTCGCACTTCAGGAGTTGAAGGCAAGTGATGGCGAATTTCCGGCGACCGCGATCGAAAAGGCCGGTTACGGCGCAGTGTGGTGTGGACAGAAGACCTGGAACGGCGTCGCCATCCTGGCCCGCAATGCCGAGCCCATTCTCACCCGCGATCGCTTGCCGGGAAAACCTGCCGATCACGAAGCCCGCTACATCGAGGCCGCGGTACGCGGTGTCATCGTCACCAGCATCTACCTGCCGAACGGCAATCCGCAGCCGGGACCGAAATTCGACTACAAGCTCGACTGGTTCGCGCGGCTCAAGCGCCATGCCAGAACCTTGCTCAAGCAGGAGCTGCCCGTGGTGCTCGCCGGCGACTACAACGTTGCACCTGATGAGCTCGACATCTATCCGACGCGCTCGTGGGACAAGGATGCCTTGATCCAACCGAAGAGCCGTGCGGCCTTTGCCTCGCTGCTGGCACAAGGCTGGTGTGACGCGATCCGCGAACTGCACCCCGAGCAGCGCATCTACACCTTCTGGGATTACAAGCGAAACCGCTGGCCGCGAGATGCGGGCCTGCGGCTCGACCATGTCCTGCTCAGCCCTGCCCTCGTCTCACGCCTGGCAAAAGCCGGCGTGGACAAGAAGGTTCGCGGCGAAGAAGGCGCGAGCGACCACGCACCGGCGTGGGTCGTGCTGCGCTAGGTCAACGCCCGTAATACTCCTGCACCGTGTCCCACGCTGCTTTCTGCAGCAGCTCCACCGTCGGGCCGTCCAGTCCCATCGTGTAGGAATTGCCGACCGGCGAGCGGCCGGTCAGCGCGGCGAACGTCACGCAGGTCGCCAGATATGTGCCTGCGGGGCTCGGGTGCCGCTTGTCCGGCGCATACAGATTGAGCTCGGGCTGCAGCTTGCGCACGCGCGCGAAGGCAAAACCTGCGGGGATCACCAGCGCATCATTGGCATTGCCTGCGATTGTGTAGGCCTCGGCCAACGCTTCCGTCATCTCAGGCTTGTCGGCGTAAGCCCAGGACATGAACAAGACCGGCCGCATGCCGTTGGCGCGGACGATCTCGCTGTCCTTCTTTACGAAGGTCGTGAACGCGTCCTTCAATTGCGGATGGATGGGGCACTGGCTGCAATCCATCATCACGACGGCGTCGTACTGCCTGCCCGGCTTGTTGAAGACGACGTTGTTCTGCTCGTCGAACGAATAGGCGCCGAGGCCACCCGGCCGCAGCAGGTTGTCCATGTCATGCCAATCGAGGCCGGAACCGCCGATCGTCGCCATGGTGTTGCGATAGGCCGTCTTGTTTTCAGGGTCCGCAGCCCGCTCCATGAAGGAGAGATGCCCGGGCATGCCGTTGTTGTAATAGAAGAAGCTGTTGCCGACGAACAGCGCGGCCTTGGGGAAATCCGGTCCTGATGTCGTGACCTTGGGCCTGGTCTGCGCCTGCGCATTGAAGCCGGCTACAACGGCCAGACACATCGCGAGCATCACTCGCGCGAAAAGACGCATCATCGGCTTCCTCCCCTTTTTCTGTCGGGCCGGAAACAGATCAGCTTTTCAAGAGGGCCTCAAGAGCACGGACGAGCAGCAGACATGCGCGAGAGCGCATGCTCACCATAAATTCTTGCCATCGATCATGGTCACCGGCACGGTCTCGAGATCGAACTCGTCGAACAGGCGCGCGTTGACGGCGACCCTCGGATTGTCGAAATCGGGCTTGCCGGTCGACCAGTCCGGCGACTCCGAATAGGTACCGCAGCCGCAGCTTGCGCAGAAATGGTGTTTGACGGTGCGGCTGCCCCAGAGATAGGTCGCGACGTTCTCCGCGGGCGACAGCAGCCGAAACTGCGCCGGCGTGTAATAGGCCCACAACGCGCCGCGCTTGGCGCAGAGCGAACAGGTGCAACGGGTGACGCTCGCGGGCGCCTCCGTCACCTCGAACACCGTCTCACCGCAATGACAGCTTCCCTCGACCCGCATGACCCACTCTTTGTTTTGTCAGGAGATGGTCGTAGCCGGACCCTGCTGCCAACATGCTGTCAGCAGCGCGTAGCCGGACTTGCCCCATGTGCTGCGAGCACCGACTTGCCGCGCCAACTCAACAAAAACATGAAAAACAACCCCATGCACAGTAGCCGATGGCTGGCAAATCAATGGGTTACGCATGCTCCGAAACACTGATTTGACGCGTCGGGCAAACACTGGCGGGATGTTTTCAGAAGTGGTCGTCGACACGGTTGAGCGTGGACTTCATCGCAGCAGCGCGTCATGCGATGCGAAGGGCCTACGGGAGACAGCTCGGGCTTCGATATGAAGGGGCAGCGCGTCGACGCCCCTCTTCGGGAAGTCGAAGGCATGAAATTGCGATGGCAAATTGCAATCCTTGGTGCTGCTCTAACCGGCGCAGCTCTGAGCTACGCTTATACTCATACCGCAATCGGGGTGACTGAGCCGTGCCGGAGAAGTTCTCCGGGCGAGGTGGTGGTCTGTCCTCCGCCCTACAAGCCATAAATTGTTGTGCCTGTCACAAGCTTCGGGCCGGATGACCTCGTAGGCGACTTGAATTGCCTCCTTGTCCTCCGTTTCAGGATGAGGACGGAGGACGAATTACTGCGCCTCGGCGATCTTCGCTCCAGATGACGGCATCTGCGCGTGAGTTGCCGAGGGCCGGTTCGGCGGTGATGCCGGGTCCGGTAACCGGAACGCGGCGTCGGCTGGCGCTCCCTGGGGTGCTCGGCGGGCAACGGTCGTCGGAAGCACGATCACTTTCGCGCCGACTTTCACGCGATCATAGAGGTCAACGACGTCCTCATTGGTCAGTCGGATACAGCCGGACGAGACCCGCTTCCCGATCGTATCGGGCTTGTTGGTGCCGTGAATTCGATATTCGGTCTCGCCCAGATACATCGCCCGAGCGCCGAGCGGGTTGCCAGGACCTCCGGCCATGAACCGCGGCAGATAAGGCTGACGCGAGACCATCTCCGCAGGCGGATGCCAATCCGGCCATTCTGCCTTACGAGCCACAGTCTGCTCACCGGACCATGTGAAACCTTCGCGGCCAACACCGATGCCATAGCGCAGTGCCTGCGCGTCGTTCAGAACGAGATAGAGGAATGTGTTCTTGGTATCGATGATTACGGTGCCCGGCGTCTGGCGGCTGGCGTAGTCAACCACCTGCCGCACGAATGCTCCGGGAACGTCAGCCGCTTTGGGCGGTTCGACCAGAGGCGCCGGGGCCGTAAGCGGAGCCGAAGCCGGCGTCGGAGCTGATGCATGAACAGGCGCTGAGACGTAAACCGGAGTTGATGACGCTTGGGCTTCGTGCGCGGACGGCTTTCGTGCCGGTTGCACGTTCGCCGGTCGGGACAGCAAGCCGTACCCCAACGCTGCGACGGCGACGGCGCCAACTGCAACTCTCGCGGCCATCGGGATTGCGAACGTCTGCGCCTTTCCGCGTTTGGCTCGCTTACCCATACTCTTCTTCCCCCAGGTCACTATGCCCAAGAGAGGTACCCAGTAAGGTTTAAGAAACTTCGAAGCGATTTCGCTCAGACTGGAACCGTCGGCGATGGTTAACGCCGGGCTCTCGGCAAGATAAGGTTCTCTCGCCTCGCGGATCGCCCGCGCCGCGGGCCGCGGCTAAACTCTCCCGATTCGTGGAGACGGTTTTGGCTTTCCTCTTCGTCCTCATCGTCGGCCTCGTCGCAGGCACCATTTCCGGCATCGTCGGCACGGGCTCGTCGATCATGCTGATGCCGGTGCTGGTCTATGCCTATGGGCCAAAGGAGGCGGTGCCGATCATGGCGGTGGCCGCCGTCATGGCCAACTTCTCACGAATCCTGGCGTGGTGGCGCGAGGTCGACTGGCGCGCCTGCGCGGCTTATTCGGTCACAGGCATTCCAGCCGCCGTGCTCGGCGCGCGGACACTGCTGGCGCTGCCCTCGCACGCCGTCGATCTTGCCATCGGCGTCTTCCTGATCGCGATGGTGCCGGTTCGGCACTGGCTGGCGCGGCACGATCTCAAGGCCAATCTCTGGCATCTGGCGATCGGTGGGGCCGTCATCGGCTATCTCACCGGCATCGTCGTCTCCACCGGCCCGCTCAGCGTGCCGCTATTCCTGTTCTACGGCTTGTCCCGCGGCGCTTTCCTCGCCACCGAAGCGGCATCTTCGCTCGGGCTCTATGTTGCGAAATCCGTGACCTTCGAACGTTTCGGCGCGCTGACCGGCGATGTGTTCGTCAAAGGCCTGGTCGCAGGATCGTCGTTGATGGCCGGCGCCTTCATCGCCAAACGCTTCGTGCTGCGCTTGAAGCCGGAGATGTTCCGCTTGGTGATGGACGCAATCATGATCGCGGCCGGCCTCTCCATGCTCTGGAACGCGGCGCAGCCGTAGCCGGGCTTCGGGGAGCGCCCGGACTCAATCTCTCGACCCGTCATTCCGTGCTATCAGCAAACCTGAAACCCCCGACTCGCTGTCCCCGGACTCGCTGTCCCCATGGCCAAGAACACACTTTCCTTCGTCTGCCAGAACTGCGGCGCGGCCTATAACCGCTGGCAGGGCAAGTGCGAGTCCTGTGGCGAGTGGAATACGCTCGCGGAGGAGGACACGACCGGCAGCGTGCCGGTGTCGATCCGCTCCAAGCGCAAGGGGCGGACCTTCGCGCTCGAGAGCCTGTCCGGAAAAACCCAGGACGCCCCGCGCCTGTCCTCCGGCATGACGGAGCTCGATCGCGTGACCGGCGGCGGCTTTGTCCGCGGCTCGGTGCTGCTGGTCGGCGGCGATCCCGGCATCGGCAAGTCGACGCTGCTGACGCAGGCCACAAGCCTGCTCGCGCGCGCCGGACACCGCGTCGTCTACATCTCCGGCGAAGAGGCGGTCGCGCAGGTGCGGTTGCGCGCCGAACGGCTCGGGCTGTCGGATGCGCCGGTGCAGCTCGCCGCCGAAACGTCGGTCGAGGACATTGTCTCGACGCTGTCTGAAGGCGCGGTGCCGCGGCTGATCGTGATCGATTCGATCCAGACCATGTGGACCGACACGGTGGAATCGGCACCCGGCACGGTGACGCAGGTGCGCGCCTCGGCGCAGGCCCTGATCCGTTTTGCCAAAAGGACCGGCGCGGCCATCATCCTGGTCGGCCATGTCACCAAGGACGGACAGATCGCCGGCCCTCGCGTGGTCGAGCACATGGTCGATGCGGTGCTGTCGTTCGAGGGCGAAGGCTCGCAGCAATTCCGCATCCTGCGCGCCGTGAAGAATCGTTTCGGGCCGACCGACGAGATCGGCGTGTTCGAGATGACCGGGCTTGGCCTGCGCGAAGTCACCAATCCTTCCGAGCTGTTTTTGTCGGAGCGCGATCTCGGCACGCCCGGCACCGCAGTCTTCGCGGGTATCGAGGGTACAAGACCCGTTCTGGTCGAATTGCAGGCACTGGTGGCGCCGACCTCGCTCGGCACCCCGCGGCGGGCCGTGGTGGGCTGGGATCCGAGCCGGCTATCGATGGTGCTGGCGGTGCTGGAAGCCCATTGCGGGGTCAAGCTGTCCGGCCACGACGTCTATCTGAACGTCGCGGGCGGCCTGCGCATCCACGAGCCCGCGGCTGATCTGGCCGCCGCGGCGGCGCTGGTGTCCTCGCTGGTTAATGCGCAGTTGCCCTCCGATGCGGTCTATTTCGGCGAGATCTCGCTGTCCGGCGTGGTGCGCCCGGTAGCGCAGACCCCGGCCCGGCTGAAAGAAGCGGCAAAACTCGGCTTCCAGCGTGCCGTTCTGCCCGAATCGGGCCGGGGCGAAGCCGGCGGCGATGCCGGCCTGGCGCTGAACGCGATCAACAGCCTGACGACATTGGTCGCCGAGATCGCCGCACGCGGCTCCCGGCGGGGCGACTCGAGCGCACCGGCAGAGAAAAATGCCACACCAGCAAGATTCCGCCGTGGAGAGGGTTAGCCGGTGGTGACGTCCCCCGCCCTCGCCGCTATACAGCCGTCACAAAAGCAGCATGGGATTGCGTGGTTGCGGCCTTGCCGGGAACGTCGTCTGGCCCTCACTTAGGGCGGCGGCCAAGCACCGATTCGCTGAGCACCTTGAAGTACGAGCGGACCAGACCAGCCGATGCCAGTAACCATCCTCGACCTGATCCTGCTCGGTGTGATGCTGATTTCGGGCCTGCTGGCCATGGTTCGCGGCTTCATGCGCGAAATCCTGTCGATCGCGGCCTGGGGCACGGCGGCGATTGTCACGCTTTATTCATTCTCGAAGCTGCTGCCGACCGCAAAGACCTATTTCAACAACGATACCGTCGCGAGCGTGGTTGTGGTCGCCGGCGTGTTCGTGGGCACTTTGGTCGTGGTCTCCGTGATCACGGTCCGGATCTCCGACATGATCCTGGATTCGCGCATCGGCGCGCTGGACCGCACGCTCGGCTTTCTGTTCGGGCTGGCACGCGGGCTTTTGATCGTCGTGGTCGCTTTCCTGTTCTTCACCTGGCTCGTGCCGGACAAGCAGCGCCCGGACTGGGTCACGGGGGCCAAATCCCGCGTGGTGCTGCAGGGAACCGGGGATTGGCTGATGGCCCTCTTGCCTGACGACCCCGAGAACACCATCTTGAAGAGATTCAAGAAAAACAAACCAGATGAAGAGCAAACTGATTCCGAGCAGCAGCCTTCGGGCAGTGGCGACGGATACAGCAAACCGGCTCGTGACAGCCTTAAAAAGCTGATCGAGAAACCCGCGGCGCGTTGATTAAGCCCTAACGAGAGGCTCGGACGAGATGCGAAATCCTGACCAGGACGCCCTACTTGATCTCGGCCCGGCCGCGCTGGAACTTCAAGACGATCTGGAGGGGGATACGCTGCGCGAGGAATGCGGCGTCTTCGGCATCTACGGCCACCCCGATGCCGCCGCCATCACGGCGCTCGGCCTCCACGCCCTTCAGCACCGCGGCCAGGAAGCCGCCGGCATCGTCTCCTATGACGGCGGCCGCTTTCATTCCGAACGCCGCCTCGGCCTCGTCGGCGACACCTTCTCCCGCCGAGAGGTGATCGACCGCCTGCCCGGCACAATGGCAGTCGGCCATGTCCGCTATTCCACCACCGGCGCGACCATCCTGCGCAACGTGCAACCGCTGTTCGCCGAACTGAATGCCGGCGGCCTTGCGGTCGCCCACAACGGCAACCTCACCAACGGCCTGACGCTGCGCCGCGAGCTCGTGAGGAACGGCGCGATGATGCAGTCGACCACCGACACCGAGGTGATCCTGCACCTGGTCGCGCGCTCCAGGCGCAGCCGCTTCATCGAGCGCTATATCGACGCGCTGCGCGAGATCGAGGGCGCCTATGCGCTGGTGTCGCTGACCAACAAGAAGCTGGTCGGCGCGCGCGATCCGCGCGGCATCCGTCCGCTGGTGCTCGGCGAACTCGATGGTTGTCCGATCCTGACCTCCGAGACCTGCGCACTCGACATCATCGGCGCACGCTTCGTCCGCGACATCGAGCCCGGCGAGGTCATCGTGTTCGACGAGAACGGGCAGGACATCCACAAGCCGTTCCCGCCGATCGCGCCGCGTCCCTGCATCTTCGAGTACATCTACTTCTCCCGTCCGGATTCCATCGTCCACGGCCGCTCGGTCTACGAGGTGCGCAAGGCCTTCGGTGCCCAGCTTGCGCGCGAGAGCCACGTGCCGGTCGACGTCGTGGTGCCGGTGCCGGATTCCGGCGTGCCCGCCGCAGTCGGCTACAGCCAGCATTCCGGTATCCCGTTCGAGCTCGGCATCATCCGCAACCATTATGTCGGCCGCACCTTCATCCAGCCGACGCAGGCGATCCGCGAATCCGGTGTGCGCATGAAGCATTCGGCCAACCGCGCCGCGATCGAAGGCAAGCGCATCATCCTGATCGACGATTCGCTGGTACGCGGCACCACCTCGAAGAAGATCGTCCGCATGATGCGCGATGCCGGCGCCAAGGAAGTGCATTTCCGCCTCGCCTCGCCGCCGATCCTCTATCCCGACTATTACGGTATCGATCTGCCGGACCGTGGTGGTCTTCTTGCGGCGACACATTCGCTGGAAGAGATGCGCGAGATCATCGGCGCCGACTCGCTCGCCTTCCTGTCGATCGACGGCATGTACCGCGCCATGGGCGAGCCCGGCCGCGACCCCGCCAATCCGAAATTCTCGGATCATTGCTTCACCGGGGCGTATCCGACCCACCTCACCGACCAGACCCAGACCGAGCAGCAGCCGCGGCAATTGTCGCTGCTGGCGGAGGCGAGCTAGGCTCGTCAGGATCCATTACAACAGGCCTTTCTGGTTCGAAGAAGGTGTGACAATCATCTTCCCTAGCCATAAACGTCACGGCGTATGGGTCCTGGCTTTCGCCAGGACGACGCTGGATAGAACCTTTCGATGACAAATCCCCTCGCCAACCGCATCGCTCTCGTCACCGGCGCCTCGCGCGGCATCGGCTTCGCCACGGCAAAAGCGCTGGCCAGGGCCGGCGCGCATATCGTCGCGGTCGCGCGCACGCAGGGCGGGCTGGAAGAGCTCGACGACGAGATCCGCAAGGACGGCGGCAGCGCCACGCTGGTGCCGCTCAACCTCACCGATTCCGACGGCATCGCGCGCCTAGGTGCCGGCCTGCATGAGCGGTACGGTAAGCTCGACATCCTCGTCGGCAATGCCGGCGTGCTTGGGCCCTCCTCACCGATCGGCCATATCGAGCTGAAGGCCTTCACCGACGTGATGGCGGTCAACGTCGCCGCGAACTTCCAGCTGATCCGTTGCATGGAGCCGCTGCTCAAGCAGTCCGACGCCGGCCGCGCGGTGTTCGTCACTTCCGGCGCGGCCAACAAGGCGACCGCCTATGTCAGCCCCTACGCCGCCTCCAAGGCGGCGCTGGAAACGCTGGCGCGCGCCTGGGCGCAGGAGACCGCGAACACCAAGCTGCGCGTCAATCTGTTCACTCCGGGCCCCGTCCGCACCCGGATGCGCGCGACGCTGATGCCGGGCGAAGACCCAACGACGCTCGATACAGCCGAGCAGGTCGCCGAATTCATCGTGCCGATGTGCGCGCCTGATTGGACCGAGACCGGCAAGTTCTACGACTACAAGACCCGCAGCCTGATGAGCTTCCGCTCGCCGGCCTGATTGACTTGACGGCCTCCCCGCGATTGACTGCCCGCGCTCAAGCGGCAGCAAGCCGCAAGCCAATAAAGGGAGGTTGCCATGGCGCCATGGCGGAATCGCGCAGGCTTTAAGCGTGCGCTCGCAAATGTCTCTCGCGTCCTCTCCGTTCTGATCGTGGCCGTCGCGTTTGCGCTTCCGGGCGCGGCGACCGCCGGCGATGTCCCGACCTTCGCGGTCGATGCTTCCTGGCCAAAGCCGTTGCCGAACAACTGGATCCTCGGCCAGGTCGGCGGCATTACCGTCGACTGGCAGGGCCACATCTGGGTGATCCATCGTCCCCGCTCGCTCACCGACGACGAGAAAGGCGCGAGCCTCACTCCGCCGCGCTCGAAATGCTGCGTCTCGGCGCCGCCCGTGCTCGAATTCGACAGCGACGGCAATCTGCTGCGATCGTGGGGCGGCGCGGGCGAAGGCTATGAATGGGTCGGCCGCGAGCATGGCATCGAGGTCGACGAGCGCGGCTTCGTCTGGGTCGGTGGCAATGCCGACAATGATAACGCCATCCTGAAATTCACGCTCGACGGCAAGTTCGTCGCCCAGATCGGCAAGATCGCGCCGAGCCTCGGCAGCAACGACACGACGCAGCTCGGCAAGCCCGCCGAGACCGCGATCGACAAGGCCGCCAACGAAATCTACGTCGCCGACGGCTACGGCAATCGCCGCGTCATCGTGTTCGACGCGACCACGCTCGCCTACAAGCGGCACTGGGGCGCCTACGGCAACAAGCCCGACGACACCAAGCAGGCGGCGTATGATCCCAAGGCGCCAGTGTCCCAGCAGTTCGGCAATCCCGTCCACTGCGTGAAGCTCGCCAATGACGGCCTCGTCTACGTCTGCGACCGCATCAACAACCGCATCCAGGTGTTCAAGACGGACGGCAGCTTCGTGAAGGAGTTCTTCTTCGAGAAGAACACGCTCGGTAACGGCGCGGTGTGGGATGTCGCGATCTGGCCCGACCCGAAGCAGACCTGGCTGCTCAGCGCCGACGGCGAGAACAACGAGATCAGGGTGATCAAGCGCGAGGACGGCAACGTGGTCGGCAGCTTCGGGCACAACGGCCGCAATGCCGGACAATTCCACTGGGTGCATGCCATGGCGATCGACGCCAAGGGTAACGTCTATACCGCCGAGGTCGACACCGGGAAGCGCATCCAGAAATTCAAGCTGACATCGGACGCGCTGAAATAGCGTCTCGACGCATTTTCTCCAAAAGTTAACGGAGGGATGACGCTGCGACGCAGCGTCATCCGGCTTTAGGCGCATTGCCGCCGGCCGTGGGACACGGTAGAGCCATCAGCCGGAACAAGGCTCCCATTCAAGAGAGCCGTCCGCATGTTTGACAATGGAGGAAATCTTTTATGACGACCACGTTCGCGCGCCGCTCTGCGGCCCTTCTGGCCTGTGCCGCCTTCGGTTTTGCCACATCCGCCTTCGCCCAGGACAAGTCGGTCACGATCGGCGTGCTCAACGACATGTCCAGCCTCTATGCCGACATCGGCGGCCCCGGCGCCGTGGCGGCGGTCAACATGGCGGTGGAAGATTCCGGTCTTCGTGCCAAGGGCTGGAAGATCGATGTGATCAGCGGCGACCACCAGAACAAGCCGGACGTCGGCGTCAACATCGCGCGGCAGTGGATCGACACCCAGAAGGTCGATGTGATCGCCGACACCCCGAACTCCGGCGTGGCGCTGGCCGTCAGCAACGTCGTCAAGGAAAAGAACGCGGTCCTGCTCAACAATGGCGGTGCCAGTGCCGACCTCACCGGCAAGGCCTGCAACGCCAACACCATCTCCTATACTTACGACACCTACATGCTCGCCAACGGTACCGGCAAGGCGCTGACCAAGGCCGGCGGCGACAGCTGGTTCTTCCTGACCGCCGACTACGCTTTCGGTGCCGCGCTCGAGCGTGACACCAGCGCGGTCGTCACCGCGAACGGCGGCAAGGTGCTCGGCGGCGTCAAGCATCCGCTCAACACGTCGGATTTCTCCTCCTTCCTGCTGCAGGCGCAGAACTCGAAGGCGAAGATCATCGGTCTCGCCAATGCCGGCGGTGACACCACCAACTCGATCAAGCAGGCGGCCGAGTTCGGCATCGTCGAAGGCGGCCAGAAGCTCGCCGCGCTGTTGCTGTTCATCAACGACGTCCACTCGCTCGGTCTGAAGACCGCGCACGGCCTGACCTTCACCGAATCCTTCTATTGGGATCTCAACGAAGGCACGCGCGCCTTCTCGAAGCGCTTTCAGGACAAGGTCGCCAACAAGGCGATGCCCTCGATGACGCAGGCCGGCAATTATGCCGCCGTGCTGCATTACCTCAAGGCCATGGACGCGCTCGGCGGCAATCCGCATGACGGCGCCAAGGTCGTCGCCAAGATGAAGGAGCTTCCGACCGACGATCCGCTGTTCGGCAAGGGCCCGCTGCGCGAGGACGGACGCCGCATCATTCCCGCCTTCCTGTTCGAGGTGAAGAAGCCGGAAGAATCCAAGGGACCGTGGGACTATTACAAGCTGATCGCCACCATCCCGGCGGAAGATGCGGCCAAGCCGCTCAAGGACAGCGAGTGCCCGCTGGTGAAGAAGTAAAGGCATTGGTGTCGCAGGGTGGGCAAAGGCGCGAAAGCGCCGTGCCCACCATCTCTCCACAACTGAAGAAGGCGGTGGGCACGCTTCGCTTTGCCCACCCTACGTAACCGTCTTCGTCGCTCCCAGCGCCCGCACCGCGATCGCCACGCACATCACCATCAACACCGCCGCGAGCAGGAACGGCGCGCCGGGCAGCTGCCACGGCGCGCTGACGCCGATGAAATATGAAAACGTCAGCGTGAACAGGAACGGGCCGACGAGCTGCGACACGCTCTGCACGCTCGCGGTCGCGCCCTGCAACTGGCCCTGCTGATCGGGCGCGACCAGCCGCGTCATCAGCGATTGCATGGCGGCGCCCGAAATGCCCCACAGCGACATCACGGGAATGCCGATCCAGAACAGCGGCCCGGTCGGCGCCGCGCCGAAGATCACGAAGCCGACCGCGCCGCAGCACAGGCCCATCAACAACGCGTTGCGTTCGCCGAGCACGCGCACGATCGGGCCGATCGCGAGCCCCTGCACCACCATGGCGCAGATGCCGACCATCGCCAGCGTCAACCCCACGGTTTTCGAATCCCAACCGTAGCGATAGGTGGCATAGAGCACGAAGGTCGAGGGCAGCACGACATGCGCGACCTGCGCGATGAAGTTGACGACGGACAACGCAGCGAGCACGGCGTTGGAACGCAGCAGGCGGAGCGCTCCGAGCGGATTGGCGCTCCTCCAGCGGAACGGCGCGCGCTTATCTGGCGCCAGCGATTCCGGCAGGATGAAGAGCCCATAGAGTGCATTGGCAAAGCTCAGGGCCGCCGAGGCCCAGAACGGCAGGCGCGGATCGATATCGCCGAGCAGACCGCCCAGCGCCGGGCCCAGCACGAAGCCGGCGCCGAACGCAGCCCCAATCCTGCCGAACACCGCGGCGCGCCGCTCCGGCGGCGTGATGTCGGCGATATAGGCAAAGGCGGTCGAGATGCTGGCCGAGGTGATGCCCGAGATGACGCGGCCGACGAACAGCCAGACCAGCGACGGCGCCAGCGCCATCAGCACATAATCCGCCGCGAGCCCGAAATTCGACAGCAGCACCACCGGCCGCCGCCCGAAGCGATCCGACAGCGCGCCGAGCACCGGCGAGAATACGAACTGCATCAGCGCCCATGCGGTGCCGAACAGGCCGAAGATGCGGGCCGCATGGGCCGTGTCGTTGTCGACGAAGCTCTCGATCAGTTTTGGCAGGATCGGCATGATCACGCCGAGCGCGAGCATATCGAGCAGGATGGTGACGAAGATGAAGGCGACCGCACCGCGCCGGACTGGCGCTGCGCCCTGCGCCATCGCCTCGCCGGCGTCGTTGCTCACGACGGCCGCTTGCGCTTGTGGGCGAACGGATTGGCCTTCTCGCGCAAGGTGATACGCACCGGCGTGCCGGGCAGCTCGAAGGCCTCACGCAGCGAATTGGTGAGATATCGCAGATACGACTGCGGTACCGCGTCCGCACGCGAGCAGAACAACACGAAGCTTGGCGGGCGGGCCTTGGTCTGCGTGATGTAGTTCAGCTTGAGTCGTCGTCCGGACACGGCCGGCGGCGGATTGGCTTGGACCGCCTCCTCGAACCAGCGGTTCAGCGCCGCGGTCGACACACGCCTGTTCCAAAGCGCATAGGCATCCTGGATCGCCTGCATCAATCGATCGATGCCCTCGCCCATCAAGCCGGAGACGGCGACGATCGGCACGCCCTTGATCTGCGGCAGCAAGTGATCGGCATCGCGGCGCAGGTTCGAGATCGCGCCGCCGCCCTTGCTCTCCATCAGGTCCCATTTGTTGACAGCGAGCACGACGGCGCGACCCTCGCGCTCGATCAGGTCAGCGATGCGAAGATCCTGCTCCTCGAAGCGGTTCTGCGCATCCATCATCATCACGACGACTTCGGCAAAGCGCACCGCGCGCAGTGCGTCGGCGACCGAGAGCTTCTCGAGCTTCTCCTCGATCCGCGAGCGCCGGCGCAGACCTGCGGTGTCGAACACCCGAAACTCGCGCCCCTTCCAGTTGATCTCGACCGCGATGGAATCGCGCGTGGTACCCGCCTCCGGGCTCGTCAGCAGGCGCTCCTCGCCGAGCAGATGATTGATCATCGTCGACTTGCCGGCGTTGGGCCGGCCGACGATCGCGACCCGGATCGGACGCGTGGCCGCCTCTTCCTCCGTCAGCGGCTCGTCGTCCTCGACCTCTTCCTCCTCGACGGGCTCCGGCATCAGCTCTCTCAAGGCGTCATAGAGCTCACCCAGGCCCTCGCCATGCTCGGCCGAGATCTGGATGGGATCGCCGAGGCCGAGCGCGAAAGCCTCCATCGCGCCGGCATCGCCGTGCTTGCCTTCGCTCTTGTTGGCGACGAGCATCACCGGCTTGTTGGCCTTGCGGGCGAAATCGGCGAAGGCGCGATCGTTGGGCGTGAGGCCCATGCGGGCATCAATCACGAAGAACAGCGCGTCGGCCTGTGCGATCGCGGCCTCCGTCTGCTCCTGCATGCGGGCGGTCAGCGAGCCCTTGGCACCCTCATCGAGGCCGGCGGTGTCGATGATCGTGAAGTCGAGATCGCCGAGCCTGGCCTCGCCCTCGCGGCGGTCGCGGGTGACGCCGGGGAGGTCATCGACAAGCGCGAGCTTCTGTCCGACCAGACGGTTGAACAGCGTCGACTTGCCGACATTGGGTCGGCCGATAATGGCAATCTTAAAGGACATGGGTCATTCGTGCGCTGCCGGAGCCGCGCCTGTCAATGAAATGAAAAAATCAGCGCGAGAAGCTGCCGCTCGGCATGGGCGCCGGGAAGGCGCCCTGCGTTTGCTGCTGGGTGGTCTGGGTCGGTTGCGCCTGCTGGACGGATTGATCGGGCGGCGGCGCGGTGGTGCGCTTGCGCACGATCTTCTGCCTGGGCGGCGGCGTGGCCGCGGGCGGCGCGGCCTCGGGCTGGGCCTCGCCGTCGACTTCGCCGGCGGGCGCCTCAGCCGGCGCGACGGCTGCGGTGGCCGGCTGCCTGGTCTTTTTCGCCTTGGCGCCCTTCGCCGGCTTCGGCTCGGTGGGCAGAGCCGCAACGGCGGGTCCGTTCGGATCGGGCTGTTGCTGGGCGCCCTTGTACATATCCTTCGGAACGCCTTGCTCGAGGCCGGGCACGCCTTCCGGGAACACCGGCTTGCGGTCGCCCGGCAGCTTCTTCTTGGTGTCGAGGAAGTCGAGCATGTCGCTCGGATCGAAGCTGGAGCAACCGCCCAGCACGCCCGTGAAGGCGATCAGGACGGCGGTTGCGATCAAGCGTGGCGTGCGGCGCATGTCGGTATCTCGTCTCAGCTCTCGGCTCAGCTCTTCGCTACGGGCGGCAGCAGGGCCTGCAGCGCCTCGGCGCGTGAGCGCAGGCCGGGCGGCGTTTCGCCGTCCTCGGCAATCGCGTCGAGCCATTTGCGGGCGGCAGTCACATCGTTGTTGCGCCAGGCCGACAGCGCCAGCATTTCGCGGGCGGTGTGACGGAAGGTCGATTTGGGCGCGGTGGAGGCTTCCAGCCGCTGCTGCATGTCGGCATAGCCGGCGCTGTCGAGCAGGAGACCGGCGGCCCGGATCTTCGCCAGATCCTGCCACTCGCCGCCTACGCTGCGGTCGGCGGCAATGTCGTCATACAACTTGGCGCCTGCCTTCGGATCGCGGGACGCCGCCTCGGCCGCAGCACGCAGCCGCGCCAGGGTGCGATAGCCCGATGGAGCCTTGGCTGCGAGCTCGGTGAAGGCCGCCTCGGCCTCCGCATGCTTGTCCTGCTCGGACAGCTCAGCGGCCGTCTCGAAGGCAGCACCGGCCTCGGCAGCCTTCTTGGCTTCAAGATATTGGTAACCGCGCCAGCCACCCACGGCGGCGACGATCAGCACCATCAGGGCGATGAACAAAATCGAATACTTATCCCACAGCTTCTTGAGCTGTTCGCGACGTACTTCCTCGTCGACTTCGTCAAATAATTCAGACACTTATGCTAATCCCATGCCCATCCGGGTGCGCGCGCCAAAGCGTTCGCGTCAGGAATCCCGTCCCCCACGTGGCGGCGGGGTACCCTAACGATATGGCGGTGGCAAGGCAAAGCGAGCCCGATCAAGGCGTTAACCACCCGGGACAGCCCGGAGAGACGCCTCCCCGGATCAGGTTCCCAACAGCTCCCGCAGCTGCCGCTTCAGCACCTTGCCATTGGCATTGCGCGGCAAGGGCTCCGTGGTGATCACCATGGTTTCCGGGACCTTGTAGTCCGACAGCCGCTCCGCGCACCAGGCGCGCAAGGCCTCGCTGTCCACCGGCGTACGCGTCACCACCACGGCGTGGACGCGTTCGCCCAGCACCGGGCACGTCTTGGCGACGATCGCGCTCTCAACCACGGCCGGGTGGCCGGCCAGCACGGACTCGACCTCGGCCGAATAGATCTTCAGGCCGCCGCGGTTGATCATGTCCTTCTGCCGGTCGAACACCCGGACAAATCCCTCCGCGTCGACCGAGCCGAGATCGCCGGAATGCCAGAACCCGCTGGTGAAACTTTCGGCCGTGGCTTTCGGATTGTTCCAATAGCCCTTGATGACGGAGGCACTCTGGATCCAGAGCTCGCCGATTTTCCCAGGCGGCAGCTCACGCCCGTCCGCGTCCATCGCCAGGATGCGTGCACCCGGACACGGCAGTCCGACGCTGTCGATATGGCTTTCCGTCAACTCGCCCGGCATGATCGTGGACGGCGACGTGGTCTCGGTCGCACCGTAGCAATTCGCCAGCGCGAGGCCGGGAATGATCGCCTTGAGCTTCTCGATGGTGGCAACCGGCATCGGAGCACCGCCAAAGCCGCCGATGCGCCAGCTCGACAGATCGTAGCTCTCGAAATCGGGCTGGAGCAGGCACAGATTGTACATCGCCGGCACCATCACCGTGTAGGTGACGCGCTCGCGCGCGGCGAGCTTGAGATATTCGCCGGCTTTGAACTCCGGCATGATGATCAACGCGCCACCGCAGCAGATCATCGTCGTGATGTTGGCGACCACGCCGGTGACATGGCCGAGCGGCACTGCCGCGATCGAACGGTCGGCCGCCGTCAATTGCAGGCAGGACATGAAGATCATCGAGGAATGGACGATGTTGCAATGGGCCAGCATCGCGCCCTTCGGCTTGCCTGTCGTGCCCGAGGTGTAGAGGATCATCGCGGTGTCCTCCTCGCTCGTCTCGACCGGCGCCGCGGCCGGGGCGTTGTCGACGAGCACCGCGAAATCCGACAGAGCCGGATCGTGGTCGATGGCGATGCGGTCGATCACATCGGGCACGTCCAGTGCGTCCGGCAGCCGCTCCGCAAGTGCCGCCTCGTGGATCAGGATCTTGGCGCCGCAGTCGGCGAGCACATAGGCGATTTCCGGCTTCTGCTGCCGCGTGCTGAGCAGCACCGTGACGAGCCCCTCATGGGCGGCAGCAAACAGCAGCAGCGGGAATTCGACGCGGTTGCCGAGCAGGATCGCGACACGATCGCCGCGCTGCAATCCGAGCTTGCGAAATCCCGCCGCGATCCGCGCAGCCTGCTCGACGGCCTGCCGCCAGCTCAGCCGGACACCGCCTGAGATCAGCGCTTCGCCGTCGGGATTGCGGGCGCAGGCGTCCGCAATCATCGCCCACAGGCTCGACGGCCGATCGCAAAATGCCGGTACCACCCGATCGCCGAAGCGCGCCTCGAACCGCATTGGCGGGATCTGAGAATGCGACCAGTCCATCGGATTGCCCTTGGCTTGTTACTTTCGTTATCTTCCGCGCACGGGCATGCGGTCCTGTCTTGTGCTGATCGGCTAGCCGCCCATCACGGGAACGCCGATGACGACGGGATGGAACGCAAAAGCCAGCGCCAGATAAGCGACGATTCCAACCACGACCGCGATCAGATCGTTGGTGACGCCGCCGACCGGAATCGGCGGACCGCCGCCATCGGTGCGACGCTTCAGCGTGATGCGGTCATACACCGCCCAGCCCAGAAAGGACCCGAACAGGATGATGGAGCCGAGATCGCCATTGGCCAGAAGATGCGCCGCCGCCCACAGCTTGATGCCGGCCAGCATCGGATGCTTCAGTGTCGCGTAAATGCGGCCGCGCAGATAGGACGCAACCACCAGGATGACCGCGGGCAGCATCAGTGCGAGCGTGATGTGCTTCAGCGCCTTCGGCGGATACCAGACGTCGATCCAGCCGGTCGCGCGATAATGCGCGAAGCCCCAGATGATCAGTGCGAGCCCCGCAAGCGAGGCAAGCGAATAGAGGATCTTGTAGGTCCCCTCGCCCACTCTCGCGATGGCCTGCGCGCGTGCATCGCGTTTCGTCGTGAACACATGCGCCGCAAAAAACAGCGCAAGCCCCAGGATCATAACCAGCAGACCCACGAGATTCTCCCCTCAACCAGCGCCCCAGCCCATGGCGTATCATCGATTGGCCGCGGGTCGCAACTGATGCGCTACTTGCCGATCTCGCGATTGTCGACATACCGGATCGCGATCGGCCGCCCGGCGATGGCACCGCCAAAACCGCCGGTGAACTTCAGCGGCAGGCAGGCGTTCAACGATGAATTGATTGCATTAAGATAGGTAGTTCTCGTCTCGGCGGGCACGCCTGCGGTCGCAAAGGTCAGGCGCGGCGGGCCGATCAGGCCGCCCGATTTGTTGAAGCTGAAGCGCACGGCGATCTGCATGCCCGCGCGCGCATTGTCCGATGGCGGCGACCAGCAGCTGCGCAGCTCGGCGAAGAGATCGCCAATCGTATCGAGATCGTGATCCGGCTTTTGGTATTTGGCGCGATCCGCCTCCGCCGGCACGCTTTGGATCGTGAGCTGGAGGTTCTGGCCGTAGGGATAGTCGATCTCGGGAATGCAGGGGCCAGGCTCGAGCGGGCTGCAATAGGACGGCGTGCAGGGCCGGCCATCGAGGACGCTGCACGGCTCGTGCGAAAACGGAATTGGGTTGATTTGTCGCGGCCGCGCATCGGCGGCGATCACGGCAAAGACGGTCAGGAACAGCACGAGGATTGCGCGCAACATCGGGAGCACCAAACGGGCGACCACATTCAAATTGGTAGGACTTGAAGCGGCTTCAAGCCATTCGCGTTCACGTGCTCGCGTTTACCCACGGTGTCGTCGTCCGGCTTGATCGGACGACCCAGTATTCCAGAGGCGATCGTTGTTGAGCCGAGAGGCCGCGGCGTACTGGATGCCCCGGTTAAGCCGGGGCATGACAGCGGAGGGTGAGGAGCGGACGGAGCCCCACCCTAGCCCTTCTTCTTGACGTCCTTGACGTTGGTGAACTCGATGCCCTCCGCCCGTTCCCTTGTGTAGCCGAGATAGAACTCGTTCCGCGCCAGATAGACGGGATCGCCGTCGACATCGTCGGCGATGCTGGAGGTGTTGGCAGCGATGAAGGTATCGAGCTTCTTGCGGTCGTCCGACGAGACCCAGCGCGCGAGCTGGAACTCGCTGACCTCGAATTCGACTGGGAGCGAATATTCCGCATCCAGCCGGGCCTTGAGCACGTCGAGCTGGAGTGCGCCAACGACTCCGACCAACGCCGGTGCGCCGTCGCGCGGGCGGAACACCTGCACCACGCCCTCTTCCGACATCTGCTGAAGCGCTTCCTTCAACTTCTTCGCTTTCATCGCATCGGCGAGACGCACGCGGCGGACGATTTCCGGCGCAAAGCTCGGCACGCCGACGAAGTTGAAATCCTCACCGTCGGTCAGCGTATCGCCGATGCGCAGCGTGCCGTGATTGGGAATGCCGACGACGTCGCCGGCATAGGCTTCGTCCGCAACCGAACGGTCCTGCGCGAAGAAGAATTGCGGGCTGGACAGCGGCATGCTCTTGCCGGTGCGCACGAGCTTCGCCTTCATGCCGCGGCTCAGCTTGCCGGAGCACAGCCGCGCGAAGGCGATACGGTCGCGGTGGTTGGGATCCATATTGGCCTGGATCTTGAACACGAAGGCGCTCATGCGCGGGTCGGTGGCTTCGACCTTGCGCTGGTCGCTCTCCTGCGCGCGCGGCTCGGGCGCGAACTTGCCGAGCCCTTGCAGCAGGTCGCCGACGCCGAAATTGCGTAGCGCGCTGCCGAAATAAACCGGCGTCAGATGGCCCTCGCGAAACGCTTCGAGCTCGAACGGTTTTGAAGCCGCGGTGACGAGCTCGAGCTCGTCCTTGACCGCCGACACGTCGAGATTGGCATTGAGCTTGGCGAGCTCGGCGATCTCGATCTGCTGCGCCGCGCCGGTCTTGGCGCCACCGCCTTCGAGCAGGCGCACGCCGCCATTGACGACGTCATAGGTGCCGAGGAACTCGCGGCCGCGGCCGACAGGCCAGGTCATCGGCGTGGTATCGAGCGCCAGCGTCTTCTCGATCTCGTCGAGGAGCTCGAAGACGTCGCGGCTCTCGCGGTCCATCTTGTTGATGAAGGTGATGATCGGGATATCCCGAAGACGACATACCTCGAACAGCTTTCGGGTGCGCGCCTCGATGCCCTTGGCGGCGTCGATCACCATGACGGCGGAATCGACCGCCGTAAGCGTGCGATAGGTGTCTTCCGAAAAGTCCTCGTGGCCCGGCGTGTCCAGCAGGTTGAACACGAGGCCCTCGAACTCGAAAGTCATGACCGATGTCACGACCGAGATGCCGCGCTCGCGCTCGATCTTCATCCAGTCCGAACGCGTGTTGCGCCGCTCGCCCTTGGCCTTGACCTGGCCGGCCAGATTGATGGCGCCACCGAACAGCAGCAGCTTTTCGGTCAGCGTGGTCTTGCCGGCGTCCGGATGCGAGATGATCGCAAAGGTACGCCGCCGCGACACTTCAGCGGCAAGCGAGGAACGGGCCGTCGATTCGGCTGTGGTGGCGATGTCGGACATTGCGGCAGCGTTTGGCAGGGAAAATGAGCCTGATCAAGCCTGATCTGGTGATTGCGGAGGCTTCCGGCCAGCCCCATATCGGGCTTGGGTTGGGAGGGACGGCCTTCCCTTGCTATCAGCACACCAGTCGCGGGGACGACCCTGCCTTGAATGGAGGGTCGTCATGGCCTGGAGCATCCTGTTCGTCGCCGGTCTGCTGGAGATCTCCTGGGCCATCGGCCTCAAATATACCGAGGGGTTCACCAGGCTCGTTCCGTCAATCCTCACGCTCGGCGCCATGGCCGGCAGCATCATCCTGCTCGGGCTCGCTCTCAAATCGCTGCCGATTGGAACCGCTTATGCGGTCTGGACCGGCATCGGTGCGGTCGGCACCGCGACGCTCGGCATCATCCTGTTCGGCGAGCCGGCCACCGCGTTCCGCCTCGCCAGCATCGGGCTGATCGTCGCCGGCATTGTCGGACTGAAGCTGGTTACCTGACGAAGATCTTGACCGCCCACCAGCTCAGTGCGGCGACGATGGCCGAGGCCGGCATCGTGATCACCCAGGCATAGACGATCGAGCTGGCGACGTTCCAGCGCACCGCCGAGAGGCGGCGGGCCGCGCCGACGCCGACGATGGCGCCGGTGATGGTGTGGGTGGTCGAGACCGGAACACCGAGAAAGGTCGCCATGAACAGGGTCGCGGCACCGCCGGTCTCGGCGCAAAAGCCCTGCATCGGGGTCAGCTTAGTGATGCGCAGGCCCATGGTGCGGACGATGCGCCAGCCGCCCATCAGCGTCCCCATCGCCATCGCGGCCTGGCACGAGAGCACCACCCAGAAGGGTACGAAGAATTCGCCGCCGAGCTGGCCCTGCGAATAGAGCAGCACGGCGATGATGCCCATGGTCTTCTGAGCGTCGTTACCACCATGACCGAGCGAATAGAGCGAGGCGGAGGCGAATTGCAGGATGCGGAAGGCGCGATCCACGGCAAAGGGCGTGGAGCGCACCGAGGCCCAGGAGACGATCGCGACCAGCACCATCGCGAGCAGGAAGCCGACCAGCGGAGACAGCACGATGGCGATCACCGTCTTGGACAACCCGCTCCAGACCGCCGCTGAAAGGCCGGCTTTGGCCACGCCGGCACCAAACAAGCCGCCGATCAATGCATGAGACGAGGACGATGGGATGCCGAGCGCCCATGTCACCAGGTTCCAGACGATGGCGCCGACCAGCGCGGCGAAGATCACCTGAGCATCCACGATCGCGGGATCGATGATGCCGGTGCCGATAGTCTGGGCAACGTGCAGCCCGAACACCATGAAGGCGACGAAGTTGAAGAACGCGGCCCAGAACACCGCGTATTGCGGCCGCAATACGCGGGTCGAGACGATGGTCGCGATCGAATTGGCGGCGTCGTGCAGGCCGTTCAGGAAGTCGAACAGCAGCGCGACGGCGATCAATCCGACCAGGACGGGAAGACCCAACGCAACATCCACGGCGTGGCCCCTGCCCTAAACTTGCTCGATGACGATGCTGTTGATCTCGTTCGCGACGTCGTCGAAGCGGTCGGCGACTTTCTCGAGATGGTCGTAGATCTCTGCGCCGACGATGAAATCCATCGCGTTGCCGCCGCGATGCTTGAGGAACAGTTCCTTCAGCCCGATATCATGGAGATCGTCGACGCGGCCTTCCAGCTTGCCAAGCTCTTCCGTGATCGCGGTCAGCATGGCCACGTTCTGACCGATCTTCTGCATCAGCGGCAGCGCGCGGCCGACCAGATTGGCGCATTCGATCAGAAGCCCGCCGATCTCCCGCATCGGCGGCTCGAAGCTGCGGACCTCGAACAGCATCACGGCCTTGGCGGTCTGCTGCATCTGGTCGATGGCGTCGTCCATCGAGGTGATCAGGTTCTTGATGTCGCCGCGGTCGAACGGGGTGATGAAGGTGCGGCGCACCGCGGTCAGCACCTCACGGGTGATGTTGTCGGCATCGTTCTCGAACTGGTTGACGCGCTGGCAATAGACCGGCGTCTCCTCGCCCCCGTTGAGCATGCTCTGGAGCGCGATCGAGCCCTGGATCACGGTCTGGGCGTGGCGGTCGAACAGGTCGAAGAACCGTTCTTCCTTCGGCAGGAAAGCGCGAAACAATCGCATCATGGGGGAGAGACTACCGGTTGGATGATGGCCTGGCCCAAGCGGGCCGTCATGAAACTGTCATAGACCATTTTCGATCCACGCGCGTGCCACCTCACGCCCGTGGAGCTGGATCATCCACCGCTTTCGCGCGTCAACACATCTTCTATTATATCAATGACTTACAGCGACCGCCGGAAGTAATGCGCTATTTCGCCGATGACGCCACGGCGGAAGGTGAGCACGCAGATCACGAAGATCGAGCCCTGGATCACGGTCACCCATTGGCCGAACCCCGCCAAATATTGCTGCATGGCGATGATCACGAAGGCACCGACCACGGGACCGAAGACGGTTCCGAGTCCGCCGACCAGCGTCATCAGCACGACTTCGCCCGACATCGACCAGTGCACGTCGGTGAGCGAGGCATTCTGCGCCACGAAGACTTTCAGCGCACCGGCAAAGCCGGCCAGCGTGCCCGACAGGACGAAAGCCAGGAACTTGTACTGATCGGTGCGGTAACCCAGCGAGATCGCGCGCGGCTCGTTCTCGCGGATCGCCTTGAGGACTTCGCCGAACGGCGAGTTGATGATGCGGAAGATCAGCAGGAAGCCGGCGAGGAAACCGACCAGCACCACGTAGTAGAGCACGGTGGGCTTGGTCAGATCGAAGACGCCGAACATGCGTCCCTGCGGAATGCCCTGGATGCCGTCTTCGCCATGGGTGAACGGCGCCTGGAGGTAGATGAAGTACAAGAGCTGCGACAGCGCCAGCGTGATCATCGAGAAATAGATGCCCTGGCGGCGGATCGAGATATAGCCCGTGATGAGCGAGAGCACGAAGGCACCGGCGACCCCGACGAGGATGCCGAGTTCCGGCGGCAGCGCCCATACTTTCAGCGCATGCGCGCTGCAATAGCCGGCCGTGCCCAGGAACATCGCATGGCCGAAGGACAGCAAACCGCCGTAGCCGATCAGCAGGTTGAAGGCGCAGGCGAGCAGCGCGAAGCACAGCGCCTGCATCACGAAGAACGGGTAGACCCCCGTGAATGGCACCGAAGCCAGCAGCAGCGCCATCACCACGAACACGATCATCTCGTCGCGGATCGCGCGCGGGGTTACCGGCAGCGTGTCGTCCGTCAAGGCTGTCATATCAGGCCGCCCTTCCCGTCAATCCCGTTGGCTTCACCAAGAGCACCAGCACCATCAGCACGAACACGACGGTGTTGGAGGCCTCGGGGTAGAAATATTTGGTCAGGCCTTCGATCACACCGAGCGCGAAGCCGGTGATGATGGAGCCCATGATCGATCCCATGCCGCCGATCACGACCACCGCGAACACCACGATGATGAGGTCGGCGCCCATCAACGGCCGCACCTGGTTGATCGGCGCCGACAGCACGCCGGCGAGCGCTGCAAGGCCGACACCGAGGCCGTAGGTCAGCGTGATCATGCGCGGCACGTTGACGCCGAAGGCGCGCACGAGCGTCGGGTTTTCGGTGGCGGCGCGCAAATAGGCGCCGAGCCGCGTCTTCTCGATCAGGAACCAGGTCGCGATGCAGACCACCAGCGAGAAGATGACGACCCAGCCGCGATAGACGGGCAGGAACATGAAGCCGAGATTCATGCCGCCCTTAAGCTGGTCCGGAATGGCGTAAGGCAGGCCGGAGGAGCCGAAGTAGTTCTGAAACACGCCCTGCACGATCAGCGCAATGCCGAAGGTCAGCAGCAGGCCGTAGAGATGATCCAGCCCGGTCAGCCATTGCAGCATGGTCCGTTCCAGGATCATGCCGAAGATGCCGACGATAACAGGCGCAAGCAGCAACGCCCACCAGTAGTTGATGCCGCCGAGGTTCAGCAGGAAGTAGGCGACGAACGCGCCCATCATGTAGAGTGCGCCATGGGCGAAATTGATGATGTTGAGCATGCCGAAGATCACGGCAAGCCCGAGACTGAGCAGCGCGTAGAACGAGCCGTTGATCAGTCCTACCAGTAGCTGAGCGTAAAGAGCCTGCATCGATCCCGCACCTGGTCCCTTCGGCGTTCCCTGAAAGTCGCCCGCAGGCCTGATGGCCTGCGGGCGGTTGGCTTACTTCTTCAAGAGCGCGCACTTGCTCTCGGACAGCGGCGTGAAGGCCTGGTCGCCCGGCACCGTGCCGACCAGCTTGTAGAAGTCCCACGGTCCCTTGGACTCGGAGGGCTTCTTCACCTCGAACAGATAGGCATTGTGGATGGTGCGGCCGTTGGGCTGGATCTCGCCCTTGCCGAACAGATCGTCTTCCGTCGGCATCGACTTCATCTTCTCGACGACCTTGACGCCGTCATGCGGGTTGCCGCCGAGCGCTTCCAGTGCCTTGAAATAGTGACGCACGCCCGCATAGACGCCGGCCTGCACCATGGTCGGCGGCGCGTTGTTCTTCATCTTCTCGGCGAAGCGCTTCGAGAACGCCCGGGTCTGGTCGTTCATGTCCCAGTAGAAGGTCTCGGTGAAGTTGAGGCCCTGTGCGGTCTCGAGCCCGATCGCCTTGACGTCGGTGAGGAACAGCAGCAGCGCCGCGAGCTTCTGGCCGCCCTTGACGATGCCGAACTCGGCCGCCTGCTTGATCGTGTTGGTGGTATCGCCGCCGGCATTGGCAAGGCCGATGATCTTGGCCTTGGAAGCCTGCGCCTGGAGCAGGAAGGACGAGAAGTCCGGCGTGTTCAGCGGGTGCTTGACGCCGCCGACCACCTTGCCGCCATTTGCGGTAACGACAGCGGTGGTGTCGCGCTCCAGCGCCGCGCCAAAGGCGTAGTCCGCGGTCAGGAAGAACCACGTGTCGCCGCCGGCCTTCACCAGCGCCTGGCCGGTGGTGTGGGCCAGCATGTATGTGTCGTAGGTCCAGTGCACCGTGTTGGGCGAGCACTGCGCGTTGGTCAAATCCGAGGTCGCCGCGCCCGAGTTGATATAGACGCCGTTCTTTTCCTTGATGACGTTGTTGACCGCGAGCGCCACGCCGGAATTCGGCACGTCGACGATGAGGTCGACCTTGTCGACGTCGAACCATTGCCGCGCGATCGCGGTGCCGATGTCGGGCTTGTTCTGGTGATCACCCGAGATGATGTCGATCTTCCAGCCCTTCGCAGCCAGACCGGAATCTTCAATGGCCATCTGCGCGGCGAGCGTCGAGCCCGGCCCGCCGAGATCGGCATAGAGCCCGGACTGATCGGACAGCGCGCCGATCTTGACGGTCTTGTCCTGCGCGAAGGCTACGCCCGCGGTGGTCACGGCCAGCGCCGTGCCGAGCAGAAACGACGCAATCGACTTTGTCATCATGCTACTTCCCTATGAATCTTCTTGTTGGCAGTTCTAGACACCGAGATAGGTGTGGAGCTTGTCCATGTTGGCGGCGAGCTCCGCATTGGAAAATCCGTCAATGATCTTGCCGTGCTCGACCACGTAATAGCGGTCAGCGACAGTGGATGCGAACCGGAAGTTCTGCTCGACCAGGAGGATCGTAAAACCCTCCTTCTTGAGCCGCGCAATGGTGTGGCCGATCTGCTGGATGATGACGGGCGCGAGACCCTCCGTCGGCTCGTCCAGCATCAGGAAGTTCGCGCCGGTGCGCAGGATGCGCGCGATCGCGAGCATCTGCTGCTCGCCGCCGGAGAGTTTGGTTCCCTGGCTGTTGAGCCGTTCCTTCAGGTTCGGAAACAGATCGAAGATCTGCTCGAGCGGCAATCCGCCGGGACGCACCACCGGTGGCAGCAGCAGGTTCTCGCGGACATCGAGGCTGGCGAAAATTCCCCGCTCTTCCGGGCAGAACGCGATTCCCATCCGCGCGATCTTGTCCGAGGTCGTGCGGATGATGTCCTGGTTATTGAACTTCACCGAGCCGGTGCGCTTGCCGATGATGCCCATGATCGACTTCAGCGTGGTGGTCTTGCCGGCGCCGTTGCGCCCGAGCAGGGTGACGACCTCGCCCGCGTTCACGTCGAAGTTGATCCCGTGCAGGATGTGGGACTCGCCGTACCAAGCTTCGAGGTTGCGGACCTGGAGGAGGTTGCCGCCGCTCGCGGCCTTTGCGGGAGCTTCCGCCGTTGCAGTCTCAGCCATGACCGGCTCCCAGATAGGCTTCCTTGACGCGTTCGTCCTTGGTGAGCTCGCTGTAATGGCCTTGCGCCAGCACCTGGCCGCGCGTCAACACGGTGATGATGTCGGAGAGATTGGCAACGACGCTCAGATTATGCTCGACCATCAGGATGGTGTATTTCGCGGAGATGCGCTTGATCAACGCCGCGATCTTGTCGATGTCCTCGTGGCCCATGCCGGCCATCGGCTCGTCCAGCAGCATCATCTCCGGGTCGAGCGCGAGCGTGGTTGCGATCTCCAGTGCGCGCTTGCGCCCGTAGGGCATCTCGACCGCGGGCGTATTGGAAAACTCGCTGAGGCCGACATCGTTCAACAGCTCGCGCGCGCGATCGTTGAATTGGTTGAGGACGGACTTGGAGCGCCAGAAATCGAAGGAGCTGCCGTGCTGGCGCTGAAGCGCGACGCGCACGTTTTCCAGCGCGGTGAGATGGGGAAATACCGCCGAGATCTGGAACGAGCGAACCAGCCCCAGGCGAGCCACGTCGGCGGGCGCCATCGCGGTGATGTCCTGCCCCTTGTACAGGATTTTTCCGGCAGACGGTTTGAGGAACTTGGTCAAAAGATTGAAGCACGTCGTCTTGCCGGCGCCGTTCGGGCCGATCAACGCGTGAATGCTCCCACGGCGAACCTTGAGCGCAACGTCGCGGACGGCGAAGAAGCCCGCGAACTCCTTGGTCAAGCCTTCCGTTTCGAGAATGAACTCATCGGCCAAACAGTTTTCCCCCTGCCCGCACAACGCGCGTGGCTATCCTTGTTGCTTCGGCTTTCCGGAGGCCCTTGGAGCCACTCCCTGGAGCCCATCCGGAACGCCGCCTCCGGGCGCGGAATATGCCGGAGGTGACGGGGGTTAGGCAAGGCGGAAAGCTGAGCAGGTCAGGCCTCCGGCCGGGAGACTTATGCTCCCTTAGTCGGACATGTTTTGATGTCGCGCCTGCCCGGCTTCCCGGTTCGCAAAGCGCCGGTCATCAAGCCGTCGTTAACGGTCTTTCGTTCCATGCGCCAGCCTTCATAGAAAATTTTCCCGCAGCGAGGATCATGCGCGGGTTTCATGCGTCCGGAATTTCTATTCGCCGGGAATATTGTCTTGGATTTTGCAAGCGCGGCTCCTTCCGTGGTCAAGTCGATCAGGCAGCGTGATCTCCTGAACACGTGGCTGCGGCTCTATGCGCGCGAGCAGACGGCCCCGGCGATCTGGGAGTACCAGCCTGCGCGGCTCGAGGAAGAGCTCTCCGATCTGATCTATTATACGGTGGATGCGTCGATGCCGACACCGCGTCTGACCATCCAGAGCGAAGGCACGCGCATCTCGCGCGCCTATGGACACACCGGCAAGGGCGTTCTGCTCGACGACTATATCGGGCCGCGTCTCGCGCCCCTGGTGATGCCGGTCTATCATGAATGCGTGGCGCGTGGGCTGCCTGTCTACAGCGTTGCCGACGTCGATGACATCTACGGCCGCATCGTCGCCTATGAGCGCCTGCTGCTGCCGTTCCAGAGCGACGGCAAGGTCTGTCACATCATCGCGTCGCTCAAGACCTTCTGCGAGGACGGCGGCTTCGAGATCAAGAATCTGATGCGCGGAAATGACGCGCTGCCGCGCCCGAGATTGCGCGCGGTGATCGACCACGACCTGTTCCATCGCACCCCGGGCCGCATCGCGCCGGCCGAACTGGTCGAGTTCGCGGACCAGCAGGGCTCAGGTGTTCCCACCGAGATCATCGAGCTGAACTAGCGGTCAGCGCGATTTGGCGGCGGCTTCCTTGGTCGTGACTTCCTTGGCATAGATCTCCGGCTTGAAGCCGACCAGCAGCTTGCCGCCGACTTCAAGCACCGGCCGCTTGATCATCGATGGTTGCGCTAGCATCAACGCCAGCGCCTTTTTCTCGGAGAGGCCTTCCTTGTCGGCATCGGGCAGCTTCTTGAAAGTCGTGCCGGCGCGGTTGAGCAGCGTCTCCCAACCGACCTTCTCGCTCCACTGCTTGAGCTTGTCCTTCTCCACGCCCGCCGTCTTGTAGTCGTGAAACGCGTAGGCGACGCCATGGCTGTCGAGCCAGGCGCGCGCCTTCTTCATGGTGTCGCAGTTCTTGATGCCGTAGATGATGTTGGGCAAAGCGTTCCTCGCGCATGCGTCGTATCGTGATCCCAAGGCGTTGTACGCAACTCCGGTTCGCGCGACAATATTGCGAAAACGATGCCAGCTCTTCGAACGGACACTCCATGCACGTCACCCACGATCCAGCCGCGACCGCATCGCCGACCATCAACTTCGACACTTTTCTCGCGGTCGATATCCGCGTCGGCACCATCGTCGATGCAAAGCCGTTCCCCGAGGCGCGCAAGCCGGCCTGGCGGCTGTGGATCGACTTCGGTCCCGCGATCGGCGTGCGCAAGAGCTCGGCGCAGATCACCGAAAATCATCCGCTTGAAACGCTAGTGGGCCAACAGGTGGCTGCGGTCGTGAATTTCCCGCCGCGCCAGATCGGCCCCGTTGTCTCGGAGGTGCTGACCCTCGGTTTCCCCGATGCCGACGGCAAGGTCGTGCTGGTGCAGCCGAGCAAGCCCGTGCCGAACGGCGGACGGCTGTTCTAGGACCGCGCGCTCAAGGGGCGTTTCCTGGCCGCCGGGGGCGCCTTTGAAGGTTACCTCCTGTTTCCCGGCCCCCGGTTCCTCGGGCTTGACCACGATACCCTTTCACATAAAAATGACTGACTGATCGTTTTTTATCAAATCAGTGTTGCGAAGCTGCTTGTCCTGCAGAACGACTAAAACGATTGATTTGTCATTTTTTTGTGGATGGCGAATGCCGAAAATCAGCGACAAGCAACGTGAAGGCCGGCGGCAGCAGATTCTCGAAGCCGCCCTTGCCTGCTTCGCCGAGGACGGTTTTCACCAGACCGGGATGGCCGACATCGTCAAACGGTCGGGGCTGAGCCACGGTGCGGTCTATCTCTACTTCCAGAGCAAGGACGATCTGATCGAGGCACTCGCCGACGACCGGCATCGGCGCGAGGCCGTGCTCAATTCGGTCGCGCAAGGATCCGGCGATCCGATCGAAGGACTTCACGCGCTGGTCGGCGTCTACGCGCAATGGCTCACCGACTCCGCCGGCGAAGCGCGCCGCCGTGTCGGCATCCATGGCTGGGCCGAAGCCCTACGCAACCGCCGCGTCCGCACCAGCGTCGTGGAAGGCATCGACATGCCCCGCGCCCTGATCGTCGCCCTGGTCGAGCGGGGCCAGCATGACGGCCTCATCAAACGCGATCTCGGTGCGGAAGCGATCGCGCGCGTGCTGATCGCGATCTTCCAGGGTTTTGTGCTGCAAAAATGCTGGGGCCAGGATTTTGACATCGAGGCCTGCATGGCGGCCGTGACCGGCGTGATCGATGGATTTCGCACCACAAAGGCCGACGTCAAGCGACGGACCAGGAGCTGAGCGATGTCGTGGGTCCATGACCTGCTCGCAGGCATTGGGGTCGGCCTCATCGGCGGGCTGACATCGGGCTTCATGGGCACGAGTCCCGGAGGCGGCCTCGTGATTTTCAGCGTACTGCTACTGGGCGCCGAGCAACACGTCGCCCAGGGGACATCGCTGATCACGCAGGTTCCACCGACGGGACTCGCGGGCGTTCGCCGCTACTGGCAGAGCGGCAATCGCAGCCCGTTGCTGTGGATCGTCTGGATCGGCATCGGGTTTCTCTTCGGCGGTGCCGGCGGCGGCTACGCTGCGGCCGCAGTCTCCGACTCGGTGTTGCAATGGACCTACGTCGTCTATCTCGTCGCGCTGATCGCTCTCCTGATCCTGCGCCGCGACCGCGAGGAGAAAAGCAATGAGACCTGCGACCGAGACAAGCTGCCTTGGCTGCCGCTGCTCCTCATCGGCATGCTTGCCGGATTTTCCTCCGGCTTCATGGGCATCGGCGGTGGGCTCGCGATCACCGTCGGGCTCGCGGCGGGCCTGCGGGTGCCGCAGCATCAGGCCCAGCTCGTCAGCCTCGTCTTCTCGGTCATCCCGACCAATATTCCGGCGGCCTGGATCTACTGGAGCAAGGGCCTCATGGTCGGCTGGCCTGCCATCATCGGCATCCTTGCCGGCCTCTGGGTCGGCACCGATCTCGGCGCACGCGCGGCTAATGGCGTCAGCAAATCGGTGCTGCGCCGGGTCATGATCGCCCTCATCTTGCTGATGGCGCTCTACATGACCCAAAAGGCGCTAACCTGATCTCACGGCCGCTTCGGAATGTTCAGCCCGCGCTCGACCGCCGGACGCGCCAGCCCGCGGTCGAGCCAGGCGGCGACGGATTTGAACTGGCTGAACTCGACGAGATCGCGGGCGCCGTAGAACCCGATGAGGTTGCGCACCCAGCCGAGCATGGAGATGTCCGCGATGGTGTAATCGTCGTCCATGAACCATTGCCGGCCGGCAAGATGCATCTCCATCACCCCGAGCAGCCGCTTGGCTTCGCCCACGTAGCGCTCGAGCGGCCGCTTGTCCTCGAAGTCCTTGCCGGCGAATTTGTGGAAAAAGCCGACCTGGCCGAACATCGGCCCGATGCCGCCCATCTGGAAATGCAGCCACTGGATGGTCTGATAACGGCGCGCGGCGTCCTGCGGCAGCAGCTTGCCGGTCTTCTCCGCGAGGTATTGCAGGATCGCCCCGGACTCGAACAGCGGCAGCGGCCTGCCGCCGGGACCATCGGGATCGAGGATCGCCGGGATCTTGCCGTTCGGATTGAGCGAGAGGAATTCCGGCGTCTTCTGGTCATCCTTGCCGAAATCGACGAGATGGACTTCGTAGGGAAGCCCGATCTCTTCCAGCATGATCGAGACCTTGACGCCGTTCGGCGTCGGTAGCGAATAAAGCTGGAGCAGCTCCGGGTGCTTGGCCGGCCAGCGCTTGGTGATGGGAAAGGCGGACAGATCGGACATCAGGACCCCGGCTTCGTTCATGAGATGCCGCCTAGTCTAGGCGAGCGGACGAACGACGCAAGGTCGAGTAGTCAGGTCATTTTCCCGTACAGGTCACAATGGCCGCAGCAAATGGTTGGTGGCGTGCATCACATCGCGCTGTGCGCGTTGCTCGATGAAGAGCTGGCCGGTGACGAGCAGTGCTCCGGTGAAGACGAGCGCAAGCATCGCGGTCGCGAACTGACTGACATCCCTCATCGGACGAGCTTCTCCGTGTTCGGTTCGCACGAGGAACGCGGGCCAGCCGTCGTCTGTTCCTGCAAGCTTCAAATAAATTGCAGCTTTTTCCCGGCTCCTCGCACCCCGACGGCCTCAATAATTGATCTCCATCCGCAAGCCCCGCGGATCGGTCTCCTCCCCGCCGAACCGCTGCGTGCTGTCGCGTGCCGCGATCGCGCAGGCACAGGCGTCGATCAGATCGTCACCGCCGATGCCGGTGCCATGTCGTTGAGTCAGCCATGTCGGCAAGCGCCCGAAGCCGCGCTGCTGCAGGAGTGCGATGCGCTGCCCGCGGCCCTCCGCCGATGTCTTCTTTGCAAGCCGGACCCGCCCAGCCAAATTCCAAAAAATCAATTCCGGATGCGCTTCGCCGATGGTCGCCTGCCGCGCCGGCGTCATGATCGCGTCGACGTCCCTGATCTTGTCCCTGATGTTCCAGAGCTGCGCCGATACGCCCCTGCCCTTGCCCTCGCGCTCCCAGTAGTGGCGATTGGCTGCCGCCATATCGGCGAACGTCCAGAGATCGCGGCGGGCGCCGAGAAACACGGCGGGACCGACCAGCTCGCGTGCGCGCAAATCGCAGATGCGATAACCACTCCATTTCAATCCGATCGGCATGTCGATCATCGCCCCGGCATGCGGCAGCGCGAGCAGCCGCGCAAGACCCGGCGAATAATCAAAGCCGTGATCGCCGCGCTGGTCGATCCAGGCGACGACCCAGCCGAAGCGAAATCCGTCGAGGCCGAGATAGTTTGGCAAGTTCCTGATCTCTGCGGGACATCCGCCCGCTCCTCTATCCCAGTTCCTCGCCCCGATGTCGCTCGAACAGGCGCTGCGCCAACAACGCATGGCCGAGCGTGCCGCCGGCGCGAACCGCGGCCGCAATCAACGCGGCTTCCGCGACTTCTTCTCGCGTTGCACCGGCATTCGCCGCCTGCGCAGTGTGCACGTCGAGGCAATAGGCGCATTGCGTGGTGAGCGCGACCGCGAGCGAGATCAGCTCGCGATATTTTGGCGGAATCAATCCGTCCTTGCGCTCGACCGCGTGGTTGAACGCAAGGAACGCGTTGGCCTCGACCGGCGCGAGCGCCACGAAGGCCGGGATAGATTTCAGGTCGTCACGTCTTTGATAATCGGTCATGGCTCACGTCAGATATTCGCGCATCAGGGCGCGGGCGCGATGCAGACGTGCCTTCACGGTCTGCCGGGTCGCGCCGAGCGCGACGGCGATCTCGTCGATGGTCATTTCCTTGACGTCGCGCATCAGCGCGACGTCACGGTAGTGCGGCGGCAGCGCCTCGAAGGCCGCCGCGATGTCGATCCGCAAATCGGCTTCAGGACGCGACAGCAGCAGCGCCTCTGCCTCTCCGTCGTCGATCGCCGGCGCGAGGCCTGCCTTGCGGGCAAGCCGCAGGCATTCGCGGCGGACCACACTGAACAGCCAGGCCGAAAACGCCAGCCACGAGCGGATCGTGCCGACATGGCGAAACAGGATCCACAGCGCCTCCTGCGTCGCATCCTCGGCGTCCGCCGAGCTGCGACAGGTGGCGCGGGCGTAGCGGCGGATGTTCGGTTGCGCCGTCTCGAGCAGAGACGCGATCGCCTGGGGATCGCCGAGGCGCGCGGCCTCGAACAGGTCCGGCGAGATCCCGGCCGCGCTCACGACGCGCCTCCTCTTCCGATGCCGGCCATCGCGCAAATCGGACAATAGCCGAAGAGGCCGGTCAGTGCGAAGCCGGCGCCGCCGAGCGCAACCAGCCACGCCGCAGCGCCGGTAAGATACACGAATGCCGCGACCGCCACCGCGACGCCTAAGGCGATCCGCACGGCCTGATGCAGGCCGCCGATGTTCTTTCTGTAAAATGCCATCACATCCTCCGAGATGAGCCGAAGCAAAATGCCTCGACCGTCAAGAGAGGGCGCGACGACCGGAAAGGATTCGCGGCGACCTGCAATTTTTTTCGCGATCAGCCTCCGACGGCCTGATAGGCCAGACGCTTGAACTCGAAGAAGAACGGATTCCAGAAGCCCATGTAGCGCTGCGTCATCAGCACACCGGCGGTATTGGCCTGCGGGCAGATCCACCAATGGGTGCCGGCGAGGCCGCCCCACTGGAATTCGCCGGTCGAATTCGGGGGATCGAACGGCATCGGCGCGAAGGTGACCGCGCCGCCGAGGCCAAAGCCCTTGCCGGGGATCGGGCCGAGATTGGCGAAGCGAATGTTCTCGCCGGCGGGCAGCTGGTTCGTCGTCATCTGCCGCAGCGTCTCCGGCTTCAGCAGAGCATCCGAGCCGGGAAGCAGCGCCTGTATCAATGCGAGCATGTCGGGCAAGGTCGAGACCAGTCCGCCGCCGCCCGACAGCCGCGGGAACTGCCGCCGATAGGCCTGCGGATAAGGCAGGTCGTCGGCCCGGGTGAGGCCGGGCTTCATGGGATCGAGCACGTCCGCGCCGTTGTAGAGGGCGACCAGCCTGCCCTGCTGCGCGTCCGGCACGTGGAAGCCGGTGTCGGTCATGCCGAGCGGCTCGAAAATGCGCGCCTTGAGCACGGCGTCGAGCGGCTTGCCGGAGACGACCTCCACGACGCGCCCGAGGACGTCGGTCGCAACCGAATATTCCCAGGACGCGCCGGGATGAAAGGACAGCGGCAGATCGGCGAGCCGGTCGATCATGTCAGTCAGCGGCGTCAACGGATTGAGAACGCGTGCCTCGTTATAGCTTTTGAACAGCACCGTGCCGGGATCGAAGATGCCGTAGCTGAGGCCGGAGGTATGGGTCAGAAGCTGCCGGATCGTGATCGGGCTCTTCGCCGGTTCGACGTCGGCAAGGCTCAAAGCGCCCGGCTTCAGAACCTTGCGATTGCCGAGTTGCGGCAGGAATTTCTCGACAACGTCATCGAGCCCGATGCGGCCTTCCTCGGCCAACAGCATGATCGCGCAGGTGACGAAGATCTTGGTATTGGAGAAGGCGCGAAAAATGTGATCGGGCCGCAGCGCGGTGCTGGTCTCGCGATCGGCGAAACCGACGCACTGCTGATCGACGACCTCGCGGCCCCGCAGCACCGCCCAGGATGCACCCGGAATGATCTCCTGATCGACGTAACTCTGCATTGCTGTCCGCGTGGCGGAAAAATCAGGTGTTCTGGCGTCCATGTGTTTCCCCAATGATGGTTGGGATCGATATAGCGTGAATTCGCCAGATATGAAGCCTGACCGGACGGCGCGGCTCATCTCTGCTTCATGAACGCAGTCACGTGCAGGCGGCGCCGAGTCCGCATCCCCTGCCGCTGGTACAGCGCGATGGCCGACGAGTTGCTCGAGAACACGTGCAGGAACGGAATTTCGCTGCGCGCCTCGATCTGCCGCGCGACCGCCGCCAGCAGCGCCTGCGCGTAGCCCCGCCCCCGATGATCAGGGTGGACGCAGACGGCCGTCATCTCGACGAAATTGCCCGGCTTCATGCGCTCGCCGGCCATCGCGACCAATTCGCCGCCGGCGCGGATGCCAAGAAACGTCCCGAGTTCGTGCGTGCGCCGCGCGAATGGACCGGGCTTCGTCAACTCCGTCAATGCCATCATGGCGGGAACGTCGGCTGCACCCAGCCGGACGATCTCGGCATCGCGAAGCGGGCTATCGGCCGGGGAGCCGATCATCTGCTCGCAGGGTCCGGCCAGCACGACCTTGAAACCGGCGGGAACGTCGACGGCCTCGGGTGTGAACAGCGCGGCGACCTGCGAGCCCGACAGGAGATTGCCGAGCTCGGCAAAGCTCGTCTCGGACATGTCGACCATGTCGGCAAAAGGCGTCACGTCCACCGGATAGCGCAGCGCTCCCGGGCCACCCTCGGCCAGATGTTTGTGGCTGGTCGTCAGCGCGCTCCAGATCGGGCGATCCAGTAGGGTCACGTCACCGTCGGACACCGGCCTAGTCCTTATCGAAGCTGACGATGACGGCGGCATTGGCGATGAGGATGGGGTCGTTACCCTGCTCCGCAGCCGAGGGAATCTCCAGCCCGCCCTTCACCGCGTTGACGGTGACGGTGCCGTAAGGCAGCTCCTTCGCGACCGCGTCCTTGTCGACGGCTTCGGGATTCGGCACCGCGATCGTGACGTCGACGAACATGTCGTTCGCAGTCTTGTCGATCATCCGGAAGAAGCCGAGGCTCGAATGCCTGATGGCATCAGAAACGGCACGCTTCGCCGCCTTGGTGGCGTCCCTGCCGTGAACGTCGACGCCCATCCCCATCTCGGTGATACAGCGAATGCGAGCCATGACCTTATTCCTGTGACTGATTGAGTGATGTGGAGTGTGGGGGATCGGACGGCACGATACAAGTGGGGTCGTTCCTCTCGTATCGCGGACGCGGTGCGGCACGCAGAGGCGCTCCATCGTTGCGGCGTTGCAAGCCGCGTACGCTGTGCTATCGCTTAGGCGATGACTCCCAAAACTTTCGAAACCCGCTGCCTGCGCCTGCCCGCCGTCACCAAGGTGGTGCAGTGGGAGGGTACCTCCGTGTTCAAGGTCGGCGGCAAGATGTTCGCACTCGGCGGCGGCTTTGCCGCGCGCTCCGGCGGCTACATGTTCAAGGTCTCGAACATGGCCTATGCCATGCTGATCGAGCACGGCCTTGCGCGGCCGGCGCCCTATCTGGCGCGCGCCAAATGGGTGCAACTCGTCGGCAACAACGCGCTGCCGGACGCCGAGCTCACGGCCTATCTGGCGCAGGCGCACGCGCTGATCGCGGCGAAACTCACGCGGAAATCCCGCAAGGTCCTGGGCCTGGATTGAAGCGCAGTTCGCTGGTGAAGCGAAAACGTGCACTGATTGACTTCGATGATATGTCTGACTAAAGTCAGATATATCATGCTCGACCCTGTTTCCCGCGTCCGCCGCTTCAATCGTGCCGTCACGTCCGCTGTCGGCGCGCTCGACACGTCATTCCTGGGACGCGGGCGGCCACTGGGGGCGGCGCGCGTGCTCAACGCGATCGGGCATGGACGTTCGGACGTGGCCGAGATTCGCGACTATCTCGGCCTCGATTCCGGCCTGATGAGCCGCCTCCTCCGCTGCCTCGAGGACGAAGGGCTGGTCGAGACCAATGCGCATGAGGACGATGCGCGCCGTCGCGTCGCGACGTTGACGCGTGCGGGCCGGCGCGAGTTCGCGGCCTACGAGGCGCTGTCGAATACGCAGGCCGAGGGCTTCCTCGCCCAACATGCGCAACGCGAGGCGCTGCTGGCGGCGATGGATTTGGTTGCTTCCGCGCTGACGCGCGAGCGCGTCACGCTGGACGAGATGGACCCGCGGAGCGAACAGGCGCGCTATTGCCTCGGCGAATATTATGGCGAGCTCGGCCGCCGCTTCAAGCAGGGGTTCGACGTCTCGCTGTCGCGCGATCCCGACGCCAAGGATATGCGCCGCCCGCGCGGCACGTTCATCGTCGCGATGTCGGACACGCTACCGGTCGGCTGCGTCGGGCTCAAGGGCACCGATCACGGCTATGCCGAGATCAAGCGGCTGTGGGTCGCACCGGCGGCGCGCGGATTGCGGCTCGGCCGGCGCCTGATGGACATGACCGAGAACGCCGCGCGCGGGCTCGGCATCAAGCTATTGCGGCTCGACACCAACAGCGCCTTGGCGGAAGCCGGCCAGCTCTACCGACGAAGCGGCTGGAGCGAGATCCCCCGCTTCAATGACGACCCCTACCCGGACCTGTTCTTCGAAAAACGCCTGTGAGCGCCGGCGCCTTTTCTCTCGTTGCCGCGTTAGGGCCGGAGCCGCAGGAGCACGCCATGACCAGGTCCGACCTCGCCGACATCTACCGCGACTACATCGCCTGCCTGAACCGGCAGGATTGGCCCGCCCTCGGACAGTTCGTCCACGATGACGTCGCCCACAATGCGCGACCATTCGGACTGTCCGGCTATCGCGCCATGCTGGAGCAGGATTTTCGCGCAATTCCGGATCTGCATTTCGACATCGAGCTGCTGGTCTGCGATCCGCCCCACATCGCGTCCCGGCTGAAGTTCGATTGCACGCCGGCTGGAAAGTTTCTGGGGCTGGATGTGAACGGCAGGCGCGTGTCCTTTTGCGAAAACGTGTTCTATCGATTTCGCGACGGAAAAATACGGCACGTGTGGTCCATCGTCGACAAGCTCGCGATCGAGGCGCAGCTCTAGCGCTGCGCCTCGATGAACCTGCTTACGCTGCCGCCGGCGCCAACTCCGCTTGCGGCTTCGGGAACGGCTTGAAATTCATCGCCATCAGGAAGGCGCCGAGGCCCATCGCCCAGGAGGCGATATAGAGCCAGGCGTAGCTCGAGAACGCATCGTAGATCAGGCCGCCGGCGAGCGGGCCCGTGGCCATGCCGAGACTGCCGGCCATGGCGGTGCCGCCGATCACGGTGCCCATCATCTTGAGCGGGAAATTTTCGCGGATCAGCACCGCGTAGAGCGGCATGGTGCCGGCATAGATGAAGCCAAAGACGGCCCCGACGGCGTAGAACGTCGCGAGCTGATGCGCGAAGACATAGGCGAGTGCGCCGAAGGCCTGCAACAGCAGGCCCGAGACGAGCACGCGCTTGGCGCCGAAGCGGTCACCCATCAGGCCGAAGGCGATGCGTCCGCCGAGGCCGGCAAAGCCTTCGATACTGTAGATCGTCACCGCCGCGACCAGCGGGATGCCGCAGCTCACGGCATAGGAGACGGTGTGAATGATCGGACCGGAATGCGTGGCGCAGCAGAAGAAATTGGTCGCGAGCAGGATCAGGAATTGCGGCGAGCGCAGCGCCTCTCCCATCGACATCTCACCTTGCACGGCCCCCTCGCCCGCAGGCGCGGCCACGGCGTGCGCGAGCGCCGGCGGGCGGCGCACCAGGAACGAGACCGGGATCATGCTGGCGCCGACCACCAGCGCCACGATCTGCATCGAGGTGCGCCAGTCATGGCCGGAGACGAGCCAGGCCGCGAGCGGCGCCATCGTCATCGGCGCCATGCCCATGCCGGCCGACACCAGCGAGACCGCGAGGCTGCGATGGGTGTCGAACCAGCCGGTCACGGTCGCCATCATCGGCGCGAAGATCGCCGCACAGGACGCTCCGACCAGAAGCCCGAAGACGAACTGAAACGCCAGCAGCGAGGTGGCGTGACTCGCCGCGAACAGGCTCACGGTCAGCACCGTCGATCCCGTCAGCACCACCAGCCGCGGCCCGAACCGGTCCGTCAACGTGCCCCAGACCATGCTGGTGCAGGCCATTGCCAGAAAGCCGATCGTCATGGCGCTGGAGATGCCGGTCACGGACCAGCCGGTGTCCTTTGCGATCGGCTGCAGGAATACCGGCAGCGAAAACATGCCGCCGATGGCGACGCAGCCGAGCAAGCCGCCCGCGGCGACGATCACCCAGCGATAGGAGGAAGCGTTCATTTTGGTCTCCCGTCAGATCTGTCTGGGTGGAAGACGAATGGGAACATGGTGGGCCGACAGGCCGACGCAAGTTTTTGCGGCACGCTTTTGTGACCTGCCAAACAAAAAACGCGAAAACAACCCCATGCACAGTAGCGGGGCGCTGTCGGATCAAGGACTTACAGCGCAGCTCTTTGCAGTGCGAAGGAAGACCCGCCGTTTGACTCGTCGGGCAAAACACCTGCATGATGGCATCATCCCGCCGCTATTGAATTCGTCCCGTCGCTAACGTGATCGTCCGCCTCCTCGCGCGCCATCCGGCCTTGCCGTGCGGAACTGGCCGTGCGGATGCGGCGAAATCCGTGACCGGGTTCGACGACGCGCCTGGCGCTCCGCGATGTGCCAGGCCACGCAACGCTAGAGAACTGCAGGGAAATGCTTATGCCGAAAATCGACATCGCTGCCGTACCCGCCCGCAAGGGCGCCGGCTACCCCGCGCCCTTCGATGCACCTTGCGCCGATCGGGTCCGGCAGCGGCTCGGCAATGCCGGAGGCTTGTCCGATTTCGGCGTCAACCTGATGCGCTTGCCGCCCGGCAACTGGTCGAGCCAGCGGCATTGGCACTCGCATGAGGACGAATTCGTCTATGTCCTCGAAGGCGAAGTGACGCTGATCGAGGACAAATGCGAGATCGTGCTCCGCGCCGGTGACTGCGCCGCTTTCGCGAAAAACAGCGGCAACGGCCATCACTTGATCAACCGTTCGAGCGCCATCGCCCTCTATCTCGAAGTCGGCTCTCGCTCGCCCGACGATCTCACGATTTGCTCCGACATCGACATGATGAGCGCCAACTCCGACGGCCGATTCGTGCACAAGGACGGCACGCCCTATCCGGACGGGTGAGCGTCCGCGACAAGGCTTGAATGGCAAGGCTTCAAACAGCCGCGCTACGCCGCCACTCGCCGACCGTGAGCCAGACCGCCGAGACCAGGAAGTAGAGCGCACCGACTGCAGCATAGCCCGCGACATTCGCGATCGCGGGCATCGTGGCCTGAAAGATGAAGAAGCCGCCTGCGAGAGCCGACTGGCCCCCGCTGAGCACCATGGCCCATTGCGCGCCAAAACTCCGCCAGCGCTGGATGGCCGTTCCGAGTTGGAGCAATCCCGACAGGATCGCCCATGCCCCGAAGATTCCGAGCACCCGGTTCATGCTCATCTGCAAGGTCACAAGCACCGCGACGGTGGTCGCCAGGCTGACCACAACGTTCAGAGCCTGCGGGCGGCTTTGAGCGAGTCCGCCGCTGCGAACCGCGTCCGCGAAGTTGGCAGCGGCGTCCCATGCGGGATAGAGGACGAGCAAGGCGCCGGCGATCACTGGAGAAGAAGCCCCGGCGGCAAACGCAGCAGCGACCCAGGCAACCGAGAACGCCGCTCGCACGAAGTAATATTGCTTCAGCCATCGCTCGCGGTCGCAATGAACCGGATTCAATTGATATCGCGCCATCGCAGTCTCTCCTATACCTACTAGTTGGTAGTTTTCTTACACACACGAAACCGTCTTCGATCCAGCCCACTTGCTGGCTATCGTCATCGTCTCGCCGATGTCTCTCAGTGCTTGTTGGACAGCCGGTCCAGCAGCGGGGTGGTAATCACACCGAACATCTTTGGATCGCCATAGGCACGCGCCGACAGCATGGCGCCGTGAATGGTCGCCATGAATCCTTCGGCCTCGACGCGGGCTGTGCCGGAGAGTTTGAGTTGCCCTTTCCGCTTGCCACGCTCCATGACGGCCGTCAGCCAGGAAGCCAAGGAGCGGAAGTGCGCACGGACTTCGAGCGCAACCTCCTCCGGCAGGATCGGAAGCTCGCTGGCCAGCAGCGCGCACACGCAGAACGGCGCTGTCGCATCATTGATGCACGCCTTCCAGTACGCGACATAGTTTTCGAGCTGGTCGCGCGGATCAGGGACATTGCGCTCGAGCGCGGACAGTCCCGCCTCGGCTTCGGCGCGGTAGCGCGACACGAGCGTGCGGACCAGATCGACCTTGCTGGCGAAATGATGGTGGATGCTCGGCTTGCGGATACCGACCACCTCGGCCACGTCGGCGTAGCTGAAACCATTGTAGCCGCCCGCGATGATCAAGCTGCGCGCGCAGGCCAGGATGTCGTCGGCTGTCGAGGAAACGTGGGTCATGGTCCCTAGCTACCTTCCAGTTGGTAGGGCGTCAAGAACGGGATGCTTCAACCATCCGTGAGTGCTAGGAGCTTGCATGACCATTCGCCCGATCGTCCGCTATCCCGACCGCCGGCTCGCCATGCCGGCTCACCCCGTCACCGCGTTCGACGATGCGCTCCGCGAGCTTGCAAATGATCTGCTCGAGACTATGCGCGCCGCGCCCGGCATCGGCATCACGGCGCCGCATGTCGGCGTGCCCTTGCGCGTCGTCGTGCTCGAGCTCGACGCCAGGGACGGTGCACAGACCTATGTCAATCCGGAGATCGAATGGGCCTCACCCGAGATGATCCTGCATCGCGAAGGCAGCGTCTCGATGCCCGGCGTCAACGACGAGGTCCAGCGCCACGCCCGCGTGCGGATCAGCTATCGGGATCTCGACGGCAGCATGCACAAAGAGGAGTCGGAAGCCTTGCGTGCTGTCTGCCACCAGCACGAGATCGACCAGCTCGACGGCATGTTCTGGATCCAGCGCCTGTCGCGGCTGAAGCGGGAGCGGCTGGTGAAGAGGTTCGAGAAGATGTCGCGCGAGTGAGCGGGCCGGCAAATATCCGGCTTGTGTGAAATCGCGCCGGCCCGTTGGGAGGGAGACGAATGACATATTCAGGTCGTTGTGCCTGCGGCGCGGTTTGTTACACCATTGCGTCCGCGCCGATCCGCGGCTTCCAATGCCAGTGCAGCGACTGTCAGCGCGATACCGGCAGCGGCCACAGCTCCATCTTCGTGTTCGCGCGCAGCGCAGTCGCGGTGACAGGCGAGGTGCGCGAAATCGAGCGCACTGCCGTCAGCGGAGCGGTCAAGCGCAAAGGGTTCTGTCCGAACTGCGGCTCGCCCATCTACAACAAGCCGGACGAGAAGCCGGACTTAATCGGCATCTATGTCGGCACGCTGGACGATGCCAGCACGTTCAAACCGTCCGTCGTGCTGTTCTGCTCGCGCGGATATGCCTGGGATCACCTCGATCCCGAGATTCCCAAACTCCCGGATGGCACCCGGGATCGCGCTGATTTCTTGCAGATTGGGGGACAGCCAATGGCGATGAGCTTCGAGCTATCGATGCTGCCCGCCGCAATCGTCTGGGGCTTTGTACAGCTTGTCGCCGCCGCGCAGGCCGCGAACCTGCAGTACGGCCTCAGATGGGCCGCCAGCCCGGGCGACACCGAGATGCCGCCGCTTAAGCCCATCCCCCGCCGGGCAAAGAACGGAAACGTCTCCATGAGGCGTGGCCGCGATGCCTTCACGCCCGCTTCCCGCTCCGCTTGCTCATTGGCGCGTTACGACGCTCGCGTTTGCCGCGCGCGATTTCCGTCGCCAGCGCATCCAGCTTCGGCTCCCAGAAATTGCGGAACTGACCGATCCATGCATCCACCGCTTGGAGGCCCGCAGCATCGACCGAATAGAGCCGTCTTTGCGCCTCCGCCCGAACCGTCGCGAAGCCGCTCTCGCGCAGCACCTTGAGGTGCTGCGACACGGCGGCCTGCGTGATCCCGAACTCCGCTCCGATCACTTCGACGACCTCGCCGGACGCCATCTCGCCGGGCGCAAGCAGCTCGAGGATGCGACGGCGGACGGGGTCGGCAAGGACCTCGAAGATTTGCATCAGCTTCCTGTGCCCGGATGCGCCACGTCGGGCGGCGTCTCGCCGCGATAGAAAGCGATGGTACGGTCCGACCGCTGTTTCGCGGACGCAGGATCCACGCCGCTTGCGACATGCGCTGCGCGCCAATACTCGCCGCTGCTCGTCATGAATTCCTTGCCCGCGGGAGAGCCCATCCATGCCTCGGCCGTCTCATGGTCGACCGATGCCCCGGTCGCAACATATCGCTCCAGCCCGGCAATGGCGAGATCCCAGCCGATCCCGACTGCCCCTGGACCGAACTGATTCCAATGATCCTCGATCATCGCGGTGTGCTCGAGCGTCAGCCGCGCCTGGCTTCGTTCTGCCGTCAGCTTGACGTCGATCCAGCTCATCGCGCCGCCGAATTCCCAGGTCGCCGCAAAATGGGTCGGCGGCGTACATGCCGTGATGGTCCCGCCTGTATTCCCCTTGAGCTGGTATTTTCCGCCGAGCCGGAGATCTCCCTCGACCGGCAAGAACCAGCGCGGAATGCGTTGCTCGCTGGTCACTGCGTCCCAGAGATCGTCGACGCTGGTCTCGTAAAGCCGCGTCAGTGTCACCGCACTGGCTGCCTTCCCGTCCTTCTCGAAATTCCTCACCGAACGCGTAACCAGCCCTAATACCCTGACGACGTCGATCTCCATGGCGCTCCTCCTTGTCGTTTCGTGCCAGGATTAATATCGGTCGACGCTAATATAAGTCAATTCTTATATTCAGGGAAAATACCGCTCAGATATTTCCCTGGTGGTTTCCCGAGCGCCTTCTTGAACATGGTGATGAAGGCCGCGACGGAGTCGTAGCCGAGATCGGCGGACACCTGCTGCACGCTCGCGCCGGACGTCAGCTCCCGCAAGGCGACGATCAGGTGCAATTGCTGGCGCCACCGCCCGAAGCTTAAGCCCGTCTCCCTGACCACGAGACGCGCGAGGCTGCTCTCGCTCAGCGTGACGCGATCGGCCCATTCGGCCAGCGTCCTGCGATCGGAAGGGTTTTTCGCCAGCGCCGCGGCAATCTTCTTCAACCGCGGCTCGGGCGAGAGCGGCAGATGCAGCTGCTGAACCGGCATGCGGGGAAGCTCGCGCAGCAGGACGCTCGCCAGAAGCTCCACCCTCGCCTCGTCATCCGCGATCTGATTGGCCAGCTCGACGATCACTTCACGCAGCAGTGGGGAGATCGAAAGCGTGCAGCACCGATCCGGCAGGTCCACGACCTCAGGCTCGATGTAGACGAAAAACAGCCGGGCGTTTTCCGTCGCGAGGTTGCTGTGCTGCATGCCTCCTGGAATCCACACCGCGCAATGCGGCGGCACCATCCACAGACCGGTGGGAACGCGGCACGTCACGGCGCCGCCCAGCGCAAAGACAAGTTGCCCCTTGCGGTGCCTGTGATCGGGCACCTCGTCCTTGGTCCCGATCACGTCGACGCGCACGGCGATAACGGGCGCGGAGACATCATCCACATCAAGATCAGGCCATGGAAAACGGAGCGGCTGCCGCATGTTGCCGGTTTTTAGAAATTGATTGGCAGAACATCTAAATCGAGCGAAGAGGAATGTCGATAGGGTGCCGCCTGAACCTGCCCGGGGGCGTCCGGGCGCCGCCCACGCTATCGAAAGAAACGGCCATGCATGGTTTCACGAGTACGACAGCAGCCGGGCTGCAACGCGTGGTCCGCACGCAAGCGGGGGCCGTGCGTGGCGGCCCGCGCGATGCAAGCGGCGTGATCGCGTTCAAAGGCATTCCCTACGCAGCACCGCCGGTCGGGCCTCTGCGTTGGTGCGCTCCGCAGCCCCCGGAGTCCTGGGATGGCGTGCGCGATGCGCTTGTGTTCGGCGCGGGGTGTCTATCGGCGCTCGAAAACGACCCGCGGCCGGGACCGCGCGACGAGGATTGCCTCTATCTCAACATCTGGACCGCGGCGAAGCACGCGGATGAGAACCGGCCCGTGATGGTGTGGATTCACGGCGGCGGCTTTCAGTTCGGCTCCTCGGCGAATCCCGCAACCGATGGCAACGCGCTAGCAGCGAAAGGTGTCGTCGTCGTCAGCTTCAACTACCGCCTCGGCATCTTAGGCTTCTTCGCCCACCCCGATCTCGACGCGGAGGCGCCTTCAGGCAATTACGGCCTGCAGGATCAACTGGCGGCGCTGCGCTGGGTCAAGGCCAACATCGCCGGCTTCGGCGGCGACCCCGAGAACGTCACCGTGTTCGGCGAATCCGCCGGCGCCATGGCCATCGGAATCCTGATCGCCTCGCCGCTCGCGCACGGACTGTTTCACAAGGCCATAGGACAGAGCGGCGCGTTCTGGGATGGCAAACACGGCCCGCTTCAGGGCTTTGAAGAAGCCCGCGCGCGTGGTCTCGCTTTTGCCCGGCAACAGGACAACGCGTCGATCGCAGCTTTGCGCAGCATGCCGGCCGATTCGTTGAATGCAGCCGCGCCGTGGAGTTTCAGGACCAGCCCGGTCGTGACGGCCTTCTCGCCGAGTATCGATGGTCTTGTCGTTCCTGATGTGCCCGCGCGGCGCTTCCGGCGCGGCGAACAGATGCACATCCCGCTGCTGGCGGGCTGGAATGCGGCCGAGGAATTTCCTTTCCGTTCGCAGTCACTCCCCGATCAATCGGCACAAGTCTTTCTCGCCGCGGCCGAAGCGATGTTCGGGAAGGAGCGCATGACCGATTTCTTGAAGGTCTATCCCGCGGCGACGGATGCGGAGGCCAGGACTTCCGCGGCGGCGCTCACGGGCGACATCGTGGTCGGCGAGCAATGCTGGCAGTGGCTGCGTCTGCATCGGCGCGGGGGACGAGCGCCGGTCTACGGCTATCACTTCAGCTATACCTCGCACTACACGCCGATCGCCTCGCACGTGACTGAAATTCCGTTCGTGTTCGGCACACTCACTCCGCAACAGGTGATCGGCAGCTCGGCACCGCCGGCCGAAGAGGACCGCGCTCTGGCGCGGACCATGATGGCCTATTGGGTGAATTTCGCAGCGCACGGCGATCCCAACGGATCAGGCCTGCCACCCTGGCCCACCTATGACGAGAACGACGTCGTGCAGATCCTGGGCACACCGATCGAAGCCCGTCCCAATCCGCAAGCCGCCCGGTTCCGCTTCATCGACAGTTTCAGGCAGGACGGCATTCTGCCGATGCGCTGGCGGGAGCTGCCATAGGCGGCCTCACCCGGCCGCCATCAGCTCCTTCGCCAGCGCCATGTAGGCCGGCAGCGTCACGGGATCGTTGGCGGCGTTGCCCGCTGCGGGGTGCGAGGCGTAGCGCGCGATCACCATCTCGGCCTTGGGATCGATATAGATGCCCTGCCCGTGAACGCCGCGCGCCATATAGGCGCCGTGGGCGTTGTGCGTGACCCACCATTGATTGCGATAGGAGGCACCTGTTAGCGTGGTGTAGCCAGCCGGCTTAAATTTTTCGGGATCGCCGCCGCGCGCGATGTCCTCGACGACAGATGAAGGCACGATCTGCCGGCCGTTGAAGCGGCCGTGATTGCGCATGGTCTCGCCGAATCGGGCGAGATCGCGCAAGCAGGTCGACAGGCCGCCGCCGCCGCTTTCGGTGCCGATGCGATCGACGTGGTAATGCGCGTCTTCCTCCGCGCCCATCGGCTGCCAGATGCGCTCGGAGAGCAGATCGGACAACGTCACGCCGCTGACGCGCCGGATGATCCAGGCCAGCACGTCGGAATTGACAGTCTTGTAGGCAAAGACCTTGCCGTGCTCGCCCTGCTTCTTTTGCCCGACCAGGAAATCGAAGATGGTGGTCGCACCGTCATAGTCGGGTGGAATCGGCGCCATGCCGTTGGCGCGCCGCAGTCCCCACACATGCGAGTTCTTGTCGGTGTAGACCTCGGTGTATTCGAGCCCGGTGGTCATATCCATGACCTCGTGCACGCGCGCGTCGCCGAACGCGCTCGCCTTCAGCTCCGGCACATAGTCCGTGACGGGCGCCTGCGGATCGATCTTGCCCTCGGCGACCAGAATGCCGGCGAGCACGCCCGTGAACGATTTTGTCACCGACATCGCGATATGCGGCTTATGCGGCTTCAACGCGCCGAAATAGCGTTCATAGATCAGCTTGCCCCGATGCAGCACGGCGATGCCGTCGGTGTAGGTCTCCTCGAGCATCTTCGCGAACGTCATGGGCCGCCCGTCCATGGTGGTCGAGGCCGACGCGCCGATGTCATGGTCTTGCCGCGGCAGCACCGACGCAGGCTCCGCCCCGCGCCAGACATTCACGGTCGGCACCAGCTGGCGGATGTTGCTCCATGCCCAGCGTAGCTCGGGGAAGCTGCGGAACGAACCATCCTGGAAGCTGATGGTGCGGTCCGGAGACGGCGGGAAGCCTTTCATCCAGCCGAGTGTTTCGGGATCGGTTTCGGCGGCGGTTGCGGGCGACTGACTCGGCGCGGTGGCAGACATGAACATTGGCTCCGGAAGCGAACGACGGGGGTTTCGTATCATGGAGACGCGTGGCGAACATCCAGTGTTTGCGCCGAGGCGACCGTCGCCGTGGGCTGGGCACCAATCGTCTCCTGCGCGCCAGCCATCGTCGCACCATCTGCGTCAAACGGTCCCGCAAGGCGCGCTGAACAAAACACTTGCCTGAGGCTTCTATCGTCCTCAACCCGCCCACTTTGAAAAGACGGAAGACATCTCATGCAAGTTCGCAAGTTTGCCATCTGGACGCAACGCTCGAGCGTTCGCCCGGCCAGGATGGCGACATATTCGTCGGCAACATGATCGACCAGCGTCACGGCGCGCCGATCACCATCGGCTACGGCCGCTACGCGCCGAACCAGATCCTCGACGAGACAATCGCCATCGACGACGTCATGATCGTGCTCGAAGGGAAGCTCTCGGTGTCGAGCAACGCCGGCACCGTGACCGCCGGTCCGGGCGAGACCGTCCACATGCCCAAGGGCACGCAGGTCACCATTCGCTCGCATGAGCAAGGCGCCGTCACCGCCTATGTCACCTATCCGCACTGGCAGGAGGCGCACGGGTGAAGCAGGCCTTTCGCGCACTGCGCGCCCCGCTATCAATTGGCTCGATCGACGGCGCAGAACCCCGTCGGTAGAGCCCGAGCGGATTCGTGGTCAGGTCAGGCGGACCGACATGCCGCCGTCAACCGTCATGGGGCTGCCCGTCATGAACGATGCCCGGTCGCTCAGGAGAAAAACCGCCGCCTGCGCGATCTCCTTGGGACTGGCCATCCGCTTCATCGGGTGGAGCCCGGCGATGAAATTCAGGGCGTCGGGATTTCCTTCGCCCGCCGCCGGGGTGATGGTCCCTCCAGGCAGAAGCGCGTTGACGCGAATGCCTTCGGCCGCATGCTCGGCGCCCAGTGATTGAGCCAGGCCGATCAGTCCTGCCTTTGAGGCTGCGTACGCCGCCATTCCCGGCAGGCCCCCGTTGCTGAAGCCAACGAAGGACGAGGTGAAAACGATCGAACCGCCGCCCTGCTTGCGCAGTGCCGGGATCTGCGCCTTCGCGCTGAGGAACGCCGAGGTGAGATTCACCGCAAGCACATCGGTCCAGTTTTCGACGCTCATCTCGGGGACTGGCGTCATCTCGCCGACAATGCCGGCATTGTTGAAAGCGCCGTCGAGCTTTCCGAAAGTCTTGACGGCGTGCTCGACAAGGCGGGCTGCATGGCCGGTGTCCCGAACATCCCCGGCGAGAAACGTCGCGCGCCCTCCGGCGCTCTTGATGCTTGCAACAACGGCCTGCAGCTCGGGGCCGCGACGCGCCCCGAGCACCACATCGGCGCCTTCGGACGCGAACAACGATGCTGCGGCAGCACCGATACCGCTGCTGGCGCCGGTTACGATGATCGTCTTGTTTGCCAGTTCCACCGTGAGACTCTCCTGATGTCAAAAAGGAGCCGAACAAGACATCAGGCACCAGCGAGCTGCCACCCGTTTCCCGAGTTGAACGCGGGATCACATCGTGGCGGTATTGATCCGCGAATGGCGGCCTGCCGGTCTCCGCGATCGGAGTGACAGGCCGCCGTCAGCAGACGCTACTTCAGCGGCAAGAAAACGTCCGCGACCGTCTCGTGCTCCGGCACCTCCGGGAACAGGCTCAGCCGCTGGCAATAGATCGGGAAGTCGCGCGCTTCTTCGCCGCTGGCGGGAAGCCAGTCGCGATAAAGGAAGAGCGCGGCCGGCTCGAGATTGTCGGTGTAGCCGACGACGCGCAGCACCGCGCAGCGTCCGCCGGGGATCTCGCTGGCCCTGATTTCTTCGCCGTTCGCCACGATCGCTTGTGCGGTCCCGACGCAAAGGTCCACGCTGTAATCGGCGGGTGATGCAGGCCGCCGCTCGGAACGCCAGACATTGAAGGTCGGACTTGTGCTGGGGTGCAGGTGAGCCGCCTTGCGCCACGCGATGAAGCGCTGGATTGTGGCGGGAAGCGTCGCCGGGTCGCCGCGATGCTCCATGATCGCCACCGGTGTCGGGGGCACATCGCGGATCGTCACGTCGTCAGTGGTAAGGGTCTTCTGCATGAGCTTGCTCCTCGCATTGTCGAGAGGCCCTAAGGCCGCAAGCCACGGCTCCCAGTCGGGAGACTTCCGGAACGACGACGGAGATTGCCCGAACCGTTGCCGAAAGGCGCGGGCGAAGGCATCCGGTGCGTCGTAACCGGCATCCATCGCAACATCCGTGACATCAAGGGCGTCCATATAGGCCAGCTGGTGCGAAGCGCGCTTCATGCGGGCCAGCTGGACATAGCGATGCACAGATAATCCGAAGGTTGCCGAGAACTGCCGGTGGAAATGAAATTTCGAGAAGGCGGCAACAGCGCTTAAGCCGTCCAGGTCCAGATCTCCGTCGAGATGCCGGTCGATATGGTCCAGCACTCGTCGCATGCGGTCCTGATAGTTTTGCAGCGCCGCCTTCATCGTCCCTCCTCCGTGGCGGCGCCATCTAGTCGCTGACGGCCATGACACGCTCGACCGATCTTGCGGTTTGGCACGGATCGCTAGCCCGGATGGAGCTACGTCCGGCAACTGGTTTCCTCAGGGAAGACCACACCGATTGCAAGCACCTTCCTCTACGCGTTAGACTGTCGGCCCCCCTTCACCCACAAAGTGGGCGTTCCCCTTCAAGATGTCAGTACGGATGAACTGCCTTCCTCTGCACGAACTGGCGCCCGACTTCGAACGCTTCATCCGCGATCTCGAGGACTTCAATCGTGGCTGATGCGGTCACCGGCCATCCGGGCTGCGGCTTCAGGGAAATCTCATTCGCAAACGGAATCCAAGCATGACTGCAACTCTATCCATCGTCGTCCTGGCTGCCGAGCTCCTCATCAGCGCGTTGGGCGCGTTCGTATCAATTGCCGCGCTTGGCTTCGCGGGAGAGGTCACGCGATCCAGGGATTTGACCGCCTTTGGCTGGGTTTTGGGGGCGCTCTACTTCGTTGTCACCTTTACACCCCTCGTCGCAACCGCATGGGTGGCACACAGAAGGTTTGTTTCAGACAAAGCGTTCCCGGTGCTCGAAGTCATTTCGTCGCCGTACCTGGTCCCGGTGGTGCTGTGGGTTGGCGCAGCGATTTTCTGCATTGGGCTGTTGGCATTTCAAAACGGTGCGGGGCTGGCGCCGCGGTAGGGAGACGCGAAGCGATACCCATCGGGCCGAATGCCATCAGCATCCTCCAGGCGAAGCGCAGGCGTCCACGAAGATAGCGGCGGTCAGGGTATCAAAGAGCGCTGGGACGATCGATGTCAAACACATCGATCTGTCGGTCCTGGAGCAGATCCTCCAGCGCTTCGGGCCCGTTCGCCAGCGCGTAGTCCCGCTCGGCGTCGGAAATAGGCAGTACCTGCAGCCAGGCGACGGACTTGGCCGAGAAGGACTGTGTTTCCAGGTCCCACACGAACGGAGAGATGAGCATGGCGTGCTTCATCTCGCGCCCTTCGCCATACAGTTCCAGGGCTCGCGGAATGACGACGCCGGGCAAGGGTGTGATCTCGCCCTTCTTGATGCTGAAAGCGCAAGTCGCGATCATGTTGGCGCCCTCGGCCGTCGCCAGAGCCAGCAGAATCTCGACGCCCAGGGCCTTGCCGCCAGACGTCAGGCCGGTTTTTGCGTCAGAGAGCGCGAGGCTGGCATAAGTGGAAACGCCTCCTGCCGGCACGTCCTTGATGATCATGATGTCGACGTCACTGACGTGGGCGTCATCCCAATATTTCGTAACCGTCGGTGAACCCTGCGTAACATCTCTCAGATAGCGGGCGAGAGATTTGTTGTCTTCCGAAACCGCCATGGCTCCTCACGTCAAAAATCCAAGGTCGTCGGCAGTCATATCTTCAACACCATGACTGCGAGCATACGATCGCCGCTCTGGCCTGTCGTGGGACCTCGGTATAGACGGGGCCGGCGGTCATATCCATGACCACGTTCTGGCGCGCGGTGGACTTCCTCGGCCAGGCACAATTCCATCAAGATCTAGCAGACGCCGGAACGAAAAAGGGGAGCCCGCATGTCGCGGGCTCCCCCTCCTGCATTCCGACGTGATGCGGCTGTTACCGGCCGGCAGGCTCCAATGCCTTTTGCACCATCGCGGTGTCGACATATTGGGTCATGCTGGCGATCTTGCCGTCCTTCACCAGATAGAGATGCGCGAAATTGGCGCGCATGGACTTGCCCGTCGCCTTGTAGGTCCCGGAGTAGACGCCGAAGGCGGCGACGCGGTCGCCGTCTTCGAGATAGGTGTGAACATCGGCGCGGTAGCCGGTCCATTCGATGGCGAGACGCCGGAACACGCCTGATATGATCGCCTCGGCCCCGACATAGGTGCCCGCGTATGGAAACCCTTCCGCTTCGGTCCATGCGGCATCGGGAGCGAGAGCGGCCAGCAAGTTGCGGCCGTTCTCTTCCGACGATGATCCCTCATAGGTGGCGCGGATCAGGTCGAGGTTCGCCCCCATCTCAACCCCACTTCATCTCGCCGGTGGCGACCTTGGCGCCGATGTCGAGCGCAACGCCCATGCCGAGGCCGGGGAAGCGCGCTTCCATCGCCGCCTTGAGCGCCGCCGAATCCTTGGTTTTGGCCAACTCTTCGTCGAACGCCTTGAGGTAGGCGATGGTGTGCTCGACACCGGACAGGTCGGTCTTCGCATCCGCCGACAAATGGCCGGGCACGACGATCGCCGGCTTGCGCGCCGCGATCTTTTCGAGATTGGCGATCCAGGCGGCGCGCTGCTCCCTGGTCGGCGTGTCGGCGGTCCAGACATGGACGCCGGAGAAGATCAGCACGCCGCCGAACACCGCGTTGAGCGAGGGTACGAACAGATAGCGCCGGTTGGCCAGGCCGTCGGCGCTGACGATCTCGATGGTCTCGCCGTCGACGCTGAGCGTCTTGCCGTCGAACGCTTCGGGGATGACCACATCGGCCAGCACCTGCGGGCCGTTCGCCTTGAGTTGCGGCCCCCAGACGGCAAGCTTCTTTTCGACGCTGGCGTGAATGGCCGCCAATGTCGCTGGCGACGCGAGCACGCGGGCCTCGGGGAAGACAGCCTTGATCGCGCCGAGGCTGAAATAATAATCCGGGTCCGACTGGCTGATATAGATGGTGGTGAGCTTCTTGCCGGTGGCCTTGATGGCGTCGGCGACAGCCTTGCCATCGGACAGCGTGAAGCCGCCATCGATCAGCACGGCTTCGCTCGGCCCGGACACCAGAACGGGCGCCCGGAAGAAGCCGTTCTGTCCGGCCGGAAAATGCTTCCAGGCGAGCCCGCCCGCGGCATGGCCGAGGCCTGCGCGTGCGAAGACGGCGGCGGCGCCCGCGGCGAGAGTGGTTTTCATGATGGTTCTCCTTGTCAGCATGTTGGTCTCCTGGTGCTTGTCTACGATTGCGAAATGAAAGCTGGATGGTCCGGTCTCTGTTGATCGCGGCGCTCAGGCCGCCTTCAGTCCGTCGACGAGGACGTCCAGGCTGCCGAACAGGGCGCTTGCCTGCACGAGGCGGCGGTCATCGCCGGCCCCTACGATCAGGGCCGGGACGCCGCTGACGCCGAACCGGCGCATCTCGGCACGCGCGGCCTCGAGGCGTGCGCGATACGCGGCGATCAACGCGGCGTCGGGGCTCGCCAGGCGCGCGGCAACCTCCGGCAAATTCATCGCGCGCAGCACATCCGACAGAACGGAGATGTCCGTGCTGTCGCGGCCCTCGACATAGCGGACGAGCTGGAAGGCCTTCAGCGCCGCGAACTCCCGATCAGGCGCCGTGAGCGCGACAGCCGTGAGCGCCAGTGTCGCCGGACCGGAATCGAACAGGCGCGTACGGTCGCCCAGCACATCGCGGCGATAGGCTTCGCTGAAGGGCTGGCCGCTCAAGCGCGAAATCCGCTGGTCGTTGCTCCAGGCATAAGCGGCAAAGCCGTCGTCCATCGGACGGGCGCCCTCGCCGGCGAACAGACCTGTCGGCGCAAGTTCGACAGCGAAATCCGGACGGGTCACGAGCTGTTCGAGCAGCGTGGCGGCGCCGTAGCACCAGCCGCAGAGCGGATCGAACAGGTAGGTGATTTGAATGGGCGCGGACATGGCGATCTCCTTGAACCGCAATGTGGCACGCGCACATTGGTAGATAAATATCAACAAAACAGACATAATGTATGGTATTGACTGACAATAAATCTGACCGGACAGAGCCCATGAACCTGAACCGACTGGCCTACTTCGCAGCCGTCGTGGACAGCGGATCGTTCACGCGGGCCGCCGAACGGCTCGGCATCACCAAGGCCGTGGTGAGCCAGCAGGTGGCGCAGCTGGAGCGCGATCTCGGCACCAGCCTGCTCGTGCGCACGACGCGCCGGGTTCATCCGACCGAGGCGGGCCGCATGTTTCATTCGCGCTGCGTCATGATCCTGCGCGAAGCGGAGGATGCCTTCGACGAGCTCGCTCAGGCAGCCGCCGCGCCGACCGGCACCTTGCGGATCACGGCGCCCAACGACTACGGCACCGCCGTCGTCATCGCCGTCGTCACGGCCTACGCGGCACGCTATCCCCACTGCCGCGTGGAGTTGACGCTCGAAGATCAGACCGTCGATCTCGCCTCAGGCCAGATCGACATGGCGATCCGTGTGGGGTGGCTGGTCGATTCCAACCTGCAGGCGCGCAAGATCGGATCGTTCCGGCAATGTCTGGTCGGCGCTCCCGCATTCGCGGATCGGATCGCCGCCGCGCGCGATCCCGACGAATTGGTGACGCTGCCGTTCATCGCCAACATGGCGCTGCGCGAGCCGTTGCTGTGGCAGTTCTCGCGCGGTGATCTCGACCGACGCGCCGTGCGCCTGCAGGCGAGCATCGCCATCGACACGACGCCGGGGGTGCTCGCAGCGGTGCTCGCCGGCGGCGGCCTTTCGGTGCTGCCGGATTTCCTGGTGGCCGACGATCTCGCGGCGGGCCGCCTCATCCACATCCTGCCGCAATGGCAACTGCCATCCGGCGGCATCCACACGGTCTACCCCGCAGCCCGCTTCCGCCCGCCGAAGGTGACCGCGTTTGTGGAGATGCTGATTGCGGCTCAGCGGCGGGCGGGTACGAGCGCATGAGCCGTATGGTTTTGCTTATTGCTTGAAACAATGCTCGCGGTGCCACTTTAAGAAGTGCGGATGTGGCCGATCTGACGCACGACGCGGCGCAAGAGCGCGCCCCGTCTTGTTGATGATCGATTGCACTCCCTCCAGATCGTTTGTCTGGCGCGAGATCAATATCTCCAGATCGTCCGCGAAGCTGATGAGACCACGATCAAACATCCAATGTGCGGTGCCCGAAAGAGCAACGCCATTGCTGATGATGTCCGGCCCGTTTGCCTCGACGGAGCGTATGTGAGCCGCCGCGACCTCCGCGCGCCCCATTCCATTGATGAGCTTGAGGCCGGTGACGGCGCAACGCTCTTCATAGGCACGCAGCACGATGCGGCGGAAAACTCGATCACGCAGGACTTTCGAGATCGTTACGCTAACCCGGTCGCGCTGCTGCTCAACCGCGAATGGCACCTGCGGCTGGTCGTTAAGATCGAGCGATGGAAGGTCGCCGTCGCGCCGCGGCAGCAGCGGCGCGTTCTCCGCGAAACCAAGCTCGCATATTCTATTGAAATCGTCGGGAGAGATTGGGCGGACTGCGGACTGAGCGCGTCCTGAAATCCGCCCCTGTTCGTTAAGAACACCGCGCTCTACTGGACCCGTCGGTCCGTTGAATGGGACTGAATTGGCAAAATCGAGATAGCTTCCCGGTTCCATTAAAGCGAGATACATCCCGGAAGTACCGGGATCGGGAAGAACCTGCTGAACCCGAGCAATTGCAAAGTAACCGCGCGTTTCAGCAACCTTGCTCGGTTCGTAATATACTATCCAATCGCCGATGCAGGCTTCAACGCGATGAAGATATTGACTGGGAAATTGGTACTGCTCAGCGGGGCTGTCGTCGTAGATCGAGTCCAATCGATGGATGAATACCCCAAACCCCATGACCTAAGCGGCGCTGCCTCTCCAGGAAACAACACCCAGCGATGCTGGATCAATAGCAGTCACAACCCTACTCCCACTCGATTGTTTCGGAAGCACGATAACGCATTGATCTGTCGAGGCCAAGCTTTCCGCCCACGACCCGCCCCGCGTCACTCGCGCGCCACCGACAGCCCCGCCAGCAGCGGCGCGTACGCGGCGAGCCTGCGTGATACGAACTCCGTGAACAGCCGCACGCGCTTGGTCTTGCGCGTCTCTCCCTGCGTGAGGAGCCAGACCGTTCCGTACATGTGCAGGTCGGTCCCCGGCACCCGCACCAGCAGCGGGTCGGCATCGCCGACGAAGCACGGCAGTGTCGTGATCCCCAGCCCTTGCCGGACAGCAGCGATCTGCGCTCCGGCGTCACTGGTCCTGAATGGAACGCCCGTGGTGCGAACCTCGCCCGCGCTGGCCCAATCCGGGATGCCGTGCATGCTGATGACGATCCAGCGGAAGGGATCCGGCGCGCCCGCACGCCACGCGGCCAGTCGATCCCTGGACATGTAGACGGCGCCGAACAGCTCCGGTCCCTTCATGCCATGAAGATTTTGCGGCAGGGTTTTGCGGTCGTAGACGACGCGGATCGCGACGTCGGCCTCACGGTTGGTCAGATTTGCCAGTTCGCCGAACGACAGGACATCCATCTCGATATCGGGATGCAGACGCGCGAAATCGGCGAAATCAGGCATCAGCAAATGTGTCGCCATCGGCGGCGCCAGCGTCACCCGCAGACGCCCGCGCACGCTCTGATCGCGCCCGAACACGCGCGTCTCCAGCTGGTGTGACGAGGCTTCCATCTGGTCGGCGAATTCGAGGACCTCCTCGCCCGCAGCCGTCAGCCGGTAGCCCGAAGGCAGCTTTTCGAACATCTGGACCCCGAGGCGTTCCTCGAGCTGGGCGATGCGTCGCAGCACGGTCGCGTGGTTCACGCCGAGGTGCTCGGCGGCCGCCCGCACCGAGCCTCCCCGCGCGACGGCTAGAAAATAGCGAACATCGTCCCAGTCGATCATGGTGCAATCCCGCACCGCGCGGTGCGCCTTTCAAGCCGTATCTGATGCCTCCTACAGCAGTATGGGCAGTCATCATAGCCGGTTCCGGCCAGCAGGGCCCATTCTGAGCGACGGACACCGATCGTCGCCGTCGGCGTTAGTCGTCCGGCCGGATCGATTTCGCACCACCGATGTGCGCGCTTCCGCACTCAACGCCTGGGGCCGGCGGACCTATGTCGGGGTCCTCGGGAGCAGATGCTGCCCCGACACCACGACAGGAGACATCATGGGAAAGCTTGACGGCAAGGTTGCAGTCATCACGGGTGGCGCGACCGGCATCGGCCGCGCCGCGGCAAAGCGCTTCATCGAGGATGGCGCTTTCGTCTTCATCTTCGGCCGCCGACAGCAAGCCCTCGACGCTGCTGTCGCCGCCCTCGGGCCCAATGCCCGCGCGGTGAAGGGCTCAGTCTCGGATGAAGCCGACCTCGACCGCCTCTACGCGGCGGTGAAGGCCGAGCGCGGAACCCTCGACATCGTCTTCGCCAATGCCGGCGCGGGAAGTCAGCTTGCGCTCGGCAAGATCACCGCCGCGCACATCGATGAGGCCTTCGACACCAATGTGAAGGGTACGATTTTCACGGTGCAGAAGGCGCTGCCGCTGATGCGCCGGGGCGGTTCGATCATCCTGACGGGATCGAGCGCCGGCACGACGGGCGCCCCGGCCATGAGCGCCTACAGCGCGAGCAAGGCGGCCGTGCGAAACCTCGCGCGGACCTGGGCGGAGGACCTGAAAGGCAGCGGCATCCGGGTCAACGTGCTGTCGCCCGGAGCGACCGCGACCGAACTCGCGAAGGAAGCGCTGGGCGAAGAGGGACAGAAGGTGTTCGCCGCGATGACTCCGCTGCAGCGCATGGCCGATCCGGCGGAGATCGGGGCGGTGGCTGCCTTTCTCGCCTCCTCGGACAGCAGCTTCATGACCGCCAGCGAAGTCGCCGTCGACGGCGGCCTGGCGCAACTCTGATCCCGGCGCGGTCCCGCGCCTGGCCCACACACAATGAAAGATAAACATCATGAAAAAACTAGAAGGCAAGATCGCCGTCATCACCGGCGGCAGCAGCGGCATTGGATTGGCCACGGCCAAGCGCTTCGTGGACGAAGGTGCGCACGTGGTGATCACCGGGCGACGCGAGAAAGAGCTGAAGGAGGCCGCAGCCTTCATCGAGAGAAACGTGACGACGGTCGTGAGCGACGTGTCGCGCCTGGAAGATCTGGACCGGCTCTATGCCGTCGTGAAGGAGAAACATGGTCACATCGACATTCTCTTCGCGAACGCAGGCGCGGGGACAATCGCGCCGCTCGCGCTAGCGACCAAGGCCCATTTCGACCAGACCTTCGATGTGAACGTGAAGGGCCTGTTCTTTACGGTGCAGAAAGCCCTCCCCCCCTTTAAGGACGGCGGTTCGATCATCCTGAACTCTTCGGTGTCGAACGTGAAGGGGCTGCCGGGGTTCAGCGTCTACGCCGCGAGCAAGGCGGCGGTGCGCAGCTTCTCGCGCGCTTGGACGCTGGAGCTGAAGGACCGCAAAATCCGCGTCAATACGATGAGCCCCGGGCCAACGGAGACCCCCGCCCTGGAGACGACGACGGGCTTGACCCGCGAGCAAGCCGAGCAAGCGGCCAGCCAATTTGCTTCACAGGTCCCGATGGGTCGCAGGGGCAAGCCGGAGGAAATCGCGGCTGCCGTCACGTTCCTCGCCTCCGATGAAAGTTCTTACATCACCGGCGTGGAGCTCGCCGTCGATGGCGGAATGGCCCAGGTCTGACCGCGCCATCGACACAAGTTCGGAGAAACATCATGAGCTACGCAATCATCGGCTTCGGCCCTATCGGCCAAGCCCTGGCCAGCGCGTTTGCCCGCAACGGCATCGAAGTCTCCGTTGCAACCACGCGCGACCCGGAAAGCTTTACATCCGCCGCGGCCGTGATCGGACCCTCGATCATTCCCAAAAAGCTGGCGGACGCCGTCAAGGCGGACATCGTCTTTTTGGCGGTCCGTTTCGAGTCGCACCAGGATGTCGCGAAAGCGCTGCCCACCTGGCAGGGCAAGACGATCGTCGATGTGACCAACGCCTACGGCGTGCCGCCTGAGAAACTGGGGGGACAACCTTCGTCCAAGGCCCTCGCGCAAGCCTTCACCGGCGGTCGACTGGTCAAGGGCTTCAACCATTTGGGTGCTGCCGTCCTTGCCCAGGATCCGGCCGTCCATGGTGGCAGGAGAGTCGTGTTCCTGGCGAGCGACGATGACGCTGCCGCAGCGGCGATTGGCACGCTTGCGGAAACTCTCGGCTTCGCGCCGATCAAGCTCGGCGGGCTTTCGGAAGGCGGGCTGCTTGTGCAGGCGCGCGGAAACAGCTGGGGCCACCTGATCTTCAAGGATTTGGTCAAGTTCGACTGATGAACACGAGGACACGAAGCATGCGATCGGATCGAGCGCGATCCGATCGGAGCGAAATGGAGAAATTCCCATGAGTATCGAGACAAACATCCAGACCGTGAAGGACTTCTTCGCCGCGATCGGCCGAGGCGACAGGGAAACTCTGCTGGCGCTGATCGCCGAAGACATCGAGTGGATCATCCCCGGCGAGGACTGGCCGCTGGCCGGAACGCATCGCGGGCACGACGGGGTGGCGGATTTGCTCGAGAGGGCATCCAAGTCGATCGAAACGTCCACCGAACCCCGCGAGTTCGTGGCGCAAGGAGACCGGGTCCTGGTCGTCGGATTCGCAAAGGGAAAGATCAAAGCCACGAACAAGACGTTTAGGGACGACTGGGTCTTCGCCATCACCGTTCGCAACGGCAAACTGACGAACATCCGGGAGTACGTCGACACGCAGGCACTGGCACGAGCCGCGCGCGTGTCGAATGCCCAAGCCTAAAGGAAATCCAGATGTACGACCAATCCAAGCTGTCCGAGTTGATCCGGTTCGCACGTATCGATGCGGGCGCCACCGTGATCGACGTTTACCCAGGCGACGGCGACTGGACCCGTGTCTTCTCCGAGATCGTGGGACCCGAAGGACGGGTTGACAGCTTCGTGCCGGCCGAAGTCGCGCACTTCAAGAACGATCCGCTCGGCCTTATGCGGAGGCTTGCGAAGGAGCCGGGCCGAGACAACGTCGAAGCCGTGTCAGCGGACCTCGTGGCGATGCCGCAGGTCACGCGACCAGCGGATGTCCTGTGGCTGCACCTGTTCTATCACGACCTCCACACCGCGCTGATCCAGGCCAGGGGCGCGACGGCGGCCGACTTCAATCGCGCCGTCTACGAGCGGCTGAAGCCCGGCGGGTGCTACGTCATCGTCGACCACGCCGCCGCGCTCGGGGCGGGCACGAGCGAGGCCCAATCGCTGCATCGGATTGAGCCTGCATCCGTTCGCAAGGAGGTGGAGGCGGCCGGCTTCGTGCTGGACGCGCAAAGCACAATGCTCGCGAACAAGGACGATCCGCATGAGATCAAGGTGTTCGATCCCGTCATCAAGGGCAAAACCGATCGCTTCGTGTATCGGTTCGTGAAGCCGTGACAGAGATCGTAGGGGGATTGCGCCTTGCGGCTAATCCGCCTTACACATCCGCTGCAGGTCAATTTCGGTTCTTGAGCTTCCGGTGCTGCCGGATCACTTTTTAGGCCTGCCGTCAGATGGCAGCTCTGCCGACCCGCCGATTTTCTTCGAGACCACGTAGACGTCGACGCCGCTCATCGAGCATTCCTCGCTTGATGCCTGGCTGTTCGTGATGACTTCGATCGTCTTGCCATCCCTGGTGTGAAACGTGATGTCGTAAACCTGCTGGTGGAGGTCCTTGCCGACCTTTTCGGATGCGAGACGAACGGCCTTGGTCTGCGCCTCGATCACGGATGGGATATCAATCAGGCCGGCGTTCTTGAGGTGCACGAGGGCCATGTTCGTGGGCCAACTCGCGCAGTCCGGAGACTTCGCCAGAGCCGCCGCAGCCGGCATGGCAAACATCGCGGCCATCACCACTTTCAACGCGGCGCGCATCAATGCACCGCCTTGATGGTGTGGTCGCCGCTTTCACAGATCTGCTTGCGCCTATTGATGGGCAGGACGGCGACGTCCATGCCGTCGCGGTCGCCGCGCTTGTTGAGCTTATTGCCAGGCTTGAGCTTCGGAAGTCCCGTATCGTTCAACAAGGTCTTCTCCGTTCGGTTCGCCGCCCTCACTCAGTCTCGAAAAATTATTCCCACTCAATCGTCCCGGCGGCCTGCTCGTCACGTCGTACACCACCCGGTTCGCGTCTTCACTTTGTTGATGATGCGCGTCGCGGTCTCGCCGAGACACTTCATGTCGAACTAGTGAAGTCCGCGATCATGCCGTCGGTGGAGGTCACCGGCCGCAGGCCCACGACGAAGCCGTAGGTGCGACCGTCGCCCATGACGCCGACGGTCTTGACCGGGAGCAGCACGGCAAAAGCCTGCCAGATGTCGTCATAGAGGCCTGCTTTCCGGATCTCGTCGATGTAGACGGCGTGAGCCTGGCGCAGGATGTCGAACTTGTCAGCAGGCGCCTGGACCTGGTGGGGCCTGGGTCGGGCGTAGCAAGTTTTATGCACTGTCACCGTAATGCCCAGTCCACCCTTCATCCGTCTTGCAAGCACGATGGGTTGTGCTGCGCTCTACCCATCCTACGGGCTGCTTACGTGCTAATCCACCCTACGAGACGAGATTGGATTCGTCGCCCGGATGAGCGCAGCGTCCCTGCACCGCCAAGTTGGGCATCATATACCGGTTACCGAATAGCTCAGGCTCGGGACGAAGGAAATGTTCCATATCCGTTCGATCATCACTTGTGCTGTTTTCAGTGCAAGCTGAGTGTCCGTTGCGTTCGGCACATATTTCGACTTATGGACAATCCTGTTCCGAAACCCTCGAACGGCGTCTATGTCTTTGAATAGAGAGTTTGGCAGTACATCCCAAAGCTCCAGCAAATTGGAGACCATGCTGATGGTGAAATCGCGGCCAACTAGTAAATCACGCCTCTCACGATTAATCTTCTTTTGGCCGTTCTCATATTCACGATTGAGGCTATCGAGGTGACGATCCCACAAGTTGGCAATGCTACCTTCAGTAATGAACCAGGCCAGAACTAGAGATGTCTCGTAATTTCCAACTTTGTACTCGCCTAACCCCTTCGCAAAGGATGCCAAGTCCTTTTCGGATCTTGGCGAACTAATGACAGAAGCAAACATAGTCGAGGCACGCTGAACGACCTCAATAGGGACGACTTGCCGCATTGTGATTTTTGAGTCGTACTCGATCGGGATTCCATGCTGGTAGCTAGAAAGGTACCGACCCATTTGGAAGACAGATGCAATGCTTTCTGTTGCTATGTTTTCACTGACGCTCTTACCGCCTGCGTAGCTAACGCGGAATGCATCTCGGTTGGTGATCTCATGAAGATTGAAATAGGCAAAGTTGGCGACTTCCAGCATCGCCGAGTCCAGCAGCAGGTAGAAGGCGTTTAGGAAATCGAGATATTCACCCCACCTTCTTACGATGTCCCCAATCCCCCCAGGCTTGTCTTGTTCCTGATCTCCTTCCAAAGCCTCAATGCGGAGCATGATCCGACCGTCCCTACAAATCTTTATCGTGTAGGAATCTGTCTCACACGAAAAGACTTCTTCTGCCATTTGGTCTTGAAACCAGCCTTCGCGCTCACGGCATGAGAAGTCGGGTTTACTGCACGCCCAAAATGGCCTTGATGGGTAGAAGGCAGTAAATTGACCTAATGGCACGGACTGGCACTCCTTGATGCTGCTCAGCAGTTATAAAGCGAACATTAGAGTCCGCATATTGAATTGATATGCTCAGATACACGTCCGCTTAGCGGTCGAGCAGAGTGCGGGCCTCGCGCAGCGACAGATTATGCCGCATTCAACGCTGCCGGCTCGCATGCCAACAATCGCGCAGATCGGCGATTTATCGGCTGATAGCCAGCGGTTCGCGCCGCCCTTTCAGGCGATAGTCGCACCTAAAGAAAATGGTCTCTGTGGGAAAAACGCCGCATACATCCCGTCGCAGGCAGCCGCTTTGTTCTGGGCTTCAGAGCAGAGCTCTCGATCCGTCAGCAAGATCGGCCTGCGGTTAGTATTGCCTCAAGGTACCGTCAGACCACCTGACGGTACCTCCTACGAATTTCGCAATCAATACCGACGGAGTAACCGCGATCGAGTGATATACGAGCCCAAACAGTTTGAGACGATCAAACCTCTGCTAGTAGATAACTGACTCGATTTTTAGACTACCTGAGACAGCTTGAGGCTATCGTTTATCACTCCCACTCAATCGTCCCAGGCGGCTTGCTGGTCACGTCATACACCACCCGGTTCACGCCCTTGACCTCGTTGATGATGCGCGTCGCGGTCTCGCCCAAGAACTTCATGTCGAACTGGTAGAAGTCCGCGGTCATGCCGTCGGTGGAGGTGACGGCGCGCAGGCCGACGACGAAGTCGTAGGTCCGGCCGTCGCCCATGACGCCCACGGTCTTCACAGGAAGCAGCACGGCAAAGGCCTGCCAGATGTCGTCGTAGAGACCGTGCTTCCTGATCTGGTCGATGTAGACCGCGTCCGCCTTGCGCAGGATCTCGAGCTTGTCGCGGGTGATCTCGCCGGGGCAGCGGATGGCGAGGCCGGGGCCCGGGAACGGGTGGCGGCCGACGAAGATTTCGGGCAGGCCGAGCTCGCGGCCGAGCTTGCGCACCTCGTCCTTGAACAGCTCGCGCAGGGGCTCGACCAGCTTCATGTTCATGCGCTCGGGGAGACCGCCGACATTGTGGTGCGACTTGATCGTCACCGACGGGCCGCCGGTGAAGGAGACGCTCTCGATCACGTCAGGATAGAGCGTGCCTTGCGCCAGGAAGTCAGCGCCGCCGATCTTCTTGGCCTCCGCCTCGAACACCTCGATGAAGAGGCGACCGATGGTCTTGCGCTTCACTTCCGGGTCGGTGACGCCTTCGAGCTCGCCCAAAAACTGCTTCGAGGCATCCACGTGCACGAGCGGGATGTTGTAGTGGTGGCGGAACAGGTCGACGACCGTCTTCGCTTCGTCAAGGCGCAGCATGCCGTGATCAACGAAAACGCAGGTGAGCTGCTCGCCGATCGCTTCGTGGATCAGCACGGCCGCGACCGCGGAATCGACCCCACCGGACAGGCCGCAGAGCACCCTGCCCTTGCCGACCTGGGCGCGGATCTTGGCGATCTCCTCCTCGCGGAAGGCGCGCATGGTCCAGTCACCGGACAGGCCTGCGATCTTGCGAACGAAATTGCGGATGAGTTTTGCGCCGTCCGGTGTGTGCACCACTTCGGGGTGGAACATCAGGCCGTAATATTTGCGCGTCTCGTCCTGGATGATGGCGAACGGCGCGTTCGGCGAGGTGCCGGCCACCGAGAAGCCCGGCGGCATCTTGGTGATGCGGTCGCCATGGCTCATCCAGACCTGGTTCTTGCCGCCTGGCGACCAGACGTCCTCGAACAGCTTGCTCGGCGCTTTCACCTCGACATCGGCGCGGCCGAATTCGCGGTGATGGCCGCCCTCGACCGTGCCCCCGAGCTGCTCCGCCATGGCCATCTGGCCGTAGCAGATGCCCATCACGGGCACCCCGGAATCGAAGATCGCTTGCGGGGCGCGGGGCGAGCCGGCCTCATGCACCGATTCAGGGCCGCCGGAGAGAATCACCGCCTTCGGCTTCATCTCGTTGAAGGCTTGTTCGGCCTTGTTGAACGGGACGATCTCGCAATAGACGCCGTCCTCGCGCACGCGACGCGCAATGAGCTGCGTCACCTGGCTGCCGAAGTCGACGATGAGAATCTTGTCGTGCGCCGAGGCCACCGAGGGCGTCGACGTGGAGCGGTCGGTCTGTGCTGCTGTCATGGCAAGCAGATACGCGACGGCGCCCCCGCCCGCAACCGCGCGGGCCGCGCGCCCACATTCTTCTTTGGGGTATGGACAAATCGATATAGGTAAGTATTATTGACCTATATGGCCCGCCACTCACCAAGGGCCGATCAGGGAGAACGCCATGCCAAACCATCATCAGCCGTCGACTCTCGCCGCGCTCGGCCGCACCTGGGTCGAGGCCTGGAACGCGCGCGACCTCGAACGCGTGCTCACGCTCTATGACGAGGACACCGTGATGACCTCGGACCGCATCCCCGCGATGGGATTCGATGAAAGCGGCACCGTGCGCGGAAAGGATGCGTTGCGCGCCTATTGGGGCAAGGCGCTCGCCCTGTTGCCGAATCTGCATTTCTCGCTGATCGAATTGTTCGTCAGCCCTGATAGCGTGGTGGTGTTCTACGAGAACGAGCGGGGAAAGCGGATCTGCGAATATCTGCGGGTGAACGCGGCCGGAAAGATCGTGCAGGGATCGGCGAATCATCCGGTGCCCTGAGTCGCGCTTCTAGCTCGAGGACGCACCAAGGCCGACGCGAATCAGCGCTTGCGCAGACCGGCCTTTCTCACCCTGGTATCGGACCATGCCAGCGGACGGCCGGCCCGCGACGGAAGCACGAGCTTCCCGACCGGCTGGCCCGTCTCGTCCACCAGGTCCGAATGGACTTCGCCGCGCGCGTAGAGATTCGCTTCGCCCCATTGGCGCAAGCTGACCACGACTGGAAACAGCTCGCGCCCCCTCTTGGTCAGCGCATATTCCCGATAGGCGCTGCCGTCGGAGGCCGGAATCAGTTCGAGCACGCCAAGCTCCACCAGCCTGTGCAGCCGCGCAGTGAGCATGCCCTTGGCGATGCCGAGGTTCTTCTGGAAATCGCCAAATCGACGCAGCCCGTCGAAGGCATCGCGCACGATCAGAAGCGACCAAATGTCCCCAACTGCGTCCAGTGCACGCGCCACCGGGCAGTCAGCCTCGGCAAAACCGGTCCGCTTCATTCGCCGCCCTCCAAACTGGTCTTAAAATAGGACTGGACAGTACGGCGTGCAACTGGTCTTATTTTAGGACTAGATAGAACGTGCCGGAGACGACAATGACAATCCCCGATGCCGCCACAGCCGGACCGACCAACGCCGACGAAAAGGCCGACGATGACGCCGGGCGCGGGCTCTCGCACGGGATGGCGATGCTGCTGGCGCTGACCTGCGGCCTGAGCGTCGCCAATATCTACTTCGCGCAGCCGCTGCTCGATGCAATGGCGCGCGATCTCGGCATCGACCCCGCCGCGATCGGGATGGTGGTGACCTTCACCCAGATCGGCTACGCGTTCGGCTTGATCCTAATCGTGCCGCTCGGCGACCTCTGGGATCGCCGCCGCCTGATCGTCGGCCAGACCGTGCTGTCGGCGATCGGCCTCGTCATCGTCGGCACGGCGGCGCATGCCGCCGTGCTGCTTGTGGGAATGGCGCTAGTCGGCATGCTCGCCGTCGTCGTCCAGGTCCTCGTCGCCTTTGCCGCGACGCTGGCCAGACCGGACGGGCGCGGCCGCGCGATCGGCACCGTCACGAGCGGCGTCGTTGCCGGCATCCTGCTGGCGCGGTTCGCCTCGGGCGCGCTGGCCGATTTCGGCGGCTGGCGAATGGTCTACCTGGTCTCGGCCGGCCTCATGCTGGCCATGGCGGCGCTGCTCCTGCGCGTGCTGCCGCGCGGCCGGCAGTCGGCGCTGGCCCGATCCTCTTATCTGTCGCTGTTGCGCTCAACCGCCTCGCTGTTTGTCGAGGAGCCGATACTGCGCGAGCGCGCGTTGTTTGCGTTTCTGATCTTCGCCAATCTCAACGTGTTCTGGACGTCGATCGTGCTGCCGCTCTCGGCGCCTCCCTTCGCGCTGTCGCATACCACGATCGGATTGCTCGGCGTCGCCGGGTTCGCCGGAGCGCTCGCGGCGCGCAATGCCGGGCGGCTTGCCGATCTCGGATGGGCCCAGCGGACCACCGGGCTGTCACTGCTGCTGATGCTGGGTGCCTGGGCTCCGATCGCCTGCCTGCAAAGCTCGCTCTGGCTGGTCGTCGCCGGCGTGATCGTGCTGGATCTGGGACTCCAGGCCGTGCACGTGACGAGCCAGAGCCTGATCATCGCCGTGCGGCCCGATGCGGCGAGCCGACTGGTGGGCGGTTACATGGTGTTCTACTCGGTCGGAAGCGCGATTGGCGCGATCGCGTCGACGATGGTGTACGCGATGGCCGGCTGGTCCGGCGTCTGCGTGCTCGGCGCGGGAATCAGTGCCGCCGCGCTGCTGGTCTGGGTCATCATCGCAAGCAGGATGCCGGTGACGGCAGATTGCGCGCTGATGCATGGGCAAAAATAAGGGCCGAAAACAATAAGAACTGTAAAAATGAGGACTACCGCGAAAGCATCCGATAGTAACGGCACTGCCGTCGCCGCCCCAGGATCACCATCATGAAGCTGCCCACCTCCCCCTTCACCGTCACCGACTGGAGCAAGGTCGAGCCGACCGTCCATCCCGGCGAGACCGGGCAAGCCCAGTGGCGCACGCTCGACATCGGCGATCTCCGGGTGCGGATGGTCGAATATTCGCCGGGCTATCTCGCCGACCATTGGTGCGACCGCGGCCACGTGCTGTACGTGCTGCAGGGCGAGCTCGACAGCGAGCTGCGCGACGGCCGCAAGTTCAAGCTCACGGCGGGGATGAGCTACCAGGTCTCGGATTTCGGCGATGCAGCGCACCGGTCCTCGACGGCGACGGGGGCGACGCTGTTTATCGTCGATTGAGGCGCCCCGGAAGGGTTAATTTGCACCGCAAAATAGCAAAATTCGGCGACATCCCGAGCGGCGGGTGGTGCCTTGAAGTGGCCCCAAAATCTCGCTATATTGTGATCATCGATACTTGGCCGAACGACTGGGCCGCTTCGCTTCGTTGCTGACGGGCGCGCACGCTTCAGATGATTTCTCCAACATCGACTGATCAGGACTATGGGCGCAATAGTGCGTACCGGTCCGCGTGTTAACTTCTTAAGCAAAGGAAATTCCCATGGCTATGGGCACCGTGAAGTGGTTCAACAATCAAAAGGGCTTTGGTTTCATTCAGCCGGATGACGGCGACAAGGACGTGTTCGTGCACATCAGCGCCGTCGAGCGCGCTGGCCTCTCGACCCTCAACGAAGGTCAGAAGGTCTCGTTCGACATCGTCGCCGATCGTCGCAGCGGCAAGTCCTCGGCTGACAATCTCCGCGTCGGCTAAAGCCCGCGCACCGTTCTGACCACGGACGTACCGGCAGAACGTCGAGTTAGAAAACCCCGCGACCGGGTTCCGGTTCGCGGGGTTCTTGTTTGGTGAGACAGGCGTCGCGTCATCCGCGATGTCGTGGGGTGGGCTATGCCTTCTTCAAGACCGAGACGAAGAACCCGTCCGTTCCCGTCCGCCGCGGTGTCATCAGCCAGCCTTCCGGCGATTGCAGCGCGGCTTGCGCAAACTCCTCGGCCTTGTCCCAGAGCACGCTCGCGGTCTGCTCGGGCGGCACCACAGCGAACTCGGGATGGCGGGCGGTGAACGCCCTCACCTGGTCGCCGTTCTCCTCTGAGAGCACCGAGCAGGTGATGTAGGCAATGCGGCCGCCGGCCTTGAGCAGCGGAACCGCGCGATCGAGCACCGCGGTCTGGTCCCGCAAGCGGATCTCCAGCGCGCCCGGACGCATGCGCCATTTGGCATCGGGATTGCGGCGCCAGGTTCCGGTTCCCGTGCAGGGCGCGTCGATCACGACGAGGTCGGCGGTCGCGCTGATCTCCGCCAGCGGATCGGCCTCGCCCTTGGGCGTGCGCACATCGGCATTGTGGACGCCGGCGCGCGACAGGCGTTCGTGAATGGGCGCAAGTTGCCGCTTGTCGCTGTCGGTCGCGATCAGCCGGCCCTTGCCCTGCATCATCGCGGCGAGCGCCAGCGTCTTGCCGCCGGCCCCCGCACAGAGATCGATCACCTGCTCGCCGGGTTTTGCCGCGGTCAAGGCAGCCGCAAGCTGTGACCCCTCATCCTGCACTTCAATGGCACCCTTGATAAAATCCTCTTCGGCCTGGATACCGGGGTTGCGCGCATCGGCCGAAAGCTCGATGCGCAGGCCGGTTGCGGACCAACGCGTCGGTTTCGCATGAAGGTGAGCAAGCGCCCCCAGCGTCTTGTCGCGATTGGATTTTAACGTGTTGACGCGCAGGTCGAGCGGCGCCCGGCTCGCCATCGCGGCCGCCTCCGCGACGCGTTCGTCGCCGAACGCTTTTGCCAAATACGGATCCAGCCATTCCGGATAGTCACCGGCGATCGCGGCCGGGGCACCTTCAAGCGACCGCGAGGCGAGCGCGGCCTGCTCGGGCTCGGTCAACGGCGCGGGGGCAAAGCGGCTGCCGTCGAACAGCGCGGCCATCGTCGCCGTATCCATGTTGCGCTCGAGGCGAAGCATGCCGATCAGCCGCGCACGCGCGGTATCCGAATCCATCAGGTAGGCGCTCGAGGCATAGCGGCGCAGCACGTCCCAGACGAGGCCGGCAATGGCGGCGCGGTCGCCGGATCCGGCGAAGCGGTGCGCGGTGCCCCACTCCTTCAGCGCCTTGGCCGCGGGCACGCGGTCCTTCTCGATGGTGTCGATCAGTTCGATGGCTGCGGACAGCCGGGCAGCGGGAGTCATTTGAATCTTTCAGATCAAATCCGACGGCTAACCGTCAGATCAACAAGAGCATCTTCAGTGCGAAGTAGATCCACATCGCGAGCAGCACGAGCACGCCGGCGAGCCAGATCGTGGAGCGGCGCCCGAGATTGTTGGAGGAGACGAAGATTCCGGCATGGACGAAGCGCGTCACCACGAACACCCAGGACATCAGCACGATGAAGAGATCGGCATGGCGCAACGGGAGCGCCAGCGCGATCAGGGCGTAGAACAGCACCGGCAATTCGAACTGGTTGCGGTAGCAATTGGCGATTTGTGTGGCGCCCTTGGGCCAGTTGGGCTCGCCGAGCGCAATGTCACGGCTCTTGGTCTCGCCGGAGACGAGCGCGCGCCGGCGTCCCAGCGCCATGGCGATCAGGAGCGCGAAGGTGAGACCGACCTGCACGAAGACCGGCAGCAAAACCATTTGAATGGACATCGGAATTTCCCGGGATTTCCCATCCGGCGGAGACCACAGCTAGCGTCCATTAGCGGTCACCGCTGGTCCTGACAATCAACGAGTTGAACCGGCGTTCCCGATGAGGCGACCCACTGTCGACAGTTAAAGCGATTTCCCCCTTTGGGGCGCGCAAGGCGAGAGACCGCCATGAACACCCTCTTCAGCCAGTTCGGCAGCCTGACCGGCGCTTTGACCGAGTCCGCCGACGGCCAGTTCGGCATCCTGATGTCGGCGCTGGCAGGCATCGCGACGGCGCTCGCGGTGGCGCTGGCAATGACGGTCTACTTCCGAATGAGCTATCGGACCTGGCGCGATGTCCTCAGGCATGGCCTCGCTGCGCTCGCCGCCCTCGCTCTGTTTGCGTTTGCCGCCTACGACATGCGCCATGCCGCGCTGGCCTATCTCGGCCTCAATCCCTCGAAACCCGCGGTCGAGTTCGAGATCCGCATGCCCAAGGAGACCTTGGCGGCGGCGTCCGACACCCAGATCGAGCTGCATACCGACCGCAACCAGACGCTGGCACTGGTCGAGGGCGTGCGGGAGCTCGGTGATGGCCGCTCCGTGCTGCGTGGCGCGGTACCGCTCAACCACCGCACTGCGGACCGCGTGCTGGTCGTGAACCTGCCCGGCAAGGGCACCTTCGAATTCCGCCTCCGCCTGCCGGCCGAGCCGCATCGCTCCGAACAGTCCGGCGCTCAGTTCGGCCCTCAGTTCGGCCCTTGGCACCTCGCCGACCGCATCGCCTCGCCGCTGGCAAGCCCGGTCGCCCCGCAAGACGCCTACACAATCCGCTATCGCGTGCTTTAAACTTTGTTCGATCGCTGACCGCGGACGCGCCGTCATCGTTCCGACGTCGGGCGTGGCCTATGATCGATCCATGTCCGAATTTCGCCTGACACAGATCTCCGACACCCATCTTGGCCGGCGCTTCCCTGGCCTGATCGCCAACTTCCAGGCGCTCAGCGAGCATATCGACACCGATAGGCCCGATCTCGTTGTCAACACCGGCGACGTCTCGTTCGACGGGCCGACCAGCCGCGACGATGTCGAATTCGCCAAGGGCCTGCACGATGCCCTGCCCGCCGCCTGCCGCTACATCCCCGGCAATCACGACATTGGCGACAATCCGACCGCGATCGGCCCTGCGCCGAAGCCGCCGGTCGCGGAAGCGCATCGTCAGCAATTCCGCGAGATCATCGGCGAGGACCATTGGTCGTTCGAGGCCGCGGGCTGGTGCTTCCTCGGCCTCAACTCGCTGGTGATGAACTCAGGGCTCGCCTTCGAGGCCGAGCAGTTCGATTGGCTTGCTTCGGAAGTTTCGCGCACGAACGGCAAGCCGGTCGCGCTGTTCGTACACAAGCCGGTATTTCTCAACGGGCCCGACGACCCCGAGACGCCGGAGACGTCGATCCGCTATGTGCCGCAGCCGGCCCGCGCGCGGCTGATCGAGATGTTTGCACATGTCGACCTGCGCCTCATCGCCAGCGGTCACGTGCACCAGCGGCGCGACTTTACCTGGCGCCACACCCGCCACGTCTGGGCGCCGTCGGCCGGCTTCAAGATCAACGATGCGCGCCAGGACCGGATCGCGATCAAGGAGGTCGGGCTCGTGGAGTACCCCTTCCAGCCCGACGGCTTCGAGGTTCGCCACGTCAGGGCTGCGGGCCAGGTCGATATCGATATCGAGGAGCTGCTCGCCCAGATGGGCGGTGCGCATTAGCGCCCCCATCGCTGCTCAAGCGACGCTTTTGAGATCCTGCTGGATCGCGGCAAGCAAGGACTGCAGCGCGTCGCTGTTCACCGGCCTGGCCCCGTTACTGGCAGGCGGAACATTGGCAGGCCGCGCGGCTTTGGCCGGACGCTTGGGGAATGGCGGCGTGGGTGTGGGCATCGCGGATTGCGCGAACACGTCCTCGGTATGGACGAACTTGCCATGGATGACGTCGTCGCGACGGCCCATGACAAACATGGTCGCCCAATAACCGGCAGCCAGCAGGATTACGCAGAAAACAACAAGCTCTAACATCATCGCACCTGAAATATGCGCAATGATTCAATGCCTTCGCGAGCCCGTCAATGAACCGACGGTCACACCTGCGGCTTTTACGGGCGGGTGTGGCCGATCAGTCACTCTTTGTTAACCATACCCGGCCCCCGAGGGGGCGAGAGCGGCCGATCAAGCTTTGTCCGGCCCGACCCGCACCAGCTGCTTGCCGAAATTGGCCCCCTTGAGAAGCCCCATGAAGGCTTCGGGCGCGCTCTCCAGGCCCTCGGTGACGAACTCCTTGTACTTGACCTTGCCCTCGCGGACCCAGCCGGACATGTCGCGCAGGAAGTCGCCATGGCGGGAGGCGAAGTCGGAGACGATGAAGCCGCGGAAGGTCAGCCGCTTGGTCAGGGTCGCGCGCATCATGCTGGCGGCCCATTTCGGCGGCTTCGCTTCAGTGTCGTTGTAGTGGGCGATGAGGCCGCAGACGGGTACGCGCGCAAACGCATTGAGCAGCGGGAACACCGCCTCGAACACGGCGCCGCCGACATTCTCAAAATAGACGTCGATACCCTTCGGGCAGGCGTCCTTCAGCTTCGTCGCCAGATCGGGATCGCGGTGATCGATGCAGGCATCGAAGCCGAGCTCCTTCACGACGTAATCGCATTTGTCCTTGCCGCCGGCGATTCCAACCGCGCGTGCGCCCTTGATCTTCGCGATCTGTCCCACGGCCGAGCCGACCGCGCCGGAGGCGCCGGCGACGACGACGGTCTCGCCTTGCTGCGGCTTGCCGATATCGAGTAGGCCCGTGTAGGCGGTCATGCCGGGCATGCCCAGCACGCCGACGGCCGTCGAGATCGGCGCGAGCTTCGGGTCGATCTTGTTCAGCCCCTTGCCGTCGGAGATCGCGTGCGTCTGCCAGCCCGCGCGCGAGAGCACGATGTCACCCTTGGCAAAGTTTGGATTGTTGGAGGCTGCGACCTCGCAGACCGTACCGGCTTCCATCACACCACCGACGGGCACCGGCGTCGCGTAGGACGGACCGTCGCTCATGCGCCCGCGCATATAGGGATCGAGCGAGAGCCAGATCGTGCGCAGCAGGACTTCGCCTGCGGCAGGCGTAGGAACCGCGAATTCCTCGATGCGGAAATCGGACGGCTTTGGCTCCCCGACGGGACGCGCGGCGAGAACGATGCGTTTGCCTTGGGACATGATGGCTTCCTCCTGATTATGCTTCGGCGCGAACGGAAGCGGAGGGAGCGGAGCACGTCAACACAAAAGCACACTCTCGCTGTCATCGCCCGCGAAGGCGGGCGATCCAGTAATCCGAGAGGGTCGTGGTAGAGCCGAAAGGCCGCGGCGTACTGGATGCCCCGCCTTCGCGGGGCATGACACCGTCATTTGGGCAATTCCAACGCGCAGCCGCGAGCCTAACCCCCGCCCGGATAGTTCGGCGCCTCGCGCGTGATGGTGACGTCGTGGACGTGGCTTTCGCGCAGGCCCGCGCCGGTGATGCGGACGAACTGGGCCTTGTCGTGCAGGTCCTTCATGTCCTTTGCACCGACATAGCCCATCGCGGCGCGCAGGCCGCCGGCGAGCTGGTGCATGACGTTGCCGACCGGGCCCTTGTAGGGCACCTGGCCCTCGATGCCTTCGGGCACGAGCTTGAGCGTGTCCTTGATGTCCTGCTGGAAGTAGCGGTCGGCCGAGCCGCGCGCCATCGCGCCGACCGAGCCCATGCCGCGATAGGCCTTGTAGGAGCGGCCCTGCCACAAGAACACTTCACCGGGCGTCTCGTCGGTGCCGGCGAGCAGCGAGCCGACCATCGCGATGTCGGCACCGGCAGCGAGCGCTTTGGCAAGGTCTCCGGAAAACTTGATGCCGCCGTCGGCAATGACGGGGATGTCCGACTTCTTCGCCGCCTCGACCGCATCCATGATCGCGGTGAGCTGGGGAACGCCGACGCCGGCGACGATGCGCGTGGTGCAGATCGAGCCCGGGCCGATGCCGACCTTGATGCAGTCCGCGCCCGCATCGATCAGCGCCTGCGCACCCTCCGAGGTCGCGACGTTGCCGGCAACGACCTGCACGGAATTGGACAGGCGCTTGATGCGGTTGACCGCATGGAGCACGTGACGGGAATGGCCGTGCGCGGTGTCGACCACGACGAGATCGACGCCGGCATCGATCAGCCGCTCGGTGCGCTCGAAGCCGCTATCGCCGACCGTGGTGGCGGCGGCGACGCGGAGGCGGCCCTGCGCGTCCTTGCAGGCCAGCGGATGGGCGACCGCCTTCTCCATGTCCTTCACGGTGACCAGGCCGACGCAGCGATACTGCTCGTCGACCACAAGCAGCTTCTCGATGCGATGCTGATGCAGCATCCGCCGCGCCTCGTCCTGGCTGACATTCTCGCGCACCGTGACGAGACCTTCATGCGTCATCAGCTCGGAGATTTTTTGCTGGCGGTCGGTGGCGAAGCGGACGTCGCGGTTGGTGAGAATGCCGACCAGCTTGCCCGGCGTGGACTTGCCCGCACCGGTGACGACGGGAATGCCGGAGATGCCGTGATCGCTCATCAGCTTGAGCGCGTCGTCCAGCGTGGCGTCCGGGCTGATCGTGAGCGGGTTCACCACCATGCCCGACTCGTAGCGCTTGACCTGCCGCACCTGGGCAGCCTGCCCTTCGGGATCGAAATTGCGATGGATGACGCCGATGCCGCCGGCCTGCGCCATGGCGATCGCCATGCGGGCTTCGGTGACCGTGTCCATGGCGGAGGCCATGATCGGGATGTTGAGCGGAATGGCGCGGGTGACGCGGGAGCGGATGTCGACCTCGCCCGGCATGACGTCCGACAGGCCCGGCTTCAGCAGCACGTCGTCGAACGTGAGGGCTTCGCGAATGCCTTGTTGCACCGTGGCCATGTGCCAACTCCTTCCGCGGCCCTGCCGCAAATAGCTATGGATGAGCGCCGCCCTCGGCGTACCTTGCGGCAACGCCGGAGAATCGGAGCCCATCGGTGGGGTTGACGCGGGTCGATAGCACGGGCGGGCGACGAATCAAAGCAATTCGGACCGCCGGCCAGCCATGCACAGGCTTTTTTGGGCAAGTTCGGCGGCGGATAGCCTTCGCGGCGGCACGCACTGGCGAACGGCAGATCATCGTGATCTCCGGCGCAGGGCGCACCCACCTGGGGTCACGCGGGATTTAGGTGCTATGCGTCGATCCGCAATGGTCGCGGCCCAGTGGCGGTGATAAGCCGCAATTCTCGCCCTTCGTTCCCGATATCCATTACCAATCCGTCATGGTCGACAAGCAACGCATCATTCCGCTGATCGTAGCCACTGCTCTCTTCATGGAGAACATGGACTCGACGGTGATCGCCACGTCGCTGCCCGCGATTGCGGCCGACATCGGCACCAGCCCACTGACGCTCAAGCTCGCGATCACTTCCTATCTGCTGTCGCTTGCGGTCTTCATCCCCGCGAGCGGCTGGACCGCCGACCGGTTCGGCGCGCGCTTGGTGTTTGCGATTGCCGTCGGCGTGTTCATGGTCGGCTCGGTCGGCTGCGCGCTCTCGACATCGGTCACCGATTTCGTGTTCGCGCGCATCCTCCAAGGCATGGGCGGGGCAATGATGACGCCGGTCGGGCGCCTCGTGCTGCTGCGGTCGGTCGACAAGAGCGCGCTGGTCAACGCGATGGCGTGGGTGACGGTCCCTGCCCTGATCGGCCCCGTGATCGGGCCGCCGCTCGGCGGCTTCATCACCACCTACGCGTCATGGCACTGGATCTTCCTGATCAACATCCCGATCGGGCTGCTCGGCATCTTCATGGCCTTGCGCTTCATCGATCCCATCAAAAGCGAGGAACGAGAGCCGTTCGACCTCTACGGCATGGTGCTCGCGGGCCTCGGGCTCGCCGGCATCGCCTTCGGGCTGTCGGTCGCCGGACTCAATCTGCTGCCATGGAGCACGGTTGCCGCCCTGGTCGTCGGCGGATCGATTTCGATGACGCTGTATGTCCTTCACGCGCGGCGAACGGGGTCGCCGGTGCTGGACTTTACGCTGCTGAGGCTGCCGACACTGCGCGCGGCCGTTCTCGGCGGCTTCATGTTCCGGCTCGGCATCGGCGCGCTGCCGTTCCTGCTGCCACTGCTGATGCAGATCGGATTCGGCCTCTCGCCGTTCAAGTCCGGCCTCGTCACGTTTGGCTCCTCGCTCGGCGCCATGGGCATGAAGGCGCTGGCCGCGCGCATCATCCGCGCCTTCGGCTTCCGCAACCTGATGACGGTGAACGCGATCATCAGTGCGGTTTTCCTGGCCGCCTGTGCCCTCTTCACCGTGACGACGCCGCTGCTGATCATCATGATCATCCTGGTGGTCGGCGGCTTCTTCCGTTCGCTCGAGTTCACCGCGATCAACACGGTGGCCTATGCCGAGGTCGAGCAGGCGCAGATGAGCCGCGCCACCACGCTCGTCAGCGTCAACCAGCAGCTCGCGGTCTCGGCCGGCGTCGCGGTCGGCGCCGCCTCCGTGGAGACGACGATGTGGTTCAGCCACGTCAGCGAGCTCGACGCCACCGTGTTTGCGCCGGCCTTTCTCGTGATCGCCCTGACTTCGGCGGCGTCGAGCTGGTTCTTCTGGCAGATGCCCGCCGATGCCGGCCACGAAGTTTCCGGCCGCAAAGCGGTGGAGATCGCGAGCCGCAAAGGTGCCGGCAAGGGCGCGGCCAAGGCGGCCGTCAAGGCGGCGACCGAGGATACGCAGGATGTGCGGGATCAGCGGCTGGGCTAGTGCTCCACCTCGTCGTTGCGAGCCCCCCGAAATCCCGTCGCGAGAACGTAGCGCTCCGAGGAATCCGCACGGCTTGCGGCCGGCTTGACGTGACGCACCGTGGCGAAATCGCGCTTGAGCTGGGCGAGCAGTTCGGCGTCGGCGCCACTCTGGAACGCCTTCGCCAGGAAGGTCCCGCCCGGCCTCAGCACATCGCAGGCGAACGCGGCAGCGGTCTCGATCAGGCCGACGATGCGAAGCTGGTCGGTCTTGCGATGACCGGTGGTGTTGGCAGCCATGTCGGACATGACAATGTCGGCGCCGCCGTCGAGCATGGCCTTGAGCTTGTCCGGCGCGTCATTGTCCATGAAGTCGAGCTGCGCGAACTCGACGCCGGCAATCTCGGGGATTTCGAGCAGGTCGATCGCGATGACCTTGCCCTTGCCGTCGACCGAGCCGACGCGCTTGGCGGCAATCTGGCTCCAGCCGCCCGGCGCGGCGCCGAGATCGACCACAGCCATGCCGTGCTTCAGCAGCCGGTATTTGTCATCGATCTCGAGCAGCTTGAACGCGGCGCGCGAGCGATAGCCCAGCGCCTTCGCCTTCACCACATAGGGATCGTTGAGCTGCCGCTCCAGCCAGAGCTTCGACGACAATTTGCGCTTGCCGTGGGTCTTGACCTGGACGTGCAAACGGCCGGTGGTGTCCTTGACCATCTCACCAGCTCCTGAGCGCGCCGTCTTCGCGCATCATCTCGACCAGCATGCCTTCGCGCAAGCCCCGGTCGGCGACGCGCAGGCGTGGCAGCGGAAAGGCGCGGCGGATCGCGTCGAGGATGGCGCAGCCGGCCAGGACGAGATCGGCGCGCTCAACGCTAATGCAGCTGTTCGCGGCGCGCTCCTCGTAGCTCATGCCAAGCAGCTTGTTAATGGTCGCGGTGACGTCGGTATCGTTCATCCAGACGCTGTCGATGCGGCGGCGGTCGTAGCGCGCGAGGTTGAGATGGATGCCGGCGAGCGTCGTCACAGTGCCTGACGTGCCGAGCAGATGCATATCAGTGAGATCGCCGCCATGCTGTTCGGCGAACGGCGCGATGTGATGGGCGACCTCGCGCTCCATCGCGGCGTAGATCTCGGCCGTCACGTCGCGGCCCCCGAACTGCTCGGCAAGCGTGACCACACCGAACGGGATCGACATCCAGGCTTTGATGCGCGGCTCCGGATTTGCGGCGTCGCGCTCGATCCGTACCAGCTCGGTCGAGCCGCCGCCGATGTCGAACAGGATTGCGCCGCGCCCCCTGGGATCGACCAGCGGCGAGCAGCCGAGCACGGCAAGCGCCGCCTCGGTCTCGCGGTCGATTACCTCGAGCTCGATCCCGGTCTCGGCAGCGACGCGGCTGCGAAAGCCTTCGGCATTCGAGGCGGCGCGGCACGCTTCGGTGGCGATCAGCCGCAGCCGCCGCGCTTTGCGCAGGTTGATCTTGTCGCGGCAGATGCCAAGCGCCACGATGGCGCGTTCGATCGCGGCCTCGCTGATGCACCCGGTTGCCGAGACGCCCTCGCCGAGCCGGATGATGCGCGAGAAGGAATCGACCACGCGAAAGCCGTCGTGGGTCGGACAGGCGATCAGGAGCCTGCAATTGTTGGTGCCGAGGTCGAGCGCCGCGTAGACGCCGGTTCCCGGCGCTTGCGCGCCGACGGCCGGTTCAGTGGCGAACGCCGCCGCCATCGACCCCAGCTCACCGTGCGGCGCAAGGCCGTCGCGGAGCCGCGTGTGGTCATTCATACAAACTGTCTTTCCGCGGCCGGTTAGGCCGATCTGGAATTGCTTTTTCGCCTGAAACATTAGCAGCGCACCAATCCTGCGCAACAACGCATCACATGGGACCATGCCCATTCGTGCGTTGTCGTGAGCGGGCCGGTGGGTTATTTTTGAGGGGTCCGGACCCCAGGCGCCCCCAAACCGCGCATTTGCCGGCTTTTCAGGTCAATTCCATGCAAGAACACACCAAATCCTCCACGCTCGAAAACGCTATTGCACTGCAAAAATATGGCGTCGGGCAGCCGGTCCGCCGCAAGGAGGACGATACCCTGGTGCGCGGCAAGGGCCGCTACACCGACGATTTCAACCTGCCCGGCCAGGCCCATGCCGTGATCGTTCGCTCGACCCATGCCCATGGCGTCATTCGCGGCATCAACATCGATGCAGCCAGAGCAATGCCGGGCGTGCTCGGGGTGTGGACCGGCAAAGACCTCGATGCGGCCGGCTACGGCCCCTTCACCTGCGGCCTGCCGCTGAAGAGCCGTGACGGATCGCCCCTGCTCCAGACCAACCGCCAGCCGCTCGCAACCGACAAGGTCCGCTTCGTCGGCGATCCCGTCGCCTTCGTGGTGGCGGAGACGCTGGCCCAGGCGCGCGACGCGGCCGAGGCGGTCGAACTCGATATCGAGCCGCTGCCGGCGGTGACCGATCCCCAGGAAGCCGCAAAACCCGGCGCGCCGCAGCTCTACGACCACATCCCGAACAATGTCGCGCTCGACTACCACTATGGCGACACCGACAAGGTCAACGCGGCCTTCGCCAGTGCTGCTCACGTGACCAAGGTCGACATCGAGAACACCCGCGTCGCCGTGGTCTCGATGGAGCCACGCGTTGGCCTTGCCTCCTATGACAAGAAGACCGAGCGCTACACTCTTCAGGTGCCCACGCAGGGGGTGGCAGGCAACCGTGCCAATCTCGCCAAGAACCTGAAAGTGCCGAACGAAAATGTGCGCATTCTCACCGCCAATGTCGGCGGCTCCTTCGGCATGAAGAACATCAATTACCCCGAATACATGTGCATCCTGTACGCGGCAAAGACGCTGGGACTGCCGGTGAAATGGCTGGACGAACGCTCGACCAGCTTCTTGTCCGACAGCCACGGCCGTGCGCAGAAAATTCACGCCGAACTCGCGCTGGACGCCGAGGGGCATTTCCTCGCCGCCAAGCTCTCGGGCTACGGCAATCTCGGTGCCTACATCACCGGCGTTGCGCCCAGCCCGCTCTCGCTCAACACCAGCAAGAACTTTTCCAGCGTCTATCGCACGCCGCTGATGGCCGTCGACATCAAGACGGTGCTGACCAACACCACGTTGATGGGCGCCTATCGCGGCGCCGGCCGGCCCGAGGTCAACTACTACATGGAGCGGCTAATCGACCGCGCCGCGGACGAGATGGGCATCAACCGGCTGACCCTGCGCAAGCGCAACTTCATCAAGCAGAACCAGATGCCGTTCGCCGCGTCCTCCGGCGTCACCTATGACAGCGGCGACTTCCAGGCCGTCTTCAACAAGGCCCTCGAAATCTCCGACCACGAGAATTTTGCCAAGCGCAAGAAGGAGAGCAAGAAGTCCGGCAAGCTGCGCGGCATCGCCGTCGGCTCCTATCTGGAGGTGACCGCACCTCCCGGCGTCGAGCTCGGCAAGATCGTGTTCGATCCCGATGGCTCGGTGCAGCTCATCACCGGTACGCTCGATTACGGTCAGGGCCACGCATCCGCATTCGCGCAGGTCCTCTGCCAGCAGCTCGGCGTCCCCTTCGACAGCGTCAAGCTGGTGCAGGGCGACAGCGACATCGTCCACACCGGCAACGGCACCGGTGGCTCGCGCTCGATCACCGCGACCGGCATGGCGATCGTGGGCGCCGCCAAGCTCGTGATCGAAAAGGGCAAGCGCGCCGCAGCGCATATGCTGGAGGCCTCCGAAGCCGATATCGAATTCGAAGGCGGCAGCTTTACGATCGCCGGCACCGACCGCAGCATCGACATCATGGAGCTCGCCAAACGCGTGCACGACAGCAAGATGCCGGAGGGCGTACCCGACAGCCTGGACGTCGATCACACCAGCGAACCGGTGCCGTCAGCCTTCCCGAACGGCTGCCATGTTGCCGAGGTCGAGATCGACCCTGAGACCGGCGTCGTGCAGATCGTGCGCTACAGCGCGGTCAACGATTTCGGCACGGTGATCAATCCGCTGCTGGTCGCGGGCCAGCTCCATGGCGGCGTGGTCCAGGGCATCGGCCAGGCGCTGATGGAGCACGTCCGCTACGACGAGAGCGGCCAGCCGATCACGGGCTCGCTAATGGACTATGCACTGCCGCGCGCAGAGGACGTTCCGAACATGACGGTCGGCGACCACCCGGTGCCGGCCACGACCAATCCGCTCGGCAGCAAAGGCTGCGGCGAAGCCGGCTGCGCCGGCAGCCTGTCGACGGTCGTGAACGCGGTGATCGACGCGCTCTCCGAATACGGCATCAAGCACATCGACATGCCGCTGACGCCGGAACGCGTGTGGCGCGCGATCCAGGATGCGAAGGGGAAAGCGGCGTAAAGGGCGTTCCGTCGTCGCCACAAACTCCGCTGTCATCGTCCGCGAAAGCGGACGATCCAGTATTCCAGAGACGGTCGTGGGATACGGAGGAGCCTCGGCGTACTGGATTCCCCGCCTTCGCGGGGAATGACAGCGAGTGTGAGGACGCGCTCTGCTCCTTCCCTACGCCGCCGCCTGCTCGCGCGGCTGGTAGATCGCGATGTGCTGGCAGTGCGCCAGCGGCGTCGTGCCGTTGGCAACCACCAGCGCGTCGAGCTCGACGAAGCGGTGGCCCTTCTTCTCGTAGTTCGCGGTGACTTTGGCCCGCGCGGTGATCTCGTCACCGGCGCGCGCGGCTGACAGCAATTGCATGCGGCTGCCGACATGGATCCAGGGGCCGAGGATCGTGTTGTCCACCAGCACGCGGTTCATGACGCGCTGGATCAGGCCGGGATGGCCGAGCCCCTCCTGGGCGAAGATCGGATCGGCCTCACGGATGTCGGCGAGATAGTCAGCTGCGTCCTGCCCGGCCCAGCGGCGCGGCGTCGTGCCGAGCCATTTGCCGGTCTCGAATGTTGCCGGGTTGACCGGTTTGCGCTCGACGATCGCGGGGACCTCGACATAGTCGCTCCACGATACCGCAGTCGCAGCCACCGGTAGCGACGCCGTGCCGGTGGCACAGAGCTCGGTGCGGCTGAACACCTCGATGGTGAGCAGGCCGTTGTGCTCGGTCGCATCGACGTCGGCGGTCTCGCCGTCATAGACCGGCTTGATGAAACGCGCCTCGATCAGCCCGCGGGACAGGAAATCGCGGCCCCAGCGCGCCACCGGCACATGCATCATGTAGGCGAAGACGTCGACGCCGGGGACCAGCCCGCCGGAAAAGCCGAAACGGCGCGCCACATTGTCGTCATGCATCTTGTTTTCGGATTGCTTGGCCGTGTTGTAGGCCTCGACGCGATAGGTTTCGAGCCGGTTCGGCATGGCTTGGCTTTCCCCAATTTCTTGTTGTTTCGGGCCGATCGTAGGCCCTGAGGAACCGGGGTCAATCCCCTCGCCTTTGCGGCCCGAATGGGGTACCACGCGGCTGCTGCGGAACCGCTTCGCAAGCCCCATCTACGGACAATGACGAACCCTCAAAACACCACCCGCATCTATGTCGACGCCGACGCCTGTCCGGTGAAGGACGAGATCTATCGCGTCGCCGGCAGGCACGGCCTGCCCGTGAGCGTGGTCGCGGGCAATTTCATCCGCGTGCCCCAGGATCCGCTGATCGAGCGGGTCGCCGCGGGTGCCGGCATGGACGCAGCCGATGACTGGATCGCCGAACGCGCCGGGCCCGGCGACATCGTCATTACCTCGGATATTCCGCTCGCAAGCCGCTGCGTGAAGGCCGGCGCCGATGTGATCGCGTCCAACGGCAAGGCGTTCACCGAGGAATCGATCGGGATGACGCTCGCGGTCCGCAACCTGATGACCGATTTGCGCTCGGCCGGCGAAGTCACCGGCGGTCCGAAATCGTATTCACCGCGCGACCGCTCGACGTTTCTGTCGACGCTCGACCAGACCATCCGCCGCATTCAGCGCCGCCGCGCCGACCAGGCCGCAACAAGACAGGACTGAGACACCGCATGGAGCCACCGCTGATTCAACTGCGCGATATCAAGCTGACCTTTGGCGGCACGCCGCTCCTGGCGGGCGTCGAACTGTCGGTTTCGACCGGCGAGCGCGTCTGCCTGATCGGCCGCAACGGTTCCGGCAAATCGACGCTGCTCAAGATCGCCGCCGGCCTGGTCGAACCGGATGGCGGCAGCCGTTTCGTGCAGCCCGGCGCCACCATTCGCTACCTGCCGCAGGAGCCGGATTTTTCCGGTTTCTCCACCACGCTCGCTTATGTCGAGGCCGGCCTCAATGCTGGCGACGACCACTATCAGGCGCGCTATCTGGTCGAGCAGCTCGGTCTCAGCGGCGAAGAAGATCCGGCGCATGTCTCCGGCGGCGAAGCGCGCCGCGCCGCGCTGGCACGCGTGCTGGCGCCCTCGCCCGACATCCTGCTGCTGGATGAGCCGACCAACCATCTGGATCTTCCGACCATCGAATGGCTGGAGAGTGAACTGGAGAGCCGCCGCTGCGCGCTGGTGATCATCAGCCACGATCGGCGCTTCCTCGGCAATCTCTCGCGCAGCACCGCCTGGCTCGACCGCGGCCAGATCCGGCAGATCGACCGCGGCTTCAGTGCCTTCGAGGCTTGGCGCGACGAGGTGCTCGCGGAGGAAGAGCGCGACCAGCACAAGCTCGACCGCAAGATCGTCAACGAGGAGCACTGGCTGCGTTACGGCGTCTCGGGCCGCCGCAAGCGCAACGTCAAGCGACTCGGCAATCTCCACGCGCTGCGCGACCAGCGCCGCACCCATCGCGGCGCGACGGGCAACGCCAACCTGGCGGCTGCCGAGGCCGACAAGTCCGGCAAGCTCGTCATCGAGGCCAAGAATATCAGCCGGTCCTATGGCGAGCGAAAGATCGTCGACGGCTTCTCGATCCGCGTCCAGCGCGGCGATCGCATCGGCATCGTCGGCCCGAACGGCGCCGGCAAGACCACGCTGATCGAGATGCTGACCGGCGGCAGCGCACCGGACAGCGGCAGCATACGGCTCGGCGCCAACATCGAGATGGCGACGCTCGACCAGCATCGTGAAAGTCTCGATCCGAAGACGACGCTGGCCGAGGCGCTGACCGGCGGCCGCGGCGACCATGTCATGGTTGGCGGCAAGCCGAAGCATGTCGTCAGTTACATGAAGGACTTCCTGTTCGCCCAGGAACAGATGCGCACGCCGCTGGAGGTGCTGTCGGGCGGTGAGCGCGGCCGGCTGATGCTGGCACGCGCGCTGGCAAAACCCTCCAACCTCCTGGTGCTGGACGAGCCGACCAACGACCTCGACCTGGAGACCCTCGACGTCCTCGAGGAGATGCTCAGCGACTACGAGGGCACCGTGATTCTGATCAGCCACGATCGCGATTTTCTCGACCGCGTGGTGACGTCAGTGATCGTGCCCGAGGGCAACGGACGCTGGCTCGAATATGCCGGCGGCTATACCGACATGCTGGCCCAGCGCGGCGCCGACGTGAAGCGCGCGACCGCGAAGGCCGTCGAAGAGACGAGAGAGCAGCGATCAGCCGTGCCGTCCGGCGTCGCGAGACGACGCTTGACCTTCAACGAGCAACACGCGCTGGAGACGCTGCCCAAGACCATCGCCAAGCTGCAGGCCGAGATCGCCAAGCAGCAGCGCTTCCTTGACGACCCCGATCTCTTTCGCAAGGATCGCAAGCGCTTCGACCAGGCCTCCGACGCTCTGACGACGGCGCAAAAGGAACTGGCCGAGGCCGAGGACAAATGGCTGGAGCTCGAAGTGCGGCGCGAAGAGATTGAACAGGCCTAGCGTGCATTCCGCAAAAGTGGGCACCGCTTTTGCAAACGGGATGCGCGCCAACTCAGAGACTTCCATGACAACGACCCTTGCCGCCAAGATCGCCCGCGAATACGGCACGCCCTGCGCCGTTATCGACATGGACAAGGTAGAGCGCAACATCGCGCGGATTCAGAAGGCTTGCGACGACGCCGGGATCGCCAACCGTCCCCACGTCAAGACGCACAAGAACCCCACCATCGCGAAGATGCAGATCGCGGCCGGTGCCAAGGGCATCACGTGCCAGAAGCTCGGTGAAGCCGAGATCATGGTCAATGCCGGCATCGACGATATCCTGATCAGCTACAACCTGCTCGGCGAAGAGAAGATGGCGCGGTTAGGGGCGCTGCAGGCGAAGGCCAACATGACGGTCGCCGCTGACAATTCGACCGTCGTCGCCGGCCTGCCCAAGGCCGCCGCAGCCTCAGGTCGACCGCTATCGGTCGTGGTCGAATGCGATACCGGCCGCCAGCGCGCCGGCGTCGAGACGCCCGCCGAGGCGATTGCACTGGCGCAGGAGATTGCCGCATCCAAGGGCCTGCAATTCGCCGGCTTCATGCTGTATCCGACCGAGACTGGTTGGGCGGACGCCCAAAAATTCTATGACGAAGCTCTGGCCGGCGTGCGCGCACACGGGCTGGATGCAAAAATCGTCTCGACCGGCGGGACGCCGAACCTGAAGAACCTCGGCAAGCTCAAGGGCGGCACCGAGCATCGCTTCGGCACCTACATCTATAACGACCGCATGCAGGTCGCGGCCGGCGTCGCCACCTGGGACGACTGCGCGCTGCACATCTATTCGACCGTGGTCAGCCGCGCCGCGCCTGAGCGCGGGATTCTGGACGCCGGCTCAAAGACTCTGACGACGGACACCGGCGGCCTCGACGGCCACGGCCTCATCCTGGAGCACCCCGAAGCGAAGATCGCACGCTTCGCCGAGGAGCACGGCTTCCTCGACCTCTCCCGCAGCAACACCCGGCCTAACGTCGGCGACGTCGTGCGGGTCGTGCCAAATCATGTCTGCGTCGTCGTCAACATGATGGACGAAGTGGTGATGGTGCGCGGCGAGGAGATCATCGGCACGCTGCCGGTGGCGGCACGGGGGAAGCTGCGATAGCTAGCCCCCGATCAGTGCCTCGAGTTCCCGGACCAATCCATCGCGAAAGAGTTTGATCGGCCGCTCCAGCCGACCGGCGGGGGCGCGATGCACCACCCATGCGCGCACGGCGGGTTTGAAGTCGCGCGCAGCGACCGGCTTGAGCCTGTCGCGAAATGCGCTGCGCTTGAGGGCGATCGGGGTGACCAGCCCGACGCCGAGGCCGCGCGACACCAGCGACAGGCGGAGCTCACTGTCCAGCGCCTCGACGGCGATGTTGAACGGAAGATGCGAGGCATCGAATTTTCGCTTCAGCGTATCGCGAAATCCACAGCCGTCCTGGTTGATCACCCACGACAGTTGGGACAGCCGTTCCAGGTCGACGGTGCGCGGGATCTTCATCTCGCGTGCGACGACGAAGACGACGGGCTGCGCGCCGAGATCGTCGGCCGCCAGATCGGCGGGCGGCACTGCACCGTCGGGGAGACAAATCGCGGCTGCATCGAGCTCGTTGCGGCAGACACGCTCGAGCTGGTTCGGCGACCAACCGGAGACCACCCGCACCGCCAGCGCGGGAAATTCGGCGCGCACCGCATCGAGTGGTGCGGTCAGGCCTGCCTCCGAGAGAAACGGCGTCAGACCGAGCCTGAACTCGCCGCGGACCATTCCGTCGTTGGCAACGCCGGACTTGAGGTCCTCCAGCATCCTGAGCAGACGCCTGCCCTGCTCGTAGGCTTCATGGCCCGCTGCCGTCGGCTTCAGGGGCTTCGAGAGCCGATCCAGTAGCTGCGCCCCCAGCATCTCCTCGAGATTCTGAATACGCCGGGTCACGCCGGGCTGGGTGAGGTTGAGACGCGCCGATGCCGCGACGATCGATCCGGTCTCGACCACGGCGACGAAAGCGACAAGGTCATGGGTATTCATAACAAAGCCGCATATTCTTTATAGGCTTATTTGAATTGTAGCATATTGCTCGCTGCGTCCCGAAACCAGCTCGCCGAGCGGCCGCTGATCTGGCTCGGCGCGATCACCGCCGGTGTCATCGTCACCAATCTGTTCGCGCCACAGATCCTGCTCGGCTTGATCGGCCGGTCAATGTCCATGCCGGCGTGGCAGGCGGGGCTGATCAGCACGCTGACCTTGCTCGGCTACGCACTCGGCCTGCTGCTGCTCGTGCCTCTTGTCGATCTGGTCGAGAACAGGCTTGTCATCCTCCGCACACTCGGCTGCGCGATCCTCGCCGCTCTCGCGACGGCGCTCGCGCCGACGCCTGCGCTTCTGCTGCTCGCCACCTTCATCCTTGGCGCCTGTTGCGCGGCGATCCAGATGATGGTTCCGCTGGTCGCATCTATGGTGGCGCCGGATCGCCGCGGTCAGGCCATCGGCGAGGTGATGGGCGGATTGATGATCGGCATCCTCTTGTCACGACCTGCGGCGAGCCTGATCGCCGATCTCTGGAGCTGGCGCGCCTACTATGTCGTTTCGGCTGCTCTGATGGCCCTGCTTGCCGGCGCACTCGCCCGTTACCTTCCAACCCTTCGACCGTCGGCACGCGCGAGTTACGCCGATTTACTGCTGTCCTTTCCAAGACTGCTGCGCGAAGAGCCGGTGCTGCGCGTGCGGGCCTGGACCGCCTCGCTTGTCATGGCCTCCTTCACGGCGTTCTGGTCGGCGGTCGCGCTGCGGCTGCCGGATGCGCCGTTCGACCTCGACGCCAAGGGAATTGCGGCTTTCGCGCTGATCGGTGTGGCGGGCGCCGCGGCGACACCGATCGCGGGACGCTGGGGCGACAAGGGCCGGGCGCGGCCGATGTTCTTTGCCGCCCATCTGCTCATCATCGGCTCGCTTGCGCTCTGTGCCTGGGCGAGCGTGCTTGAATCCCAGATCACCGGTCTGCTGGTACTGAGCCTCGGCACGATCCTGCTCGACGTCGGCATCACCACCGATCAGACGCTGGGCCGCCGCGCCATCAACCTGTTGCGCCCCGAGGCCCGCGGTCGCATGAACGGCCTGTTCGTCGCGCTGTTCTTCGTTGGCGGTGGCATCGGCGCGGCGGCGGCATCGCTGGCCTGGAGTTTTGGCGCTGGACGATGGTCTGCGCGGTGGCGGCAAGCTTCGGCGTGCTCGGCCTCCTCACGGATCTCGCAACCCGGACCGGGACGTCATGATGCGGATGGTCAGGACGACAGTTGGACGAGCCGTCGCAACACACCCCTGCCCGCCGCAGCTCCCGTCGCGAACGAGGCCTGGAGCAAATAGCCACCGGTCGGCGCCTCCCAGTCCAGCATCTCACCGGCCGCGAACACGCCCGGCAGTTTGCGGATCATGAAGTCCGAGTCGAGTTCATCGAAGGAAATCCCGCCGGCGCTGGAGATCGCGCGCGCGATCGGCGCGACGCGTGTGAGCTTGACCGGCACGGCGTTGATGAGCTCCGCCAATCGCTCGGCCGATATTGCCGACAACGACTGGCCAGCACCGATGGTGGCCTCCTGCAGCAGCCCGACCGCGACCGGCGACAGCTGCGCAGCCTTGCGCAGGAAGTTGGAGAAGGATTGCTTGCCGCGCGAGGCGGACAGGCGCTTGACGAGTTCGCCATGATCGACATCCGGCCGCAACGCGACGTGCAGGACCGCTGCGCCGTTCGCTGCGATCGCCTCGCGCAGCTCGGCCGACAACGCATAGATCGTCCCGCCCTCGATCCCGCCGCTTGTGATCATGGCCTCGCCGCGGGCGCGGTGTGGGCCGAAGGAGAGCGTGATGCCCTTGAGCGGCTGGCCCTCGAAGCGCGTGCGGAAGATTTCGGACCATGCGACGGTGAAGCCGGAGTTCGCCGGCCGCAGCGGCGAGATCGCAACGCCTTTGTCGGCCAGGATCGTCGTCCAGCCGCCATCGGAGCCCAGTCGCGGCCAGCTGGCGCCGCCGAGTGCCAGCACTATCGCGTCCGCGGCGATGCCGTCTCCGCCGCCGGGTGGGTCAAAGACCAGTCGTCCGTCCCCGTCCCAGCCCATCCAGCGCTGGCGAAACGCAAAGTGCACGCCGGCGGCATCGAGGCGTCGCAGCCAGGCCCGCAGCAAGGGCGAGGCCTTGAAGGCCTTCGGAAACACACGCCCGCTGGAGCCGACAAAAGTCGGCTCGCCCAGCGCCTCGCTCCAGGCGCGCAGCGCGTCAGGCGGAAACGCTTCGATCGCAGCCTGCAACCTCTGCGCCGCCTCGCGGTAGCGCGTGATGAACTGAGGCAGCGGTTCGCTGTGGGTGAGATTGAGCCCGCCGCGGCCGGCCATCAGGAATTTGCGGCCAGCGGACGGCATCGAATCGTAGACGGTGACGCGAGCACCACCCTGCACGAGCACTTCGGCCGCCATCAGACCGGCAGGGCCGGCGCCGATGACGGCGACCGCTGTCAGAGTTTTACCCCGGCGCGCGCAGCGGCTTGCGCCACGTATTTCTGCGTCTGCTCGAAAGCTCCCTGCAGCGCCTTCGCTTTTGACATGTCGCTGATCTCGGCGAAATGCGCCGCGACCGCATCCGGGGTCCACTCGGACTCCGGCAGGTTGATGCCTTCGCTCTCGACGATCTTGATCACCGCGAACGAGCCGGCGCCGGCGCCCATGATGGTGCGGGTCGGCGCGTCCTCGCTCAGCATGTACTCGACCGCGGGCGTGATCGCGTTCGGCTTCATCAACTGCAGCGCCTGCGGCGGCAGCAGCTCTTCCGTCATGCGGGTCGCTGCCGTCGGCGAGATGATGTTGACGCGGATGTCGCTCTTGCGGCCTTCTTCCGCCAGCACGTTCATCAGGCCGACCATGCCGGACTTGGCCGCTCCGTAATTGGCCTGGCCGAAATTGCCGTAGAGGCCGGAGGACGACGTCGTCAGGACGATGCGGCCATAGTTGCGATCGCGCATGCCGGCCCAGGCCGCCTTGCAGCAATAGAAGGTGCCGACGAGGTGCACGTCGAGCACCTTCTGGAAATCGGCCGCTTCCATCTTGCCGAACGACTTGTCGCGCAAAATGCCGGCATTGGCACACAAGAGGTCCACGCTGCCCCACTCCTTGGTGGCGCGCTCGACCATCGCGGTGACCTGCTCGAAATTCGAGACGTCGGCGCCGTCGGCCATGGCGGTGCCGCCCGCTTTGCGGATCTCCTCGACAACGGTCTCCGCCGGCGACAGCGAGCCGCCGCTGCCGTCGCGCGCGCCGCCGAAATCGTTGACCACGACTTTCGCGCCGCGGCTTGCCAATCCCAGCGCATGCGCGCGCCCCAAACCATTGCCCGCGCCGGTGACGATGGCGACGCGTCCGTCGAACCTGATTGCCATTGTGCTTCCTTGTGCTGTCTTCCCTTCTCCCCTTGTGGGAGAAGGTGGCGCGAAGCGCCGGATGAGGGATCTGTCTCGGCAGATGAGCGTGTGGAGAGATACCCCTCACCCGGCTTCATCTCGCTCCGCTCGATTTCGCCACCCTCTCTCGCGAGGGAGAGGGTTCGAGCGCACCGATTTGGACAACTTTTGAGCAGCGATGGGCTGCCGGGTCAAGCCCGGCAGCGACGGCCCACTCAGGCGAAATAGATCAACCCGAGCCAGTCCGCGACCAGCGCGGGCTTGTCCTCGCCTTCGATTTCCACGGTGACGTTGGTGCGCGACTGCAATTCATTCGGCTTGCGCAGCTTGGCTTCCGCCAGCACGAAACGGCCCCGAACGCGCTTGCCCGAGCGCACCGGCGAGATGAAACGCAGCTTGTCAAAACCGTAATTGACCCCCATCGTGGTGCCCGCGATGACGGGCATCACCTCGTAGGACATAATCGACAGCAGCGACATCGTCAGGAAGCCGTGCGCGATGGTGGTGCCGAACGCCGTCTCGTTCTTCGCACGCTCCGGGTCGACGTGAATGAACTGGTGATCCTCGATCACGTCGGCATAGGTGTCGATGCGGGGCTGATCGACCAGGTGCCACGACGACACGCCGATCTCCTTGCCAACCATGGCCTGATAGGCGTCCAAGGAAATCGGCGGCTTCTTCCAGACTTCGTTCACTTAGGTCTCACTCCGTGTTTTCGGCAGCTCCGGAAAGTCCTCTTCGCGGAATTCCCGGCCGCGCAGGGCATCATTGCGGTCGTCGTCACGCTCCAGCCGTCTCAGCTGAACGCGGCGGATCTTTCCCGAGATCGTCTTCGGCAGCTCCGTGACGATCTCGAGGCGCCGGATGCGCTTGAACGGTGCAAGGCGCGTGTGCAGATGCCTGAAGATGGAGAGCGCCGTCTCCGGCGAAGGCTCCGCACCGGATGTCAGCAGCACATAGGCCTTGGGGATCGCGAGCCGGATCGGGTCCGGGCTCGGCACCACGGCAGCTTCCGCGACGAGCTCGTGCTCGAGCAACACGCTCTCGAGTTCGAACGGGCTGATGCGATAGTTGGAGGATTTGAATACGTCGTCGGAGCGGCCGACGAAAGTGAGATAGCCATCGTCATCCTCGAACACGACGTCACCGCTGCGATAAAGCTCGCCTTCGGCGCCGGACAGCCCACCGTCGTCGCCCTGATAGCCCTGCATCAGGCCGGCGGGGCGGTTTTCGCCGAGCACTAGAGCCACCTCGCCCTCTTTGGCCGGATGACCATCGGCGTCGCTGACCTGCACGCGATAGCCCGGCAGCGGCCGGCCCATCGAGCCGACCTTGATCTTTTGCCCCGGCGAGTTGCCGGCCAGCGCCGTGGTTTCGGTCTGGCCGTACCCGTCGCGGATGGTGAGGCCCCAGGCGGCCTGCACCTGCTCGATCACTTCAGGATTGAGGGGCTCGCCGGCGCCGCAGACCTCGCGCAAGGCCACCTTGAACGACGCAAGATTCTCCTGGATGAACAGCCGCCACACCGTCGGCGGCGCGCACAGCGTGGTGACGCCGCAGCGGCCAATGGTGGCAAGCAGCCCCTTGGCGTCGAAGCGCGGCTGGTTGACCACAAAGACGGTCGCGCCCGCATTCCACGGCGCAAAGAAACAGCTCCAGGCGTGCTTGGCCCAACCGGGCGAGGAGATGTTGAGATGGACGTCGCCGGGCTTCAACCCGATCCAATACATGGTCGAGAGATGGCCGACGGGATAACTGCGCTGGCTGTGCCGCACCAGCTTCGGCTTTGCCGTGGTGCCCGAGGTGAAATAGAGCAGCATCGGGTCGTCAGCGTTGGTCGGGCCGTCGGCTGCAAAGCTCTCCGACGCCCTTGCGGCGTCATCATAGGAAAGCCAGCCATCGGAGGCCTCGCCCACGACGATGCGGACGATATTATCGGCGCCAAGACTTGCGAACTTCGCAACCTGGTCCTGCGCGGCCACCACCGCCTTTGCCTTGCCGCGATCGAGCCGGTCGCGCAGCTCGTCGGCGGTGAGCAGCGTCGTCGCGGGAATCACGACGACGCCGAGCTTGATCGCGGCCAGCATCGTCTCCCACAGCGGAACGACATTGCCGAGCAGCAGCAGGAGATGATCGCCGCGCTTCAAGCCTTGCGCGCGGAGGAAGTTGGCGACCTGGTTGGAGCGGCGCGACAACGCCCCGAACGAGAGCTTGGTCTGCCGATCCTGCGCGGCATCGACGATCCAGAGCGCAGGACGATCCTTGCTGTCCGCATTCGCCGCTAGCTCGGCATCGAACCAGTCGAGCGCCCAGTTGAAGGGAATCGGATCCGGCCAGCGGAAGCCCTTGACCGCTGTCTCATAGTCCGTGCGGTTGTGAAGCAGAAACGCGCGCGCTTCCTGAAATGTCGTCATTAGGCTTTCCCGGCCAGCCCCCTAACGTGCTCGATAATTCCGGAAAAATCCACCCCGCCCTGGCCGGCTGCGTCAAAGGCCTGATAGATTTCCTGCGCATGCTTGCCGAGCGGCGTCGCCGCGCCGGCGGCCTTGGCGGCGTCCTGCGCCAGTGTCAGATCCTTCACCATCAGTGCCGAGGCAAAGCCCGGCTTGTAGTCGTTGTTGGCGGGCGAGGTCGGCACCGGCCCGGGCACCGGACAATAGGTCGTCAGCGACCAGCACTGGCCCGACGAGGTCGAGGCGACGTCGAACAGCGCCTGGTGCGAGAGCCCGAGCTTCTCGGCCAGCGCGAACGCCTCACTCACGGCGATCATGGAAATGCCGAGGATCATGTTGTTGCAGATTTTTGCCGCCTGGCCCGCGCCGGCGCCGCCGCAATGCACGATCTTCTTGCCCATGTTCTCCAGCACGGGCTTTGCCGCTGCAAACGCGTTGTCCTCGCCGCCGCACATGAAGGTGAGCGTCGCACCCTTGGCTCCGCCGGTGCCGCCGGACACCGGCGCGTCGACCGAAAGCACGCCGTGCTTGGCCGCGAGCGCATGCGCCTGCCGCGCGCTCTCGACGTCTATGGTGGAGGAGTCGATGATCAACGCGCCCTTGGTCATCGCGGGAACGACCTCGCCCCACACGCCGAGCACATGCTTGCCGGCCGGCAGCATGGTGACGACCACATCGGCACCTTTCACGGCGCCCGCAGCGCTCTCTGCGATGCCGGCACCGTCGGCCTTGGCCTGGTTGCGGGAGGCCTCGGCGAGGTCGAAAGCGACGACCTTGTGGCCGGCCTTGACCAGATTGGCGGCCATGGGGCCGCCCATGTTGCCGAGACCGATGAATGCGATCGTGGCCATCTTGGTTTCCTCCGCTTGAAAGACGTTGTTAGTTGAACTTCAATTCGTCGGCGCCGATCTCGGCGAGATAGTGCGCAAGCATGTCCGGCGTGACGTCCTCGATTCGCGACGGCGACCAGGTCGGATTGCGGTCCTTGTCGATCACGGCGGCGCGCACGCCTTCGCGAAAGTCGTCGCTGCGGAAGACTTCCAGCGCAGCCCGATATTCGCGCACCAGGCATTCTTCCAGGCTCGACGCGGTGCGCGCGAGCCGCAGCAGCTTGAGCGTCACCACCATGCCGCGCGGCGATTTTTCGTTGAGCGTCTTCAACGTCGCCAGCGCGAACTCGGAACCGTCGCGCTTGAGCGCGGCAAAAATGTCTTGCATGCGGTCGAAGCCGAACAGTGCGTCGATCGCCGGCTCCTTTGCGGCGACCGGCCCCGCGATCTCCCCGGTCGCAAAACCGTTGATGAGCTTGCTGACATCGGCCGCGGTGACGCCCTGGCGAACTTTGGTCAGCGCGTCGCGCAACTCGGGCCATTTGGCCGCCGATACCACCGCGTCGGCAAACCTGGCATGGATCGCATCGGGGCCGTTCATGGTCTGGCCGGTCAGGCCGAAATAAGTGCCGATCTCGCCCGGCGAGCGTGACAACAGCCAAGTGCCGCCGACGTCGGGAAAGAAACCGAGCCCGACCTCGGGCATCGCAAGCCTCGTACGGTCAGTCACGATTCGATGGCTCGCATGCGCCGAGAGTCCGACGCCGCCGCCCATCACAATGCCGTCCATGAAGGCGACATAAGGTTTCGGGAATTTCTTGATCCGGGCGTTGAGGATGTACTCTTCCCGCCACAGGATCTTGCCGAGGTCACCATTGACCTTCGAACTTTCCCAGAGCGCACGGATGTCGCCGCCGGCACACAAGCCACGCTCGCCGGCACCTTCCAGCACGATCACGGCAACGGCGGGATCGGCCTCAAAACGGTCGAGCGCCTTGTCGATGTCGCGAAACATCTCCAGCGTCACGGCATTGATCGCCTTGGGGCGGTTGAGCCTGATAAATCCGGCCGAGCCTTCGACCCATGCGACCAGATCGCCCTCCTCCGCTCCACTCATCGGGCGCCCTCGATCAATTTGCGCGCCACGATCAGCCGCATGATTTCGTTGGTGCCTTCGAGAATCTGGTGCACGCGCAAATCGCGCACGATCTTCTCGATGCCGTATTCGCTGAGATAGCCGTAGCCGCCGTGCAGCTGAAGCGCCTGGTTGGCGACCTCGAAGCCGGCATCGGTGCCAAAGCGTTTGGCCATCGCGCAGAGCATCGTGGCGTCGGGATCCTTGCGGTCTAGCGCCGCCGCTGCGCGCCACAGGAACGTACGCGCGGCCTCGAGCTCGATCGCCATGTCGGCGAGACGGAACTGCAATGCCTGGAATTCGTCGAGGCGTTTTCCAAAAGCCTTGCGCTCTTTCATGTAGGAACGCGCCTTGTCGAGCGCGGTCTGCGCGCCGCCTAGTGAGCACGCTGTGATGTTGAGACGCCCGCCGTCGAGGCCTGCCATCGCGATCTTGAAACCGACGCCCTCCTCGCTCAGCCGGTTGGCGACCGGCACGCGGGCGTTCTCGAAGATCACGGCGCGGGTCGGCTGCGCGTTCCAGCCCATCTTGCGCTCGTTGGCGCCGAACGAGACGCCCGGCGTGTTGCCGTCGATGACCAGCGTCGAGATGCCGCTGGGGCCATCGCCGCCGGTGCGCACCATCGCGACCAGGAGATCGGTCCCGCCGGCGCCGGAGATGAACTGCTTCTGGCCGTTGAGAACGTAATGATCGCCGTCGCGCACGGCACGGGTGCGGAGCGCTGCCGCGTCCGAGCCGGCGCCGGGCTCGGTCAGGCAGTAGCTCGCGATCAGCTCCATGGTGCAGAGCTTGGGCAGCCATTTGTGGCGCTGGGTGTCGCTGCCGTAGGCATCGATCATCCACGACGCCATATTGTGGATGGAGATGAAGGCCGAGGTGGTCGGACAGCCCGTCGCCAGCGCTTCGAAGATCAGCGCCGCGTCGAACCGTGTCATGGCGGAGCCACCCACATCCTCGCGGATGTAGATGCCGCCCATGCCGAGCGTGGCGGCCTCGCGCATCACCTCGACGGGAAAATGCTTCTCCTCGTCCCAGCGCAGCGCGTGCGGCGCGATCTTTTCCGCCGCAAACGCCAACGCCATGTCGCGAACCGCGATCTGATCCTCGTTCAGAGCGAACTGCATCTGTTAGCTTCGCTCCAACGACGGTTACTTCATCAGCGGGATCGAGAACTCCGCGCCTTCCTTGACGCCGGACGGCCAGCGCGAGGTCACCGTCTTGGTCTTGGTGTAGAAGCGGACCGAATCCGGGCCGTGCTGGTTGAGATCGCCGAAGCCCGACTTCTTCCAGCCGCCGAAGGTGTAATACGCAATCGGCACCGGGATCGGCACGTTGATCCCGACCATGCCGACGTTGACCTTGGCCGCGAAGTCGCGCGCGGCGTCGCCGTCGCGGGTGAAGATCGCAACGCCGTTGCCGTAATCATGCTCCGACGGCAGCGCCAGCGCTTCCTTGTAATCGTGCGCGCGCACGACCGAGAGCACGGGGCCAAAAATCTCTTCCTTGTAGATCCGCATGTGCTTGGTGACGTTGTCGAACAGCGAACCGCCGAGATAGAAGCCGTTCTCGTAGCCCTGCATCTTGAAGCCGCGGCCGTCGACGGCGAGCGTCGCGCCTTCCTTGATGCCGATGTCGATATAGCCCTTGACCTTCTCGACCGCCTCGCGCGTCACCAGCGGACCGTAATCGGCGGAGGGATCGATCGAGGTGCCGATCTTGAGACTCTCGACGCGCGGGACCAGCTTTTCCATCAGGCGGTCGGCAGTGGCCTTGCCGACCGGAACCGCGACTGACACGGCCATGCAGCGTTCGCCGGCCGAACCGTAGCCGGCGCCGATCAGTGCGTCGACTGCCTGGTCCATGTCGGCATCCGGCATGATGATGGCGTGGTTCTTGGCGCCGCCAAAACATTGGCAGCGCTTGCCGGTCTGGGCGGCGCGCTCGTAGATGTATTGCGCGATCGGGGTGGAGCCGACGAAGCCGACGGCCTTGATGTCGGGATCGTCGAGGATGGCGTCGACCGCTTCCTTGTCGCCGTTGACGACATTGAGGATGCCGGGCGGCAGGCCCGCCTCGATCATCAGTTCGGCAAGCATCATCGGCACGCCGGGATCGCGCTCCGACGGCTTCAGGATGAAGGCGTTGCCGCAGGCAATCGCAGGAGCGAACTTCCACATCGGAATCATCGCCGGGAAATTGAACGGCGTGATGCCGGCGACGACGCCGAGCGCCTGGCGCATCGAATAGATGTCGATGCCGGGGCCGGCGCCTTCGGTGTACTCGCCCTTCATCAGATGCGGAATGCCGCAGGCGAACTCCGCGACCTCGAGGCCGCGCTGGATGTCACCCTTGGCGTCAGGAACGGTCTTGCCATGCTCGCGGGCAAGCAGTTCGGCCAGCTTGTCGTAGTCGCGCTGCACCAGCTCGACGAACTTCATCATGACGCGAGCGCGGCGCTGCGGGTTGGTCGCGGCCCATTCCGGCTGCGCGGCGCGGGCGTTTTCCACGGCGGCGCGAACCTCGGCCTTGGACGCCAGCGCCACCTTGGCCTGAACGTCACCGGTCATCGGCTCGAAAACGTCGGCGGTGCGGCCCGAGGTGCCCTTGACCTCCTTGCCACCAATGAAATGTCCGACTGAACGCATGGAATGGTCTCCTTGAGGCGAGCTTGAACGCTTTGACAAATCCTATCGACCTGCATTTTATAGGATTCAAGTCTGAGATAATGCACCATAGATGTGCGAAAATGCTGGATCAAGGCGCTATCGACTGGGACGACTTCCGCTTCGTGCTGTCCATCGTGCGGGGCGGCTCGGTTTCGGCTTCGGCAAAACAGCTCGGCGTCGACCATGCCACCGTGATCCGCCGCGTCGACCGGCTGGAGAAGCACCTCTCGGCCAAGCTGTTTGACCGGCGCAAGACCGGCTACCTGCTGACAGAGGCCGGCCAGCGCGTCGCCGACAGCGCGGAAGCGATGGAATCGACCATCGTCGCCAACCAGGAGCAGGTCGGTGGCTCCGTGGCGCGGCTGACCGGCACGGTGCGGATCGGCGCGCCAGACGGATTTGGCACCGCCTTCCTGGCGCCCCGGCTCGCTCAGTTCGCCGACCGGTATCCCGATCTCGACCTGCAACTGGTGGCCACCGCGCGGCTGTTCAGCCTCTCCAAGCGCGAGGCCGATATCGCCATCAGCCTGACCATGCCGAAGGAAGGCCGCATCGTCGGCCGCAAACTGCTCGACTACCGCCTCGGACTTTATGCCGCGCCCGCCTATCTCGAACGCTTCCCGAAAATCACCTCGCGCGAGGTGCTGCCGCAGCATCGCTTTGTCGGCTATATCGAGGAGCTCTTGTTCACGCCCGAGCTCGACTATCTGCCGCAGGTGTCGCCGAAGATCTCCGCACGCTTGCGCAGCGCCAATCTGATCGCACAACTCAACGCCACGCTCGCCGGCTTCGGTATTGCGGTGCTGCCGCACTTCATGGCGGCCGACTATCCGCAGCTGATTGCGGTGCTGGCGGAAGAGGTCTCGATCACCCGCACCTTCTGGATGCTGATGCACGCCGACAGCAAGGACCTCGCACGCATCCGCGCGGTGGCGGATTATATTTCCGAGATTGTGGAGCGCGAGCGGGCGTTGTTTGCGGGGCTCTGAAGCCTAGCTCTGCTTCGCCTTTTTCGCCGCCGCAGCCTTCGGCTCATGCCGCGCGCCGTCCAGCGCGCTGTCCTTGCCCGTCTTCAGCACCTCATCCGACAGCTCGCTCGAGCCGGCAATGCGCGCGAGCAACATGGTGCCGGCCATGGTCGCCAGCGTCGCGATCGCCTGCTTGCGCGCGGCCTTGCGCGGCAGATTCGGGATGAAGTCCGTGATCATCTCGATCATCTCGTCGAGCTTGCCGGCAAAGGCCTTTCGCGTCTTCGGGCTCTCTCGGGCGATCTCGGCGCCGAGCGCGGGGATCGAGCAGCCGTGACCGGGGTTGTCGCGATGCACCGCGGAGAGATAGGTCTCAACGATCTGACTGAGCTGCTTCTCCGGCGTGACCTGATCGGATTGCTTGCGCCAGTGCTCCATCGAGCGATCCATAGCGTAGCCAAACGCCTCGATCACCAGCGCCTCGCGGGAATCGAAATGGGCGTAGAAGCCGCCATGGGTCAGGCCCGCTTCCTTCATGAGGTCGGCGACACCGATGCCGTGGGCGCCCTTTTCGCGCAGCCGCACGGAGGCCTTCTTCACGATGCGATCGTGGGTTTCCTGCTTGTGTTCCCGGGAATAGCGCATGCGGATCTCATTGGATGTCGGGGGTCATCTAATAACACGGATATCGGCCGGACGGCGCATTAATTCCCGGTAAAATTGTTGCCGATCATGGAAAAGGTCGCCGTTGCGTGCACCGCAAGCGCCCCCTTATCGTCGCGGACAAATCCCTCGGCGTAGCTGGTCTGGCGTCCCAGCTTGATCACCTTGCCTTCGGCGGAGATCAACCCGGACCGGACCGAGAGCGGACGCAGGAAGGTCATTTTCAGATCGAGGGTGACGGAGCCCTGCCCGGGCTCCAGCCGGGTCGAGATCGCACACCCCATGGCGGTGTCGAGCAGCGCGGCGGCTGTGGCCCCGTGCAGGAGGCCTATGGTGTTTTCGAGATCCTCGCGCGGCTCGAGTTCCATGACGATCCGGCCCGGCTCGACCACGGCCATGATGAAGCCGATCAGCTTGGCAAAGGGTGGCGGCGGCAGCCTTCCGTCGCGGATGCCCAGCATCGCATCCATGCCTGACAGGCCCATCGCCACTTTCGCAGCCGGCGCAGGCACCTGCCATTCAACCACCCGCTCGCGCCGGCCCGCAGGCGAAAACAGGTCGAGTTGATCGATGTCGGTCATCGCGGCCTCTTTTGTATGATTTTCATCATACTATGCTGCGGACTTAGCGCTGGCAACTCCCTCCCCGCCGGCTTGACAAGCAATGCGTTTCGGCCCGGAAGTGTGACCTGACCGGCGTATTCGCACGTCTACGAAGCTCAGAGATCCTCTCATGGAAATGCTCAACAACCACTGCGGCGTGACGCGCGATGCGCGCGGCGTCGTTCATGTCGCGATCTGCAATGCCGGCTCGCTGAACATTTTGAGCTCGCCCGTCACCGATGCGGTGCGCGAAGGCCTGCAGCAGCTCTCGTCCGACCGCAGCATCCGGGTCGTGGTGCTGCGCGGCCAGAGCGAGAAGAGCATGATCGGCGGCGCCGACATCAAGGAGATGGCCAAGCTCGACCAGAAGTCCGCCGAGGCCTTCATCAGCCGCCTGCGCGACCTCTGCGAGGCCGTGCGCGCCTTCCCGGCCCCTATGATCGCGCGCATGCCCGGCTGGTGCCTCGGCGGCGGGCTCGAAGTCGCCGCGGCCTGCGATTTCCGGATCGCCGCCCGTGATGCGCATTTCGGCATGCCGGAGGTGCGGGTCGGCATTCCCTCGGTGATCCATGCCGCGCTGCTGCCGCGCCTGATCGGGTGGGCCCGCGCGCGCTGGCTGGTGATGACCGCTGAGAACATCGACGCGTCGACGGCGCTCGCCTGGGGACTGGTCGACAAGGTCGCGCCGGAAGGCGGGCTCGATGCCGAGGTCGAGCACCTCGTGAAAGCCCTGCTCGAATGCGGCCCCGAGGCGCTGCGGTCACAGAAGGCACTGTTGCGGCAATGGGAGGAGCTGCCGCTGACCGAGTCGGTAAATTTGAGCGTCAAAGTCTTCGGCGAGTCGTTCCTGACGGACGAGCCGACGCGGCTGATGGGCGCGTTTGTGAATCGGAAGCGGTAGGCGCTCTCCACCTCGTCCGATCGAACGAGCAAATCTCATCCGACCTACGACAATTTCTCATGCCCCGTGCAGTTGCATTTTTTGCGCCGCATCATATGATGACCGTAATCTTACATAGTTGGCATCTCACGGAGTCTCACCCATGGCCGAAGCCGCCGATCCCGTCGTCATCGTCTCCGCCGTCCGGACACCGCTCGGCCGCTTCATGGGCGAGCTTTCGCCGCTGGCCGCGCACAAGCTCGGATCGCACGTGATCGGCGCGGCACTGGAGCGTGCCAAGCTTGCGCCGGAGAAAATCGACGAGGTTTTCATGGGCTGCGTCCTTCCCGCCGGCCAGGGCCAGGCCCCCGCGCGCCAGGCTGCGCGGGCCGCCGGCCTACCCGATGCCACCGGCGCGACTACTGTCAACAAGGTCTGCGGCTCCGGCATGAAAGCGACCATGCTGGCGCACGACATCATTTGCGCCGGCTCGGCCGAGATCGTCGTCTCCGGCGGCATGGAAAGCATGAGCAACGCGCCGTATCTGCTCGCCAAGGCGCGTGGCGGCTATCGCGCCGGCCATGATCGCATCATCGACCATATGATGATGGACGGCCTCGAAGACGCCTACGAGACCGGCCGCTCCATGGGCGATTTCGGCGAGGCCACCGCAGAAGCCTATCAGTTCACCCGCAAGGACCAGGACGCCTTTGCGATGGAAACGCTCAGCCGCGCACGCAAGGCGGTCGAGGGCGGTGCGTTCAAGGCCGAGATCGCGCCGATCACGCTGAGTGAGAAGGCCGGCCCCCGCATCGTCGCCAATGACGAACATCCGCTCAAGGTCGATCCCGCAAAGATCCCCGGGCTGAAGCCGGCGTTCCGCGCCAACGGCACCATCACGCCGGCGGCCTCCTCCGCCAACGCCGACGGCGCCGCTGCGCTGGTGCTGACGAAGCGCTCGCTCGCCGATCGCAGCGGCCTGCCGGCTCTCGCCGTGATCAAAGGCCACACCACCCACAGCCAGGAGCCGCAATGGTTCACTACGGCCCCGATCCCGGCGATCCGCAAGCTCTTGGACAAAGTCGGCTGGAATGCCGGCGATGTCGATCTGTTCGAGATCAACGAAGCCTTCGCCGTGGTGGCTATGGCGGCCCAGCGCGATCTCGGCATTCCCCGCGACAAGCTCAACATCAACGGCGGCGCCTGCGCGCTCGGCCATCCCATCGGCGCCACCGGCGCACGGCTGATCGTGACGCTGCTGCATGCGCTCGAGGCGCGAAACCTCAAGCGTGGCGTCGCCGCGCTCTGCATCGGCGGCGGCGAAGCTACTGCGATCGCGGTAGAGCGCCTGACGCACTGACGAGAACGTCCGGAAATGAGGGAACTCTGTCATTTCCGACAGACGCGTCCCGTGCCATTCTGAAAACTTCCGCAGGCTCTCGCCTGCCCATCAAGATTGAGGCCCAATGATCTCGAACTGGCTCGCGGCAACACTCGGCCGCCGCAATATCCACTACGGCTGGGTGATGGTCGGCGTGACCTTCCTCACCGCGCTGATCAGCGCCGGCACGGTCGGCGCGCCCGGCGTGTTCATTGTTCCGCTTCAGAAGGAATTCGGCTGGAGCACGGCGGAGATCTCGTCGGCGTTGTCGATTCGCTTCATCCTGTTCGGGCTGATGGCGCCGTTCGCGGCGGCCCTGCTCAACCGCTACGGCCTGCGAAATGTCACGCTGACCGCGCAGCTCATCGTGGTCTCGGCGCTGGTGCTCTCGCTCGGCATGACGGAGGTCTGGCAGCTCGTCGCGCTGTGGGGCGTCGTGATCGGGATCGGCACCGGCATGACCGCGCTGGTGCTGGGCGCTACCATCGCGACGCGCTGGTTCGCGGCACGGCGCGGCCTCGTCGTCGGCATCATGACCGCGAGCGTCGCCACCGGTCAGCTCGTGTTCCTGCCGCTGCTGGCAAGCCTCACCGAACGTTTCGGCTGGCGGCTTGCGCTCGGCTTCGTCTGCATCGCGCTTGGTGTTTCCGCCCTCGCGGTCCTGCTCGCGATGCGCGACCGTCCGAGCGATTTGGGCCTGCGCCCTTTCGGCGACGAAGGCACCACACCCCTGCCCGCGCCGCCCGTCAGCCATGGCTCGATCACCGGCGTCGCACTCGGCACGCTGCGCGACGCCTCGAAGAGCGGCGCGTTCTGGGTCCTGTTTGCGACGTTCTTCGTCTGCGGCGCATCCACCAACGGCCTCGTGCAGGTGCATCTGATTCCGATGTGCCTCGATTTCGGCATCCCGCAGGTGCAGGCCGCGGGCTTGCTGGCTGCAATGGGCATCTTCGACTTCTTCGGCACCATCATGTCGGGATGGCTTTCGGACCGCTACGACAACCGCTATTTGCTGTTCTGGTACTACGGCCTGCGCGGGCTCTCGCTGATCTTCCTCCCCTTCAGCGATTTCTCGTTCTATGGGCTCTCGATCTTCGCGATGTTCTACGGGCTCGACTGGATTGCAACTGTGCCGCCCACGGTGCGCCTGACCGCGCAGAAATTCGGACCTGAGCGCGCCAATCTGGTGTTCGGCTGGATCTTTGCAGGCCACCAGCTCGGCGCGGGCACCGCTGCCTTCGGCGCCGGTCTCTCGCGGACGGTCTATCAGAGCTACCTGCCCGCCTTCTTCATCGCCGGCGCGCTCTGCGTGTTCGCCTCGCTGATCGTGCTGACGCTGTCGCGACAACCGAAGCCGAAGCCGCAAGCGGCGATGGCTTAGTATCTGATGGTGCCGGTGACGCCGTAAAATGCGGCGTCACCGATCCGCCCGACACGAGGCGGGTCGTCCGGGTTCGGGGTGCCGCTCGATTGCGGAAGACGTACCTGAAATAAAGCGCGACCAGCCGTCGCAGATCGAAAATCAGCAAGGCGAACCTGCCGTAACCGTCAACAGACGCCTTGCGGATGTTCATGCGTCGCAATTATGTCGGCTGGCCGCTCAGGCGAGGGACCCCCCGCGCGGGTTGACGATCGTATAGCCACGCAATGAACGCGCATGCATTCGCGTCGCGTGTCCGCCCGAGTTGGCATCGTACGCCATCCAGATGTCCCCTTCCAAATGCTGCTCGAGGACGAACACATGTCCACGTCGCGCTGCGACCATTCCCGGTGCGGGTGATGTCCGCGGGAAGCGCAGCCAATTGGCCGCAAGATTCAATTCCGGCACGATACGGCCGAACACGCGCAGAGCCGCGCCGCAGCCGCAGAAGGAGGAAGGACACCCTGCCGGACGACTGCCGACGACGCGGGCGCTGGAGATGCTCGTCGTCGCGGCGCCGCCCGCGTCGGTCACTGTCAATTGCGTCGCGCGATAGGCTTGTAGCGAGGACCTGGGATTCAGTGGGGACCGGGAAGTCCGCTCACGGCGCGGTTGCGAATACGAGAAGTCGCAGGGCATCGTGACGTTGCATTCAGGTACTTGATGAATGCGATAAGTCCGTGCTTCGGAAGCGACGGAGCTGAGGGCAACCAAGAGACACGCAGAAAGAACCGCCTTGAACATTGCAGGGCTCCAAATTGAAGATCCCTGCCCCGGCAATGAGAAACCAATAACAGTTTGGCTGAAATCGGCTAAAAGAACGGCCAAAAGTGGCTTCATTTGCGGGTCGATTTCTGCAGTCCTCATAGCCCAGACGTAGCGGCGGAGATGGATAACTCGCAGAGAACGAACGCGTGTCGTCGCAACTGAAATGCGATCGCATGTGCACGCGCCGCTCAGCGACGGGCGTCGACCGGCCCGAGCGCACAATTGCGCCGGGTACCCCTCGAGCCATAAACCCGGGCAGTGATTGTTGCGCGCTTGGTCAGCCCCGAGTCGTCGCCAACCCCGCTCCTGTGGCTATCGCAAAGTCCGATTTTGCAGCGCCGAGCGCTGCGGCGAGCTCGTCGATGTGGTAGGGTTTCGACAGGATCCGGATCCCAGCCTGCTCGGCGTCGTGAACCGCGGCTTCGGCGTATCCGCTCGTCAGCAGGACCGGAATGTCGCTTCGCCTTCTTCTGATCTCGCGCGCGAGTTCGACACCGTTCATGCCGCCCGGCATCATGATATCGGAAAACACCAGATCGACGGAGCGGCCGTCCGCTAGGGCACCGAGAGCCGCCGCAGCGCTGGCCGCGCGCGTGACCTGGTAACCGAGCTGCGCAAGCATCTCGCTGACGAGCGCGGCGACCTCGTCGTCGTCTTCGACGAGGAGGATTCGGCCCTGATTGGCCTTCTTGGGCCGAGCCCTGTTCAGGTCGATGAGGTGCCGTTCACCCGAAGGGATATTCCTGGATCGCGGCAAATAGAGCTCGATGCTGGTGCCCTCGTCGACGATCGATTTTATTTGAACCATCCCGCGTGATTGCGTCGCAAATCCGTGGACCTGAGCAAGCCCCAGGCCCGAGCCTTTCCCCACATCCTTGGTCGTGAAGAACGGTTCGAAGACCCGCGCCAGGATCTCGGGGCTCATTCCAACACCCCTGTCGACCACGGATAGGCGAACGTAATCGCCCGCGATCTCGTTCTCGTTCAGGCCGGCCAGGTTCTCGCCACGGACAACGATCGTACCGCCGTTCGGCATCGCATCGCGGGCGTTGACCGCCAGATTGAGAATGACCAGTTCGAGCTCTCCCGGATCGACCTCAACCGGCCAAAGCCCCTCCGGAAAATCGAACTCGACGTGAACGTCGCCTCTCAGGCTCCGATCGAGCAATTCGCGCATGCCGCCGATCTGCGCGGGGATGTCGACGGCCTCGGGCCGGAGCTTCTGCCGCCGTGAAAAAGCCAGAAGCTGCCTGGTCAGGCCCGCACCACGCTGCGCCGCCTGAACCATTCCTTCCAACAGCCGACGCCGCCGATCAGGATCGGTCTGTCGGTCGAGCATGTCCAATCCACCGGAGATCACCATCAGCAGATTATTGAAATCGTGAGCTACTCCGCCGGTCAATTGCCCAATGGCCTCGATCTTCTGGGCCTGACGAAGGGTCTCCTCGACGCGGGCGCGCTCTTCCATTTCGGCCCGCAGATGCTTGTTGGCCTCCTCGAGGGCACGGGTGCGCTCGACCACGAGCTTCTCGAGCTCCTGGGCCGTCCGCTCGCGCGCCTGCAGCAAGGTCCGAATCTCATATTGCCGCCGGCGGGCCCGCATTGCGGATTGAATTGCGCTCGTCAGCGTGATCGGCTGAACCGGGCGCTCGAGCAGCGAAACGTTGCGGAGTGTATCGACGATGCTGCGGCGCCAGGCAACCACCGCCGGCTGCTCCCGGTGGCTGGTAAGAATGACAAAGGGCAGGTCGGACCAGGGCGGCTGCCGCTCGATCCAATGTGCCAGCGGCTGGGTATCCTTTCCGAACAAGCCCTCCTCGGCGAGAAGCACCGCGCCCACGCCAGCCGACATCTCGTTGACCAGTTCAGGCAGACCTCGACAATTGATTGCCACGAGATTCGAACTGCGGAGAAGCTCGACCGATGCCGGTCCATCGCGGCCAATCGGAGCAAACACGAGGACGCAATGATCGCGGTCGGCGCTCATTCCGACAGCCCCTCCGGTATCTCCGTGCCCGAGTAACGCGGATTCCCGGAAAAGATGCCGCTGAATCCGGTCAGCGGAGGACCGACCGTAATGCCGGCACTGCCAAGACGAAACTCGCGGATGGAATTTTCATGATTGCCGCTGCGCTTCTTCACGACCGAGAGGGCGCGCCGCACCGTTCCGCCGACCTCGAAATAGCGCAGCATGAGCACGGCATCGCTCAAATAGCTGATATCGAGAGCCGTTTCCATCGGACCGACCAGCCCGTGCTGAGCGAGGATCAGGACGGTCAGCACGCCTTTCTGTCCGAGATAGCTCAGGAGCTCGTGCATCTGGAGGATGAGAAATCGCTCATCCGGCATTGCGTTGAGGTAGCCGTTCAGACTGTCGATGACAACAATTCGGGCGTTGTCCTTTTCGACGCTGTTGCGCACATTGGCGGCGAATTCGCCGGGGGACATTTCGGCGGGATCGATCTGTTTAAATCGGATGAGTCCCGATTGCAGATGGCTTTCAAGCGGCAGGCCCAGCGTTCGAGCCCGGGCCTCCACTGTGCCGCGACCTTCATCGAAGGCAAAGAACACCGCATGCTCACCGCGATCTGCCGCCGCGATCGCATAGGTCAGCGCGAGAGACGACTTGCCGACACCGGCGGCGCCCAAGAGCAGCGCACTGGTGCCGCGCTCGAGCCCTCCTCCCAGGAGCTGGTCGAGGTGTGCATTGCCGCTGGGCGTCAACTCACCGATAAACGAGGTGTGATGTTCCGCCGCCACCAGACGGGGGAATATCCGCACCCCTCCCGCTTCGATCGTGAAATCGTGGAAACCGCCGCGAAATCGAATGCCGCGCATCTTGATCACGCGAAGCCGCCGGCGCTCTGCCCCATAATCAATGGCGAGCTGTTCGAGCATCACGACGCCATGCGCGATCGAATGGAGTTGCAGATCGTCCTGGGAGGACGAGAGATCGTCGAGGAGGATGACCGTGCAGTTGCGGTTGGTGAAAAAGTGCTTCAGGGCCAGAACCTGGCGCCGGTACCGCAGCGGGTTCTGCGCAAGGAGGCGGAGCTCGGACAGGCTGTCCAGCACCACGCGCGCGGGATTGATCCGTTCGACCTCCTTAAATATCAGGCCTGTGGTTTCGCTCAGTTCCATTTCGGCGGGGTGGAAGACGGTGAGCTCGCGCTCCGGATCGAGCGTCGTCTCCGGCGGCACCAGTTCGAAGATGTCGACCCCTTCCAGCGACCAGCCGTGCCGCTGTGCCACCAGCGTCAGCTCACGCTTGGTTTCCGACAAGGAGATATAGAGCACGCGTTCACCGCAGCGGGCGCCCTCGAGAAGGAATTGCAGCGCCATCGTGGTCTTGCCCGAGCCGGGCCGACCCTCGTAGAGGTACATGCGATTGGGATCGAGCCCGCCGTAGAGGATATCGTCGAGGCCATCACTGCCGGTCGAAATCCTGGGCAACTCTCCGGGGTCGCTGGTTTGCGCCCGGCTTGATGAATTGATCATTGAACCCCCGTGAAGCTCCATCGCCGACAGTGCGCTCCGGCCCCGAGATGGGACGCGCGGTCAGCGGCCCGTCTCAGTCGTAAGGCGAAATCTGGCAAAGAACGCCGAAGCCGGGTTCCAAGTTCCGCCTAAGGACGCATGTCCGCCAGACCGTCGGCCGCGGAACCGTTCTCGCCCACCATTTCAGCTTTTGCGGTCTCACTAGCGGTCCTGGACGGTCAGCGTCGACAAGGCGGTTCGCCAGCCGAAAAGCCGCGCCGGCTCACTGCATCATCGCGGCCGCGATCTTCTCCGCCGACATCAGGACCGGAAAATTGGTGTTGGCGCACGGCACCACCGGGAAGATCGAGGCATCGACGACGCGCAGGCCCTGCACGCCCTTGACGCGCCCCTCTGGATCGACCACCGCCATCGGATCATCGGTCCGGCCCATGCGGCACGAGCAGGAGGCGTGCCACACGCCGATCGTGGCCTTGCGCACGAAGGCTTCCAACGCCTCGTCATCGTTGATGACGTCGTCGAAGGTGAAGCCCTCGACCACGAAATTGTCGATCATGTAGTGGCGCAGCGCCGCCGGCCCGTCCATCAGGGCCGCGGCGATCTTGGTCAGAATCCGATTCTTGGTGTTGACCACGCCGATCTTGCGCACGCGATCGGTATAGGAGGCCGGGAACGGCTTGTCCGTCACGGCCCTGACCACGTCGCTCATCTGCACGGCCGCCATCTTGCGGAAACCGCTCATCAGGCGATCAAGGTCGCGCCGGTCGGACAACAGGTTGAATTCGACGATCGGCTCGACTGCCGTGTCGCGCGAGGCAAGTTTGACCTGTCCGGTCTCGGAATAGGTCTTGTTGACGAACGTCAGCAGCGATCCGATCTGCTCACCGACGGCGTGCCAGGCCGATTTGCTGAGCAGGACGACGAACATGTCGCCTTTCGGTACGCCTTCGAGCCCGGACGAGTAACGCAGGCCAAGCTGCATGTGGCGCCTGGTGTGCTCGTTCATCCGCGCGCCGCGGCGGACAAAGGACGATAGCGAGATCGAGGGATGATCCATCAGGCGCTGGCCGACGCCCTGCAGCCCCATCAACACGGGAATGCCCATATCCCTGAGGTGACCGACCGGGCCGATGCCGGCGCGCAACAGATGCGCCGGCGAATGGATGGCGCCGCTGGAGAGAATGATCTCGCGGGCGCGGAATTCCTGCTCCCGCCCGTCGACCACCGCCTTCACGCCGACGCAATGCGTGCCCTCGAACAGCAACTCCCTGACTTGCGTGTTGGTGGAGATCGTGAGGTTGGCGCGCTTGCGCGTGTCTCGATCGAGATAGCCCATGGCAGCCGAGACGCGTTGCTCGGCCTGGTTCGAGTGCGTCACCGGGAAAAACCCGTCGACGAACTCGCCATTCTGGTCGGGCAGGAACTGATGTCCGGCCTGCTGGAAGGCTTGCGCGAACGCCTGCGAATGCCGCGTCCAGTGCTCCCTGGGGATTCGGCGGACCGGGATGCGGCCGTCCTTGCCGTGGTAGGGACCGTCGAAATCGAGGTCGCGCTCGACCTTCTTGAAGAAGGGCAGCACATCATTCCAGCTCCACCCCGCGGCGCCGCGCGCTTCCCATTCGTCGTAATCGGTCGGCGCGCCGCGGTTGGCCATCTGGCCGTTGATCGAGGAGCCGCCGCCAAGCACGCGAGCCTGCTCGTATTTGCGCAGGGGCGGGCGCCCTTCGTCCGGGTTGTTGTGACTGACGATCTGGGTCGTGACCTTGAGCTCGGTCCAGTGGAAGCGCGGATCGAAATAGGCCGTCCCCGGATAGCTGTCCTTGATCTCGGCCGGCTCGTCTCCGGGCGGTGTGTCCTGTCCAGCCTCGCAGAGCAGGACCTTGTTGGCGCTCCTCGCGGAGAGCCGGTGGGCCAGCACGGACCCCGCCGAGCCGCCGCCCACGATAATGAAGTCGTACACGATTGGCGCTTCCTCTTGTTCTTGCCCGGGAAGCGTAGCGCGTTATTGTTTTGAGGTCACGTCATCGCTGCCGCGGCAAAGCGCGAGCACAACGCCGTCGACGCCGAGGCACCGCCCGGCGGCAGGCATCTGCCGTCCGGTCAGCAGGTGACGAGGGAGCGAACCGAGGAGGCTTTACGGCTTCCTTACGAAGCCCGCGCGCAACCTCTCGGCAAACCAGACTACAAAAATCGAAGCGAACGACAGGCAGAAAAATATGGCTGTCCAAAGCAGCGCGTTACCCGCATTTGTCATGACGTCTCTCCCTCGTTTCAAACGAGACGCTTGCAGACAATCGAACGCTACGTGTTGCGATAGATCAATTTTGCCGAACTGCAATTAGGCTGAGATCGGCATCAGCAGCTCGCAGTGACGGCTGAGGCTACGGCCTGATCGAAAAACTCTCCGGCGGCCCTGGCTTCCGCAATGGCTCCGACAGCCGCGCGAACTCGCACAGCAGCGACCGCGTCTTCCTGGGATCGATGATCTCCTCCACCCAGAATTTTTCGGCGGAACGGAATGGCGAGCGCAGCTTGTTGAGGCGGTCCTCGATCTCTTTCAGTTTCTCCGCCTTGTCCTCGGCCGCGTCGATGTCCGCGCGGTAGGCGGCTTCGATGCCGCCTTCGAGCGGGAGCGAGCCCCAATAAGCCGACGGCCAGGCGTAGCGGATCGAGAAGCGGTCGGCGGGCTGATGCACCACGCCGGCGACGCCGAAGGCGTTGCGCAGGATCACCGTGCACCAGGGCACCGTGGCCTGGTTGACCGCGGCCATAGCGCGAACGCCATGGCGGATGGTGCCCGCCTTCTCCGCATCGAGGCCGATCATGAAGCCGGGGCAGTCCATGAGATAGACGATCGGCAAATGGAAGGTCTCGGCGAAGTCGACCCAGCGCACCACCTTCTGGCAGGCATCCGCCGTCCAGGAGCCGCCATAGTGAAAGCTGTCGCTGGCGAGCACCATCACCGCCCTGCCCTCGAGCCGCGCGAGGCCGACAATGATCGGCTTGCCGAAATTTTTGGCGACCTCGAAGAACGAGCCCTTGTCCACGACCTGCTCGACGATCGGCCGTATCTTGTAGACCTGCTTGCGGTTGCGTGGCACCGCGCTCATCAGCGCGTCTTCTGTGCGCTCCGGATTGTCGGTGCAGGGCAAGGTCGGTGGTAGCTCGTAGACCGACGACGGCAGATAGGACAGGAATCGCCGGGCGCAGGCAAACGCCTCCTCCTCGGTGTCGACGGCATGATCGACCGCGCCGGCGCGGGTCTGGATGTCGGCGCCGCCGAGCTCTTCCTTCGAGAGGTCCTGCCCCAGCGCCTTCACCACCGGCGGACCTGCGACGAACATCGCGGACTTCCGGGTCATGATGGAATAGTGGCTGGCGGCAAGACGCGCGGCACCGAGCCCTGCGACCGAGCCGAGGCCGAGCGCGACCACGGGCACGCGCGACAAATTCTCGGTGGTGAAGCGATACCAGCGTGTGCCGCCGATGCCGCCCGGCAAGTTCGCCGCGCCCTTGGTCTCGATAGTCTTGACCGAGCCGCCGCCGCCGGAGCCTTCGATGATGCGGACGATGGGCAGGCGGAGATCATGCGCCATCTCCTCCGCCATCAGCGGTTTTGCGGAGATGGACGCGTCCGCCGAGCCGCCGCGCACGGTGAAATCGTCGCCGACCACGACGACGGTGCGGCCTTCGATGCGCGCGCGGCCGAACACGCAGTTCGCCGGCGTCAATTTCTGCAACTCGCCGCTGGAATCGTATTCACCGACGCCGGAGACGGCGCCGATCTCGTGAAAGCTGCCCTTGTCGGTCAGTCTGTCGATACGCTCCCGAACAGTCAGTCGGCCCTGGTCATGCTGACGCTTGACCTTGTCAACGCCGCCCATCTCCCGCGCGAAGGCTTCGCGCCGGGCGAGCTCGTCGAGTTCCGGCTTCCAGTTCATTCACTCCCTCCGAATTGATCGGCTTATTATTGTTGTGCACGGCGATGGCGACCGGTTTACGCGGGATGCGGGCGTTGAAGACGTCGCCTTCCGCGCCCTCCATCAGGCTGCCGAGCGAACGGCCGAGCGCGAGCATCAGCGGCGCGACCTCGGCATGCAGGCGCTCTTCGTCGTACATCGCCGACAGAAGACCGATCGTGATGACGACGAAGGTCTGGTATTGCGGCGACCAGATCGGCACCGCGAGCCCGTTGATATGCGGGCTCCACAGGCCGCAGGCCACGACATAGCCGCGCTCATGCAGCGACTGCCGGTTGGCCTCGACGCGGGGCCGCAGGATTTTCGCAGCCTCGGGAGCTTCCCGCTCCATGTCCGCGATGAAGGCATCGCCGACCTCGGGCGCCAATGCCGCAGTGTAGGCTGCGCCTGCAGCGGTCGAGGCCATCGAGATGCGGCTGCCGGTGCCCTCGTGCAGCCCGAGTGCCGAGGCCGAACGCGCGAACTGAAGATAGACCAGATGGAAGCGATCGGGGACCACGAAGCCGACGGTGCCCGGCAGTTGCTCAGCGACTTCCTGGAGCCGCTGGCGAATCATGCTGCGCAGCTGCGCGCCCTTCATCATCGAGGCGCTCATCGCCACCGCGCTTGGCCCGATGCGATATTTCTGATCGCGCGGCAGATAGACCAGCTGCCCCATCCGCGTCAGCGTGTGCGTGAGCCGCGACACGGTCGAGCGCGGCAGGCCGCAGCGATTTGAAATTTCCAGATTGCCAAGCCTGGCCTCGTGGCCCTCGAAGCATCGCAACACGTCGAACGCGCGCGACACCACCTGGATGACATCACCCTCACCGGCTTCGCCAGCGAGCGCACCTTGTCTACTCAACCGCTCCGAACGTCGTCCCATGATCCCTACCGCTTGTTCCGCTGTGCGGAATTAAATTCCGCTTGCAGAAGAAACTACCTCAGGCATTTTGCGACCACAACAAAAAGGCGATGGCATGCCAGAAATTAAGATCGTCACGGAGATCGCCGGACGCGTCTGCGCAACTCCCGTGCAAGTTGGAGGAACCGTTGCAGATGGCGATGAGATTGTGGTGGTCGAAGCGATGAAGATGGAGATACCGGTGCTTTCGCCTGTGAGCGGCGAGATCACATCGCTTCTGGTGAAGCTCGACGACGTCGTTACCGAAGGACAGGCGATCGCAATCGTCGCAAGCTGACTGCATTCTCCGTCGTTTTCCGCGACATTCTGTCAGCCTCATTGCTGCGTTCGCGGTACGGCGTTGCCATTGCCTGACCGCGATGACATGATCTCTCAAACAAAACCTGTTTCAAACAAAGAAAGAAATCGTCGCGGCAAACGCGAGGATCATTGGAGGGAAACATGCGTCGTGGGCTGATCATGCTCGCGCCTGCCGTGGTGGCAGGCCTTTCTTTTGTGTCTACACGCTATGCATTCGCCGACGACATCAAGCTGCCGGCAACATTGACGTTCACCGCCTATGACACCGGTACCGCCGGCTTCAACATCGCGGTCGGCGTCGGCAAGATGATGAAGGACAAATACTCGACCGACGTGCGCGTGCTCCCCGCAGGCAACGATGTCGCGCGTCTGGCGCCGCTGCGCGCCAAGCGCGCGGTCTCCGCGGCGATGGGATCGGGGACATATTTCGCGCAGGAGGGCGTGTTCGAGTTCGGCTCCAGGGAATGGGGCCCGCAGCCGCTCCAGATCCTGCTCTCGAGCGTTGATTGCAATTGCGGTTCGCTCGGCGTGGCCGCGGATACAGGGGTGAAGGAGCTGAAGGACCTCAAGGGAAAGCGCGTCGGCTTCGTCGTCGGCTCGCCGGCACTGAACCAGAACTCGCTCGCGGTGCTCGCCTTCGCCGGCCTGACGCAGAAGGACGTCAAGATCGTCGAGTTCGCAAGCTACGGCGCGATGTGGAAGGGCTTGATCAACAACGACACCGATGCGGCCTTCGGCACCACCATCACCGGTCCCGCCAAGGAAGCCGAGACTTCGCCGCGCGGGCTGGTCTGGCCGCCGCTGCCGGCCAAGGACAAGGAAGGCTGGGCACGGATGCAGAAGGTCGGCTCGTTCTTCTTCCCGCAGACCGCGACCTGCGGCGCCGGTATCTCGCCGGACAAGCCGATCGAGCTCGGCAACTATCCCTATCCGATCTTCGTCGCCTACGCCTCGCAAGCCCCCGAGCAGGTCTATGCGATCACCAAGGCGATGATCGTGAACTACGATTCCTACAAGGACTCCGCGCCCGGCGCCGGCGGGCTTGCGGCCGATCGCCAGACCAAGAACTGGGTGGTGCCGGTGCATCCCGGCGCGGTGAAGGCTTTGAAGGAGGCCGGGCAATGGAACGACGCACAGGAGGCGCACAACAACGGACTGATCAAGCGGCAAGAGGTGCTTGGCGCCGCGTGGACCGACTACGGAAAATCCAATCCGCCTGCGGATGATAAGGCGTTCCTCGACGCCTGGATGAAGGCGCGTGCCGCGGCGCTTGCGAAGGCCGACATGCCGAACGGGTTCGAGGATTAGTTCACAGCGTTAATTGTCCACGCCCGGGGTCGATCATGTCGTCTGCTTCAGTCTCCACCCCCTCCCAGGACGGGGCCAAGCGGATCGTGTTCGACGATCCGCATGGCGCCGCCGCCAACATGCAGGAAGCGGAAGTTACGCGCGCGCGAAGCTTGCGTGGCGCGTGGCGCTGGCTGCTCGTCCTCGCGACCGCCGCGACCATCCTGCTCTGCATCAACCAGCAATTCTCGCTGCGCTTCTTCGTCGGCTACACCCAGCTCAACACGGAATACTTCTACCTCCTGATCGCCCTGATGCTGCCGTTCACGTTCCTGATCTTCCCGGGGACCCCGCGCGCGCCGCTCGACCGCATTCCCTGGTATGACCTTCTCTGCTTCGTCGTGACCTTTGCCGCCGCGCTGCTGTTGATGTCGAACGTCCGCAAGGCCGCCGAGGCCGGCTGGGAATTCGGCGGCGCGCCGAACAGCGTGATCGCAGCCGGTCTCGTGATGTGGGTGATGTTGATGGAGGCGCTGCGCCGCACCGGCGGCTGGAGCCTGCTACTGAGCGTGCTTCCCTTCACCGTCTATCCGCTGTTCGCGGAATCCAGCTGGCTCGGGCCGTTCCGCGGCACGCAGTCGACGCTGGAGCAGGCGACCGCCTATCACGTGCTGTCGGGCGAGAGCCTGCTCGGCATTCCCATCCAGGCGTTTGCCGACACCGTGATCGGCTTCCTGGTGTTCGGCACCGCGTTGATGATGACCGGCGCCGGAAAGTTCTTCATCAATCTCGCCTTCGCGCTGTGTGGCACGTTCCGCGGCGGCGCGGCCAAGGTGTGCATCTTCGCCAGCGGCCTGCTCGGCATGATGTCAGGCTCGATCATCTCCAACGTGCTGACCGCCGGCACCATGACCATTCCGGTGATGAAGAAGAGCGGCTTTCGCGCCTCCTATGCGGGCGCGATCGAGGCTTGTGCCTCGACCGGCGCGGTGCTGGCGCCGCCGGTGATGGGCGCGACCGCCTTCGTAATCGCGCAGTTCCTCAATGTCAGCTACGCCGATGTCGCGATCGCGGCCATCATTCCCGCCGCGCTCTATTATATCGGCCTGTTCATGCAGGTCGATTCCTACGCCGCACGACACGGGCTGAAGGGCATTCCGCGCGCGGAGCTGCCGCGGGTCATGGATACAATCAAGGATGGCTGGTACTACGTCTTCGTCATCGCCCTCCTGATCGTGATGCTGCTCTACTTCAAGCGCGAGAGCCATGCGCCATTCTACGCCACCGCATTGCTTCTTGTGCTCAACCAGCTGTTCTCGAAGGACACGCGCTGGACTGTCGCGACCATCGGCAAATTCCTCGAGGTCAACGGCCGCACCTTCGTCGAGCTTGTCGGCATCCTCGCCGGGTGCGGCCTGCTGATCGGCGCCTTCTCGATGACCGGCGTGGTGTCGAGCCTCGCCAACGACCTGCTGCATATCGCCGGCGACAATCCGTTCCTGCTGCTCGGCATGTGCGCCCTGACTAGCCTGATTCTCGGGCTCGGCCTGACCACGACGGCCTGCTACATCTTCCTCGCCATCCTGGTCGCACCCGCGCTGGAGAAGCTCGGGCTGAACAAAATGGCCGTGCACATGTTCATTTTCTACTGGGGCATGCTGTCGTCGATCACCCCGCCGGTCGCGATTGCATCATTCGCAGCGGCAGGTATTGCCGGCTCGCCGGCGATGAAGACGGGCTGGGAATCGATGTGGGTCGGCAGCATCATCTATTTCATCCCGTTCTTCTTCGTGCTCAATCCCGCGCTGGTGCTGCAGGGGCCGAGCCCCTATCTGGCCGGTCTCGGCTTGATGGCGCTCGCGGCGTTCGGCACGCTGTTCATCTGCGGCGGCATCCAGGGCTACCAGCCCTTCGTCGGCGATCTCCGCGGCGCCGGTGCGCTGGAGTGGCCCATCCGCGTGCTGCTGGTGATCGGCGGTTTCGTGGTGGCCACCCCCGGCGGCGGCATCATGCCGCTGTCGCAGATGCAGGTGACGCTGCTCGGCCTCGCCATCCTGATCCCCACGATTTTGCTCGCCCTGCTGCTGGTCCGGCGGCAGACCGTGGTGCCGGACGGGTTGCGCGTGCCCTGATTGCGTTGCACAAAGAGAGGCAATGAAACCGCTTTCGCCTCTCGCTACCGCCTGGACCCGCTCGAAGCCGCCTTTGCTGCGGTTTCTGGACAATTGCCTCAACGAATTCTCGGCAGAGACCTCGGGCGCGGTCGCCGACTACATTCCCGAGCTCGGCAAGGCCGATCCTGCCTGTTTCGGCATCAGCCTCGCGACCCTGGACGGTCATGTCTACGAGGTCGGCGACTCCAGGGCGCCCTTCACCATCCAGTCGATGTCAAAGCCGTTCGTGTTCGCGCTGGCGCTGGACCTGCTCGGCGCAAACAGGGTGGAGAGCGCAATCGGCGTCGAGCCCTCCGGCGATCCTTTCAACTCGATCCGGCTCAACTCGGAGAATCATCCATTCAACCCGATGGTCAATGCCGGCGCGATCGCCTGCACCGGGCTGATCCACGACAGCAAGGGTCCGGACGCCTTCGAGCAAATTCGCCTCGCGCTCAGTCGTTTTGCCGGCCGCGACCTCGCCGTCGACGAGGCCGTCTACGCTTCCGAAAGCCAGACCGGCGACCGCAACCGCGCCATCGGCTATCTCCTCAAGACCAATGCGGTGATCTCGGACAATGTCGCGGCCGTACTCGACGTCTATTTCCGGCAATGCGCGGTGCTGGTCACCGCGCGCGACATCGCCGTGATGGCGGCAACGCTCGCCAACCGTGGCGTCAACCCGGTTACCGGCGAGCAGGTGCTGACGCCTTACGCGATCTCGCGCACGCTGTCGGTGATGACGTCGTCGGGCATGTACGACTATGCCGGCGAATGGATCTATCGGATCGGCATCCCCGCCAAGAGTGGCGTCGGCGGCGGAATTCTCGCCGCACTCCCCGCCCGCCTCGGGCTCGGCAGCTATTCGCCAAGGCTCGACAAGCACGGCAACAGCGTGCGCGGCATCAAGGTCTGCGAGGCGCTGTCCTCGCATTACGATCTGCATATGCTCAACCGCAGCGACGACGCACGCAACGCCGTCATCGCCGATTACGACATCGGCAAGAGCCCGTCGCGGCGCGTGCGCCGCCCGCAGGAGCGCGATATTCTCGCAGCCCACGAGCAGGAGGTGCGGATCATCGAGCTGGTCGGCACGCTGTCGCTGTCGGCGGTCGACTATGTCTCACGCCGGCTTGCGGGCCGGCCGCGGCCGCAATTCGTGATTTTCGATCTCCACCGCGTCACCTCCACCACACGCGCCGGGGCGCGGCTGGTGGCTGAAGCGTTCGAGGAGCTGGCGGCGCTGAATGTCACCGTCGTCCTGTCAGGCGTCAGGCGCGCCTCCAAAGAATGGGACAGCCTGCGGGAGTGGACCGCGGAGCTGAAGAACGTCCGCGACTTCTATGTGCTCGACACCGCGACCGAATGGGCCGAAGACCAGATCGTCTACCGCTATGGCGGCTCGATCGATTTTCACGAGACCACCGAGCTTTCCGAGCAGCCGCTGCTCGCAGGCCTCAGCGCGGAAGAGCTGACCGACCTCGCCTCGATCTGCACGATCCGGATCTATCAGTCTGGCGCGAAAATCCTCACCACTGGCGCCGCAGCCGATTCCCTGTTCTTCCTGCGCAGCGGCGCGGTGCATGTCACCCTGCCCGACGGAGTGCGGCTCGCAACACTCACCGCCGGCATGGCGTTCGGCGAGATGGCCCTGATCGAGACCACCCGCTCCGCGGACGTGTTCGCGGATATGGCTGCGACCGCGTTCGAGGCGCCTCTGAAAGCGTTCGAGCGCTTCCGCAAGCAGCACCCGCACGCCAGCGAACGCATCATGCGCAATCTTGCGCAGCTTCTGGCCGAGCGCCTGATCGTCGCCAACGCCAAAGTGGATATCTTGACCTCCACCTGAGTGGCCTAGCGGCTCGCCGCCTCGCTGATCCGCCGCTTGATCTTGGCGGCACTGGTCTTGAGCAGCTCCGATGGCTGCTGGCCGGTCGCCACGCAGAGGCAGGCCCAGTAATAGATGACATCGCCGAGCTCTTCGACGAGGCCCGCCTGGTCGAGCCAGTCATCGCGGAGCAGCTTCTTGATATGGTCGGCGACTTCGCCGGACTCGCCGGCGAGGCCGAGCCCGAGATAGGACAGCCGTTCGTTCGACGGACGCTCATCGACTTTCGCAATCGTTGCAGCCCAGGCGGCATATTCATCGATCGTCATGAGCATCCCTCACAGCAATTGCTCGATCAGCCGACCACTTCGGTGACCGGCTGAAGGTCGATCTCGAAGGTCTCCAGAAACTTTGACGTCATGATGTAGAATCCGACCGAGAGCTGCAGTTCAACCAGTGCGGCCGGCGTCAGCTTCGATGAGATCGCCTTGAAGGTCGCATCCGTCGGCTTGTTCAGCTTGACGATCTCGTCGGTGAAGGCGAGCGCGGCGCGCTGCACTTCATTGAAACAGTTCGCGGCCTGCCAGTTCTCGAGCGCCTCGTTCTGCTCGTCGGTGACGCCGACATTCTTGCCGATGCGCTTGTGCGCGACGATCTCATACGGCGCCTCGCACAAAATGCCGGTGCGGGTGATCGCGAGTTCGCGCACGATCGGATCGAGCTCGCCCTTGTGGCGGATGGCGCCGCCGAGCCGGCAGTACTGCTCGAAATAGCTCGGCGAATGCGACATCATCCGGAAGATGTTGGCATTGCGGTTCTTGTCGAGGATCTCCCGGGTGCGGTCGGATGCCTTGGACGGGTCGCTGTAGTTGATGCGGGCCATGATTTTCCTGAAGTTTTTCCCTAAGCCTTTGATGCTTTTTGTCGTTAGCGGCGAAATTTCCACGAAACTGTATTCTTGCGCGTCCGCAGGAGCAACAACATCGAGTCAAAATGCCGCCGCATTGCTGAACGACCTTGGCACAGTCGATATTCGCCGCGTGGGGACTTGATCGCGGCGGATACTCGCAAGGGGTGTTCCGAGTAAAAACAATTGGCCGTTGGGCGCTAACCGCGCATCGATGAGTCACGCCCAAGTCTAGGGAGAAAATGGAATGAAGGAAGCCACCAAGGGGGCGGCCTCGGAAGCGTTCGCGCATATGCTAGCGGTGATGGCGATGCTCGTCATCGCCAGCATCCTGTTCTACGGGCGCTAGTTAAGAGTCGGGTGAGAGCTTTCGTCATTCCGGGGTGGCCCTCGCACAGGCCAGGCCCAGAATTCCCGTTCCAGGCTCGGTCTCTCAGGACCGCCCCCGAATGACGGATCCCACCGCTCGCTTTGCTGCAGGAGCCCGGATGGAACGAAGCGCGAGCAGGGAAAGTCTATCGGTGAGGCGAAAACCCCGGATTTCGGTCCGCTCCATCCGGGCTGCATTCGAGCAACTAAATTTCACTATCTGTCTTTGGCGAAGAACGGCACCAGCTTGCCGGCGAATGGCTTGAAGCTCGCATTGACCTCATCGCCGATGGCGAGATCATTCTCACCATGCGCCATCATGCGAAAACCCTCGGCGCAATCGACCAGCACGATGTTGTAGGGCACGTGCGACCGCGTCTCAGGCGTGGCGGCGCGGCAGACCAGCGACGTCGCATAGACCCTGCCTTTGCCGCTGGCGCGCTGCTCCCGCAGATCGGACGCGCCGCAGGCCACGCAGAAGGCGCGACGAAAATACTGCACATGGCCGCATGCGGTGCAGGTCTGATAGGTGACGGCCTGTTCGCCATTGGTCCAGTCGCCAAGACGCTTGCTCATCGCACCCGCTCCAGGAACATGCTGACGTGGGACGACAGCACGCCGCCATCGCCGTGCAGCAGCGCGATCGAGGCGTCGCGCACCTGACGATTCGCCGCCCGCCCCGTCATCTGCAGATGCGTTTCCACCAGATGCGCCATGGCGCCACCGACGCCGCAATGACCGTAGCTGAGCAGGCCGCCATGGGTGTTCAGCGGCATCGCGCCGTCGCGGCTGAAATGGCCGGCGCGCACGCGTGCGGCTGCCTCGCCCCGGCCAGCAAGGCCAAGATCTTCCAGCAGCATCGCGAGCGTGATGGTAAAGCTGTCGTAGATCGCCGCGTAGCGCACGTCGGAAATCGCGAGGCCGGTGGCCTCCCTGGCGCGGGCGACGGAGATCTCGGCGCCGAGTTCGCTTAAGCGCGGCGCTGCAGTGACGTGCTGATGGGTATGAGCCTGGGCACAGCCGAGAATGCGCACGCCGGCCTCTCCGGTCCGCTCGCGGCTGACGACGAAGGCGGCACCGCCGTCGGACACCGGGCAGCAATCGAGCAGCTTCAGCGGCATCGCCACCGGCTTCGAGCCCATGACGTCGGCGACCTCGATGGGATCCTGGAATTGCGCACCAGGATGAGTGCAGGCGTGGGTGCGCATCAGCACCGCGAATTCGGCGAGGTCTTCTTCCGTCACGCCGTATTCGTGCATGTATCTGTTAGCGACGAGGCCGTAATAGGCGGGGATGGTCGGGCCGAGCGGCAGTTCGTAGTCGGGATGGCCGACCTGCGCCAGCGCCTGGATCGAGGCATCGCGGCTCTGCCCGGTGAGGCGGTTCTCGCCGGCCACGACAAGCACATTGCGGGCGACGCCCGCTTCGACGAGATGATGGGCGAGCATGGTCATCGCGAGCCCGGTCGCGCCACCGACCTGGACGGCATGGGCGTAACTGGGGCGGATGCCAAAATGCTCGGCAAAAACGGTCGCCAACATGATGTGCGGCGAGACGGTGGAGTAGCCGCAGAGGATGCCGTCGATCTCGGCACGCTTGAGCCCGGCATCGTCGAGCGCAGCCTGCGCGGCCTTGCTCATCAGCTCCAGCGAGGACGAGTCTTCGTGCTTGCCGAAAGGCGTGAGACCGACGCCGGTGATGAAGCTCATGGGCGCACCAGTGCATCGTCATTCCGGGGCGGCGAACGGGTGACGCCATCGCGGACCATGGCGTCGATCTCGTCGGCGGAATAGCCGATCTCGCGCAGGATTTCCGCGCCGTGCTCGTTGAGCTGCGGCGCGAGCCGCACCGGTTCGGCTTCGGTTTCGGACCAGGTGGCCGTCACCCTCATGCTCCGGATCGGCCCTTCAGTTGGATGGTTCACCACTGGGAAAAAGCCGGTCGCCTCCAGATGCTCATCGTGCAGCATCGACGCGAGGTCGTGCATGGGCATCACCGGCACGTCGGCCTTGGTGAGCAGGTCGATCCATTCCGCGGTGCTGCGCGTCTCGAAGATGCGCGCGAGCTCGGCATAGACGACGTCGATATTGGCGGCGCGGCCGGCGAATGTCGCGAACATCGCGTCGGCGCGCAGGTCGTCGCGTCCCGTCGCCTTAAAGAAGTTCTCCCACTGCTTGTCGTTGTAGACGATGACGCTGAGATAACCGTCCGATGTCTTGTAGGGCCGGCGGTCGCGCGAGAGGTGGCGGGCGTAACCGCCCTTGTCGAGCGGGGGCTCATAGGTCAATCCGCCCATGTGGTCGCCCATGACGAAGCCGGCCATGGTCTCGAACATCGGGATGTCGACGCGCTGGCCGCGGCCGGTGCGGTCGCGGTGCACGAGGCTGGCGCAGATCGCGCCCACGGCAGTCAAGCCTACGATGCGATCGACCAGTGCGTTCGGCACATAGCGCGGCACACCGTCACCGGTCTGCGCCATCAAGGCGGGCAGCGCGGTGGCGCCCTGGATCAGATCGTCATAGGCCGGTTTTGCAGCATAGGGCCCGTCCTGGCCGAAGCCGAACACGCCGGCATAGACCAGCCGCGGATTGATTTTGGAAACAACGTCATAGCCGAGTTGAAGCCGCGCCATCGCCTGCGGGCGGACGTTGTAGACGAGAACGTCGGCGTCTTTCAGCAAGCGGAGCACGGCCTCGCGGCCGGCGGGCTTCTTCAGGTCAAGGCAGATCGAGCGCTTGCTACGGTTGGTGTTGAGAAACACCGGGCCCATGCCTGCGTGCCGCATCGGGCCGATCAGGCGGGTGACGTCGCCGTCCAGAGACTCCACCTTGATGACGTCTGCGCCGTAATCGCCGAGCATCTGGGTCGCATAGGGGCCCATCAGCACGGTGGTCATGTCGACGACCTTGATGCCCTTCAGCGGCCCCATCGTTCGCTCCCGATTGCGCGGCCTCAAGTGAGGCCTGCGATTTCGGTCCAGCTAACGGCAGTGGCGGCGCATGCGCAAGAGCCGCCGGCGTATGGCCGCATGCGCCGGCGGCGAAAGGCGGCTATTTCTTCTGACGGGAATCGCGAATCTTGAGGAGGCGGTCGAGCTCATCATTCTGCTGGTTGATGCGGTCAGCGATCCGCGACTCGTTCTGCTCACCCGAGGCGGCCGCGGCCTGCTCGATGAGCTGGCGGATATTGTCCTCGAGAATCGCGATGCGATCGTTGAGTGCGTCCATCGACAGCGAATCTTCGTAGTCATTGCTCATGATGCATCCCCTGCAAATCGATCAAGAGCTTTAAGGGCCCGCAGCGGGCCCACCATGATCTAGCGCAAGATAAGAAGGTGGGCACGGCGCTTCACGCCTTGCCTACCGTGCAGCAGCCTTACTTCAGCGGCTCCAGCACGGAGACGTAGTTGGCAACCGCCGCACCGCCCATGTTGAAAATGCCGCCGAGCTTTGCATTCTTGAGCTGCATGCCCTCGGGCGCTTGGCCGGCGAGCTGCATCGCGGTCATCACGTGCATGGAGACGCCGGTGGCGCCGATCGGATGGCCCTTGGCTTTCAGGCCACCGGACGGATTGACCGGCAGCTTGCCGTCCTTGAGCGTCCAGCCTTCCTTGATGGCACGGGCACCCTGCCCCCGCGGCGTCAAGCCCATCGCTTCGTACTCGATCAGCTCGGCGACGGTGAAGCAGTCATGGGTCTCGACGAAGGAGAGATCGGAAAGTGTAACGCCCGCCTTCTCCAGTGCGCGCTGCCAAGCGACCGTGCAGCCCTCGAACTGGAGGATGTCGCGCTTGGACATCGGCAGGAAATCCTGGGCGTGCGCGGTGGCGCGGAAGCCGATCGACTTGCTCATGCCCTTGGCGGTTTCCGCGTCGGCCAGCACCAGGGCAGCGGCACCGTCCGAGACCAGCGAGCAGTCGGTGCGCTTCAGGGGGCCGGCGACGTAGGGGTTCTTCTCGCTCTCGGCGCGGCAGAAGTCGAAGCCAAAGTCCTTGCGCATCTGGGCGAAGGGATTGGCGACGCCGTTCTTATGGTTCTTGGCCGCGATCAGCGCCAGTGCATCGGACTGGTCGCCGTATTTCTGGAAATAGGAGCTGGCGATCTTGCCGAACACGCCGGCGAAGCCGCCGACAGTGTCGCCGTCCTCGGGCAGATAGGACGCCTTGAGCAGGTTCTTGCCGATCTCCGGGCCCGGCGTGCGCGTCATCTGTTCGACCCCGACAACGAGGACAATCCTGGCCGCGCCGGCCGCGATCGCGCGCACGCCCTGATGGACGGCGGCGGAGCCGGTGGCGCAGGCGTTCTCGACCCGGGTCGCCGGCTTGAAGCGCAGCTTCGGGTCGGCCTGGAGCACCAGCGAGGCGGTAAAATCCTGGGGCGAGAAGCCGGCGTTGAAATGGCCGAGCACGATCTCGTCGACATCGCCGGCCGAAATGCCGGCATCCGCCAGCGCCTCATTGGCTACCTTCACCACAAGGCTTTCCACGGTCTCGGTGTCGAACTTGCCGAACGGCGTATGCGCCCATCCGACGATGCTGGCGGTCATGGTCATTCTCCCTGGCGCTCTCTTGCTGACCTAAGTCTTAGCTCAGGGATGGCAAGACTTCACGCGGGTTTAAGGGCCTCGAGGGTGCGCTGGCAGATGGCAGTTATGCCGGCCCAGTTCCCGGCCCTGATCTCCGCCGTCGGGCACAGCCAGGAACCGCCGACCGCGACCACATTGGGCTCCGCGAGCCAGGTTGCCGCATTGGCCTCGCCGACCCCGCCGGTCGGGCAGAACCGCACGTTCGGGAACGGCCCACCCAGCGAGCGCAGCCCCTTGATGCCGCCGGCCTGCTCGGCCGGGAAAAATTTTGCAATGTCGAAGCCGTAGGACAGCGCCATCATCAGCTCGGAGGCCGTGGCGATACCCGGCGCAAACGGCAAGGAGCTATGGGTGGCGGCCTTCAAGAGGTCCGGGGTCAAGCCCGGGCTGATGCCGAACGCAACGCCGAGCTTCTCGACACGGGTAAAGTCGGCCGGATTGAGAATCGTGCCGATGCCGACCACCGCCTCGGGCACCTCGGCCATCATCGCCCTCGCCGCCTCGATCGCAACAGGGGTACGCATGGTCACCTCCAGCGTGCGGACGCCGCCGGCCACCAGCGCACGCGCCAGCGGCACCGCATCCTGGATACGCTCGATGGTGAGGACGGGAATGACAGTCGCGGCCTTGAACAGCGCGGCGAGGTGGTTCTGTTGGGCAGTCGTGGTCATCTTGGCTTTCGTTTCACTTGGTCGCTTGACGCGTGGTCGCCGGCCGATGCCGTTTCTTCGGCGGCATGGCATAACCCGGAATGATGGCGCCGGAATAGCAGATGACGAGGCTGGCGAGGCGGTGCCCGGCCTGCGCGGCCTCGACCGGGTCGGAACCGGCGAGCCGTGCCGCGATATAGGCCGCCGCAAAGCTGTCGCCGGCCGCGGTGGTGTCGACCACGGGCTTGGTCATGGGCTCTGCGCGGACCTCGTAGGGCCCCCCGGGAAAGCGCAGCAGGCTGACCGGCTCGGCGAGCCGGAACACCAGCTCGGGGCTTGGGATGCGCGCCATCAACTGCTCGTGGCTTTCGCCGGGATAGAGAGCGAGCAGATCCTCGGTCGAGGTCAGCACGATGTCGGCTGCCGCGAAGGCCGCTGAAAACACCTCGCGCGCGACCTCACGATCCGGCCATCCCCGCGCGCGAAAATTGGTGTCGAACACGAAGCGGGTGCCAAGCAGACGCGCGCGCTTGATCGCCGCGAGCAGGCGCTCGCGCCCAGCCGTGTCGTAGATCGAGAGCGTGATCGCAGAGAGATAGACGATGTCGTAGCTCATCAGCGAATTGAGGAGATCGTCCGTCTCCGGCAGGTTCATCAGCTGGCGCGCCGCCGCACTGTCGCGCCAGTGGAAGAACTGGCGCTCTCCCTTCGCATCCAGCTGGATCATGTAGAGGCCGGGCAGCTTGCCCGGCAGCCGCGCGACGCGCCTCGTGCCGACGCCCTCCGCAGTCCAGGCCGCGATCATCTCATCGCTCAGGGCATCGTCGCCAAGCGCGGTGAAATAATCGACCTTGACCTCGAGCCGCGCGAGGTAAACGGCCGTGTTGAAGGTGTCGCCGCCGAATCCACGCGAGTAGAGGCCCCCGCCCTGCCCGCTGGAAGGTCCGGCGGATTGTCCACCCTGGGCCTGCCGGAGCTCGACCATGCATTCGCCGATGCAAGCAACGCTCGCCATCACTTTACCCGCTCAGTCAGAGATCAGGCGACGAAATTGCCGCCGAGCTCGTCTTCGATGTGAATGCGGATGATGTCGTCGAAAGTCTTCTCGGCAGTGGTGAAGCCGAGCTCGAGCGACCGCTTTGCATTGAAGTTGCGCGGCCAGCCGCCGACGATGCTGACGATAAAGGGATCGGGCTCCCGCTTGATGCGGGCGGCGACCTTGTCGCCGGCGACGCGCTTCAGCGCAGCGATCTGCTCGCCAACCGTCGCCGACAGACCCGGCATGGTCAAATTACGGCGCGGCCCCACCGCGGCGAGGTCCATGGTGCCGGCATGCAGCAGGAAGCCGACGGCGGAGCGCGGCGTGGCATGCCAGTGGCGGACGTCCTCGGACACGGGAAGAACCGCTTCCTTGCCGGCCAGCGGCTCGCGCAGGATGTTGGAGAAGAAGCCCGATGCCGCCTTGTTGGGCAGGCCGGGCCTGATGCAGATGGTCGGCAGGCGGATGCCGATGCCATCGAGGAAGCCGCGGCGGGAATAGTCGGCCAGCAGTAATTCGCCGATCGCCTTCTGCGTACCGTAGCTCAGAAGCGGCGTGTGGAAGAACTCGTCGCCGATCGCATCGGGGAACGGCGCGCCGAACACCGCGATCGAGGACGTGAAGACCACGCGCGGCTTGTAGCCGCCGCCTGCAAGCCTGACGGCATCGAGCAGCATTCGCGTGCCGTCGAGATTGATGCGGTAGCCCTTGTCGAAATCGAGCTCGGCTTCGCCCGAGACGATCGCGGCGAGATGAAAGATCACGTCCGGACGGCCGGCGATCAGCTTTTCGGCCGCACCCGGCACGGCGAAATCGCTCGACACGGTCTCGACGGCAAAACCGGCTCTTTCGGGCGCCTTCGGCTCGACCACGTCATGCATGGTCAGCTTGGTGATGTCGCTCTTGCCGAGCCGGCCGTCGCGCGACAACCGTTCGCACAATTTGCGGCCGACCATGCCGGCGGCGCCCAGAACCAGAATGTGCAAGAGCCTACTCCTTTTTATTGGCCGGAACGCGCCGATTTCGGCGATTCGTCCTGGCGCGCTCTCGAGGCAGGCCCCGCGATCATTCCTTCACGGCGCCGGTCATCGCCGACACATAATACTCGACGAAGAAGGAATAAAGGATAACTACGGGAACCGAGCCGGTCAGAGCCGCCGCCATCAGGGCCCCCCAGTGGTAGACGTCGCCATTGACGAGCTCGGTGATCGCGCCGACCGGGATCGTCTTGTTTTCGGACGAGGAGATGAAGGTCAGCGCGTAAATGAACTCGTTCCAGGACAACGTGAAGGCGAAGATGCCCGCCGAGATCACGCCCGGCAGCGAAAGCGGCAGCGTGATCTTCATCAGAATCTGCAGCCGCGTCGCCCCGTCGATCAGCGCACACTCCTCCAGCTCATAGGGGATGGTGCGGAAATAGCCCATCAGGAGCCAGGTGCAGAACGGGATCAGGAAGGTCGGATAGGTCAGGATCAGCGCCAAATTGCCGTCGAACAGCCCGAGCTGAAACACGATCGCCGCCAGCGGAATGAACAGAATGGAGGGCGGCACCAGATAGCCGAGGAAGATCGCAAGGCCGACATAGCGCGAGCCCTTGTAGCGAAGGCGTTCGATCGCATAGGCGGCGCAGACGCTGGCGAACAGGGAGATGAAGGTCGAGGACACCGAGACGATCACGGTGTTCCACATCCAGAGCGGATAGTCGGTGTCGAAGAACAGCTTCTTGATGTGCTCCAGCGTCGGATGCACGATCCAGAACGGATTGTACTTTTCGTAGTCGTACATCTCCGCGTCCGGCTTGAACGTCGCGACCGCCATCCAGTAGAACGGGAACAGCAGGAAGAAGATGATCAGGCCGAGCGGAAGGTAGACCCGAAAAAACTTCCGCGGGAAGCTCTCGAGATAGTCCATTCCGACGCTTTGGTCGTCTGCCGTGGTCATGGTCAGTCCCTCCCGCCCTGCTGCCAGCGGGAACGCTGAAGCCCGAAAAAGCTGAGCAGGATCGCCGCGACCAGGAACGGAATCATCGCGTTCGAGATCGCCGCCCCCTCGCCGAGATTGCCGCCGGTGATGGCGCGCTGGAACGACAGCGTCGCCATCAGATGGGTGGAGTTGATCGGTCCACCCCGCGTGATGGTGTAGATGAGCTGAAAGTCGGTGAAGGTCATCAGCACCGAGAACGTCATCACGACCGCGATGATCGGCGACAGCATCGGCAGCGTGATGTGGCGGAAGCGCTGCAGATTGGTGGCGCCGTCGAGATTGGCGGCCTCATAGAGCGAGGGCGAGATGGTCTGTAATCCCGCCAGCAGCGTGATCGCCACGAAAGGCACGCCGCGCCAGATATTGGCGGCGACGACCGACCAGCGCGCATTCCAGGGATCGCCAAGGAAATCGATATAGCGCGTGATCAGGCCGGCCTTGATCAACACCCAGGAGATGATCGAGAACTGGCTGTCATAAATCCACCAGAACGCGATCGCAGAGAGCACCGTGGGCACGACGAAGGGCAACAGCACGATCGCCCGGATCATCGACTTCATCGGCAGCCGCTCGTTGAGCAGCAGCGCCAGGTAAAGGCCGATGGCGAATTTCACCGCGCTGGCGGCGACCGTGTAGAAGATGGTGTTGAACACCGAAAGCCAGAACACTGAGTCCTTCGCCAGCGAGACGAAATTCTGGAAGCCGATGTAGCGCCCGGCGCCGCCGATCTTGGTGTCGGTCATGCCGAGCCAGAAGCCCAGCGCCAGCGGGTAAGCCAGAAACAGGATGAGGATGGCGATTGCCGGCACCATGAACATCGCGCCGAGGAAATGCCGGCTCTCGAATGCTCTGGTCCACAAGCTGCTGCGCTTGGCCTGCGCGACAGTGGACTCGGCCAAAACTGCCATGTCGGATTCCCCTCGACGAAAAGTCGCGGCGTCCGGCGAACCGGACGCCGCGTAGATTGGAGCTGATCAGACCTGATAGTAGCGCTTGGCGCGCTCGGCTGCGCGTGCGGCTGCCGCCTTCGGCGTCACCGAGCCCGACGCCGCCTCGGCGAACATGTCGACGACGACGAAGTCGCCCATCACCGCGGCCGAGGCATAGCCGAGATCGCCGGCATAGCCGTTGTCGCGGCAGCGCTTCAGGCAGTCGCGATACGGCGTGATCTTCGGATCCGACGTCCACACCGGGTTGTCGTTGTAGGCCGGAAGCGGCGGCGACACGTAGCCGTTGGAGGAGACCTCCCAGGCGTCGTAGTTCGCCTTGTCCATCATGAACTTGATGTATTCCTTGACCGCCTTCGGATACTTCGAGTGCTTGTAGCCGTAATAAACCAGTACGTTCTGCTGCTCGGTCGACACGCCGACCGGACCGATCGGCATCGGCGCGTGGTTCATGTCCTTGGCGATCTCCTGCTGCTTCGGATCGGTCGAGTTCTTTCCGACGGTCCAGATCGAGATGCCGTTCAGCGTCAGGCTGAGCTCGCCGTTGAGGAACGCCTTGTTGTTGTTCGAGTCGTTCCACGACAGCACGCCGGGGATGAAGGTCTCGTAGAGCTGCTTGACGTATTCGAGCGCGGCGATCGTCTCCGGCGAGTCGATCACGACCTCGTTCTTTTCATTGACGACTTTGCCGCCGAAGGCCCACAGCGCCCACTGGCACCAGCCGTTGGCGTCACCCGTGGCGTGGCCGAGCGCGAAGCCGGCCGGCGTGTTGTTCTTCTTCAGCGCCTGGCAGAGCTTGAGGAAGCCGGCAGTGTCCTTGGGAAATTCATCGAAGCCGGCGGCCTTCACGTGGCTAACGCGATAGTTCAGGCAGCCGCCGGTCGCGCCCTGCGGAATGGCGATCCAGCTGTTGCCCTTCTTGCCGTAGCGTTCGGCAACCGGGTACCAGCCGCCATACTGCGCGCCGAGATAGTCGGCGACGTCAGTCATGTCGATCAGCTTTTCCGGGAATTTGTGGGGATCATCGAGCGTTCCGATGATCAGGTCGGGACCGGCGCCGACATTGGCGGCGACCGCGGCTTTGGGGCGGATGTCCTCCCAGCTCTCGGCCTCGAGCTTGATCTTGACGCCGGTCTTCTCGGAGAACGCCTTGGTCTGCTCGGCGAATTTGTCGAACTCGGCCTGAATGAACTGCTTCCAGCGCAAGACGCGGATGGAAGCGTTCGGCTCGGGCGTGTTGGTCCACTCCGCCGCGCGTACCGGGACAATGCCCGGGCCGGCCAGCAGCGCCGCGCCGCCCAGACCGACTTTAAGCACACTTCGCCTGTCGAAATCGCTCATCGTTCTCTCCCTAAATTTTATATTTGTATTGGGTCGTCTTGTATTGGGGCAGTTCTGCTTGGCAGTTCTTTGGCGTCGCTATACGCGTTTGCCCGTCGCCTCGTCGAACAGATGAATCACGGAAGGATCGGGCTTCAGCTTGACCTTGTCGCCCGGGTTGAACTGGTGACGTTCGCGGAAGACCGCGACGACCTGCTCACCACCGAGCTTCGCAAACACCTGCGTTTCCGAGCCGGTCGGCTCGACCACGACGATCTCGGCATCGGCGCCGTCGTCAGCGATGGTGAAATGCTCGGGACGCACGCCGTAAACGACAGGACGCCCGTCGGACGCCGCCGGCGCGTTCCTGAGCGGCAGCTTGACGCCATTCGGCCCCTCGAAGGTCGCAACGCCGTTGACCCGCACATGACCCTTCAGGAAGTTCATGGACGGCGAGCCGATAAAGCCGGCGACGAACTGGTTCTCGGGCTTGTCGTAGAGCTCGAGCGGCGTACCCATCTGCTCGACGATGCCGTCATGCATGACCACGATTTTATCGGCCATGGTCATGGCCTCGATCTGATCGTGGGTGACGTAGACCGTCGTGGTCTTCAGCCGCTGGTGCAGCTCCTTGATCTCGGTGCGCATCGCGACGCGCAGCTTGGCGTCGAGGTTCGACAAGGGCTCGTCGAACAGGAACACCTGCGGATCGCGCACGATGGCGCGGCCCATGGCGACGCGCTGGCGCTGGCCGCCGGAGAGCTGGCGCGGATAGCGTTCGAGCAGCGGCGACAGTGCCAGGATCTCGGCGGCGCGCTTGACGCGCTTGTTGATCTCTTCGGTGCTCTCGCCCCGCAGCTTCATCGAGAAGCCCATGTTCTCGCCGACCGTCATGTGCGGATAGAGCGCGTAGTTCTGGAACACCATCGCAATGTCCCGCTCCTTGGGCTGGACATTGTTGACGACGCGGTCGCCGATCGAGATCGTGCCTGAGGTGATGTTCTCGAGACCGGCGAGCATGCGCAGAAGCGTCGACTTGCCGCAGCCGGAGGGGCCAACCAGGACAACGAACTGGCCGTCCTCGATCGGAATCGAAACGCCGTGCAGGACTTCAAAATTGCCGAACGATTTCCGCACGTCGCGGATTTGCACAGACGACATCTAGCTCCCTCCTCGAAAGTCCACGACGCATCTCGCGCCGCGACCGTCTTGTTTTTCAGACTTCACCGAGCGAAGCCCAACCTTAGCGGGCGACATTGTCGGCAGTTTGTGCGGTTTTGGCAATTTGTCTTTGGTTAGTCCGTGCTGGTAGCGCTGTCAACGTTCCTTTGTTTGCGACATTGAGTGTGTTAAGAGCAGCAAATGGGTCGAAACCGCACCAAGTCAGGCAAAATCCGGCTGGCGGAAGTCGCCGAGCTCGCCGGCGTCAGCCCGATCACAGCATCCCGCTTCTTCCGCAATCCCGAGGCGCTGTCGCTCGCCAAACGGACCCGGGTCGAGAGCGCAGCCAGGGAGCTCGGCTATGTACCGAACCTGGCGGCGCGCGCGTTGGCCTCGCAGCGCACCGAGGTGATCGGTGTCTTGATTCCGTCGCTGACCAATAACGTGTTCTCCGACGTGCTACGCGGCATCTACGACGCCTCCGAAAACAGCCGTTACTCGATCCAGTTGTCCAACACACGCTACAGTATTCTCCAGGAGGAGAAGCTGCTGCGGCTGTTTCTTGCGCAGAAGCCGGCCGGGCTGATCGTCACCGGCATCGACCAGACCACGGAATCGCGCGCAATGCTCGATGCCGCCGACTGCCCGATCGTGCAGATCATGGAGATCGGACCCAATCCGATCGACATGATGATCGGCTTTTCGCACTATGACGCAGCCCGTGCGGCGGTTGCGCATCTGTTCGCGCAAGGTCACCGCAAGATCGGTTTCGTCGGCGCACGGATGGATCCGCGGGTGCAGCGCCGGCTCGACGGATACGTCTCGGCCATGAAAGACGCCGGACTGTTCGACCAACGCCTCGTCGTCACCACGGCGACTCCGACCTCGGTAACGCTCGGAGGCGCCCTGTTCACCGATCTCCTGGCGCGGGAGCCCGGCATGGACGCGGTGTTCTGCGCCAATGACGACCTCGCGCTGGGTGTGCTGTTCGAATGCAGGCGCCGCGAGATCGCGATCCCCGAACAGATCGCGATCGTAGGCTTCAACGATCTCGAATTCATGGCCTCCGCCGTCCCGACTTTGACGAGCGTGCGCACCAACCGCTACGAGATGGGCAACACGGCCGCCAGCATGCTGATCGACGCGATCGACGGACGGCGTCCGGAGCAGCCGGTGCTCGATCTCGGCTTCAAGGTGATCGAGCGGCAAAGCTCGTCGGCCCGGCGTTCCGACAACCGGCCAGCCGTTTCAGGCGGGGGTGTTGCGAACAAAATGGTAGCGTTACCAAGTGGCCATGACTAGTATCGGATTTGTGAGGAAACGACCCGCCAGCGGGCAGGCAAATCGTCGCTCGCGCCGTTGGGCATCGCACAAGCCGATACCATAAAACGGACGCCAGTGCGTTTGCATTGCAGGAGAAACCAATGACAAAAAAACCAACCAATGGGCATGCCCCCGCCGGCAACGGCGCTCGCCGCCACCTCCGCTCGCAGGAATGGTTCAACAATCCGCATAATCCGGGCATGACCGCGCTCTATATGGAGCGCTATTTGAACTACGGTCTCACCCGCGCCGAGCTCCAGTCCGGCAAACCGATCATCGGCATCGCGCAGACCGGCAACGACCTCTCCCCCTGCAACCGCCACCATATCGAGCTTGCCCATCGCGTCCGCGAAGGCATCCGCGAGGCCGGCGGCATTGCGATGGAATTCCCGACCCATCCGATCCAGGAGACCGGCAAGCGCCCGACCGCGGCGCTCGACCGCAACCTCGCTTATCTCGGCCTCGTCGAAATCCTCTACGGCTATCCGCTCGACGGCGTGGTGCTGACCACGGGCTGCGACAAGACCACGCCGGCCTGCATGATGGCGGCGGCGACCGTCAACCTGCCCGCGATCGTGCTGTCGGGCGGGCCGATGCTGAACGGCTGGCACAATGGCGAGCGCACCGGCTCCGGCACCATCGTCTGGAAATCGCGCGAGCGCCTCGCCGCCGGCGAGATTGACTATGAAGAATTCATGGAGATCGTGGCGTCATCGGCGCCCTCGGTCGGCCATTGCAACACCATGGGCACCGCTTCGACCATGAACGGGCTCGCGGAAGCGCTCGGCTTCTCGCTGCCGGGCTGTGCGGCGATCCCCGCCCCCTATCGCGAGCGCGGCCAGATCGCCTACGAGACGGGAAAACGCATCGTCGACATGGTCTGGGAAGACCTCAAGCCTTCGGACATCCTGACCCGCAAGGCGTTCGAGAACTGCATCGTGATCAATTCGGCGATCGGCGGCTCGACCAACGCACCGATCCACATTAACGCGCTGGCGCGCCACATCGGCGTCGAGCTCTCCATCGACGACTGGCAGAAGGTCGGCCACGACGTGCCGCTGCTGGTGAACATGCAGCCGGCCGGCTTCTATCTCGGCGAGGAATTCCACCGCGCCGGCGGCGTGCCGGCCGTGGTGCGCGAACTGATGAAGCACAAGCGCATCCACGAGGACGCGGTCACGGTCAACGGCCGCGGCATCGGCGAGAACTGCGCCAATGCGCCAAAACCCGACAACGACGTGATCTGGTCTTACGACAAGCCGCTGGTGAAGGACGCCGGCTTCCTGGTGCTGAAGGGCAATCTGTTCGATTCCGCGATCATGAAGACCAGCGTGATCTCCAAGGAGTTCCGCGATCGCTACCTCAGCAACCCGACCGATCTCAATGCATTCGAGGGCCGCGCCATCGTGTTCGAGGGCCCCGAGGACTATCACGAGCGGATCGACGATCCCTCACTCGAGATCGACGAGCGTTGCGTGCTGTTCATTCGCGGCACCGGCCCGATCGGCTATCCCGGCGGCGCCGAGGTCGTGAACATGCAGCCCCCTGCGGCGCTGATCAAGCGCGGCATCATGTCCCTGCCCTGCATCGGCGACGGCCGCCAGTCGGGCACCTCGGGCTCCCCTTCGATCCTCAATGCTTCGCCGGAAGCCGCCGCCAATGGCGGGCTCGCGATCCTCAGAAACGGCGACAAGGTGCGCGTCGATCTGAACAAGGGCAGCGCCAACATTCTCATCTCGGACGACGAGGTGAAGAAGCGCCACGCCGAGCTCAAGGCCAATGGCGGCTTCAAGCATCCGCCGAACCAGACGCCGTGGCAGGAGCTTTATCGCAACACCGTCGGCCAGCAGTCGACCGGTGCCTGCATGGAGCTCGCTACGCGCTATCAGAACGTCGCCGGCACATTTGGCGTAGCGCGGGATAATCACTGAGTTAGGAACACGTAGCCCGGGTGAGCGGAGCGACACCCGGGACATCCGCTCCCGGATATCGCGCTCGCGCGCTCATCCGGGCTACGGCACTGAGAAAATCGAGGAGAATACAAATGGCAGACCGCCTCAAGGGAAAGCGCGCCGTCATCACGGCTGCAGCGGCAGGCATCGGGCGCGCATGCGCCATTGCATTCGCGCGTGAAGGCGCAACCGTCATCGCCACCGACATCAATGAGAGCGGCATCGCGAGCCTGGCTAAGGAAGGTATTGCCGAGACTGCGAAGCTCGACGTGCGCAGCACCGCCGACGTTAACGCCTTCGCCAAGCGCGTCGGCAAGGTCGACATCCTGCTCAACGCGGCGGGCTTCGTGCACCACGGCACCATCCTGGAGTGTTCGGAAGAGGATTTTGATTTCTCGTTCGACCTCAACGTCAAGTCGATGCACCGGACCATCAGGGCCTTCCTGCCGGACATGCTCGCGGGCGGCGGCGGCAGCATCGTCAACATCTCCTCCTGCGCGGCGCTGCGGCCGCCGGCCAACCGTTATGTCTACAGCGCCTCGAAGGCAGCGGTGTCGCTGCTGACGCGCGCGGTCGCGCTCGACTTCATCACCAAGGGCATCCGCTGCAACAGCATCTGCCCGGGCACCGTCGAGACGCCTTCGATGCTCGACCGTGCCGCAGCGCAAGGGCCGCAGGGCAAGGAGATGTTCGTCTCCCGCCAGAAGATGGGCCGGCTCGGCACCGCCGACGAGATCGCATCCATGGCGGTCTATCTCGGCAGCGACGAGAGCGCCTTCACCACCGGTGTCGACCTCGTGGTCGACGGCGGCTACATGCTCTGACGCCAGAGGCCCGGCATGAACAAGATCGATCTCAACGGCCGTGTCGCCATCGTCACCGGCGGCGCGCAGGGCTTTGGCCGCGCCATTGTTCAGCGCTTCGTCGCCTCCGGCGCCAAGGTCGCGATCTGGGATTTTGATGCAGCCCTGGCCGAGAAGACGGCAAAGGAAATCGGCGATAACACCTGCGTCTTCAAGGTCGACGTCACCGATACCGCGGCCGTCGAGCAGGCCCGCGACGCGACGCTGGCCGCCTTCGGCAAGATCGACATCCTCGTCAACAATGCCGGCATCGCCGGCGTCAACAAGCCGGTCTGGGAGACCGATCTCGAGGAATGGCGGAAAGTTCTGCGCATCAACCTCGACGGCCCTTTCATCGTCTGCAAGGCGATCGTGCCTTGGATGCTCAAGCAGAAGTACGGGCGCATCGTCAACATCGCCTCGATCGCCGGCAAGGAAGGCAATCCCAACGCCTCGCATTATTCGGCGTCCAAGGCCGGCCTGATCGCGCTGACCAAGTCGCTCGGCAAGGAATTGGCCGCACACGACATTCTCGTCAATGCGGTGACTCCCGCGGCTGCGAAGACGGCGATCTTCGACCAGATGACGCAGCAGCATATCGACTTCATGCTGTCGAAAATCCCGAAAGCGCGCTTTGTGCTGGTGGAAGAGCTAGCCGCGATGGTGAGCTGGCTCGCATCCGAGGACTGCGCGTTCTCGACCGGCGCCGTGTTCGACATCTCGGGTGGGCGGGCAACCTATTGAGGCAGCCATGATCCGAGAAGGCGGATGTCTGTGCGGCGCGGTGCGGTTCAAGGCGGAGGGCGAGCCGCTCAACGTCCGCATCTGCCATTGTCGCATCTGTCAGAAGGCGATGGGCTCGCCCTACTTCGCCCGCGCGCAATTCGACCAGCGCGCACTGACTGTCGAGGGCGACACCGAGCGCTATGCGTCGTCCGAGAACATCGACCGCGTGTTCTGTAAGCGCTGCGGCACGCGCCTGTTCGCCTGGCGGCGCAACGGCACGCTGGCTGGCGTTGCGCTGGCGACCTTCGACGATCGCAACGCGTTTGTGCCCACCGAGCACATCTGGGTCAGCGAAAAGATGGGCTGGGTGACGATCGAGGACGGCATGATCCGATATGACGGGACGATCCCGACGTAGCTCATCCGGCGCCAAGGCTCCACGTCACGGCCGCTGGTCTCGCCGATCATTTGCGGCGTGGCATTTCGGGACCGCCCACCCTATGTTGGGGTGACGCGTTGCTGCACCACCGGTTGGCTGGGTCGGCTGCAAGACCGCAGGCAAACCGGGACGGACGAGCCGTGAACATTTCCTTGTATGACCTCTCGGTGTGGGTGCTGCCGCTGGTGCTCGCCATCACCTTCCACGAGGCTGCCCACGCCTTCGTCGCACATCGTCTCGGTGATGATACCGCATGGCAGCTCGGCCGTGTCAGCTTCAACCCGCTCCGCCACATCGACCCGTTCGGCACGCTGATATTGCCGGCGATGCTGCTGTTCGCACATTCGCCATTCCTGTTCGGCTATGCCAAGCCTGTGCCGGTGAATTTCCGCAAGCTCAACGACCCCAGACTCGGCATGGTCTGGGTGGCGCTGGCCGGGCCCGCCACCAACATCCTGCTGGCGCTGTCCGCAGCTCTTGCCCTGCACGCCCTGCCCTGGGCCCCAGCGAACTCGGCGCAATGGATCTTTGACAATCTCAAGAACGCACTGCTGATCAACGCGGTGCTGGCGGTGTTCAACATGATGCCGATCCCGCCGCTCGACGGCGGGCGCGTCGCGGTAGGGCTGCTGCCCCGGCCGCTCGCCCTCCCGCTGGCGCGGCTCGAGCCGTTCGGGATGCTGATTCTGATCGGCTTGCTGATCCTGCTACCGCTGGCAGGCTCGCAGTTCGGTCTAAATCTTGATGTTATTTCAGCAATACTGCGAACGTTGACCGGTTATGTGATTCAGGCTGTTCTCATTCTGACCGGCAATACGTAGTTGAACAGCACACCCGAACACAAGCCGAAGGGCTCGAGGCCGACTTGGTCAAAGCTGCCGATATGCTGATCGCGCGACGCGCTGATACCCGCGCTCGCGCCGATTTTGCCACCTGGAAGATGATGGCCAAGCTCAACGGGTCGTCCGCGCTGCCTCCGGAGGCGCAGGAGTTCCTCCTGAGCTACAAGAACCTGCGGGCGCAGATGAACGAGGGTGAGGCTACCGAGGCCACCATCGGCGCCATCTACAAGGCCTACTATGCCGAGATGGGCGGCGCGGGAACTCCACCTGACGTCCGCCCCCGGGCGGCTGAACCGGCGGCGGACAATGTTACCGCTTTCCGCCGCCCCGAACCGAAGCCGAAGAAGGCCAGTTTCTTCCGGGCAGCGACCGCGGGCGCAACCCAGAAGCGGCCGCTCCCGGTGGCCCTGATCTTCGCCTGCCTGGTCGTGGTCTATGTCGGGATCAGGCTCTACTGGCGCTGAGCCGTCTTCTTCTTTTTCCTTGCGTCCGGCGGCGTGAAGATGATGTCGACGGTGCGCTCGAACCGGTCGTCGGTCAGGCTGGCAGGCGGCTGCGGGATGGGATCGGATTTGCGGACAATCGAGATCGCGGCCGCATCGTAAGCTGCATCCCCGGACGACTCGACAACGTCGACTGAAAGCACGTTGCCCCGTCGGTTGATCGCGAAGCTGACCTTGACTTTCTGATTGTTGGGCTCCTTGCCTTCCGGATTGACCTTGTGGGCCGTAAGGTGCGCGCTAATCTTGCGATTCCAGTCTGCCGTGAGCTTTAGAATGTCCTTGCCGATGCCCAGCACGGGCGCCAGTGCCTTCTCGGCCTCGCGCGCGTCCTCGTCGAGCGTCTGCCGCGCCGTCGCAACGGACTTCGGCGAGGCCTCCGCAGCGGGCGTTTCGACCGCCGCAATCTTCGGATCCTCGTCCTGCGGCTTCTTCGAAATGTTCTCGGTGACGACCCGATCGGGATCGTCGACCTGTTGCGACTGATCCTTTGGAAGCTCGGTTTCCTTGGTCTCGGCCTTTTGCTCGGGAAGCGCCTGCTGCTCCTGCATCGCTTCACTATCCGGTCCCGGCGGAAGGTCGGTGTCAGGCGCCTTCGGCGAGGCCATCTCGACAGCGAACTCCGCGCCGGCCGCGCCGAGGCCGTCATCGGCGTCATCGGCCCGCAGGTGCGCCAACGCGAGCGCGGCCCCGCCCAGATGGAGCGCGAGCGCCGCCATCGCTGCCAAAATCCAAAGCGTCCGGGCTGGTCTGGACTCGTCCGACATAGCGGGCCTCTAAGGCTGAGCGGCGCCTGCCGCGGGCGCCCCCGGAGCGCCTTCCAGCGCAACCAGCTTCACCCGCGAATAGCCGCCTGAGCGCAACAGCTCCATGACGCCCATCAACTCGCCATACGGCACCGAGCGATCGGCGCGCAGGAACACGTACTTGTCCTTGCTCATGTCGGACAGCCCGTCGAGGGTGCCGATCAACTCGGCGCGGTGAACCGGGTTCTCTCCGATGGCAAGCGTCAAATCGGGCTTGATGCTGAGATAGGTCGGCTTGTCCGGCTTCTTCTGCGGTGTCGCGCTCGACGTCGGCAGATCGATCGGCAGGTCGACGGTCGACAGCGGCGCTGCCACCATGAAGATGATCAGCAGCACCAGGATGACGTCGATGAACGGCGTGACGTTGATTTCATGCGTTTCGCCGAAATCGTCATCGTCATCATTGTCTGCGAGCGAGACGCCCATGGGTCACTCCGCCGCGCGCGAATGCACGCTGCCGTGGCTGCGGTCGAGATCGCGCGAGAGTAACCGCCCCGCAGCGCCCGAGGCACGGCTGACGAGTTCGAGATAGCTCTTCGTCACGCGCGAGAAGTAGTTGTAGATGATGACCGCGGGAATGGCGGCGACCAGGCCGATCGCGGTGGCGAGCAGCGCCTCGGCGATGCCGGGCGCGACGACGGCGAGGTTCGTGGTTTGCGACTTCGAGATGCCGATGAAGCTGTTCATGATGCCCCACACCGTGCCGAACAGGCCGACGAAGGGCGAGGTCGAGCCGATGGTCGCGAGCACGCCCATGCCGACGCGGATGCGCCGCGCCTCCGCACGCATGATCTCGGAGAAGCTCGAAGCCGCCCGCTCCTTGATGCCGGTGTCGCTGGAGAGGCCGGCCGACATCCGCGCCTCCCGCAGCGCCGCCGCCAGGAAGGACGGCAGGATGCCCTCCTTGGCCCCGAGCGCCATCTGCGCTTCCGCGAGCGAGCGCGCCTCTGCGATCTTCTTCAGCGCCGAGCGAAGCTTGGTCGCGGCGATCGACAATTCGATCGACTTGGCGATCAGCACCGTCCAGGTCATCAGCGATGCAAAGGCGAGCCCGATCATCACCGCCTTCACGATGATGTCCGCCGACATGAACATCACCCAGGGCGACAGTTCCTTCATGGCGGGCGCGATGCCGGCTGCCGTATCGGACTTTGCAGCCGCGGGCGCGGCAGCTTGGGGCGTCATAGGCGGAGCAACAACCGGGGCTGGACTGACCGCGGACGGCTGAGCCGTCGACTGGACGGGTGCCGCGGGGGCGGCCTGTGTCTGGGCAGAAACGGGGGATGCAAGCCAGGCGGCCGCCAGCACCAGAGCTGCGGCAAGGCTTGCTTGGAAGGACATGATCTTCATACTTCGGCCCAGTAGCGAATGAGGTTGTGATAGATACCCGTCAATTTGACCGTTTCGGGATCGTCACGCCCGAGCCGTTCCACCAGCGCCTGTATCGCGGTGTCGAGGTCAAAGATCATGCTCCGGGCTTGATCGTCCCGTATCATGCTCTGAAGCCAGAAGAAAGACGCAACCCGCGTTCCCCTGGTCACCGGCGTCACGAGATGGAGGCTGGTCGAGGGATAGAGCACGCAGTCCCCGGCTTGCAACTTGACTTCGTGCGAGCCGTAGCTGTCCTCGATCACAAGTTCGCCACCGTCGTACTCCTCCGGCTCGGCCAGGAACAGCGTGACCGAGAGGTCTGTGCGGATGCGAAGGCCGGTCAGGCGGTCGCCGCGGATCGCATTGTCGACGTGCAGGCCGAAATGGTGGCCGCTGCTGGCCGCATAGCGGTTGAACAGCGGCGGGAATATCTGGAGGGGGATCGCGGCCGCGATAAAGCGCGGGTTCGACGTCAGCGCCGAAATGATGCGGTTGCCGAGCTTGCGCGCGACCTCGCTGTCCGGCGCCAATTGCTCGTTGCGCTTGACCATCGCCGACTGCGAGCCGGCGGTGGAGCGCCCGTCCTCCCATTCGCTGACGTCCATGATGCGGCGGAAATCCGCCACATCATCCTTGCTCAGAACGCCAGGAAGGCACGTCAGCATGATCAGAACTTCGCTGTCGTCACGAGGTAGAATGCCCGCCCTGGCGCGACCGCCACGAAGGGCACGGCACTGCGATAGAACGAGTCGTAATAGAGCTTGTTCGTCAGGTTCTGGGCGTAGAACTTCATGGTCCAGTTCTGGTCGATCTTCTTCTCGAGGAATGCGTCGAAACGCCAGTAGCTCGGCAACTCGTTGGTGTTGGCCGCGAACGTGCCGCCATAGACCTTCGAGCGGTACACCGCCTGGCCGCCGAGTTCCCAGCCGCCGTCGAACTTGTACTTGGTCAGCATGCTGAACGACTGGTGGGCAATGTTGGCGAGCTGCAGACCGATGTTGGAGGCAACGCCGCTCTGCGTGACCTTCGACTGCATCAGCACCAGACCGCCAAAAATGCTCCAGCGGTCGGTGAGCTTGCCCTCGGCCTCGATGTCGATGCCTTGGATCCTGTAGGCAGCGCCCGAGGTCAGCAGATTGTTGACGGTCTCGCGCGCGTTGTCCTTGGTCGTCTGGAACAGCGCACCGGTTACCAACAGGTGACGGTCGGCGAGCTCCCATTTGGTGCCGAGTTCGATCGCCTTGTTACGCTCGGGTCCGAGCAAAACGGCCGTGTTGGGCGGAACACCACCGTAATCGGTCGCGGTCGCATCAAGTTCCGACCCGAACGGATTGGCCGAGGTCGCATAGGCTGCATACAGGCTGCCGATCGACATCGGCTTGTAGACCGCGCCGACGTTGTAATTCACGAGATCGGCATTCTGCTTCAAATAGGCCGCGTTGGTCGACGAACTCTGGCTGTAGCCGTCGTAGCGCACGCCGCCGTTCACAATGATGGTGTCCTGCCAGTTCGCGGTGTCCATGACGTAGACGCTGCTGGTGTTGACACCGTAGCGCGTCGGATTTCCAACCAGCGACGGCGTGTTGCTGAAGGGAATGTAGGTGTACTGCGGCGAGTAGAGATTGACCCCCGTGACCGCTCCGTTGCTGGTCGAGCCGCCGCCGAACAGTTCGGACGAGAGGCCGGTGTAACGGTCGATCGAGATGTTTTCGTTGGCATATTCGACGCCGAACACTGCGGTGTGCTTGACCCCGCCGGTGTTGAGCTTGAATGTGGCCTCGTTCTGGTTGGCCCATACATCCACGTTCTGGTAGCGGCTCTGCGCACTGGCCGTCGTGGTCCAGAGCAGCGGATTGGGGCTGGTCGTGATCGGGTTCTGCGGCAGCGTGCCGATATAATTCAGCAGCGAGTGCTCGCCGCGCACCTTGCTGGTCAGCGTGATGGCATCGTTGACCTTGTACTCGATCGTGCCGGTGCCGAAATCCTGCCGCGCCGTCTGGAAGTCGCGGTTGAGAAAGCCGTACCAGTTTCCGCGCGGAATGCCCGCCGACGTCACGGGGACATTGCCCTGCCTGTAGAAGGGCACGCCGAAATCCGGGTAGCCGCTGAGATCGGTGTGGACATAGTTCGTCGTGATCTTGATGTCGTTGGTCGGGGTGTACTTGGTCGAGATGAAAGAACCCCAGCGATCGTCGGTGATATAGTTGCGGCCGGCGACGTTGGCGTCCTGGAACAGGCCGCCCACGCGCACGGAGAAGGTCGGATCGACGACCTGGTTGACGTCGAGCGTGACGCGCTTGGTTCTGTCGGTGCCGAACTCGGTATCCATCCGCTTGAAATTGACGTCGCCCGCCTGCTTGGTGACGATGTTGATGGCACCGCCAGCGGTGCCGCGGCCGGCGTAGGACGAGGCGGGGCCCCGCAGGATCTCGATCTGCTCGGTGAAGAAGTTTTCGCGGATTGAGACCGCGGGATCGCGGATACCGTCGATGAAGACGTCGTTGCGCGCATCGAAGCCGCGGATGAAGAAGCGGTCGCCGAACGCGTTGCCCCCCTCCCCCGAACCCAGCGTCACGCCGGCGGTCGACCGCCCGATCTCCTTCAGCGTCGTGGCGTTCTTGTCCTCGAGAACTTCCTTGCTGAGCACGGTGATGGTCTTCGGCGTGTTCAGCATCGGCTCGGGAAACTTGCCGGAGGCCTGGACGTGGTCGACCTTGTATGGCGCCGCCGGATCCGAATACGGATTGCGGTCAACCTCGCCGGACGGCGTGGTGGGAGCGGTCTGCTGCGCCGCCTGCTGCCGCTGCGCGGCGCGGCGAAGCGCATTGCGCGCGCGGACCTGATCCGCCGTCGGCTTCGAAGCCACCGGGCGCGGACGCGCGACCGGCGCATCGACCGTCACCGGCGGCAGGTTCGACTGCTGCGCCTCCGCGCCGCTCGACACCGATGCTGCTGCGATCAGGCCCGCGACAGCGGAGACCTTCTTGCCGGAAACGCTCGTGAACTTTTCATCGAATGCTGCGACCGAACGCAACGACTTCGGTGCGACCACCTGCCCCATTACCAAACACGCCCCATATTCCAGTTCGCCCATTCACTTCGATGAGCGATTGGAGTGTTGGTATCGGCTGCAAAATTGCGGGTCAATGCGAGTAAGCCGCGAGAACGCTTGAATAAGTCCAGATCAAAGCGATTCTAAACTGCCGTTTGAAATCGTTCTAAATCGAGATTGGAGTCGTTCTAAAGAGCGCGTGAAAATGCTGCTAAATCGGCGGTCGCGGGCGCATGGTCAATCGCTGCTTGGCGGCTTCATCAACGAGAACAATTCATCGACGGTCTTCCGCGCCACCGCGCGCACGCGGTCGCTGTTGTCCATGCCTGCGATGTTGACGCCGTTGACGACGGCTCTGATCTCGTCGCGGAACTCGGTGAGAAAGCGCAAGGGATCACGCTGCTCGTTGGCGACGCGTGCGATCAGTCCCGTGATCAGGATCTGACACGCGATCAGCTTGCCGTTCAGTTCGTCCATGCTGCGCTCCCGTTGTGGCGCGTCGATATGACCGATGCCGATTTCCCTGACAACCGAAACGAGCTCCGCACGATTAGAACCGTTCCTGCCAGCCGTCGCCTTGCGGCCTAGGCGCGGCGCCGCTCAGTCCAGAGCACACCGCTTTCGAGCATTGCACAAACTTTGCACGCTGATCGTTCCTGAGGGGGGAATGCAGCACGGCACACCGTAGTGACACGGAGCTGCCTAACCCGTGCAAAGCTTTCCAATTGTTTAGGATTCTCAACCGATAGTGCTGTTTACACTGGAACTTGGCGTGTATTATACAAGCCTCCTGGAACCCTATGATTGCCTCATAATTCGTAGCTTAGGGCATAAGAGCCGACACGAGACGATATGAAAAAGTCCCGGCCGATCCTCTGGATTCTGATCATCGCGGCCGTGGCCTCCGCAGGTTACTATGGTTGGCAGAAATTCGGCTCGCCCGACGCCGGAAAAACCCAGACCGCACAAAAGGGGCCGCAGCGCCCGTCCGCCGTCCCCGTGAGCGTTTCGCCAGTTCAGAAGGTGGACTTTCCGGTTTACCTGACCGGTCTGGGCACGGTTGCGGGCTTCAACACCGTCCAAGTCCGGACCAGGGTGGATGGCCAGATCGACAAGATCGCCTTCACCGAAGGCCAGATCGTCAAGGAGGGCCAGCTTCTCGCCTCGATCGATCCCCGTCCCTATCAAGCCACGCTCGACCAGGCCAAGGCCAAGAAGGCCCAGGACGAGGCAAATCTGGCCAACGCCAATCTCGAGCTCCAGCGCGCCATGAAGCTCGGCGAATTCGCCACCGCCCAGCGGGTCGACACCCAGCGCTCCACGGTCGCCCAGCTCACCGCACAGATCGCCGCCGATGATGCTGCGATCTCCAACGCGCAGACCCAGCTCGACTACACCCAGGTCAAGGCGCCGATCACCGGCGTCGCGGGCCTGCGCCAGGTCGACATCGGCAACATCGTCAACGCCTCGACGCAGACCGGCATCGTCACGATCTCGCAGGTCGAGCCGATCTCGGTGATCTTCACCGCGCCAGAGGATCAGCTGCCCTATATCAGCGAGGGCCAGAAGGCCGGCGCGCTCAGGGTGATCGCCTTCACGACCGACGGCAAGAAGACGCTGGCCGAGGGCAAGCTTGCCGTCATCAACAACCAAGTCGACACCAGCAGCGGCACGATCCGGCTCAAGGCGGTGTTCGAGAACAAGGACCACGCGCTTTGGCCCGGTCAATCGGTGTCGACACGCCTGCTGGTGCGCACCCTCAAGGATGCGACCGTTGTCCCGGATGACGCGGTCCAGCACTCCACCAACGGCCTCTACGCCTATTCTGTCAATCAGGACAACAAGGCCCAGGTGCACAAGATCAAGGTCAGCTACAGCATCGACGGACGTTCGGTCGTCGACGAAGGGCTGACGCCCGGGCAGCAAGTGATCACCGGCGGCCAATTCAAGGTCCAGCCCGGAAGCCTCGTCTCCACGGCCGTGGCGAGTACGGATCCGGCCCAGAACAAGGTCCGACAGGAATGAACGCGGGCGGGATTTCGGCACCTTTCATCCGTTATCCCATCGGCACCTCGCTGCTGATGGCCGGCATTCTCTTCGTTGGTCTCGTCGCCTATCCCCTGCTGCCGGTCGCGCCACTGCCGCAGGTAGACTTCCCGACCATCCAGATCACAGCCAATCTGCCGGGCGGCAGCCCAGAGACCATGGCTTCGTCGGTGGCCCAGCCGCTCGAACGGCAATTCGCCCAGATCCCGGGCATCGCCCAAATGACCTCGACGAGCTATCTGGGCACCGCGTCGATCACCATCCAGTTCGACCTCAACCGCAGCATCGACGGCGCCGCCAACGACGTGCAGGGCGCCATCAACGCCGCGAGCGGTCAGCTGCCGAAGAACCTGCCGTCGCCGCCGACCTACCGCAAGGTCAACCCGGCCGACGCGCCGATCCTGCTGCTGTCGGCAACCTCAGACACATTGCCGCTGACCAGCGTCAGCGACGCGGTCGACGCCCAGCTCGCCCAGCAGATCAGCCAGCTCTCCGGCGTCGCGCAGGTCTTCATCGGGGGCCAGCAGAAACCGTCTATCCGCATCCAGATCGACCCGGCGAAACTCGTCGCCAAGGGCCTGTCGATGGAGGACGTGCGCAGCCAGATCGCGATCACCACGGTCGACAGCCCCAAGGGCAACATCGACGGCCCGAAGCGCGCCTACACGATCTACGCCAACGACCAGCTCACCCAGGCCAAGGACTGGAACGACGTCATCATCGCCTATCGCAACGGCGGCCCCTTGCGAATCCGCGACATCGGCCAGGCGGTCAGCGGCGCCGAGGACGCCAAGCAGGCGGCCTGGGCCAACGGCAAGCGCGGCGTGTTCCTGGTGATCTTCAAGCAGCCGGGCGCCAACGTCATCGAAACCGTCGACCGGATCAAGGCCACCCTGCCTCGCCTCGTCGCCGCGATCCCGCCCGCGATCAAGATCGAGCTCATCAGCGACCGCACCACGACGATCCGCGCAGCGGTCGAGGACGTCCAGTTCACGCTGCTGCTGACCATAGCGCTGGTGGTCATGGTCATCTTCATTTTCCTGCGCAGTTTTTGGGCGACCGTCATTCCCACAATCACAGTGCCGCTGGCGCTGCTGGGCGCGTGCGCCTTGATGTGGGTCGTCGGCTATTCGCTCGACAATCTGTCGCTGATGGCGCTCACCATCGCGGTCGGATTCGTCGTCGACGACGCTATCGTGATGCTCGAGAACATTACGCGCTACATCGAAGAAGGCGAATCGCCGATGGCGGCGGCCTTCAAGGGCTCCAAGGAAATCGGCTTCACCATCGTGTCGATCAGCATCTCGCTGGTCGCAGTGCTGATTCCACTGCTGCTGATGGGCGGCATCATCGGACGCCTGTTCCGCGAATTCGCCGTCGTGCTGGCGATGACAATCTTCGTCTCGATGTTCGTGTCGCTGACCCTGACGCCGATGATGGCCTCGCGCTTCCTGCGCGCCCATGGCGAGGTCACCCACGGCAAGTTCTACCAATGGAGCGAGCGCGGCTTCGATGCAATGTTGCGCGGCTACGAATGGGTGCTCGACCATGCCCTGAGCTGGCGCCGCACCACGCTCGCGATCTTCTTCGCCACCCTTGCCCTGTCGGTCTATCTGTTCGTGCTGATCCCGAAAGGCTTCTTCCCGCAACAGGACGTCGGCCTGATCACGGCGACCTCGGAAGCCTCCCAGGACATCTCGTTCGCGGAGATGCAGCGCCGCCAGGTCGAGCTCGGCAAAATCGTAATGGACGACCCCGACGTCGCAACGATCGCGATGAACATCGGCGGCAGTGGCCGCGCCGGCAACAACGGCAACATGTTCATCACGCTGAAGCCGCTCAGCGTCCGCAATGCCTCGGCGCAGCAGATCATCGCGCGGCTGCGTCCCAAGCTCGAGAAGGTGTCCGGCGCCCGCCTCTACATGCAGGCGGCCCAGGACGTCCGGCTCGGCGGCCGGCCGACGCGTACGCAGTTCGAGTTCACCCTGCAGGACGCCGATCTCGCCGAGCTCAATGACTGGGCGCCGAAGATTCTCGCCAAGATGCAGACCTTGCCGCAACTGCGCGACGTCGCGACCGACCAGCAGACCCAGGGCACCACGGTTCAGCTCAAGATCAACCGCGATACGGCTGCGCGTTACGGCATCCAGCCGCAGCTGATCGACGACACGCTGTACGACGCCTTCGGACAGCGCCAGGTCACGCAGTATTTCACCCAGCTCAACACCTACAAGGTGATTCTCGAGATCCTGCCGGAGATGCAGGGCAGCCTCGAGAGCCTGAACAAGCTCTACCTGAAGTCTCCGCTAACCGGCGACCAGGTGCCGCTGTCGACCTTCGCGACCTGGAGCACCGATCCGGTTCGCCCGCTCTCGATCAGCCACCAGGGCCAGTTCCCGGCGATCACGATCAGCTTCAACCTCGCCCAGGGCGTCGCGCTCGGCCAGGCTACGGAGGCCGTGCAGAAGGCGATGGCGGACCTCGGCGCGCCGCCGACGCTCAATTCGAGCTTCCAGGGCACGGCACAGGCGTTCCAGCAGTCGCTCGGCACCGTGCCGCTCCTCATCCTCGCCGCGCTGGTCGTGGTCTATCTGATCCTCGGCATCCTCTACGAGAGCTACATCCATCCGATCACGATTCTGTCGACTCTGCCCTCGGCCGGCGTCGGCGCGCTCGCGATCCTGATGGCGGCGGGCTTCGAGTTCAGCCTCATTGCTTTGATCGGAGTCATTCTGCTGATCGGCATCGTGAAGAAGAACGGCATCATGATGGTGGACTTCGCCATCGCCGCGGAGCGCGACGAGCACAAGACGCCGGCGGAATCGATCCGGCAGGCAGCGCTGTTGCGCTTCCGTCCGATTATGATGACGACCATGGCTGCCCTGCTCGGCGGCGTGCCGCTGATGCTCGGCCACGGCACCGGCGCCGAAATTCGCCAACCGCTCGGCTACGCCATGGTCGGCGGTCTGATCGTCAGTCAAGCGCTGACGCTATTCACCACCCCGGTCGTCTATCTCTATCTCGACGAGCTCAACAACTGGTTCTCGGGCTGGGGCCGCAAGGGTGACGGCGAAGGCGACGAGACGGTCGAGCACGGCACCGTTAAGGAAGCTGCCGAGTAGCAGCTTGCACCGCGCGCCTCACGACGTTACAGCGAGACCCTCGGTTCACGTCAACGCGGTCTTGCCATGCCCATCCAATCCAGACTTGTCGCGCTTGCCGCCGCTGTCCTGTTGTCGGCGGGTGCCGCGCATGCCCAGCAAGGCGCCAAGAAGAACGCGGCTCCCTCTGCCCCGGCGGCACAGTCCGCGCCGGCTCCGACGCAGCCCCAGGCTGACGGCGCTGCGGCGCAGCAGCCCGGTTGGGTCGTGCGCTGCACCAGCGTCAGCCGCGACGCACCGCTCGAATGCGCGATGGAGCAGAACGCGGTGCTGACCAAGACCGGCCAGACCATCGTTCTGATCAACATCCGCATCGCGCCCGACACCCGCACACCGGTGGCGCTGCTGCAATTGCCGCTTGGCCTCAACCTTCCCATCGGCGCCAAGCTCCAGGTTGACGAGGGCAAGGCGGTCGATCTCCAGATCCAGACCTGCGAGAACCGCGGCTGCTACGCCTCCACGCCGATCGCACCGGACCTGCTCGCGACCTTGCGGTCGGGCAAGCAGCTCAAGGTCTCCTTCCAGAACATGGCGAAGGAAACGATCGCGATCCCGATGCCGCTCGGCGATTTCGCGGCGGCCTACGACAAGATCAAGTAGCGACGCCTCGCCGTTACTGTTGCATATCCATATTGCAGCCCAACGCCCCCGATACCGGGCGCCTCCAGGCGGAAATCGGTCAGTCCACGCCCAGATAAGCCTTCTGCACCTGCGGATCCTCCGCGAGCGCCGCCGCCGTGCCTGATAGCACGCTCTTGCCGACCTGGAGCACCGTGGCGAAATCCGAGACCTCCAGTGCGAGCTCGATCGACTGCTCGGCGAGCAGAATGGTCAGGCCCTCGCGATGCAGGCGGCCGAAGGTCTCGTACATGGACTCGACCACCGCCGGCGCGAGACCGAGCGAAGGTTCATCCAGCATCAACAGCTTCGGGTCGCTCATCAGCGCGCGCCCGACCGCGAGCATCTGCCGTTCGCCACCGGACATGGTGCCGGCACGCTGGTTGCGGCGTTCCTTGAGGCGCGGAAAGATCTCGTAGACACGTTCGAGCAGCGTGGCCTGGCGCGACTTGTCGTGCAACGGCGTAGCGCCAAGCATGAGGTTGTTCTCGACGCTCTGCTGCACGAACAGGCGCCAGCCTTCCGGCGACAGCGCCAGCCCCTTGCGCACGATCGCAAACGCCTTCTCGCCGGCGATGTCCTCGCCGCGAAAGCGGATCGATCCGGAATGCACCGGAATGAGGCCGGCGATGGCGTTCAGCGTCGTGGTCTTGCCGCCGCCATTGGAGCCGAGTAGCGCGACCACGCTGCCTTCGGGAACCTCCAGCGAGACGTCGGACACGCCGATGAGATCGCCGTAGCGCACCTCGAGGTGCTCGATCCGCAGCAACGGCCCGTTCATAGGTCCGGCCCGCCCATCAGTTCGACCGGCGTGTGGCCGGCGGCTGCCTTCGCTGCGCGCTTGCCGAGATAGGCCTCGATCACCGCCGGGTTGGATGTGACCTCGCGCGGCGAGCCGCGGGCGATCTCTTTGCCTTGGTGGAACACCATCACGCGGCTGGCGAGCGACATGATCACTTCCATGATGTGCTCGACGATCACGAGGGTGATGCCGGAACGGTGAATGTCGCGCACGAGGTCGATGGCGAGCCTCACCTCATGGGCGTTGAGGCCGGCCATGGCTTCGTCCAGCAGAAGCACCTTCGGCTCGGTCGCCAGCGCTCGCGCGATCTCCAGCCGCTTGCGGCCCGGCGTGCCGAGCGAACGCGCCGGCGCATCCGCAAGCCTGATCATGCCGACGCGCTCAAGCACCGCGCGCGCTTTGGTCTCGGCGTCCTTGCGATGCGAGGTGCGCAGGAACGCGCCGATCATGACGTTCTCCAGCACCGTCATGCCCTCAAAGGTCTGCGGCACCTGGAAGGTACGGGCGAGCCCAAGCCCGGCGCGCAGCTCCGGCGTGAAGTCGGTGATGTCGCGCCCCTCGAACAGAACACGGCCCGAGGTGGTCTTGAGATCGCCAGTCAGGCAATTGAAGAAGGTGGACTTGCCCGCACCATTCGGGCCGATCAGGCCGAGGATGTCGCCTTGCTCCAAGGTCACGGAGGCATCGTCCACCGCCTTGAAGCTGCCGAACGCCTTTGTAATTTCGCGTGCCTCAAGGAGCATGGCCAGCTCCCGTGTCCTTCGTCGGCTTGCTGCGCCGAGTGAACAGGCTGAGTAGACCGCCAGGCTGGAAACGCGCGATCACCACAATGATCGCGCCATAGAGCACGAAGGTGAGCCCGGCGCCCTTGCCGCCGAGCCAGCTGTTCGAGATCTCCTCCAGCGGCACCAGGATCGCGGCACCGACCAGGGGCCCGAACAACAGCCCTGCCCCGCCCAGCGCGGCCATGATCAGGATTTTCACCGAAATCAGGATGCCGAACCCGGACTCGGGATCGACGAAGCCGAACATCATGGCATAGAGCGCGCCGGCGACGCTCGTCAGCGCCGCACTCAGCATGTAGGCGTAGAGCTTGGTGCGGCTGGCGGGTGCGCCGAGCGAGCGCGCCGCGCGCTCGGAGTCCTTGATCGCGCGCAGGTAAAATCCCATGCGGCTGCTGGTCATCCACCAGGTGATCAACAGCGTGATCACGAGGATTGCGAGGAAGAGATAATAATACGGCAACGACGACAGGAACGAGAGATCGAAGATGTTGCGCGGCACGGTCGGCCCGGAGAGCCCGACGGCCGCACCCAGCCAGTCGGTGTTGGTCACGATCAGCCGCATCGTCTCGGCGACCGCGATGGTCGCCATGCTGAAATAATGGCCCGACAACCGCAGCGTCGGCACGCCGATGATCGCGGCCAGGCCCACAGCGAGCACGATCCCGCCAGGGATGCCGAACAGGGGCGACAGGCCGAACTTTGCGTAGGATCCCATCGCGGCATAAGCACCGCAGCCGAAGAACACGACGTGGCCGACCGAGACCTGGCCGGCATAGCCGCCGACGATATTCCACGCAGACGCTGCAATCGCATAGAGCAGCACCAGCGCGCCCAGACGCTGCTGGAACGGCGAGGACAGCAGCAGCGGATAGCAGATCGCGAACGCTGCGACGGCCGAGAGCCAGATCAAGCGCCGCATCACAGCTTTCTCATCAGGTCTTGCCCATCAGGCCCTGCGGCCGGAACCAGAGGAAGAGCAGGAACAGGACATAGACGACGATGTCCTTGTAGATCGCGCCGATCAGATAGCCCGACAGTGACTCGATCACGCCGATCAGCAGGCCCGCGACGAGGGCGCCCGGCACACTGCCAAAACCGCCGAGCGACACCGTGACGAAGGCGACAATGCCGAGCGTCTCGCCGACGGTCGGCACGATGTAGAAGAAGTTCGCAATCAGCGCGCCGGCAAGCCCGGTGGCACCGGCCGCAATCGCCCAGGCGATCGCCTGCATGGTGTCGGGACGGATGCCCATGAGCTGGGCCGCGGTTTGATCCTCCGCCACCGCCAGCATCTTCGAGCCGAGCGAGGTCCGCGTCAGCAGCAGATGCAGCCCGAGGGTAACGAGCAGCGCAACCACGCCGGCAAGCAGCCGCGAGGCCTCGATGCGCAGGCCCGCGAACGCATAGGTGCCGCCCACGATGTCCGGAGGCATCGACAGGAAGTTGGCCCCGAACCACCAGAACACGGAATAACGCAGCAATAGCGCAAGCCCGAAAGTGCCGAGGATCTGCGCCAGCATCGGTCCCTTCATGATATCGCGGATCAGGGCGAAATAGACGACGACGCCGACGGTCGCGAGCACCAGGGTTGCCAGCGGCGCGCCGAGGATCGGCCCTCCTCCCAACAGCGTGTAGACGACATAGGCGACGTACATGCCGAGCATGACGAAATCGCCATGCGCGAAATTGACGATGTTCATCATGCCCCACACCAGCGTGAGGCCTGAGGAAAACAGGGCATAGACAGCGCCAAGCAGAAGTCCGCCGACGATCACCTGCACGAGTACAAAGGACATGAGCCAGCGTTGCTCTGATCAAATCATTTCGGAAATCGCGGGGCGCGCAGCCCCGCCTTCAATCTCACCAGCCCTTGTAGGGCAGCACCGGCGCCTTCGCGGCGTTGGCCTTCGGCCATACCGCGGTGTAGTTCTCGCCATCCTGGAGCTGGATGATGAGCGCGGAGGCGAGGATATTCTGGCCCCTGTCGTCAAACTTCACGCCGTTGTAACCCATCATCAATTGCTCGGGCTTCAGATCGGTCGTCTTCAACGCGGCCTGGATCTTTGCCGGGTCGGTCGAGCCGGCGCGGTCGATCGCGTCGGCCAGCACGAAGAAGCCCTGCATCTGACGGCCGACGGTGTCGTCCATCTCCTCGCCGCTCTTCTTCTTGTACATGTCGGCGATGATGGCCGATGGTGAGCCGGCCGGCCCCACCGACCATGACGAACGGTTGAAGACGCCTTGCGATATCTTGCCGACCGCCTTGATGAAGGAGGGATCGGAATAGCCTGCGTCGTCGGCCAAAAGCACGGCCGGCTTGTAGTCGAGCGACTGCATGGTCTTGGCGAACAGGATCGCATCCGACGTGTAGCTGATCATGATGATCACGTCGGGCTTCTTGTCCTTGAGCTGGAGCACCTGTCCCTGCACGTCGGTCGCGTTGACGGGATAAGCGACGTCAACTGCGATGGCCTGCCCCTTCTCCTTGAAGGCGGCGCTGATCGTGTTGGCGACCGAGGTGCCGTATTCGGTGTTGTCGTGAACCAGCGCGATTGCATCGGTCTTGGCGCCTTGCGCCTTGATGTCGGCGAGGAAATCGACATAGGCCTTGGCGAAGTCGGTGGCGATCGGCGTGGTGCGGAAGAACCATTTGAAGCCCCGCTCGGTGAGATTGGCCGCGACCGACTCGGAGTTCAGAAAGGGAATGCCGTATTTCTCCGCGATCGCGCTCGAGGTCAGCGTGACGCCGGACTGATACGAGCCGAACACGGCGGCTACCTTGTCTTCCGTGATCAGGCGCAGCGCCTGGTTCTGGCCTGTCGCCGGGTTGCCCTGGTTGTCGGCGAACACGATCTCGATCTTGGCGCCGCCGAGGCCCGCAAGGCCTGCGTTCTTGGCCAGCGGCAGAGTGCCGAGCTCGGGATGAGCGTTGTTGATGATGTCCATTGCGACCTCGAGCGCCGCCTTGGCGTGCGCCCCGATCGAGGCGGTGCCGCCGGACATCGGCAGGATCGCGCCGATCTTGACGACCTTGTCCTGGGCCTGCGCGGCTGAAGCGAGCGCAAGGGACATCGCGGCCGCGCAAAGCAGCCCGGTGACGTGCTTCAATCTCATGAAATCAAACCTCCCAAGGGTTTCCCCAACCAGTTTTTTTGGAAGCTCGGCTAAGCGCCCGCTTCCGGTTGTTTATGCCTGGCGATGAGAGGATGGCATGCTGGCCCCGTACCGGCAAGTAAAACGGCTTGCCACGACGCTGCATGGACAAGCACCGACGTGTGGGCCGGGTCAGCGCCCTTACCCCATCACGTCGCTCGCCCGCAGCAGCGTCGTGAAGCCGCCGTAGATCATGCGCTTGCCGTCGAACGGCATACCATCCAACTTCAGCCGCGGGTCCGCCATCACCTTCTTGTTGACGGTGTCGCGAGTCTCCCGGTCGCGATAGACGATCCAGGCGAACACCACGATCTCGTCCTCCTTCGCCATCACCGCGCGCGGAAACGAAGTCAGCTCGCCGTAGGGCACGTCGTCGCCGATGCATTCGACATAATCGAGCGCACCGTGCTCCATCCAGATCGCGCAGGCCGTTTTCGCCAGCGCCTTGTAAGCCTCGATGTTGTCCTTCGGCACGGCCAGCACGAAACCATCGACATAGGGCATCACGGATCTCCTTGGGTTGTGTGTCCGAAGGACGATGCGGTGCGTGACGATCCGATCAGGAAACGTGATTTTCGGATGAGGCAAACGGTCGCGCGCCGCCGCGGCGCTCCGCCGGAGCCGACGATGCCGCGGCCCGCACGTCCCATGTGGACCGCAAAGCATCCCTGCGTCGCAGCGCTTGCCAGCCCACAGCCGAGCGGGTAGAAACCCTCCACGCTTGAGCCGTGATTTGCGCGATAAGTGCCATCGGCCACAGCCGGACAAATCAACAAGTCATTGAATTTGTTCGGCTATTCCGTTGGGGAATGGTGTAACGGTAGCACAACAGACTCTGACTCTGTTTGTCTAGGTTCGAATCCTAGTTCCCCAGCCACCGCAGGTTAAGCAGCTCACAATCAGACCGTCAGAGGTTGCGCTCTCTTTGAGCGGTGCCGCTAAATCACGACGCGATCGAAGTCGGCGGCGATCCGCGTGTTTGGAAAAATCGTTGTCGCTTCGGCCAGAATCTCTTCGTCGCGATAACGCCCCGACATGTGATTCAGCACGAGTTGCCTGACGTTGTTCGCGGCGGCAAATGAAGCCGCCTCGCGCGCGGTGAGATGACCATAGTCCCGTGCGGTCGCGGCGTCGCGATCGAGGAAGGTCGCCTCGATCACCAGCAGATCGGCGTCGGCGACATGCCTGGACAGCCCGTCAGTGGTTTCGGTGTCGCCGATGACCACAAGCTTCCTGCCGCCGCTCGGCGGCCCCATGACGTCTTCGGGATAGATCGTGCGGTCGGCGATCACGACTGGTCGTGCGGCCAGTTCTCCGCGCAGCGGCCCATCGGGAACACCGAGCTCGGCGAGGCGCTCCCGCTCAAGATGGCGGCGTGCCGGACTCTGGAAGCAAAAACCAAAGCTGTCGGTGTCGCGGTGACGGACCGGAAAGCAATCGATGGTGAAGTCGCCGGCGTCGATAACCTGTCCTTCGGTCAGCGGTGCGAACTCCACCGGGATCGGCGCCCTGCCCGCGCCCCACAGGCCGGCAAGCATGCGGATGACGATGTCGAGCGTGCCCTGGCCTCCATAGACGGTCATCGCGTCCGATTGCTGACGCAACCCCAGCGTCGAGAAGAGACCGGGGATACCGAGCACGTGATCGAGATGGGCATGCGTCAGCAGAATGCGGTCAAGCCGTCGAAAGCCCGCGCCGCTGCGCAGCAACTGGCGCTGCGTGCCCTCGCCGCAATCGATGAGGACGCGCTTGCCCGTGGCCTCCACCAGGAGAGCCGGATGGTTGCGCTCCGCCGACGGAACGCTGGCGGAGGTCCCAAGGAATGTCAGGGCGAACATGCTCGTCAGTATCCAGGCTTCGCCGCCCCCAATGCCACGTGAGCAGCAGCCCGTACAGAGCCCATCGATCGCGCATAGACCGCGGCAAGCAGTGCGTATCCCGCGATCTGATGGCCAGGCGACGCCTCCGGCCCCCGACCGGCGGACAGATCTGGTTCCCGTTGCGCGGCCTCCTCATACCATCCGCCAAATTGCATGCTCGATACTCGGATCGATTTGCAGCCGAGCGACATCGACGCGGCGATGCAAGACAATGGAGATCGTGATGCCGCCCGGATTGACCGCCACTGACTGGGACTACGGCTCGATCAGCACATTGCTGAGCGCCCTGCACGCGCGCAAGCTTTCTGCGTCCGAGTTGATCGAGCATACGATCGCGCGCATCGAGGCGCTGGACGGGCAGATCAATGCCGTCATCGTTCGCGATTTCGATCGCGCACGAGACGCCGCGCGCGCCGCCGATACCGCACTTGGCCGCGGCGAGCGGCAGCCATTACTCGGCATCCCCGTGACGTTGAAAGAACCGTTCAACGTCGCCGGCCTGCCGACGACATGGGGCTTTCCGCATTTCAAAGATTTCCAACCCGCGGAGGACGCTCTTGTCGTCTCGCGGTTGAAGGCGGCGGGTGCTGTCATCATCGGCAAGACCAATATCCCGATCGGTCTCAGAGATTTCCAGAGCTACAATGAGATCTACGGTACGACGAACAATCCGTGGGATCTCGGCCGATCGCCCGGCGGCTCTTCAGGCGGATCAGGCGCGGCGCTGGCTGCGGGATTCGGACCGCTCTCGATCGGTTCGGATATTGGCGGCTCGATCCGGGTCCCGGCGCATTTCTGCGGTGTGTTCGGACACAAGCCGAGCCTCGGCCTCGTCCCGCTGCGCGGATACAGCCTTCCGCCGGCACCGCCCGTTGCCGGCCAGGGTGATCTCGCCGTCGTTGGACCAATGACGCGCACTGCCTCGGATCTCGCACTCGCGCTCGACGTGATCGCCGGCCCCGACGAGACGCGCGACGGGATCGGCTATCGTCTTGCGTTGCCGGCCTCACGACACGACCAGCTCAGGGGTTTCAGGATTCTCGTGATCGATACGCATCCGTTGATGCCGACAGGCGATGCCGTGCGTTCCGCCATCGGGCGGTTGTCGGAACGGCTCGAACGATCAGGCGCACGCGTCGCGCGCTCGAGTGCGTCTCTGCCCGATCTCGCCGAATCCGCCCGCCTTTACATGAAGCTGTTGAACGCAGCGCGAAGTCCACGCCTGACACCGGCCGCCCTCGCAGAGGCGCAAGGAGTTGCCGCAGAACTCTCGCCCGACGACCGCAGCCTGCAGGCCGAGCGCGCGCGCGGCTGGGCGATGGTCCATCGCGAATGGCTGGCGACCGACGCGGCGCGCCTGCGGCTGCAACAACGATGGCAGGAGCTGTTCCGCGAGTTCGACGCAGTAATCTACCCGGCCGCCGCCGTACCGGCCTTTCCCCAGGACCAGTCCGAGCCGTTCGACGCGCGGCAACTCGATATCGATGGACAGCTCTATCCCTATGCCGATGCGTGCTTCATCTGGGCAGACCCCGCTTCGACCTGCGGACTGCCTGCAACGGCCGTTCCGATCGAGCGCACGCCATCGGGCCTGCCGATCGGCGTCCAGATCATCGGGCCTTATCTCGAGGACCGCACACCGATTGCGCTCGCCGGACTGATCGAACGCGCGTTCGGCGGCTTCGTCCCACCGCCGTCGCTGTCTGCCACGCAATCGGTGAGATGATAGAGGCGAAGACGACAACGCTCGTCATGTTCTTGCAGTCGACTGCGCCTCGACCGCCTGCACCGCCACGCTCGCGACCTGCTGCAATGCCTCGCGGTCGGAGCCTGAGGACGCCATCACGCCCATGCCGACCGAGACGGCCGAAACGTAGCGCGCGAGTGCCGCGGGATCCGAGGTCGGCTTGAGATCGCCTTCGGCCTTGGCGCGAACAAAACGATCGCGAAGCTGGTCCTCGTTCTGGGCGCGCCGGGCGGCGAGTTCGAAGGGGACGCTTTCTGATCCGGTGCCGCATGCAATGCCGCCCTGCACGAGCAGGCAACCGGGCGGGTTGGCGGGATCGGTCTGCTTGTCGGCGATGCCCATCAGCATCCGTTCGGCGACGTCGCGGGCGGTGGGTGCCGCCACGACCTCGTCCATCCAAACGGTGCGCAGTTTGGTATAGCGGTCGAGCGCGGCCTTCAGCAGCCCTTCCTTGTTGCCGAAACAGGCATAGAGGCTGGGCGGATTGATCCCCATGGCTTCGGTCAACTGAGCGATCGTGGCACCCTCATAGCCATGGCGCCAAAACACTTCCATCGCCTGGTCCAACGCCGTTTCGGCGTCGAATTCGCGGGGGCGTCCCATGCCCATTTGCCTCTTCTCCTCGAAATCGGCGTCGTCCCTGACCCTAACGCCGGATCCTATCTCTTTGTTCTCGCTTTATTTTCTCTTCCACTTGCCAATTCTTGCGGTAAACCGCTACAATTTTCTTAGCGAATGGTACATAAGTATCTTGCGCTGCGGTATCCAGCTCCACATCTGTAGTGAACACTACATATCTGGAGCGCAAATGCCCCCCTCCCAAAATACCTCTCGCCCCGGCCATGTCCGCCGCCTTCTGGGCGGCGTCGCCATCGTGGGCGCTCTCGCCGTAGCCGGCTCGATCGCGACCGGCCATTACTTTCGTGCCGCGCAGGCGACCGCGACCGCCGCGGCCGAGCAAGCCGTCCCTGTCACGGTCGCGCTGATCGAACCAAAGCAGACCGTGCTGTGGGACGATTTCTCCGGTCGGCTCGAGGCCATTCAACGCGTCGAGCTTCGCCCGCGCGTGGCCGGCGCGATCCTGTCGGCCAACTTCATCGAAGGCGCGCTGGTGAAGGCTGGTGACATCCTGTTCAAGATCGACCCGGCGCCCTACGCAGCCGAGGTCGACAAGGCCGCGGCCCAGCTCGAAGCTGCGAAAGCGCGCGTCGTGTTCACGCAGAATGAACTTGAGCGCGGCGCGCAGCTGGTCGGCAACGCCGTGGTGACGCGGCGCGACTACGACCAGCGCGACAACGCCAACCGCGAGGCCATCGCCAACGTGAAGGCAGCCGAGGCGACGCTCCAGACCGCAAAGCTTAATCTCGACTACACCGAGGTACGTGCACCCGTGGACGGCCGCGTCGGCAAGATCGAAATCACCGTCGGCAATCTCGTCGCCGCCGGCACCGCCTCCCCCGTGCTGACCTCGCTGGTCTCGGTCAATCCGATCTACGCGTCGTTCGATGCGGATGAGGAGGTGGTGCTGCGGGCGCTGAACTCGATCGCAGATGTCTCCGGCAAGCGCGGCAATTTGGACCAGATCCCGGTGGAGATGACGACCTCAGGCGGCCTCTCGGCCAAGGGCCACATCCAGCTCATCGACAACCAGGTCAACGGCCAGAGCGGCACCATCCGTGTCCGCGCGGTGTTCAGAAACGAGGACGGGCGTCTCATCCCCGGCCAGTTCGCCCGCGTGCGCATGGGCCAGCCCAAGCAGCAATCGCTGGTCATGATCGACGAGCGCGCGATCGGTACCGACCAGGACAAGAAGTTCGTGATGGCGGTCGGCGACGACAGCCGCGCGGTCTACCGGCCGATCACCCTCGGCGGCTCGGTCGACGGGTTGCGTATCGTGACGACGGGACTGAAGACCGGCGATCGCATTATCGTCAACGGCCTCCAGCGCGTGCGTCCCGGCGCCCTGCTCAAGACGGAGATCGCGTCGATGGGCGCGCGCGGGCCGCAGCAGGCCTCCAACCACAGCAAACAGGACGTGGTGCAACGCTAGCATTCTCCGCTTCCGGAGCGCGCGGGCAGCGCGAGCCGGAATGTCGAATTTGTTGAACTACCAAGACATCACTTCTGGATTTCCGGATTTGCGGGCTTTTCCCGCGCCCGGGAATGGCGGGAGGGTCGTCTCTCGCGCAGGGGCAAAGCCATGAATCTCTCGAAGTTCTTCATCGATCGTCCGATTTTTGCCGGTGTGCTCTCGGTCCTGATCTTCCTCGCCGGCCTGATCTCGCTGTTCGCGATGCCGATCTCGGAATATCCCGATGTCGTGCCGCCCTCCGTCCTCGTGCGCGCGACCTATCCCGGGGCCAATCCCAAGGTGATCGCCGAGACGGTGGCGACTCCCATCGAAGAGCAGATCAACGGCGTCGAAGGCATGCTGTACATGTCAAGCCAGGCGACCACCGATGGCGCGATGACGCTGACGGTGACATTCCGGCTCGGCACCGATCCTGACAAGGCGACGCAGCTGGTGCAGAACCGTGTGCAGCAGGCCGAGCCGCGCCTGCCCGCCGTGGTGCGGCAGCTCGGCATCATCACCAAGAAGTCGTCGCCCGACCTCACTATGGTCGTGCATCTGTTGTCGCCCACCGGCCGTTACGACATGACGTATTTGCGCAATTACGCCGTGCTCAATGTCAAGGACCGTCTTGCACGGATCGACGGCGTCGGCGACGTCCAGCTCTATGGCGCCGGCGACTATTCGATGCGGGTCTGGGTCGATCCGCAGAAGGCTGCCGAACACGGGCTCACCGCAAGCGACATCGTCAAGGCGATCCAGGCGCAGAACGTCGAGGCCGCTGCCGGCGTGGTCGGCTCCTCCCCGAATGTCAAGGGCATCGACCTGCAGCTGTCCGTCAACGCGGAAGGGCGGCTTGCGAACGAAGAGCAATTCGGCGACATCGTGGTCAAGACCGGTACGCGTGGCGAAGTCGTGCGCTTGCGCGACGTCGCCCGCATCGAGCTCGGCGCGTCCGAATACGGCCTGCGCTCGCTACTCGACAACAAGCAGGCAGTGGCGATTCCGATCTTCCAGGCGCCCGGCTCCAACGCGCTGGAGATCTCCGATCATGTCCGTGCCACCATGGCCGAGATCAAGAAGAATATGCCGGAAGGCGTGTCCTACCAGATCGTTTACGATCCCACCCAGTTCGTGCGCTCCTCGATCGAGGCCGTCATTCACACGCTGCTGGAGGCGATCGCGCTGGTGGTGCTGGTGGTGATCCTGTTCCTGCAGACCTGGCGCGCCTCGATCATTCCGCTGCTGGCGGTGCCCGTGTCGATCGTCGGCACATTCGCGGTCATGCACGTGTTCGGCTTCTCGATCAACGCGCTCAGCCTGTTCGGGCTCGTGCTCGCAATCGGCATCGTCGTCGACGACGCCATCGTCGTAGTCGAGAACGTCGAACGCAACATCGAGGGAGGGCTGTCGCCTCGCGACGCCACCTACCAGGCGATGCGCGAAGTGTCGGGGCCGATCATCGCGATTGCGATGGTGCTGATCGCGGTATTCGTGCCGCTCGCCTTCATCTCCGGCCTCACCGGGCAGTTCTACAAGCAGTTCGCGCTGACGATCGCGATCTCGACCGTGATCTCCGCCATCAATTCGCTGACGCTGTCGCCCGCGTTGTCGGCGCTGCTGCTCAAGGGACACAATGAGCCGAAGGACCGGCTGACGATCATCATGGAAAAGGGCCTTGGCTGGTTCTTCCGTGGCTTCAACAAGGTGTTCACACGCTCGTCGGAGAATTACAGCGGCACCGTCACCAAGGTGATATCAGGCAAGGCCGCAGTGATGGGACTGTATGTGGTGTTGATCGGCGTGACCGCGCTTCTGTTCCAGCAGGTGCCGAGCGGCTTCGTGCCGGGCCAGGACAAACAGTATCTGGTCGGCTTCTCGCGGCTGCCCGACGGCGCAGCGCTCGATCGCACTGAAGAGGTGATCCGCAAGATGAGCGACATCGCGCTGACCCAGCCAGGTGTCGAGAGTTCGGTCGCCTTTCCGGGCCTGTCGATCGCCGGCTTCACCAACTCCTCCAATGCCGGCATCGTGTTCTCCACGCTCAAGCCGTTCGACGAGCGCAAGGATCCTTCTCTCAGCGGCCCCGCGCTGGCGGCCGAGCTGAACAAGAAATATGCCGGCATCCAGGAAGCCTTCATCGCCATGTTCCCGCCGCCGCCGGTCAACGGCCTTGGCACCATCGGCGGCTTCAAGCTGCAGATCGAGGACCGTGCCGGTCTCGGCTATGAGGCGCTGAACGAGGCGACCAAGGCGTTCATGGCGGCGATGCAGAAGGCGCCGGAGATCGCCGGCGTGTTCTCGAGCTTCCAGGTCAACGTGCCCCAGCTGTTCGCCGACATCGACCGCACCAAGGCGCTCCAATTGGGCGTGCCCGTGACGGAGGTGTTCAACACGCTGCAGATTTACCTGGGCTCCTACTACGTCAACGACTTCAACAAGTTTGGCCGCACCTATTCGGTCCGGGTGCAGGCCGACGCGCCGTTCCGCGCCCGCGCCGACGACATCCGGCAGTTGAAGGTGCGCTCGTCCTCGGGCGACATGGTGCCGCTCTCGGCGCTCTTGAGCGTTCGCCAGAGCGCGGGACCCGAGCGGGCGATCCGCTACAACGGCTTCCTGTCCTCCGACATCAACGCGGCGGCTGCTCCCGGCTTCTCCTCCGGACAGGCGCAGGAGGTCGCGACGCGGATCGCGGCGGAGACGCTGCCGCCCGGCTTTGCCTTCGAATGGACCGACCTGACCTATCAGGAGTTCATCGCCGGCAATTCCGGACTGTGGGTGTTTCCGCTGGCGATCCTCCTGGTGTTCCTGGTGCTGGCCGCGCTCTATGAGAGCCTGACCTTGCCACTCTCGATCATCATGATCGTGCCGATGGGTCTGCTGGCTGCTATGTTCGGTGTCTGGATCTCCAAGGGCGATAACAACGTCTTCACCCAGATCGGCTTGATCGTGCTGGTGGGACTCTCGGCCAAGAACGCGATCCTGATCGTCGAATTCGCGCGCGAGCTCGAATTCGCAGGCCGCACCCCGATCCGGGCCGCAATCGAGGCGAGCCGGCTGCGGTTGCGCCCGATCCTGATGACGTCGATGGCGTTCATCATGGGCGTGCTGCCGCTGGTGCTCTCGACCGGGGCCGGCTCGGAGATGCGGCGCGCCATGGGCGTCGCCGTGTTCTCCGGCATGATCGGCGTCACCGTATTCGGCCTGTTCCTGACGCCGGTGTTCTATGTGCTGCTGCGGACCGTCACTGGCATGAAGCCGCTGACGCATCACGGCAGCGACACCAGCGCGGCGCCGGTGCAACCCGTCGGGCACTAGATCAGGGAAATCCCCGACAGCAACAACAAAACGAGCACGGTCTTGCGAAAGACCGTCTCGTTGACCCTGTGGAACGCGATCACGCCCAGCGCGGAGCCTGCGAACAGCGCCGGCAGGCTAACCGCGAGATCGACGCAGACCTTTGACGACAGATCCTGATGTCCGAACAGCAGCGCGATCGCGAACAGCTGCATCGCGGCGATGAACGGCTGCACCAGGCCGCGCTGCTCGCTCTTGGGCATGCCGCGCATGTCGCACCAGATCGTCGGGATCGCGCCCGGCATCGCGGTCAGTCCGCCGACCAGTCCTCCACCGAACCCGATCAACGCGACCCAGTGCCGCCCGACCGCCTCGCCGGCCGTCACCAGCGTCGGCCGCAGCAGCATGTAGGCCGCATAGAGCGCAACGATAATGCCGAAGCCGCGCCGGAGCAGATGCGTATCGGTGCTCTGGAGCAGCGACACCGCGATGGGAACGCCGATCAAGCCGCCGACGATCAGCAGCAGACTGCCTTCCCAGCGGATATTGCGCCGAAGCGACCACAGATTGGTGGCCTGCACGCCGATGCTGCACGCCATCATCAGCGGTACGGCTTCGAGCGGCTGAAACACCCGGAGCAGGATGGCGCCCGCTACCGCGGAAAAGGCAAATCCCGAGAGTCCGGAGACAAAGGCGCCGGCGAACACGGCAACGCTGAGCAGCATCAGAGTCGTGACATCAGGCACAATCCGCCTCCGGTCAGTCGTAGGGAATTTGCGAGACGGGAATATCGGCGCTCTCGGTGCAAACGGCCGGCACGAGTGGAACCGACGGCTGCGCGTAAGCATGAGATCGCTCCAGCATCGCGAGGCCGACCAGTTGGAGAGCGACGAGCGCTGCCGTCAGCGCGATTGCGACGATGCTGACGTTACGCACGTTCGAATTTGGGGTGGTCGCTCGTGCGCTCGCGCGGATCAACTCCGTTGGCATTTTCAAAGATATCCTCTTCACGGGAAACGGGAATAATTTCATTCAAACACGGCGCTTCGTGCGGCTGGTCCAGCAGGTGGCGATAGCGCCGCAACACGCGCTCCGCGTCGATTTCCCGCTGCGCGCGGAGTACCGCGCCCATGCGGGCGACGATATCGCGGAATCTTCCTGTCAGAACTGGTGACGCCGTCCGCATGACAATCTCCTCTCAACCTGCACGAGAGATTGACGGAATTCGTTTCCGCTCGCAGTGAGTTGCTTCACAAAAATGTCTGGTAGGTCGAACAACAGATCGTGTGACGTCTAGTAGAAGACAACGCGGAAAATCGCGTCATTCGATCGAACGACGTGCGATAACTTTCTAATGATGCTTGTGATTGAACCTATTGCGAGCTACGGCGACTCGCCTGCGTTTTTGAACGCGTCTCAGTGCACGAGCGGATTGGAAAATCCAGCTGCGAGCTTGACGAGATCGGCCTGACGAGAAACGCCGGTCTTGGCGAACACGCGATGCAGATGCGTCTTCACCGTCGTCTCGGCGATACCGAGCGCAACCGCCGTCTCCGGCACGCCGCCGACATCGACGATTGACTGCAAGACCCTCAGTTCGGCAGGCGTGAGCTCGAAGGTGCGGTCAATGAGCCCGGCACACGAGCGGCCGTCGAGTTCCGCTTTCCAGATGAACAGGGCTCCCACTGCCGAACTGCGCTCGGCCACCCCGTCGCGCAGCAATGATGGCAGCGCGATGATTTGCGCGACGTAGTAGGAACCGTCATGCGACATCAACGGAATTTTCCGTCCCGAAGATGCCGCCAACGCGACCTCGCTGGTGTCACGGAAAATATCGCGCAAGGCTGAATTAGCAGCGGAAGATCTTGCCACCAACCTGCCCGAGACAGACCGCAGGACATCGTCGACGTCTAGGATCGTCGCCGCGGCCGGATTGCTGTGGATGATATGACAGGTCGAATCGAGCAGGATGACACCGGCATTCAGTCGGTCCACGACGTCGGCAAGCGCGACCGCGCGCTGCTGCTTCCGCTCGATCGCCCGGTTGATCAACAGCGCCCGGCTCGCATGCGGAGCCAGGAACTGCATTCGCGCCCGCTGTTCCGCGCCGAGCATCTCCCTGCCCGGGATCACGGTCATTAGCATCGGACACGGCGACTTCGACTGCTCCAGCACCACGTTGGCGACGTCGACGCAGCCCTGGGGGCGCAGCCATTCCTGGTAGAAGCGGCCGCGGCGGTATTCGTCGAAATCCACGAGATCAGGGATATTGCGCACCTCGCCATAGCGCGGAAGCCGAGCAAGCGGGTCGTATTGGGAGTAGGTCTCCGCATAGAGCTGAATGTAGTACGGATCGACCCCGCAATAATAATGCGTCGCGCCTGATTTGCTGACCGGGTCCTTCGAAATCAGACCACAGGCTTGGCTGCCAATGAAGGCATTGAGTTTGACAACGACCTCGCTCCACAACTCCGGGTGGAGACCCGCGTCATAGATAGTCTCGATCAACTCGGACGGTTTTGGAGGTCGGGGCATCGGAAGAGCCAATGGTGACACATGGAGATGGCGAAGTGTTCTTCATGCCTGGCGGCTTCCGTGAGTCTTTCGCGGGAGCGAAAGGTTCAATCGTGAAGGCAAAATTCAACAGTCTAGTTCACAAGCGGATTGGAGAACCCTGCCGCGAGCTTAACGAGATCGGCCTGACGCGAAACGCCCGTCTTGGCGAACACGCGATGCAGATGCGTCTTCGCCGTCGTTTCTGCGATACCGAGCGCGACCGCCGTCTCCGGGATGCCGCCAACCTCGACGATCGACAGGAACACGCGCAACTCGGCCGGTGTAAGGTCGAAGGTCCGCGCGATCAATTCGCCGTAGGACTGTCCGCCGAGCGATACCTTACGCAGCAGCAGCGCACCGACGGCATCGACCACCCGCTCGCTGCCGTCCCGCAGGACGGACGACAGCGGCAGGATGTGCGCGACGTAGCGCTCGCCCGAAGGCGAAAGCAGCGAAAACGCGTGCCCCTTCGCGGCAAGCAGCGCAATTTCATGGCGGGTCGCGAACGCTTCCCGCAGCGTCTGATTGGCCTCCGCACTGCTGGTCACCAATTGCCCGGCAACGGACCGAACCAGATCGTCGGCCGAAAGCAAGGCGTGCCCTGCGGAATTCGCGTGCACCACCCGGCAGAAGCCATCGAGCAGGAAGATGCCACAGGCCAAATTGTCCAGGACCTCCGCCAACGCCGTCGCCAGCGTCAGTTGCGAGGTCATGGCGCGGTTGATCAGCAACGCTCGGCTGGCGTGCGGCAAGATCAGCGAGAGGCGCTGCTTCATCACCGGATCCACCATCCGGCGGCCCGACAGCACCGTCATCATCACGGGGCAGCTCGCATTCGAATTCTCGAGCACGACGTTAGCCGCATCGCTGCAACCCTGCGGCCGCATCCATTCCTGGTAAAAGCGTCCTCGCCGATATTCATCGAAATTGACGAGATCCGGGATGCTGACGATCTGGCCATGCGGCGGCAGGACCGTCAGCGGATCGAACTTCGAATGCGTCTCGGAATAGAGCCGGATGTAGTGCGGGTCCGCCCCGCAATAATAGTGCGTGACGCCGAATTTGCTGATCGAGTCCTTGGAAAACAGCCCGCAGGCCTGGCCGCCGACGAAGTCGCGGATGCCGGTGACGACGTTATTCCACAGCGAGGGATCGAGCCCGGCATCGTAGATGGCCTCGACCAGGTCGGGCAGTTCCGTGGTCCGTGCATGGCTATAAATGGCCTGGGTGATCAATATCACCAAGCATACCACAACCACAGCATGCGGCATCCTCCGATCGGATGAGGCGTCGGCCGGCAACGAGCGGATATTCGTTTCGGCTGCTACTGATGCAGAGTCGCGATACCGCACCGGGATGCTCACATCTCGTCCCAGCCGACCTTCTCCACATTCTCCGACCAGACCGCGGCGCGATAGATCTCGCGCCCGTCGGCGTTTCTGACCCGGATGCAGGCATCGCGGTCGCGCAAATCGTCGCGCCAGACGAACAGGTGGCTTGCCATCTCGTTGGCCACCACGAATGTCGCTTCGGGGCATTCGAACACCATGCCGCCCGGATCGATCTTCACGATATTGCCGATCATAAGATCAAAGAAAAAACGGCGCATGCAACACTCCAACTGGGGGCGGCGCACGCCCGCCCCTGCCGTCTCCAAGCGGCATTTGACTTGAAACTCAGTCGTGCGCGGTCACGACATTTCGCCGCTCCTGACGTCACTGGGCGTGGCGCCATAAGTTCGACGGAAGCAGCGGTTAAAATAGGAGAGATCGCCGAAGCCGACATCGTAGGCGATCGAGCTGACCGTCCGCTCGGCGTATCCGGGTTCCCGCAACATGCGATGGGCGCGCTTGACGCGTTGTTCGATCACGAAGGACGAGAACGTCTTGCCGTCGGCCTCGAACAGGCGCTGGAGATAACGCGGCGTCACGCCGAGCTCCTGGGCGACTGTGGCCACCGACAGGTCCTGCCGCCAGCAATTGTTGGCGATGGAGACTTTGGCCTTCTGCAGCCGTGCCGCCTTCACGCCGCGCCGCCCAGCCAGCTCCCGGGGCTCGTTGGTGGCACCGAGAACGATTGCCAGAAGATCGTGCAGATGCCCGACCCCGAGCTGGCGCAAATTTGGCGTCGCGAACGCCTTCTCCCGCACCAGTGTCTCCGCATAGTTGACCAGCAATCGAAGTCCTGTCGAGCTCTCCGGCATGACACGCATTACGGCGTCATCGACATCCACGATCATCGGCGCCAGCACGCGTCTCGGCACGCGTAGGGAGAAGCAGCTACCCAGCGACAATCGCTCGAACGTCGTGACGTCCTCCGCGCTGGTCAGGACCGCCTCCCCTGCACGAAGGCTCAGATCGTGTCCCCGCTCGGATATTCCAAGTACGCCAGATCGATTCACGATCAGGGCCAGGCTGTCGTCGCCATCGGCAACCAGGTGTTTGGTGCGACTGACGCGCGCTCCGCACAATCCTCCGATCAGCAGTTGGGCTTCCGGCAAGACGTGGGACGTGAAGCTCGCCGTAGCCGGCTTTCCTTCTCTCGCCTCGACCTCCGCCTTCAACACCCCGCGGCAGTAGAAATCGCGAAGCAGCGGGATACGCTCGTTTTCGGGAATTTCGTTCGTCGAAACATTAATAATAGAAAAATCAAACTGGCTCACTGCAATCCTCCAACCGACGAGCAGGTCCGGCCGTGCGCTGTCGTTTCCTCACACTCGCGTTTGACGCCGTCGTCGCATCTCTTCGTGGCGCTTGCTGCTCTTCACTTTTCTGGATCGCGATATACGAAAGTATCAAATGACTCGCGTCCTGCATTCGGAGGACATGGGAGCTCGGCTCATCACAATGCATTGAGATCGCGGCACGTATCGGCGAGCCTTGTGAAATGGATCACACGGCGTCGTCACCGCCATTCGTTCGATGCGCGAATGGAACGGCAAAGCCGGTGGCGATCTTGACCAAGTCGGCCTGCCTGCCGGTGCCGGTCTTCTCGAACAGGCGACCGAGATGCGTCTTCACCGTCGTTTCGGCGATGCCGAGCTTTGCCGCAATGTCGGGAACACCGCCAATCTCGATGATGGCCATTAAAACGCGCAGTTCGGACGGTGTCAGCCTGAAGGCCGCCGCAATCGCATCAGCCGCGAGCCATGTCGCCGCCGATGCCTTCTGAACGAACAGCACCGTGGCTGCAGCATCTCGCGATGGAGTGCGACAGCGCTTCAAGGGAAAGGCGTGGAGCAGATAGTGCTGTCCATCAACTGATGTCGCAAGCTCGATCTGGCGGCGGGCAGCGGAACGAGTTTCGCTGCCTGAATCGATTTCGCACAGGCCGCGGAATATTTTATCAGTCTGGGTGTTGCGGGCCACGATCCGGTCGCCGACCATTGCGAGCAGGCTGGCATCGGCGAACAGCCCGCGGCATGCTGCGTTGGCATGCACGACGCGGCCATCTGCGTCGAGCAGGCAGATCGCCGTGCTCAGCCCATCCAAGACCTCGGCAAGGTCGTCCACGGTATGCGAGCGTGCCCTGATCTGTCGGCCCATGATCCTGGAGCGCTGAAGGTGCGGAGCCAGCAGCCGCATGCGCTCACGCATCGGCTCGTCAACCATTCCGCGCGACCGGTGGCGCAACACCTGCAGGATTGTGGTGCGCGTGTCCGACTTCTCGAGGGCAACGGTTGCAAGGTCTATCGCTCCTTGCGGTTCCACCCACTCGCGATAGAAGCTCGTTGCCAGAAAATCCGCCTGAGGCATGATGTCGGCTACGCCGATCGTCTGCTCCGCCGCGAGCGTAAAATGGCGATCGAGTAGAGGGTCCAGCTCCACATATCGGTCGCGATAAAGCTGGCGGAAGCGGGATTCGGTGCCAAAATGCTCGTGGATCTCGATCGAGAGCCTGGCTCTGTCCCTGGACAGGATGGTCGCGGCACATCCGCCGACGAAATGCGAAACCTGTTCCAGCACCCCGCTGCGCAGTGCGGGATCGACCGCGGCGTCGTAGATCTCGCCGACAAGGGACGAGAATCGATTTGCGTGGAGGATTGTCATCGGCCGGACGACGCAATCTGCGTATGGCTCGGGCGTGCGAGAAAGATCGCGATCCGGGGACTGGCGAAGGAGACGGGCCGTTCAATGGCCGCCTTCGACGGGGAGAAAACGTTGCAACGAAATGCTGGAATATCGAACATCGTCCTTGCGTAACGTCAACCGCAGGATGCGGCTTGGACGTTTTCGCCAAAGACTAGGATAAATGCGAACAGCGCGCGGACTGTGTGCGATGAGTCACGCGTGCGATGCGTCAGGCAGCGCGCGCACCGCAGAACCCTGTCGCCACCGATCCCGCCGGCCTCGCATTCGGCTCCGGCAGTTTACTTGCGATTCTCCTCGCAGAATTTCAATGCCGCCAGCGCTTCACCGGCACGCGGCACCTGCATCTCGATGCTGTCGTCGTCATCGTCCTCGAAATCGAGCGAGAGACGCTTGGCCTTGGACAGCCGGTCCATCATGGACTGCTCGTATTCGAAGATGCCGCGCACGGTAGTTTTGTCCATGACCTCCCACTTCGCCTTCTTCATGATATCGGCGTCGTCGGTGCCGACATCGGCCCGGAGGATCTCGCCGACCTTGTCCCACTCCCAACCGTCATAGATCATCACGATCACGATCGCCTTCTCGGAATAGGTGATGACGATGACGTAGTCCCGGTTCTCGTCTTCCTTGTCCTTGTAGCCGCGGCTCGCATTGCAATGCGCGTCCTGCATACGCTTTTCGATGGTCCAGTCGCCGACCTTGGATTGTTGCGCCTGCACCGGTCTTGCGGTCAAAGCGACTGCGCTCAAGGCGCCTGCCAGGAGCCCGGCGGCGAGAAGATATCGTTTCATGTCAGCCTCCAGCGTGTTCCCCGGACTGAGATGACCACCTCTGCCGGTGACCCGCAAGGGCTTCAGGCGGTTCGCCGCGGCACGATCGCGATCGGGGTGAAGGTGTAAACCTCCTCGCCGTTCTGATTGAACATCGTCCATTTCACCAGTGCGATGCCCTGCGGCTTCGACTTCGATGGCGTCAGGCTCATGACCTCCCCGACCAGATGCAGGCGGTCGCCGGGCCGCACCGGGATGGTCCAGCGCAGCCCGTCGACGCCGGCACCGATCAGCGGATGCGGGCCGAACGGACGGGTCTGGATCGCGAGGCTCATGGCAATCGCGGCGGTGTGCCATCCCGAGGCAGCGAGACCCCTGAACAGGGTCTGCTTGGCGGCTTCGTGGTCGAGATGCATCGGCTGCGGATCGAACTCGGCCGCGAACCGCTTGATGTCGGCCTCGGTGACGTGAACTTCGGGGGATTTGAACTGCATTCCAATGGTGAGATCGTCGAACCACTCGACCTGCGCCATGATTTCGCCTCGCAATGTGATGCGCCGCCTCGCGGCTAATGGGATTGAGCAAGAGCGGGATGTAGCGGCTCCGCAGCGCACAAACCAGCCCGGGGTTCCCCAAGAAACCCGTTTCCAGATGCGACGAAACACGCCTGAAACAGATGGTCGGTTATCTCGTTGTCAAAAGCATACAGGGACGGCCACCATGCAATTCTTCCTCAACCTGATCTGGGATTATTCCTGCTGTCAGCACCTCGTCGCCCTGCCGCCGCAAGAGGACGAACTATGATCGAGCTGATCTCGGCCTTGCTCGCGCTTTGCAGCGTCGGCGTCTTTGCAGCGCACGCGGTGGATGCCTATCGCTCCACCCATTACTGATAGCCCACGCCCTAGAACGGCCGCCGGTAGAAGTGCTCCGAATGCGTCGCTGGCGGAAACCTGTTGGCGAGCGCGAGAGCTCCCCTTTCGTCGGTTTCGAGCGCGATCTTCTGTGCGAGCATCACGTCGCCGGGAACGAGAAAGCCTGACGGGACGAAGCACCACCCCATCGTCGCATTTCCGGCCTCGTCGATCTCATGGACGTTGGCGGCGGTGCCATAATGGATGCGATAGGTCTTGCCGGTATCGCCGCCGACGACATCGAAATACCGGTGCTGCTCGAATTGGGCGCGCTGCGCCGGTGACAGCCATTCGGCCAGGAGCCGGCGACCGCGAGCATCCGGCGTGTTCTCGCCGAAAAAGCGCCGATAGAGTTCGCGGAGCGCATGCAGACGCGCACGCGCCGGCCCACGGAGCCAAACTGCCGCGATCATGAGCAGCTCAGATCAACCGCCAACCAGGCGGGGATAGAACAGCGTTTCCTGCGCGGTCGGGTCAAACGATCGGATCCGGGTGACTTCGCCAGGTCCGGTTCGCAGCGCGGCGGTGAAGCCCGCTCCGGTCAGCTCCCGAAAGCGCCGCTCGGCTCGCGCCAGCGCTTCGGCATTGCCAGGATCAAACTCGTGGCGCGTGTCGCCAGTCTGGTCCATCACGATCTGGGTTGCCATGTTGAGTCTCCTCATGCCCAGCCCTGTTCGATCAAAGCAAACCTCGTGCCGTCGGTTCCAGTTGGCAACAACTTTCTCTTGCCGGCGCATCACGCCTTGCTGAGCAGGAGCGTTCTCAAGCGAAGTGGATGCCGGTTCGCATAAAGCAAACGCGGCAAAACCAAGAAGCTTGAGCCCCTTCGAAACGCGGCTCTGGTCAGCGCGAGGCGGCCGTACCTCCGCCCTCGTCGATCTGCCGTCCCATCAGGGCGATCGCTTTCTGATAAACGCCGGCGGCATTCCAGGCTTCGATGGCAGCGAAATTCGGCTCGCCCGGCTGGTAACCCGCTCCTGCACGCCAGCCATGGGCCTTGAGGAAATTCGCCGTCGAGTTCAGCGCATTGGCGGCAACTTCGAGATTGCCGGTGCCGTAGGCCAGGATGTTCTTGGGCATGAACTGGGTCTGACCGACTTCGCCGTGCATCGAGCCGCGGGTTGCCCCCGACAGCGTGCCGCGATCGATCAGCTTCAGCGCCGCATAGAGCTGCTCAGTGAAGAATTCGGGACGGCGGCAGTCATAGGCGAGCGTCGCGATCGAAGAGAGCATATTCTGGTTGCCGCGCTGGCTGCCGAACCCGGTCTCCATGCCCCAGATCGCGATCAGCGGCCCCGGCGGGACGCCATAGCGCTGCTGGATCGAGGTGAACAAGGCGGCTTGCGACTGCTTGAGCTGGCGACCCTTGGCAACGATGGTGGTGGCGCCGCGCTTGGCGAGGAACTGGTCGAGCGTCAGCGAGAAGCTGCGCTGGCCACGGTCGGCCGCGATGGTGGCACTGGCGTAATTGGTCTGCATCAGCGCCGAGAGCGCAGTCTGGCCGACGCCCTTGCCCTGCGCCTCCGCGCTGAACTCGCGCTTCCAGGCCTCGAAGCCGGCCGACGAACTGCCGCATTGCGCGGCGTGGGCGGCGGGCGCCAGGCAGCCGAGCAGCGTCATCGCCCCAAAAACCGCCGCAGCTACAGTTCTGCCCCTGATCATGTCCGACGTCCTCTCCCTGGGTGATCCAATGCCCGAGCTTACCCGGACGAAGGCGCCGACTCCATGGCGTGATCATACGACAGTTCCAGTCCATCCAAATTGCCCTCCTGGCGCCACTTGTCCAGCAGCCGCAGGAATGCCACCGGCCCGCGCCAATACTGGCTGTTTCTCGCCGCGATCGGATCGAACACGCCTTCATTGTTGTAATAGCCGGGCGTGCATTCGGCGAGATAGGTCTGGCGGCCGAGCGCAGCTTTGACCACCTCCTCGACCCAGGCGTTCTCGGCATCGAGCGTCGGCTCCAGCGTCCGGGCTTTGCGCTTGCGCGCCTCGGCTATCACATAGGCGATGTGCTGCGACTGCTCGTCGATGATGTGCGGGAAGTTGGCGCTCTGGCCGGCCTGCACCATGACGATCAGGAAGCAATTCGGGAAGCCGCGACTGTAGAAGCCGTGCAGCGTCTTGACGCCATCGCGCCAGCGCGCCGACAGGCTCACGCCGTCACGGCCGTAGACCTCAAAGCCCATGCGGCGGGCGTAGTCGGTGCCGACCTCGAAGCCGCTGGCATAGATCAGGCAGTCGAGCTCATAAGCCCTGCCGTCGACCACGACCGCGTTCTCGGTGATGCGCTCGACGCCCTGTCCCCTGGTGTCGACGAGATGCACGTTGGGACGATTGAAGGTGTCGAGATATTCGTCGTGGAAACACGGCCGTTTGCAGAATGCCTTGTACCAGGGTTTCAACGCCGAAGCCGTCGCCTCATCCTTGACGATCGCATCGACGCGCGCTCGGATCTCTTCCATCTTGCGATAATCGGCCTGCTCGATGACCTTGAGCGCCTCCTCGATCGAAGTCACCGGCTGCGGCTGGCGGCGCGGCGCCAGCAGGATCTCGCCGAGCAGGCCGGTCCAGCCGTCCTGCACCAGATCCTGTTCGAATGGCTCGCCCGAGATCACGGCGGTGAAATTGTCCATGCGTTCGCGCTGCCAGCCGGGCCTGAGCCCCTGCGCCCAGCTCTGATCCGTCGGGCGGTCGTCGCGCACGCCGATCGCCGACGGCGTACGCTGGAAGACGTAGAGCTCCTTGGCCGAGCGGCCGAGATGCGGCACACATTGCACGGCGGTGGCCCCGGTGCCGATGATACCGACGCGTTTGTCGCCAAGACCACTAAGATCACCTTCGGCCGTGCCGCCGGTGTAGGCGTAATCCCAGCGGCTGGTGTGGAAGCTGTGTCCCTTGAAGCTTTCGATACCGGGAATGCCCGGCAGCTTCGGACGGCTCAGCGGGCCGCCAGCAAGGATGACGAAGCGCGCGCGGATGCAATCACCGCGATCTGTCTCGACCAGCCAGCGTGCCTCCTGCTCCCGCCATTCCATGTGGGTGATGACGGTCTGAAACAGCGCGCGCTCATAGAGGCCGAAATGACGGCCGATGCGGCGCGAATGCTCGTAGATCTCGGGGGCTCGCGCATATTTGCGCACCGGCATGTAGCCGGTCTCTTCCAGCAACGGCAGGTAGATGTAGCTCTCGGTATCGCAGGCCGCGCCAGGGTAGCGATTCCAGTACCAGGTGCCGCCGAAATCGGCTGCCTTTTCCACGACCCGGAAATCATCGATGCCAGCTTCGCGCAGTCGCGCGCCGCACAGAAGGCCGCCGAAGCCGCCGCCGACGATGAGCACCTCGGTCTGTTCGCTGACAGCCTCGCGCGCAAATCTGGAATTGGCCCAGGGATCGTCGAGATAGCGTCCGAACTCGCCGGTCACCTCGACATATTGCGCCTTGCCTTCGGCGCGCAGGCGACGATCGCGCTCGTCGCGATAGCGCGCTCGGAGTGCGGCAATGTCGATTGTAGATTCGCCGGCTGCGCCGGTCTTGTGTCTTTGCGCTGACATCCGTTTCCTCCCCCGGCGGACACTGCTTCGCCGGCAGCTAGCATCACTTAGCCCTGAAAAAGTGACGCATGCAATCGCGTCTCTCGCTTTTTGCGTGAACGTGGAGTGGCGTTCCGCTAACCTCAAGCGCACATCACAAGCGTACGTCATGCAACGACATGGCGGTCCGGAGGAGACGATGCAGGGATTGATGATGGACATGCCGCTCCTGATCAGCGGCCTGATCCAGTATGCCGCCGACTATCACGGCGAGGCTGAGGTCGTCGCGCGCGAGATCGAAGGCGACATCCATCGCTACACCTATGCCGACGCCCACCCGCGCATCAAGCGCATGGCGTTGGCGCTCAAGAGGCTCGGCATGATGTCCGGTGACCGCGTCGGCACGCTGGCCTGGAATACGCACCGGCATTTCGAGATGTTCTACGCCGCGCCGGGCATGGGATATGTGCTGCACACCATCAACCCGCGGCTGTTTCCCGAACAACTCGTCTACATCGTCAATCATGCCGAGGACCGCCTGCTGTTCATCGACCGCGCCACGCTGCCGATCGTGGAGACGATCGCGCCGCAGCTGAGATCGATCGAAGCCTATGTCGTGATGTGCTCGCGCGAGCGAATGCCGGAGACCAAGCTTGCCAACGTTCATTGCTACGAGGACCTGCTGGAGAACGAGCACGACACCGGCTTCGCCTGGCCGGAATTCGACGAAAAATCGGCATCCACGATCTGCTACACCTCGGGCACGACAGGCAATCCCAAGGGCGTGATCTATTCGCATCGCGCCGCGATCCTGCAGACCATGGTCTCCTGCAATTTCGACTTCCTGCCCGGGCACCTGGAAGGCGTGCGCGAGGTGATGATGCCGATGGCGCCGCTGTTCCACGGCAACGGCTGGAACATGCCGTTCACCGCGCCCTATACCGGCTCGAAGCTGGTGCTGCCCGGCCGCAATTACGAGCCCGACAAGCTCTACGAGCTGCTCGAAGGCGAGAAGGTGACGCTGTCCGCGGGCGTGCCGAGCTTCTGGCTGATCCTGCTCGACTGGCTCGGGCGGACCGGCAACAGGTTCTCGACACTTCGTGCAACATTGTCGTCGGGCTCGGCACCCCCGCGCGCGATGGTCGAGAGGCTCAAGCGCGAGTATGACATCGACTACGTCCAGGCCTGGGGCATGACCGAAGCCTTGGGCTGCTCGATGCCGGGCTTGCGGCCGGGCTCCGAGCATCTTGAGGACAAGGAGAAGTTCGACCGCCGCCAGGTGTCCGGCCGCGCCTGTTTCGGCACCGCCTTGCGCATCGTCGATGACGGCGGCAACGAGCTGCCGCGCGACGGCAAGAGCGTCGGCCATCTGCGCGCGCGGGGACCGTGGGTTGCGTCCGGCTACATGAAACTCGAAGAAGGCCTGGACCGCGACGGCTGGCTGATCACCGGAGACATGGCCGTGATCGACCCCCAGGGCCACGTCACGCTGACCGATCGCTCCAAGGACGTCATCAAGTCCGGCGGCGAATGGATCTCCTCGATCCAGCTCGAGGACGTCGCCCTGTCTCACCCTGATGTGCTGCAAGCCGCCGTGGTCGCGATCAATCATGAGAAATGGCAGGAGCGGCCTCTGCTCCTCGTCGTCCGCAAGAAGGGCGCGACCGTCGACGGCAAGACGCTGCTCGAGCACATGCGCCCGAAGATCGCGAGCTGGTGGATGCCCGACGCCGTTGAGTTCATGGACGAGTTCCCGATGACCGGCACCGGCAAGGTGCTCAAATCAGCGTTGCGCGAGAAATTTAAAGGGTATCGCGTCGCCTGAGCCGATTGCGCCCGGCCTGTCCATCGACCAAGGAGACAAAGATGCTCTACCCGATGTCGCCCAAAGTCGTCGAGCTCAAGCGCAGGCTCGACAGTTTCATGGACCGGCACATCTATCCGAACGAGGAACGCTTTTATCGCGAGGCGGAGGAGCTGGGGCCTTGGAAGGTCTATCCGGTCGTCGAGGAGCTGAAGCCGCTGGCACGTGCCGAAGGCCTCTGGAATCTGTTCCTGCCGGACTCCAGCCACGGTGCCGGCTTGACCAATCTCGAATATGCCCCGCTCTGCGAGGTCATGGGCCGCTCGCATCTCGCACCCGAAGTCTTCAACTGTTCGGCGCCCGACACGGGCAACATGGAGGTGCTGGAGCGCTATGGCACGAAGGAGGACAAGGAGCGCTGGCTGAAGCCGCTCCTCGCAGGCGAAATCCGCTCCTGCTTCGCCATGACCGAGCCTGCCGTCGCCTCATCCGATGCGACCAACATCGAAAGCTCGATCGTTCGCGAGGGCGACCATTACGTCATCAACGGCCGCAAATGGTATACCACCAACGCGACCGACCCGCGCTGCAAGATCTGCATCTTCATGGGCAAGACCGATCCCGACAATGCGGACCGCCACAAGCAGCAATCCATGATCCTGGTGCCGATGGACACAGCGGGCGTCGAGGTCAAGCGTGCCCTGCCCGTGTTCGGCTTCTACGGCGTGCCCGACCGTGCCTCCGAGGTCGTCTTCACCAACGTGCGTGTCCCCAAGGAGAACATGCTGCTGGGCGAAGGCCGCGGTTTCGAGATCGCGCAGGGCCGCCTCGGCCCCGGCCGCATCCACCATTGCATGCGGCTGATCGGGCTTTCCGAACGCACGCTGGAGAAGATGTGCCGGAGGGTGCGCAGCCGCGTCGCCTTTGGCAAGCCGGTTTCCGAGCAGACGGTGACGCAGGAGCGCATCGCAGAGGCCCGCATCATGATCGAGCAGGCCCGGCTGCTGACGCTCAACGCCGCATACGCGATGGACACCGTCGGCAACAAGGTGGCGACAGCGGAGATCGCGATGATCAAGGTCGCCGTGCCCAACATGGCCTGCCAGATCATCGACTGGGCGATCCAGGCCCATGGCGGCGGCGGCACGTCGAACGACTTTGGATTGACCCAGGCCTATGCGACCGCGCGTTTGCTGCGTCTCGCCGACGGCCCGGACGAAGTCCACAGGAACCAGATCGCGCGGTTCGAGCTGAAGAAATATTCGAACGCCTAGCGTCGCAAGCATTCCGCCCGTGCGGCTCGCTCTCTTTCCTTCTCCCCTTGCGGCAGAAGGTGGCGCGAAGCGCCGGATGAGGGGTCTGCTTCCGCGGAGACAAACCCCTCACCCCAGTGAGCTGCATCAACCAGCGGAGCTGCCCTCTCCCGCAAGGAGCGAGGGCAGGATGACACGCAGCCCGATTACAACCAGCGCCGTGGCGCCCTCACTCAATTCACCACGTACACATCGGGATCGAAGCTTGAGCTCGGCTTCTTGAAGGCGTTGCGCAAGGCGCCCGACATCGGGACGTTGTAATTGAGGCCGTTCGGCGGCGTCGGCGATTCCAGCCACTTCTTGTAGAGGGCCTCGATCTCCGGGCTCGCGTACAGCTCTGCAGTCGCGCGGTCGGCGAGCGCCTTGAACGGCGCGTCCTCCCGCCGTAGCATGATCCCGTAAGGCTCCGGCTTCGAGAAGGTCTCCTCGCTAATCATGAAGAGCTGTGGTTCTTTCGAGCGCGCGATCGCGACCGCGAGCTGCACGTCGTCGAGCGCGTAGGCTTGGGCGCGATCGGTTTCCAGCAGCAGGAAAGCTTCGGCCTGGTCCTTGGCCGGCATCACATTGATGCCGAGATTGCGCTCGGTGTTAACCTTGGCGAGCTGCGTCAGGTTGACCGAGCCGGCCACCGCCGTCACCGCTTTGCCCTTGAGATCGTCGATGGTGTTGATCTTTGCGGCTTTCTTGGCCGCAAATCGCGTGGCGCTGAGGAAGTGCGTGTTGGTGAAGGCGACCTGCTTCTGGCGATCGGCATTGTTGGTGGTCGCCGAGCAATGCAGGTCGAGCGTCCCGTTGACCATCAGCGGAATCCGGTTCGACGATGTCACGGCGAGGGTGTCGACGGCGATGTCGGGTATACCGAGCTGCTTCTTCACGGCATCCACGATCCTGAGGCAGATATCCATGGCAAAGCCGACCGGCTTCTGGTTGCCGTCGAGATAACTGAACGGGACCGAGGCCTCCTGGTAGCCCAGCGTGATTTTCTTGGTCTCTTTGACCTTCTGAAGCGTACCCGACAGGTCTTCGGCGGAGGCGGCAGTTGCAAGGCATGTGAGGGCCAGGACAACGGTGGGTAAACGCATCGGGAACTCCTTGAGGAGGCTTGCGCCCCCATGCCGGGCGCAGCAATCGCGCCGTTGATAGCGCAGGCGCGCGGCAGCCGCCAGACGAGCTTGCACCTATCAGCTATCGCGGCTTGCGATAGGGTGGACCGGCCTTTTGTCCCCCTGGAGTCGGGGCGCTCAAGCGCCAGGATGGCGCTTACGCGTCGATGCCGCGCTGGACCAGGATCCGCTCGGCGCTGTCGTTCCAGACGTCCATCTTGGTGATCTGGCCATTCCGCACCACGAAGCGGTCGACATAGCGGTTGCCCTCGAACGCGGACCCATCCATCCATTCGCCGTAGAGCGTGCCGACGCTATAGACCACGGTCTCGCCGTCGCCGGGGCAGACGTCGAAACGGTCCATCTTCTTCTTGACCCAGCGGTAGCGCTTGGCGTTGAAAGCGGTCGGGCCGCGCGGATGATCGAACTCGCGCCCACCGGTAAAGGTGATCACCGTGCCCGGCGCCATATAGGCAGCCGCGGCGTCCGGATCGGGGATCATCGACGCCGTGAGATAGGCTTCCACGATCTCGGCGTCGGACGACGGGCCGGCTTCGGCTTTTGCGGCAGCGGACATGGCTCATTCTCCAGGGCTTGCGAATACTAGCGCCGCTCTCGGGGAATACGTGCATATATTTTGAACATTTCCGTCGCTACACTGCCGACAATCTGGAGCCGCCAAACGCGGCCGAATGCACTAAATTCCTTCCGCAAGAGCCATGACCGCCCAATCCGCCTTTGACCTCATCTTTCGCAACGCCTTGCTGCGTGGTGCCGCCGACCCGATGGACATCGGCGTCACGCGCGGCCGGATCACCGCCATCGAACCGACGCTCGCTTGCGAGGCCGCCGAAGTCGATGTCGGCGGACGCCTCGCCCTGCCCGGCTTCGTCGACAGCCACATCCATCTCGACAAGGCCTGCCTGCTCGGCCGCTGCGGGCATGATCACGGCAGCGTCTCCGAAGCGATCCGCGCCCTCTCCGAGATGAAGAAGGGTTTCTCGGTCGAGGACGTCTACGCGCGCGGCGCCCGGGTACTCGAACGTGCCATCGTCCACGGCACCACGCGCATGCGAACCCACGTCGAGATCGATCCCCGCATCGGATTGCGCGGCTTCGAGGCGGTGAAGGCGCTGAAGCGTGACTATGCCTGGGCGATCGACCTGTCGCTCTGTGTCTTTCCGCAGGAAGGCCTCACCAACGATCCCGGCAGCGAGGAGCTTCTGATCCAGGCGCTGCGCGATGGTGGGGAGGTGATCGGCGGCTGCCCCTACACGGACACCGACCCGAACGCCCATCTCGCACGCATCTTCGACCTCGCCGAGGCGTTCGACCTGGACGTCGATCTCCATCTCGATTTCGATCTCGATCCCTCCTGGTGGCACCTCGACGAGGTCTGCCGGCAGACCGAGCGGCGCAACTATGGGGGGCGCGTGGCAATCGGCCACGCCACGAAACTCTCCGTACTGCCACCGGAGCGGCTGAGGGCCGCCACCGCGCAGCTGGCCAAGGCTGGCGTTGCCGTCACCGTGCTGCCGGCAACGGATCTGTACCTGATGGGGCGCGAAGCGACCCACAACGCGCCACGCGGGCTGACGCTCGCCCACAAGCTCGCCGCCGACGGCGTGCTGTGCTCGATCGCGACCAACAACGTGCTCAATCCCTTCACGCCGTTCGGCGATGCCTCACTGCTGCGAATGGCGAATTTCTACGCCAACGTCGCGCATGCCTCGGTGAACGACTTCGATACCTGCCTTGATCTCGTGACCGAGCTGCCGGCGCGGCTGATGAACCTTGGGGATTACGGCATCAAGGTCGGAAACCCCGCCGATCTCATCGTGCTCGATACGCAAGACAGCCGCTTCGCCGTCGCCGAGCTGCCGGATGTCGTAATGGGCTTCAAGAGCGGCCGGCAGACTTTTGCGCGGCAACGGCCCACTGTGTTCCGCCCCGGCTCCTGAGCCGCTCTGGACGCATATCTGCATTGAAGCGGGGCGAATTGCCGCGTTATTTCCGTTAGATGTTACCGTCGATCGCTCTCATATTCCGAATCCGGTAGAATACCGGATAGTCGATCCGCGCTGATTGCCGATAGCTGAGCGTATTGCCAGTCCCGCGGTGCCGTTCAAAGCAGAACCTGCACTGAAGTCTGCATTCAACGGGGAAGCATCGACATGTTCAGCGCATTCAGCAGCATCGACCATCGCGCCATTCGAGCGAGAACGCCCGGCGATGCCGCTATAATACGGCTCGACGGCATCGGGCATGTCCTGTCAAACCTCGATCTGGCGAGCATCCGGACCCAAGATGACTTGACGCGCATGCTCCTGACGCTCGACACCGCCGACAAGTGCATTCGGGTGATCCGCGCGGAATACCGGACCCAAGTCGCGAACGATCGGCTGGCCCGCAAGGCCGAAGACCTGATGGCGCTGATCGAACGCACCCGCGACGAACTCACTGGCTCTCGCACGGCGAAGTCCTGAGCAGGAGCCGCCCTATTTCTCGCGATTGATCTTCGCCAGGATTCGGTCCGCCTCGGTGCGCCAGTCAGCGTTGCGGGCGAACTCCTTGGTACCCTTCGTTCCGAACAGGCCCTCGTCGGCGAGGTCCGCCACCCAGGCCTGCCGCTCGGCGGTGCCCTGCGCGGACCACGGCGTCAGCCCCGCTTCACGCACGGTCTCGGCGACCTCGCGTACTTCCTCGGCGCGGCGGCGGCCATGCTCGATCACACGCTGGAAGCAATAAGCACCTTGCTTCTCCCAATCGATCATGGGAAAGGTTTCCGCCAGCGAAGCCAGTACCGCATCCTCGACGCCATAGGCGCGCGCGGTAGTGAAGCTTTCGATCACCATGGCCTCCAGGCCCTTGATCATGATGCTGCGACACATCTTCACCGCCGATGAAACCCCGAGCTTGTCGCCCGCAACCTTGGCCGCAAAACCCATCCCGTTCAAAAGCGGCTCCAGCTCCCTGGCCCCGGGACCGCCGAGCAGCAGCGGCACCTTGATGCGATAAGGCGGCACCGACGTCATAACCGCGCCCTCGACATAACGTCCGGCGGCGCCATCAATCAGCGCGGCAGCGCGCTGCTTGGCGGCGGGAGACGCCGAATTGAAATCCAGGAACCAGGTGCCCTGATTGATCGCGGCCGCGCAGGCCTTTGCCACCGGCACGGCCTGGCTCGCGGTGACCGCGGAGATGATGAAATCGGACTTGGCGGTCAGCTCGGCGTGCGAGGCTGCGAGCCCCACACCGAATTTTTCAGCATGCTCGTGCAGCGAACCACCCTGCTCGCCCGCGAGCTTGATGTCAAAGGCTGTGACCTTGATGTCCTGCTGGCGCAAATCCTCGGCCAGAATCCTGCCGACCTCGCCATAACCGACCAGCCCGACCTGCCATCGCTTGGGATCGCCCGCCATCAGTTCAGTCCTCGCGTTGTTGCGTCGAACAGGTCCTCAACCGCATAGCGGCGCGGGATCAGCGCCTGCTGGAACGCGTAGTCGACGATCAACTCCAGCGACCTTCTGTTCGCTTCGATTCCGAACGGAACCAGGTCCGGCGTTGCCGCAGGCCCCGCCTGCGCCTTATTTTGCTTGAGGAGATCATAAATGCCCGAAACTACGTCAGGACGCGATTTCGCTAGCTGCTCGGTCACGACCACGAGATGGTTGACCGGCACGACGCCGCGGCGCGCGTACCATATGGCGGCTTCCGCGGCCAGGTCGGGGAACAGCGGCCTCAGCTTGGGATCGTTCGAGGCCTCACCAAGGACGACGTCGAGCTCGCCGTCGAGCAGCATCTGAAGGATCTTCTTGTGCTTCGGCGCGCGCTCGGTGGTGTCGACATATTCGGCGACATGCGGGTCTTCGAACGTGACCCAGCGGATCTTGTCGAGGTTGACGCCGTAGTCGTTGGCGAGGATGCCCCTGATCCAGGCGCCGGTCGTGGTCGTGAACGAACGGATGCCGACGCGCTTGCCTTCGAGATCGGACGGCCCGAGAGTTCCCTGCGCAGAACTATAGAGCGCGTAGGAATGCTGAAAGCGGCCGAGCATTGTGGCAGGCAGCAGCACCAAGGGCTTGCCATGCGCCTTCGCCATCAGATAGGTGACGATCGCCATCTCGCAGACGTCGAAGGCTTGCTCGCGCACCATCGGTTTGAACGCAGTGTTGGTCGGCGTGTAATCGATGAAGTCGAGGTCGAAGCGGTTGGAGCGGAGCTCGCCGCTCTTCACCGCCTGGACATGGGGGTGACTGCCGAGCACGGCCTTCAGCTTGAGACGATCCATCGGCCCACTCCGCTGATTGTTTTAGACGTCCTCGGGATTGTCGACATAGACGAGCCCGGCCTTCGCCAAGGCCTCGCGCATGCTGTACATGTCGAGGCCCAGCTCGCCCGAAGCCAGCCGCTTGCGTTTGCCGCCTTCGTCCGCGTTGCGCTTCCTCGCCTTCTCGGCGACCTCGGCCGCGTAGCGCTTCGGCACCGCCACGACGCCGTCGTCATCGGCCACGATGATGTCGCCGGGATCGAGGTTGACGCCGGCGCAGACCACGGGGACATTGACCGAGCCGAGCGTCGCCTTCACCGTGCCCTTGGCCGAGACCGCGCGCGACCACACCGGAAAGTTCATCTCGTGCAGTGCCCTGACGTCGCGGCAGCCGGCATCGATGATCAATCCCTGCACGCCGCGCGCCTGCAGCGAGGTTGCGAGCAGCTCGCCGAACATGCCGTCGGTGTTGTCGGTGGTGCAGCCCACGACGAGGATGTCGCCCTTCGTGCACTGCTCGACCGCGACATGAATCATCCAGTTGTCGCCGGGCTGCGCCAGCACGGTGACGGCGGGGCCGGCGATCGCCGGCCCAGACCGGCCGCAGATACGGCTTCATCAGTCCGAGCCGATCATAGGCCTCGTGCACAGTCGAGACGCCGTACTCCGCCATCCCAGCGGGATCGGCACGCTTGATGTTGCGAACGACGACCGGCTTCATGCCAACTCCTCCGCAACCGTCGGAAACAGCCGCTGATAGGCCTCGCCATACGTCATCGGCACACCGGTGTTACGGCTGCCCTGGATGCCGCGATTGAGTGCGACACGTTCGTAATAGCCCCAGAGATGTTTTTGCGCGGCGAGGATCTGGAACGACTCGTACTTCTCCTTCCAGACCTCGTCGATCTTGAGGAGCAGGTCCGGCTTGTAGTTGCATTGCTCCGGCTGGTGCGGCTCGAACAAAAACACCGGCGGGGCCGAATATTTGTACTGCGCGCCGGGCTTGTGGCCCATCGCCTGCGCGACCACGCGGGTTTCCTGCGCGAAATGCGCCGCGTTCGGATGGTCGAAATTATAGGGATCCTCCAGCGCATGCGTCAGCACGAAGCTCGGATTGAGCTCGCGGTAGACGTCGACCATGCGGTCGAAATGCGCCTCGGCGAGCTTCAGCGGATAGTCGCCGCAGTCGAAGAACTCGATCTCGGCGCCGAGCAGCTTGGCCGCCCGCTCCGCCTCGTCCTTGCGACCGGCCTTGACCGATTCCAGCGTGGCGCCCTTCTCCTTCCAGGCGAACTGGCTCTCGCCGCGCTCGCCGAAGGACAAGCAGACGATCTTCATGCGATAGCCCTTCTTCGCATGCAGCGCGATGGCACCGCCGGCACGCCAGACGAAATCGCCCGGATGGGCCGTGATCACGAGACCTGTTTTCATGGGACAAACTCCCCTCTATCGTTCGTCAACGTCATCGGTTCATCGAGTCGCGACAGCGGATTCCTCGCCGTCGAGCACGCGCTTCAGGCGGTCGCCATCGAGTGCGCCTTCCCATTTGGCAATCGCGATGGTCGCGACCGCGTTCCCGATCAGATTGGTTGGCGTCAGCCCCTGCGACATGAGGCGGTGGATGCCGAGCACGAGCGCCACGCTCGTCACCGGAATGCTGCCGGTGGCGGACAAGGTTGCCGCCAGCACGACGAAGGCGGCGCCCGCGATTCCCGCCGCGCCCTTGGAGGTCACGAGCAGGATCAGAAGCAGCTCGATCTGCTCGGCGAGCCCAAACGGCGTGTTGGTCGCCTGTGCCAGGAACACCGAGGCGGCGGCAAGGTAGAGGCAGGTGCCGTCGAGATTGAAGGAATAGCCGGTCGGGATCACCAGCCCAACGACGCTGCGCTCGCAGCCGGCCTGCTCCAGCTTGGTTAGCATCCGCGGCAGCACCGTCTCGGACGATGTCGTGGCGATGCAGATCAAGAGCTCTTCCCAGATGTAACGGATCAGCTTGAGCAGCGAGAAGCCACACAGACGCGCGACCGGGCCGAGCGCCACGATGATGAAGATCACGCAGGTGAGATAAAAGCCGCCGAGGAGCTTGCCCAGCGAGGCCAGCGAGCCGACGCCGAACTTGCCGACCGTGAAGGCGATGGCGCCGAAGGCGCCGATCGGCGCAGCCCACATCACGAATCCGACGATGGTGAATACCATCTTGGCGGCGATGTCGATGAGATGGACCAGCGGCGCGGCGCGCTCGCCGAGCTGCACCAGCGCAAATCCGCACAGTACGGCGATGAAGAGCACCTGGAGGATGTTGCCCTCGGCAAAGGCGCCGACGAACGTCGCGGGCACAATGTTTATCAGGAACGGCACAAAGCCGATCACGCCCGACTGCTTGACATAGGGCTCGATCGCGCTGGCATTGATGCTGGCGGGATCGATGTTCATGCCGACGCCGGGCTTGAGCAAGTTCACCGCAATGAGACCGATGATCAGCGCGATCGTGGTCATGATCTCGAAATAGACGATCGCCTTGACGGCGACGCGCCCGACACGGGCCATATCGGCCATATGCGCGATGCCATGGACGACCGTGCAGAAGATGATCGGCGCGATCAGCATCCGGATCGCCTTGATGAAGGCGTCGCCAAGCGGCTGCATCCTGGCGCCCCCCTCGGGATTGACGATCCCAAGCGCGATTCCGGCCGCCATGGCGATGAGCACCTGGATCCAGAGCTCCTTCCACCAGGCGCGGCCGCGCGGCTTGTCGATCGCTAGCGCCGTCATTGGCCGAACTCGAACAGCCGCGCTGGATTATCGACGAGGATCTTCTGCTGATACTCCGGCTCCGGCGCGAACAGCGGGATCAGGTCGACGAGATCGCCGTCGTTCGGCATCGCCTTGACATTGGGATGCGGCCAATCGGTGCCCCAGATGACGCGGTCGGGCGCCGTCTCGACAATTTTTCGCGCGAACGGCACGGCGTCGGTGAACGGCGGACCGGCCGATGACACCCGCTCCGAGCCGCAGATCTTGACCCAGCATTTCTCGTCGCGCTGCATCAGCTCGACCAGGATCTTGAACGGCAGCTGGTCGAGCCCTTCGGAGGCCTTCACCCGTCCCATATGGTCGATGGTGTAGCTCAGCGGCAGCCTTATCAGCGTGTCGGCATGTTCAGGCAGGTCGATCGCATCGAAATGCAGATCAATATGCCAGCCGAGCGGTGCGACCAGCGCGACGATGCGGTCGAACACCTGCTTGTCCGGGACCCCGCCGAGATGGCGGACGAAATTGAAGCGGCAGCCGCGGAAGCCGCCCTCATGCAGCACGCGAAGCTCGCGCTCGGTGATGGTGTCGTCGATATTGGCAACCGCGCGATAGGCCCCGTTGCTCTGCGCGATGGCGTCAAGCGCCACCGTGTTGTCGGTGCCATGCACACTCGCATTGACGATGACGGCACGTCCAACGCCGAGCTTGGCATGCAGCGCGCGGAAATCCTCGAGCGGCGCATCCGGCGGCGTGTAGGAACGCTCCGGCGCGTAAGGGTATTTCGCGCCGGGCCCGAAGATGTGGCAATGCGCATCGCAAGACAGGTTCGGCAGTCTGAACTTCGGCGTGCGCGTGTCCGGATCGGGCGGCGGAATGGTCGGCGTGTACATCATTGCCATCAGATAAACCGCCGAACCAGATCGTGTCTTCAAGTCTTGCTGCTGACGACCGGCCGTCGCCGTGCTGGCGCCTGATCCAGCGCCGGCGCCTGGAACGCGGCCACGGTGGCTTGCACCAATTGCTCGATGGCACTTGCGGCATCGCTGCCGTCGGCCTCGCCGCGCGACAGGCGCGAGACGCGATCCGGCGTCACCAGCGAATAATAGAGTGCGCCAAGCAGGAAGTGGCTGCGCCAGACGATATCGGTGCGCGGAACGTGCGGCAGGCTTTCGTGAACAGCATCGATGAAGGCGTGGCTGGTGTCGTCAAAAGTCTGTGCGATGATCTTTCGCGCGACTTCATTGCCCTCCGCGGACATCACCGCGCGCAGCCGCGTGAACCGCGCCCCGCCCCCGGCAAGATCACTGCCCGAGGTGAAGGCCGGCACGACATAGGCCCGCACCACCGCTTCGAGCCGGTCCTGGAGATCGCGCACGCGCTTGGCGGCCGCGAGCAGCTCGGAACGGCGCAAATTCATTGGCCCGCAATGGCGCCGGTAGATCTCCAGCAGTAGGCCGTCCTTGGTCTTGAAATGATAGGTGACGCTGCCGGGATTGGCGCCGGCGGCCTGTGCGATATCGCGCACCGACACGGCGTTGAAGCCGTTGGTGGCGAACAGCTCCTCGGCCGCGGCGAGGATCGCCTCGCGCATGTTCGGCTTGCGGGCCGTTTCCTTGCTGGCGGGGTTGCGGATCATGTGATTTGTACTATCGTACAAAAGATCAGGTCTCGTCAACAAAAACCATGGATGACACCCGGAAAGGCCGAGAGACCGCCGCTGGGTGCAAAGGAGTGCTGGGAAATGCTGGGTTTCAACAAGACCATCAGCGGTCTGATGGTGGGCGCCGGTCTGCTGCTCGCGGGGACCGCCGCACAGGCCGACAAATATCCGAGCAAGCCGGTCCACATCCTGGTGCCTTATGCGGCCGGCGGCGCCGTCGACGTGCTCGCGCGCACCTTGGCTCAGGCGCTGGCCGGGACTTGGGGCCAGCAGCCGGTGATCGACAATCGTCCCGGCGCCGGCGGAATCGTCGCGTCCCAAGCGCTGACGCAGGCCGCGCCCGACGGCTACACGCTGATCCTCGTCGCGAGCGGCCATCCACTCAACCAGTTCATCTATCCGAGGGTGCCCTATGACACGTTCAAGGATTTCACCGCGATCAGCGAAGTCGCCTCCTCCCCGCTCGCGATCGTCGTGGCCAAGGACAGCCCCTATAAGACGCTCAGTGATCTCCTCATCGCGGCGAAGAAGGAGCCGGATAAGCTCTCCTACGGCATGTCCGGCAACGGCACCTCGGCGCACCTCGCGGGTGAGCTGTTGAAATACATGTCCGGCACCAAGATCGTCGCGATCCCCTACAAGGGCGGCGCCCCCGCGCTGACCGCCGTGATCGCCGGCGACATTCCGCTCAGCATCAATCCACTTGCGGAAGCCATCAGCCAGATCGAAGGCGGCGCGGTGCGCGCGCTCGCGGTGACCTCGGCCGAACGCTCCAAGGCGCTGCCCAATGTTCCGACCGTCGCCGAGTCGGGCGTGCCGGGTTACGACGTCTCCGTCTGGTGGGGCGTTCTTGGTCCCGCAAAAATGCCGCCGGAGATCGTCACGAAGCTCGAAAGCGATCTGAAGGCGGCGCTGCAGGACCCAAACGTACTGTCGACGCTCGGCAAGATCGGCGCGGCCCCGGTCGGCTCATCGTCGAGGGATTTCGGCGCCTACATGCATGCCGAGGCGACCAAATGGGAGCCGGTGCTGAAGGCCGCCGACATCCGCGCGCAGTGAGGTGCTTCGCATGAGGACCAGCGCGCTGGACACGATCCGGCGCCAGGCAGGCTTGCGCGGCGCCACGAAGGCCACGCGCAAGTAGGTCAATTGCGTGCGCTCGCCCGCATCTTCTCCGGCGGCGCGGGACGCCGCACGAAATCGGCGTCATCGTCGCCTCCTCCCGACGGGATCAGGATCGCGCGCTCGCGCGGCAGCGCTTCCGGCATCTCGTCCCGGATGAAGGCGATGAGCTTCTCCCTCATCTCGCAGCGCAGGTCCCAGGACTGCGGCGCGTTCCTGGCGCTGACGAGGGCGCGGAGCTCGATGGTGCGAGCATCCGCGTCAACGACCTGGAGATTGACCACCTCGCCGTCCCAGAGCTTGGACTCCTTCACTGCTTCTTCCAGCCAGCGCCGGATCCGCGGCACGTCGGCACGATAATCGACATGAAACGCAATCACGCCGATCAGGGACGCAGTGTCGCGGGTCCAGTTCTGGAATGGCTTTTCGATGAAATAAGACAGCGGCACCACCATACGGCGCCAGTCCCACAGCCGGATCACCACATAGGTCGCGGCGATGTCCTCGACCCAGCCCCACTCGTTCTCGATGATCACGGCATCCTCAATGCGGATCGGCTGGGTGATTGCGATCTGCATGCCCGCGATCAGATTGCTCAGCAGCGGCCGGGCGGCAAGACCAACGATGATACCGGCGGCACCGGCGGAGGCGAACAGGCTGACGCCGTATTGCCTGACCGAGTCGAATGTCATCAGCGCGGTCGACACCGTGATGATGACGATGATGATATCGGTGACGCGCTTGAAGACGCGGACCTGGGTGACGTGCTTGCGCGCGACAAAATTCTCGGTGACGTCGCGAAAGTTCTGGAGATACCGTGCCGCGCTCATATCCACGATCCGGATCGAGATCCAGCCGATCAGCGCAATGAAGGCGACGACGAACAGGCGCGTCAGCGGCGTGCGGAAGGCGTCGTCCAGCGGCGCGAGCGGCAGCACCAACGCTACGGCGGCAAGACTGAGGGCCAGCTGAGTTGGGCCCGCGGTGCGGGCGATGAACACGCTCACGAGCGGGAGGCGGGTTCCGAAGGCGCGGTTGAACAGCCAATCCGAGAGGCGATAGATCGACAGGGCGATCAGGATCGCGCCCAAGACTAGAGTGAGGCCGACGAACCACGACGGGATCCACCCGAACATCCTGTCGATGTCGGCCAAAAGGGTCTGCCAATCCATTAATGTCCCCGCATTGCATCCGCGCTTGCGTTCAACGCGTTGCAGCGTCGTTCGCTCCCCCGCTCGGTGCAATGCAGCATCCCTCTGGTGCAATCATCGCCGAACTGCGCTATTTGTGGTCAATCATGACTCGACGGACCGGCAGCGCCGATCTTCCCCTTCACACCGGCCGGGTTCCACCCTGGCTGGCGACCCGCATGTCGTCGCTCGGCGCGATCGTCACACAGGCGATCGTGCATCACTACGGACGCGATGCATTTCTCCAGCGGCTCTCGCACCCGTTCTGGTTCCAGTCGTTCGGCGCCGTCATGGGGATGGATTGGCACTCCTCCGGCATCACGACGTCGGTGATTGGCGCGCTGAAGCGCGGGCTGGGACCGCTCCAGGACGAGCTCGGAATCTACGTCTGCGGCGGGCGTGGCCAGCACTCGCGCAAGACCCCGGACGAGCTGATGCAGCTCGGCGACCGAATCGGCTTCGACGGCGCAAAGCTCACGCGTGCGAGTCGCCTCGTGGCGAAGGTTGACAGCGCCGCGGTCCAGGACGGCTTTGACCTTTACCTGCACGGCTTCTTCGTCACCGCCGACGCCAAATGGACCGTGGTGCAGCAAGGCATGAACGGCGACAAGCGGCAGGCCCGCCGCTATCACTGGCATTCCGAGGCGCTGAAGAGTTTTGTCGACGCACCGCACAGCGCGATCGACGGGCCGCGGCAAGGCGAGATCGTCAACCTCACCGACCATCGCGCCGAGATCTCGCGCACCGCGCAGCTCGAGCTTCTGAGCGATCTCGGCCCGGATCTTATCCTTTCCGAATTCGAGCGGCTCACCGGAACTGCGCCCGCGCCCGCACAGGCGACGCTGCCGCACCTGATCATGCCCGGGCATCACGACGTGCGGCCGAAGGACGTGTTTGCGCGCCGCCTGCACGGCACACTCGCTGCTGCGGCCGAGCGCGGCCCGGTCGACTTTCCGGAGCTGCTGCTGACTCCCGGCGTTGGCGCTCGCACCGTTCGTTCGCTGGCGATGGTCGCCGAAGTCGTGCACGGCGCGCCCTACCGCTTCAACGATCCCGCGCGCTTCTCGCTTGCCCACGGCGGCAAGGACCGGCATCCCTACCCTGTTCCACTCAAGGTCTATGACGAAACCATTCGCGTGCTGAAGGGGGCGATTCAGAACGCAAAGCTCGGGCGCGAGGAAGAGATGCAAGCCATCAAGCGCCTCGACGACCAGGCGCGGCGGCTGGAGCGCACCGCGCATGGGCCATCCGTCGAATCCTATATCGCCGGAGAGCGTGCGGCCTCGCCCGATCTCGACGGCCGTTCCGTGTTCGGCTGGGAGCGTGATCTCGGGTCGACAAAAAAGCAGACCGGCTGAAAGCCGGTCCGCGAGTTCAGCGGGAAGGAACGCCGCTCTCAGGCCTCGTCGGTGCCCGGCTCCTCGTCGAGCCGGTTGGCCGAGTGGTCCTGATATTGTTCGGTCTGGATCGCCTTGCCGTCCATGCCGCGAATGTCCGAGTGCTGCGCCTTGTCGCGGTTTGACAGCACCATGTTGTCGCCGATCTTCTCCTTGGGCACGTCGGTCATGGCGCCGCTGCCGTCGCCCTTGCCGTGCATGCCCGATCTGAAATGCGTCTTGCTGCCACGACCACCTGGCATCTTTTTCTCCTCTTGCTTTGATCGCCCGTGCAGCTCAATGCTTCTGCTGTGCCGGCGTCGGTTTCGGCGGCTTGTGTCCGCTTTGGCCGGAATCATTGTGCTTGTTGTGATCGCTTTCCTGGTTGAGGCCGCCTCGGCTCACCGGGAATTCACTCTGTCGCGCCTCAGGTCGCGCCCGGTGAACGGCCGTATTCTCCGGATTGTGGCCGAGGGCGCGCTCAAGCTCTCGCGCGTCTGGAACATCCGGCTTGCGCTCGAGGATGCGAACCTGTTGCTCGTGGGTCTTCTTGCCTTGCATGCTCGTCCTCCGGAGCTATCGGCCTCTTCGGTGCGTGCCACTGCGTGCGATGTCCTTGTCGATGCCGCCAGCGGCGTTCACGTCGTTCTCGACGTCGCCTTCGATCGTGTTCTCGCCCAAGGCGTCCTCGAGGTCCTCAGGCGAGATACCGGCCATCGTTGCGCCCTTCGATCCGCCGATCATGGGGTTATTTTGCAGATCCTTTTCCGTCGGTGCGTAGAGTTTGGGTTGCTTGTTGGTCATGCCTCACCTGCCTCCGCCTTTTCCGGCCTCGTCATGCCTGTGGTGTGAATCGTGCTCGCCACCTCCGCCGGAGACGCGGCTGTGGTTGCGCTGCGGGTCGTCCGCCGGTGGCTTCTTCACTTCGAGCGGTGCCTTCGCATTCTCATGCGATGCGCCTGGTCCGCCCTGACGGATGCTGTTCGGTGTCTTGGTGGATGTCGACATGAGGGTCCGCTCCTCAGCGATCTTGCTGATAGCCTTGGTTGGTGGTGTTCTGCTTGATGTTGCCCTGCTGCCCTTGCTGGTCCGGATTTTGCGCACGTTGCTGGCCGCGCGGGGCAGTCGAGGACACTTGCTTGCTGTCGCCGGTTCCCTTCGGACTTTGATTCTCGGTGGGAACAGGTGGCATCTTGCCGGTCATGATGCTGTCTCCTGTTGTTGATCTGCGACATCGACCGGAGGAACTCGTCGCGGCTTTCGATGTCGCAAAAACAACTAGAGCAACGGCATGCCGTTCCTACCGACGAGTGCAGAGAAATTTTCCGCAAGGTGTAAGTCTCAGCAGGCCACTGGCTGGGAACGAATCAACATCGATCCAGCTGATGCTGTCGCCTGTGCTGCGTGGCCGTCGGGCACGACAGGGAGGTTCGCGATCGCTCGCATGCCCGGTCGCTTGCGCCAGTGGATCTGAGACACGTCCACAGCAAAGCCAAGCCGCGGCCATCGCACAAACAACGCTTCCAGGGCACACGCTGCCTCGATGCGCGCGAGTTGATGGCCGAGGCAGAAATGGATGCCCGTTCCGAAGGACATGTGACGGTTCGGCTTGCGCGCGGGATCGAGGCTCTCGGGGCGCTCATGCATCGCCGGGTCCATGTTCGCGGCGGCGAGCATCACCATGACGCGATCGCCCTTCTTGAGACGCACGCCCGCGAGCTCGATATCCCGCCTCACATAGCGGGGCTTGGAGAACTGCACCGGCGACACGAAGCGCAGGAATTCCTCCACCGCAAGCCCGACGCGGCTCCAGTCCTGTGCCAGCCAGTCGCGGACGCCGGGATTTCTGAGGAGCTCGTAGACAGAACCGCTGATGAGATGCGTGGTGGTCTCGGAGCCGGCCGCGAGCAGTAGGAACACCATCGACACCATTTCGCCCGGCGTGATCTGGCCGCCCTCGCGCTCGACCTGAACCAGCTCCGCGATCAGGCCTTCGCCGCCCCGCACGCGGGCAATCTGCAGCTGCCGTTCGAGGTAGGCTCGCATCTTGCGGAACGCGAACAGCATGCGGAAGAAGCTGGCGACGTTCGTAAGTGAGGACATCGTATTGGCCCAGGCGACGAAGCGGGGGCGATCGGCCAACGGCAATCCGAGCAGCTCGGAGATCACCGCGAGCGGCAGGATGCGCGCATAGCGCTGGACGAGATCGGCCGGGCTTCCTGCTAGGAACAGCTCGTCGGCGAGACCGTCCGCGATGGCGCGGATGCGCGGCTCCATCGCGACGATCGCGCGGCGGCGGAAGGCCTCGTCAACAATGCTGCGCAGCCTTGTGTGGTCAGGCTCGTCCATTGTCAGCATGTTGTTGGCGATGGTTCTGACGTAGTTCGGCATCCACCAGCGCAAACCCGCGACGTCCCCATCCTCCTTGCGCAGCGTGAAATCGGTGCCGTCCTTCAGGACCTGCGCGGTGGCCTCATGGGTCGTGGTGATCCAAACATCGCCGACGAGAGGAAATCGCGCCGCGACCACAGGACCGGACATGCGCAACGTTGCGATCGCCTTGGGCGGATCGCGAAAGAAGGCCTCGCTGGTGAAATCGAGGCGTGGTGCCATGTGATCACCGAAGCGGTTGACGGGGTCTCACCAAGATGGTGCACGACGCCGCCCGCGCAAGGGATACGGAACCTCCGCTTCGGCTTCGGTGCAGGCGTGAGAGTCGAGTCTACCCCCGCCCCGGCGAACGCGGGCCGATCTTGCGCTGCTGCTGGTTGGTGTAGGCGTCCCAATTGCTCCAGCTGCCGTTGCTGAGGCTTCGCAGGTCGGTGGTGAGCGGACGGCGCGTGCGCTTGTCGTGATCGGCGATCACGCGCTCGGATTGCACGATCTTGCGCTTGAGTTCCCCGAGCGCCTTCTGGGTCTGGCCGTTCCGCTTCGAAGACGCGATCTCGCCCATCGTGAAGCGCGCGGTTTCGAGCGCCTTCAACTCGGCGCGGTTCTTCTTCAACTGAACCCGGTGCCAGGCGATATTGCTGTCGCTGTCCGCAACCATGTGGGAACTCCGCTGATTCGTTCCCACAGTGTATCGCGTGCCGAATCGACGCCGCAACGGGCGCGCGGCGGCGAAAATACGGTCTTCTTGCGCGGGGGTTCCGGGCTCAGCGCTCGGCGAAGGCCTTTTCGACCACGAATTGGGCCGGCTCGCCGTGATTGCCCTCGACAAGACCCCGCTCGCCGAGGAGCACGCGGGTATCCGCCACCAGCGCCGGGCTGCCGCAGATCATGACGCGATCGTGGGCGGCTTCCAGTGCCGGCAGGCCGATGTCGGAAAACAGCTTGCCCGAGGTGATGAGATCGGTGATGCGCCCGCGATTGCGGAAGGGATCGCGCGTCACGGTCGGATAGTAGATCAGCTGGTTGCGGATGTACTCGCCGATCAGCTCGTCCTTGGGCAGCGTCTCGGTGATCATCTCGCCATAGGCGAGCTCCTTCACGTGTCGGCAACCGTGCAGCAGCACGACCTTCTCGAACCGCTCGTAGGTTTCGGGGTCCTTGATCACGCTCAGGAACGGCGCAAGGCCCGTACCGGTGCCGATGAGGTAGAGGTTGCGGCCGTCTTCCAGATTGTCGATCACCAGCGTGCCGGTGGCCTTGCGGCTGACGATGATCTCGTCGCCTTCCTTTAGATGCTGGAGCCGTGAGGTGAGCGGGCCGTCCGCGACCTTGATCGAGAAGAACTCCAGCGTGTCCTCGTAATTGGCGCTGGCGACGCTGTAGGCCCGCAGCAGCGGCTTCTCGCCGACCTTGAGCCCGATCATGGTGAATTCGCCGTTGCGGAAGCGGAAGGTCGGGCTGCGGGTGGTCTTGAAGGAGAACAGCGTGTCGGTCCAGTGGTGGACGCTCAAAACGGCTTCCTGATTGAAATTGCTCATCTCACCCTTCCGTGGCGCGTCGTGGCGGTTTTCAAGGCGGCAGCTATGCGTCGTTTGTATACGATCATTTGTATACTAATGAATAATCCGGCTTGATCCCGCGGTCAAGGCTGCCCAAGATCGGAAGCGTTGCAGTTAAGGACAAGGACCCATTCCATGGCGCATGACGCACCCCAGGCCACCGGACCCTCGAAGCTCGTGATCCGCAATATCGGCCTGATCCTGTCCGGCGCGCTGGAAAAGCCGATCCTGGACGGCGACACCATCGTCGCCGAGAACGGCAAGATCACCGCGATCGGCCGCTTCAAGGACCTCAACACCGAAGGCGCGACCACCATCGTCGAGGCCAACGGCACCACGGTGGCGCCCGGCCTGATCGACAGCCATGTCCATCCTGTTGCGGGCGACTGGACGCCGCGCCAGAACCAGATCGGCTGGATCGACAGCAATTTGCATGGCGGCGTCACCACGATGATTTCCGCCGGCGAGGTGCATATGCCCGGCCGCCCGCGCGACGTCGTGGGGTTGAAGGCGATGGCCATCTTCGCGCAGCGTGCATTCTGGAATCTGCGGCCTGGCGGCGTGAAGGTTCACGCCGGCGCGCCTGTGATCGAGTGCGAGATGGTGGAGGAGGACTTCAAGGAGTTGGCCGCAGCCGGCGTCAAGCTGCTCGGCGAAGTCGGCCTGGGCGGCGTCAAGGACGGCCCCACGGCGCGAAAAATGGTCGGCTGGGCCCGCAAATATGGCATCCAGAGCACGATCCACACCGGCGGTCCTTCGATCCCCGGCTCCGGATTGATCGACAAGGATGTGGTGCTTGAGGCAGACACCGACGTGGTTGGCCACATCAATGGCGGTCACACCGCGCTTCCCGACGACCAGATCCGCTGCATCTGCGAGGGCTGCAAGCGCGGCCTCGAGCTCGTTCACAATGGCAACGAGCGCTCGGCGCTGTTCACGTTGCGCATTGCGCGCGAGATGGGCGATCTGCACCGCGTCATCCTCGGCACCGATGCGCCGGCCGGCTCCGGCGTGCAGCCGCTCGGCATTCTCCGCATGGTGTCGATGCTGTCCTCGCTTGGCGACCTCCCGGCCGAGGTCGCGTTTTGCCTGGCCACCGGCAACACGGCGCGGATGCGCGAATTGGATTGCGGCCTGATCGAAGTGGGCCGCTCGGCCGATTTCGTCATCATGGACAAGGCGCAGCACTCGGCCGGCAAGAACATTTTGGACAGCGTCCAACTCGGCGACCTCCCCGGCATCGGCATGACCATCATTGACGGTATCGTGCGCACCCAGCGCAGCCGCAACACCCCGCCGGCCGGCAGGGTGCCCGAGGTGGTGGCGAAGTGACGCAGCCGGAGCGGCTCGCCGCTCCCGTGCTCCCTTGACAGCATTGAACAAGTCGTCGGCCTGCTGCGTCTAACGCAGGCAGTTCATTGCTGGAACGCCGAGGGAGACATGAAGAATTCGTCGCGGATTGCCGCCGGTGTAGCCGGTGCGGTCGGAGGTTATGTCACGACCTTTGTGCTGTTTTCAGTGCTCGATCTGGGCAACCGGGCGGACCCGATCACGTCTGGCCTGTTGGCACTGTTCGTCTACTCACCCATCGGAGCGATCGCTGGCGTGGTGCTTGCCAGCTGGCTGGTGACGCGTTCCGGCACGGATGCAGGCAATAGCGGTCTCGCGCGCAACAGCCTGAAATCGCTTGGTGTCGTGGTCCTGCTTTGCGTGGCCGCCGCCGCCACCTACCTGGGCGTCGCGTACATGACGGCCACGCCCTGGCTCAACCGAAACGGCGCCACTCCTCTGCTCGTCTTCGAGGTTCGCCTTCCGGCCGGCGCAACAGTGCCGAAATCACCGCAAGATATCACCATCGAATTGCAGACGGACCTCAACACCATGCCGGGCGAATTGAACGCAGCTGGCTTCCATAGTGACGGCGATCAGCCCGTCATCGCAGGCGAAGTCGAACTGGCGTTCCGAACCTCGCACCGGCAACTCGCCGTCAACATCCAGGGACAGCCCAGCCGAATCTACCCGATCGGATTGACGGCCTCGGCTCCGCATACGCCGGAGTTCGGAACGTGGCGGCGGTTCGCCGATGGCAGCGAAATCCGCTATCGCGCAAAATGGCCGGGGAAGACGTAGCAGGATCACCGCGGTTTCGCTATCTCACAACGCACATAGGTCTGGCGCTTGCCCGGCCCGACCGGGCTGTTGTCCATCACCAGCTTGCCGTCCGCGGCAATGGAAACCCGGGGACTGGAGCGATACTTCTCACCCTCGCCTTCGCAGGCGAGCTTCATTTTCCAGGCGAGCTTCCCGTCGGCAGTGATCTCGCTGGCGCGGCACCGGGTCTCGTACCAATAGAGACGGTTGCCGCCCTCGATGCTCATGCGGTTGGCGCTGTCCTCGTCGCGGCAATCCTTTTTGGTTGACGCCCAGAACCCCTCATAGGCTTGCGCCGCCAGGGCGGGAGCAGACTGGCCCGCCAGCATCACACTCATGCTCAGAGCCATAGCAAACCGGGTCGCCGCTCTCATGTCAAAAACCTCGACAAGACCTTCACCGAGGTTAGTCGCGCCTCACCGCAGCTTGTTCAACAGCGCCATCAGCATCTCGCGCTCCTTTGCCTCGAGCGGCGCCAGCGTCTCTCGTGTGATCGCAAGCGCATTCGGCGCGACCTTTTCCGCCAATTGCTGGCCCGCGCGCGTCAGGCTGACCAGAAGCCGCCGTCCATCCTCCGGATCCTGGCTGGTCTCGGTGAGGCCGCGCGCCGTCAACCGATCGATCACGCCCTTGATGGTCGCCACGTCCATCGCCGTCAGGCGCCCGAGCTGGTTCTGCGAGCATGGCCCGGCCTCGGCGAGCTTCGACAGCGCCGCCCATTGCGTCGGCGTAATGTTGGTGCCGATCTCGCGAGAGAAGATCGCGCTGTGGCGCTGCCAGACCTGGCGAAGGATGAAGCCGACCTGCTCGTCGAGCACATAAGGCGGCTTTGCCGGTTTGACGCTTTTCTTCGCCGCGACGCTTCTCGCCATCCGCTCGATGCCCTTGCCCTTTGCCTTCACAACGACAGATGCGCGTCGCGGATATCCGGACGCGCGTCGAGCTCGGCCATGGTGCCGCCGAAGCAGATGCGGCCGCGCTCGATGATATAGGCGCGATCGGAGATCAGCCGCGCAAAATGCAGATTCTGCTCGGAGACGACGATGCTGACGCCCTCCTTCTTCATGGTCAGGATGGCCTCGACCATCTGCTCCACGATTTTCGGCGACAGGCCTTCCGAGGGCTCATCCAGCAGCACCAGCGATGGATTGCCCATCAGCGTGCGCGCGATGGTGAGCATCTGCTGCTCGCCGCCGCTCATGCGGCCGCCCGGGCGATTTTTCATCTCGCCGAGGTTAGGGAACAGCGAAAACAGCTTGTCGCGAGTCCAGTGCGGCGCGTTCGGGCGCTTCGGCTGGCGGCCGACCTCGAGATTCTCTTCCACCGTCAAATCGGTGAAGATACGCCGCTCCTCCGGCACGTAACCAAGCCCATCCCGCACGATCTCATGTGTCGGACGCGCCGAGACATCCTTGCCTTCGAACATGATCCGTCCTGAGCGCTGCGCGACGAGCCCGACGATCGAGCGAAACGTCGTCGACTTGCCGGCGCCATTGCGGCCGAGCAATGCCACGACTTCCCCCTCGCCGACTTCGAAGCCGATGTCGAACAGGATATGGGCCGGGCCGTAATGACTATTGAGGTCCTGCACCGTGAGCTTCATGCCGATGCTCCCTCGCGAGGCCCGGCATCGTAGAGGAGGCCCTCGCCGAGGTAGACCGCCTGCACCTGCGGATTGCCCCGGACCTCGGCCGGCGAGCCCTCGGCGATCAGCGTGCCGCGGTTGAGCACGATGATGCGGTCGGCGTGCTCGAACACCACGTCCATGTCGTGCTCGGTGAAGAGAACGCCGATCGATTTTTCCCGAGCGATCTGCGCGGTCAGCCGCATCAAATCGACGCGCTCGCGCGGCGCCATGCCGGCGGTCGGCTCGTCCATCAGCAGCAGCTTTGGCTGGTTGGCGAGCGCGACGGCGAGCTCAAGCCGCTTGAGGTCGCCGTAGGCAAGCTCGCCACAGGGGCGATCCGCATAGCCCCCCATGCCGACCAGCTCGAGCAGTCGCCCGGCTTCGCCGCGGTCGAAGTTCGGCGCCGAGCCCCAAAGATTGTACAATTGCTTGCCGTGCGAAATCAGCGCGACCTGCACGTTCTCGCGCACCGTCATGGTCGCGAAAGTCGCGGTGATCTGGAAAGTGCGCCCCACGCCCATCCGCCAGATCTCGCGCGGCTTCCTGCCGGTTGTGTCCTCGCCGAGCAGGCGGACGTGGCCGGTATCAGGCTTGTTCTGGCCATTGAGCATGTCGAAACAGGTGCTCTTGCCCGCGCCGTTCGGTCCGATCAGCGCCAGGATTTCACCGGCGCGCAGCGAGAACGAGACGCCGCGCACGGCATGGACGCCGCCATAGGATTTGGTCAGTCCTTCGACCGCGAGAAGTGGGGGCGCGACGCTCATTCGGCGGACTCGATCGGCTTGGCAAGCAAGGGTGACCCCGGCGGCGATGTCTTCCTGCGGCGCTGCGCTAGCATCTCCAGCATGCCGACGATGCCCTTGGGGAAGACGACGACGATCAGAACGATGAAACCGCCGAGCACGAGTTTTGACAGGTCGGTCTGACTGACCAGCCAGATGTTCAAGGCCTTGTAGACGATGGCGCCGATCACCGCGCCCGACACCGTCTCGACGCCGCCGAGCAGCACCATGACAAGGGCGTCGACCGAGAGCGAGATGCCGAGATTGTCCGGAAAGACGCTGCCCTTGAGGTAGGCGAACAGCGCGCCGCCAATGCCCGCGGTCGTGCCCGCGATCACGAAGGCGGTCCACTGGATACGCTTGGTGTTGATGCCGACCGCTTCGCTGCGCAGCAGCGAGTCGCGCGTCGCCCTCAGCGCATAGCCGAACGGCGAGAACACCATGGCCCGCAAAGCGATCGTCACGAGCGCCGCAACACCGAGCGACAGCCAATAGAAATGCGATGGGCTCGCCGCCCAGCTCGAGGGCCAGACGCCCAGGATGCCGTTGTCGCCACCGGTGACGCTCACCCACTGGAACGCGATCGACCAGACGATCTGCGCGAAGGCGAGCGTCAGCATCGCAAAATAGACGCCGGAGAGCTGCACCGCGAAGAAGCCGAACACGGCAGCGCCCATGCAGCCGAGCAGCGGACCGAGCAACAGGCAGACGATCATCGGCAGTCCGGCCATCTTGGCGAGGAAAGCGACGCCGTAAGCGCCGAGGCCGAAATAGGCGGCGTGACCAAAGGACGCGAGCCCGCCGACCGACATCAGGAAGTGCAGGCTGACGGCGAAGATCACTGAGATCGCGATCTCCGAGCCGACGGTCAGTGCATAATTGCCGGCGAACAGCGGTAGTGTCGCCGCGACGACGAGCGCTGCAAACGCAGCCAACCGCTCATTCGACGTCAGCGGTCGCCAGGGATTGACGGTGAGACCGGGCGTCTTGCGGGCCGGCGCCTCGGGCCTGCCGAACAAGCCCCAGGGCCGCACGATCAGCACCACCGCCATCACCAGGAAGACCAGGATGATAGAGATTTTTGGAAAGATCAGGATGCCGAAGGCGTTGAGCTCGGAGACCAGCACAGCCGCGACGAAAGCGCCGATGATGCTACCGAGGCCTCCGATCACCACGACGACGAAGACCTCGACGATGATGCGCAAATCCATCGCATGATGCACGGCATCGCGTGGGATCTGGAGCGCACCGCCGAGAGCGGCGAGGAAAACGCCGACCGCAAACACGCTCGTGAACAACCATTTCTGATTGACGCCCAGCGCCGCGACCATGTCGCGGTCCTGCGTCGCTGCGCGCACCAGAACGCCCCAGCGCGTGCGCTGGAACAAGAGCCAGAGAATGCCGAGCACGACCGGTCCGAGCACGATCAGAAACAGATCATAGCTCGGAATGTTCTGGCCGAAGAAGTCGATCGCCCCCTTGAAGCCGGGCGCACGGCGCCCCACGAGATCGTCTGGGCCCCAGATCAGGACGACGAGGTCCTCGACCATCAAGGTCAGGCCGAAGGTCGCAAGCAGCTGGAACAGCTCGGGCGCGTGATAGATGCGCCGGAGCAGCACCATCTCGACGATGACGCCGATCAGCGCCACCGCGAACGCCGCCACCACGATGCCGCCCCAGAAGCCGAATGCACCTGACAGGCGCTCCGTCAGCGTGAAGGCGACATAGGCGCCGATCATGTAAAAGGCGCCATGCGCAAAATTCACGATCCGCGTCACGCCAAAGATGATCGACAGGCCCGACGCCACCAGGAAAAGCGACGCTGCGCTGGCGAGACCGGTCAGAAACTGTACGACGTAAAAGGCCATCTGCGGTCCGGGTTAAGCGTAAGTCGCAATATTAGGCTTCATCCTTCGAGACGGCGCTACGCGCCTCCTCAGGAAGGTCCGGGACCCTCATGGTGAGGAGCGCGGCTGCGCCGCGCGCCTCGAACCACGAGGCCCCGGTCTCACTTTGGATCAATCCTTCGGACGCAGCTTCTCGACTTCGGCATCGCTTGGTAGATAGTCCGCGCCCTTCTTGTAAGACGAGTCCACCATCACGCCCTTACCGTCCTTCAGCGCGGTCTTGCCGACATAGGCACCGAGCGTCGACTGGTGATCGATCTTGCGGAAGGTGATCTCGCCCAGCGGCGACGGCATCGAAAGTCCTTCCGCCGCAGTGATCAGCTTCTCCGGATCGCTCGAATTGGCCTTCGCCAGGATCGCCGCCGCCGACTTGATGGTCTGGTAGCCAACGATCGAGCCGAGGCGCGGATAGTCGTTGTACTTGGCCTGATAGGCCTTCAGGAACGCGTCGTGCTCGGGCGTCTTGATCGAGTACCAGGGATAGCCGGTGACGATCCAACCCTCGGGTGTCTCCTCCTTGAGTGGATCGAGATATTCCGGCTCACCGGTGAGGAAGGAGACGACCTCGCGTCCCTTGAACAGGCCGCGGGTGTTGCCTTCGCGCACGAGCTTGACGAGATCGGCGCCGAAGGTGACGTTGAGGATCGCTTCGGGATTGGCCGCGGCAACCGCCTGCACCACCGGACCGGCGTCGATCTTGCCCTGCGGCGGCCACTGCTCATCGACCCACTGGATGTCGGGCCGCTTCTCCGACATCAGCTTCTTGAACACCGCGACCGCGGACTGGCCGTATTCATAGTTCGGCGCGATCGTCGCCCAGCGCTTTGCCGGCAGCTTGCTGGCCGCTTCCACCAGCATCGCGGCCTGCATGTAGTTCGAAGGACGCAGTCGGAACGTGTACTTGTTGCCTTTCGACCAGGTGATGGCGTCCGTCAGAGGCTCGGCCGCCAGGAAGAACACCTTCTTCTGGTTGGCGAAGTCGCTGACCGCAAGACCGATGTTCGACAGGAACGTACCCGTCAGCATCGCCACGCCCTCGCTCGACACCAGCTCGTTGGCCGCGGTCTGCGCATCTGCCGGCTTGCCACCATCGTCCTTGGAGACGACGATGAGCTTCTTGCCGTTGATGCCGCCGGCCGCATTGATCTCTTCGACCGCTAGCTGCCAGCCCTTGCGATAGGGCTCAGTGAACGCCGGCAGCAGCGAGTAGCTGTTGATCTCGCCGATCTTGATGTCCTGCGCAAGGGCCGAATGAGCCATGCCGCTTGCCAACAGCGCGAACGCCGCCCCGACAAAATAGTTCTTTGCTCGCATCCCAACCTCCACTTTCTGAAAAGATTAACGCAGTCCGTCTTCGCCCTTGATCTCCGCAACGGTCAGCCCGCCGACGCGCGGCAAAGGACGGCCACTGTCGGTGACGGCGACCGCGACCATGATCTCGTTGGCGCGCGGCGCGTCGTTGATCTGCACTTCCATGCCATCGAAATGACTGCGCACGAAGGCTGCATCCTTGTGGCCCAGCGGAACGTCCAGCGTCGTGCCGGGTCCACTGCGCTTCTTCGACGACGGGATCAGCGCAGCGCCTTTGCCCAGCACTTTACGCACCGGCGCGCCCATTTTCGGGTGAAGGATGGCGGCTGCATGCTCCAGCTCGCCATTCTCGCCGACGGCCGCGGCCTTGCCATAGCTCTGCGCCTTGGACCCGTCGATGCCGAGCGCCGCCACCGCGCGCTTCGAGAGCAGCTCGCCGAGCTCCTCGCCAATCGCGATCAGCGGCGAGAGATCCTCGACATACTTTCCAGCAAACGGATTCTCGATCACGGCGATCGCCGCCGCACGCCGCGTCGGCGGTGAGACCTGGCGGCCCATCTCCATCTGCGTCTCTTCGACGACGGTGACGATCTTGCGGATGATCGCGCTCATGATTGTTTCCTCAAACCGCTTCCCAGTTCAGGCATGGACCGCGTTCTCTTGTGCAAGCGGGCGCGATCGTTGCCGTTCAATATCCTTGGTCCCGATGACAATCATATCACCACAAAGCTGCAACACGGCACCCTCGATCAATCCGCGATCGAATAATTGCCGTGCACATTCCGCGCCAGATTCGAGCGCGGTGGTGATCTCGTTCTGCGACAATCCACCAACGTTGCGGGTCACGAGCCGCGCGCCAAGATCGCTGTCGGGCTGAAGTTCGTTCGCAGGTTTTCGGATGATGGCGGGATGCCCCGGCAGATCGACGGCGTTCCCAACGATCGTCGCGGCCGCGTCGGCTTGCGACGCCGTTCCGGCCAGCACGGTCACCGCATCGGCAATCCCGAGGGAAAAGCTGCGGCCGTGCCGTCCGCTGGTCGCAATGCCACGCACGGGATCATCGGCGTCCACCCTGATTGTCCGCATCACGCCGTCGCGATCGGGCCGGTCCATCAGGCCGACCGAAAAATGCTCGCCCTCGCCGAGATGCAGGGCAATGTCTCCGCCATTGTTGACATAGGCCCGATCGAGCGCCGCAGCGTTCAGCATTGCGCCCAACACCTCCTCCGCCACGCTGCCTGCCACAGCGGCCATCGGCGTGATGAAGCCATCACCGGCATAGGGCGCCACCGCGGCGTGCATGCGATGCGCCACAACGCCTCTCAACGAGGTCCGCTCCTCGACAACGGTCCGCAGTTCCGGCAGTTCCGCGCAGAGCTCGTCGAGAAGCCCGGTGAACCGTTCGGCCGCAGCCTTATAGGCCTCGCGCACTGCGTCGGCCGCCCCCCTCGCCTCGACGATCAGGTCAATCGGTCCATCCTGCAAATGCAGCCGCCGGCCGTCAGACAGCAACGCGATTTGCGGGAGCCTTGTCATGCCCGGGGTCCCGGGATCGGGTTCTGCCAGGGCAATTGGCGGACATCGTCGCCGCCCTGAACTTCGGCGAGCGGCTTCACATAATCCATGTGCCCGCCGAGCGCCGCATAGTCCGACAGCTTCATCGTGAATTCGATCGGCGCCACCAGCGCGGGCGTCGGCACGTAACCGAATGCCCCCGCCGGCATCTGTGTCACGTCGACCATGTAGGTGATGCCGCCGCCCGGCCAAACATAGACCGGCGCGCCGCCACTGGTGACGCGCGTCAGCGCGTCCTTCACCGAGCGCGTCAGCCGCACCGGATTGTCGGTCACGCCCGCCCGCAAGGAACCACCGGCGCCCGCCATGAACAGCACCGTACACAGCGCCGGTTCGCAATTCTCCTGAATGCGCTCGACCGAAAACTTGAGGTCATCCGGCATCTCGGTCTCGACCGGCTTCAAGGCTTCGTCGAGCACGTAATAGGACGAATGCTCGCCGGTCGTGGAGACCATCAGCATCGAGAGGCCAGGCCTGGCCTCCTTCGCGTCGAACGGTCCCAGGATTGCGAGCGGATCGGAGATATTGGTGCCGCCCCAACCCGTGCCGGGATCGGCGACCTGGAAATAGCGGCCGGGCGTCGAGCGGCGCCCCTTCATCTTGATGCCTGTGTCGGCGATGTCGAGCAGCTTGCCGGCCTGGTGCTCCGAGAGCACGCCGGTGATATGGTCGTCGACCACGACGACCTCGTCGACCTTGCCGTGCCATTGCTTGGCGAACATGCCGATCGTCGCCGAGCCGCAGCCGACGCGCATGCGCTCTTCTTTCATGCCGTTGACGATCGGCGGCTGGCCGGCCTGCACCACCACGCTCGCGCCGCCGTCGATGGTGAGTTCGACCGCCTTGCAATTTGCGAGGTCCATCAGCGTGTCGCAGGTGACGCGGCCTTCCTTCTTGGAGCCGCCGGTCAGATGGTGCACGCCGCCGAGCGACAGCATCTGCGAACCGTATTCGCTGGTGGTGACATGACCGACCGCCTCGCCTTGTGCACGGACGGTCGCCGTCTCCGGCCCGAGATAACGGTCGGTGTCGATCTTCACCTTGATGCCGCAGTACGAGAAGATGCCCTCGGTGACGACAGTCACCATGTCGACGCCGTCGACCTCCGCCGAGACGATGAACGGCGCCGGCTTGTAGTCGGGATAGGTCGTCCCCGCGCCGATCGCCGTTACAAAGGTGGAAGGCTCGTGGACGATCTTGCCGTCCCAATCTTCGGTGCGGCTGAACGGAACGAGCTTGCCGCCATGCGACACGGTGCGCTCCAGGATCACATGCGGATCGACGCGGACGAGCTTGCCCTCGTGATTGGCATAGCGGTCGCAGGCGCCCGCCGCGCCCGGCTTGATGTAGCACATCACCGGACACGCATCGCAGCGGATCTTGTCGATGGCGGCGCTCGTAGGTTCAGTCACCATGTCAAAGCCAGCCGACAGTGCAGTTATCATTTGTACACGAACGATGTTGCGCGCCCTCCCGATGACTGTCAAGCGGCGGTGCGGCGCAAAACATACGCCTGCCGCATAAAACCTCATTTGCCTATCCGCCCTGTCCACAAAGAAGGCACTCGCGCTGCACTGCGGCATGTCTGGCTTGCACGTTTGTGTACAAACGGTATCGTCGCAACGTAGATTTTGCGCGGACTTGGAATTCGCGAAGCCTTGGCCGCGGCGCTCAACGACTCGACTTGGGAACGAGGATGACGCAGACACCGATCCGCATCACCGTGAACGGCAGAATCCACGAGATCACTGCGGCGCGAGACACGCCGCTGCTCTACGTGCTGCGCAACGATCTCGCGCTCAACGGTGCGAAATACGGATGCGGCCTCGGTGAATGCGGCACCTGCACTGTCCTGATCGATGGCGCGGCGGCGCGCTCCTGCGTCATTCCGATCAGTGGCTGCGCCGGCCGCGACATCGTGACGCTCGAGGGGCTCGGTACCCGCGACAAGCCGGATGTGGTGCAGCAGGCCTTCATCGACGAGCAGGCCGCGCAATGCGGCTATTGTCTCAACGGCATGATCATGACCACCAAAGCGCTGCTTGCGATCAACCCTCAGCCCACCGAACAGGAGGCGCTGGCGGCGCTGCGCTACAATCTCTGTCGCTGCGGCACGCATATCGAAATCCTTCGCGCCGTGATGCGTGCGTCTGGTCAGCTTGCCGAGGCCGGTGATTGATGGCCTCCCCGCATCCGAACGGAGCTGAGCTGCAATCCGGCTCGCTCGTCGTCGTCCGCACGGTGGACGAGTGCACATCCGAGACCTTCGTCCGCATCACCGCGGACGGTTCGGTCACAGCCTACAATGGTCATGTCGATCTCGGCACCGGCATCCGCACGGCGCTTGGCCAGATCGTGGCTGAAGAGCTCGACGTCTCCTTTGCCCGCCTCGTCGTGGTGCTCGGCGACACCGCAACGGTGCCGAACCAGGGCGCCACGATCGCAAGCGAGACCATTCAGATCACTGCCGTTCCCCTGCGCAAAGCCGCCGCGCAGGCGCGTCACTTCCTGATCGCACGTGCGGCCGAGCGCCTGGAGCTGCCGGCAGCCGATCTCAGGATCGAAGACGGCCTCGTGCGCGGGCACGACAATCGCAGCGTCAGCTATGGCGAGTTGATCGGCGGAGAGACCATTCGTCTCGAGCTTGCCGACGACGTCGCCGTCAAGCCGGTCGGCGATTACGCCATTGTCGGCCAATCGATGCCACGCGTCGACCTGCCCGCCAAGGCCACGGGCGAGCTGACGTTCGTGCACGACATCCGTATGCCGGGCATGCTGCACGGCCGCGTGGTGCGCCCGCCCTATGCCGGCGTCGACGCCGGCCCGTTCGTCGGCACCAGCCTGATTTCGGTCGATGAATCCTCGGTGCGCGACATTCCCGGCATCATGGCCGTCGTACGCATCGGCGATTTCGTCGGAATCGTCGCGGAGCGCGAGGAGAACGCGATCCGCGCGGCGGAGCAGCTTGCGGTGAGCTGGCGACCGACGCCTGAACTGACCGATCTCGCCGACGTCGAGACGGCGCTTCGTGCCAACCCGTCCACGCCGCGCACGCTGATCGACAAGGGCGATGTCGATGCTGCCATTGCCGGCGCGGCCAAACCGATGCGGCGCACTTACGTCTGGCCATATCAGATGCATGCCTCGATCGGCCCGTCCTGCGCGGTCGCCGACTTCCAGGACGGCAACATCCGTGTCTGGTCGGGCACGCAGAACCCGCACGTGCTGCGCGCAGACCTGTCACTGCTGATCGAGCGTCCCGAGAGCGAGATCGAGGTCATCAGGTTGGAGGCCGCCGGATGCTACGGCCGCAACTGCGCCGACGATGTCACCGCGGACGCTTTGTTGCTCTCGCGCGCGGTCGGCCGGCCCGTGCGCGTACAGCTGACGCGCGAGCAGGAACACGCCTGGGAGCCCAAAGGCGCCGCGCAGCTCATCGACGTCAATGGCGGCCTGGATGCGGCGGGCGACGTCGCTGCCTACGATCTCGCTACGCGCTATCCGTCGAATGCCGCGCCGACGTTGGCGCTGTTGCTGACGGGACGGATATCGCCGAGGCCGGACGTCCTCCAGATGGGCGACCGCACCGCGATCCCGCCTTACGATTACGGCCACATGCGCGTCGTCGCCCACGACATGACGCCGATCGTGCGCGCGTCCTGGTTTCGCGGCGTCTCGGCCCTGCCCAACACCTTTGCGCATGAATCCTATATCGACGAGGCCGCGACCGAGGCCGGGGTTGACCCGGTCGAATATCGTCTGCGTTACCTGAAGGACCAGCGCGCCGTCGATCTCGTCCATGCTGTCGCCGAGCGCGCGGGCTGGACGCCGCGGCCGGTGCGCGAAGAGAAAGACGGCGAGATCGTGCATGGGCGCGGCTTTGCCTATGCGCTCTACGTCCACAGCAAATTCCCCGGCTATGGCGCGGCTTGGTCGGCCTGGGTCACCGACGTTGCCGTGAACAAGTCGACCGGCGAGGTCAGCGTGACGCGCGTGGTTGCTGGGCAGGACTCCGGATTGATGATCAACCCGGACGGTGTGCGCCACCAGATCCATGGCAACGTCATCCAGTCAACCAGCCGCGCACTGATGGAGGAGGTCTCGTTCGAGCGCGGCGCAGTCGCGGCGCGGGAATGGGGCGCCTATCCGATCATCCCCTTCCCTGACGTGCCCAAGATCGACGTGTTGTTGCTGCCGCGGCCGGACCAGCCGCCGCTCGGCGTCGGCGAATCCGCCTCGGTCCCGAGTGCGGCTGCGATTGCGAACGCGATTTTCGATGCCACCGGCGTGCGATTTCGCGAGCCGCCGTTCACGCCCGAGCGCATCCTGAATGGATTGCACAGCGGCGGGCCGGCCACGCGGCAGGCGCTGCCCGCTCCCGCTGCGCCACAACCATCCCGTATCTGGGAGAATCCATTCGCCAAACGCGCCGGCATCTTCGCGACGGTCGCGGCCGTCTGCACCGCGGCGATTGGCATCGGTGCGGCTGTTTTGCCCGGCCGCGCCATCGCACCGATCGCGCGGCCAGACCCATCGGTCTATTCCGCAGCGACGATCGCGCGCGGGCAACAACTGGCCGCACTCGGCAATTGCGCGGAGTGCCACACCATGATCGGCGGTGCGCTCAACGCCGGTGGCCGCGCGCTGGAGACGCCGTTCGGCACGATCTACGCGACCAACATCACGCCCGACGTCGAGACCGGCATCGGCGCCTGGTCCTATCCCGCATTCGAGCGTGCGATGCGCGACGGGCTGCATCGCGACGGACGGCAACTCTATCCCGCCTTCCCCTACACGCACTTTTCGAAGACTGGCGATGCCGACATGCAGGCGCTTTATGCCTATCTAATGGCACAGCCTGCGGTGCGCGCGACGCAGCCTGCGAATACGCTCGCCTTTCCGTTCAATCTCCGCCCGCTACTTGCCGGATGGAATGCGCTGTTCCACCAGACGCGAGAGTTCAAGCCTGATCCCGCGAAATCCGAGGTCTGGAATCGCGGCGCTTATCTCGTCGAAGGTCTCGGCCATTGCAGCGCCTGCCATTCGCCGCGCAACACGCTCGGCGCCGAGCAGCGTGACGCCTATCTCGCCGGCGGTTTTGCCGAGGGCTGGGAGGCGCCGCCGCTGACGTCGCTGTCGCAAGCGCCGATCCCGTGGAACGAAGACGAGCTTTTCGCCTATTTGCGCACGGGCCACTCGCGATATCATGGCGTCGCCGCTGGGCCGATGGCGCCGATCGTCAGGGATCTGGCGGCCCTGCCCGACCAGGACATCCGCGCCATGGCCGTCTATCTCAACTCGTTCAATGACACCGCGACCGATAGGAAAGCGCAGGATGCGATCGCTCTGAAGCTAGAAGCTTCAACGCAAGTCAAGATGGCGTCCTCAACCGGCGCGCGCCTCTATCAGGGCGCCTGCGCCGTCTGCCACGAGGTCGGCGGCCTGGCGCTGTTCGGCAGCCGCCCCTCGCTCGCCCTCAACAGCAACCTGCACAGCGCCACATCGGACAATCTCGTGCAAATCATCCTGCACGGCATCGCCGAGCCGGTGTCGAGCAATCTCGGCTATATGCCGGCCTTCAAGAACAGCATGAGCGATGCGCAGGTCGAGGAGCTGGTCACCTTCCTGCGCAAGCAGTTCGCACCCGACAGGCCAGCATGGATCGGTGTGAAGGAGACGATTGCGCGTGTGAGAGCCGCCGCGAACTGAGCGCTACTTCTTGTGCTGCACCGGCGGCGTGCCGTGCGTGTGAAACGACTCGATCGTCTTGAGGCCCCACGCCTGCCCCTTCTTGCGTTCGTCTTCCGTCCACACGATCGGCTTCCAGTCGGGCGCGAGGATGAGGCGCGCGCCGGCATTGGCGACTTCGACGCGGTTGCCGCCGGGCTCGTAGACATAAAGGAAGAAGGTCTGCTGGATCGCGTGCTTGTGCGGGCCGGTCTCGATGTGGATGCCGTTCTCCAGGAAGATGTCGGCAGCGCGCAGGATCTCTTCGCGGCTGTCGAGCGCGTAAGTGACATGGTGGAAGCGGCCGGCCGTGCCGGAATGGTCGAGCGAATAGGCGAAATCGTAGCTCTTGTTCGACATCGTCAGCCACATCGCCGCTTCGCGGCCGTCGTTCAGCACGATCTGCTCGGTGAGGCGGCAGCCGAGATAATTCTCGAAGAACTCCCGGTTGGCCTTGATGTCCACGGCGAGGCAATTGAGGTGATCGAGGCGGCGGACATTGACGCCGCGCGCGGGAAAGCGCTGCGCCTGGTTCTTCAGTGCGGGCTTCAGCTCGGGCGGCGCCTGATACCATTCGGTCTCGTAGTAGAGCTCGACGATGTGTCCATCGGGATCGCGGCAGCGGAAGGTCGGCCCCTGCCCCATGTCGCCGTCGATCCAGCCGATGTCGAAGCCGGACCCTTTCAGCGCCGCGACGCGACGCTCCAGCGCCTGCTGGCTGCGCGCACGTAACGCCATGTGCTCCATGCCCGATGTCTTCGACGCCGTCAGTTTGAGCGAATAGCGCTCGTAATCGTCCCAGCCGCGCAAATAGACCGACTCGCCCTTTTGTCCGCTGACGGTCATGCCCATCACGTCGACGAAGAATTTCAGGCTCTCGTCCGGCTTGGGTGTCAACAGCTCCATGTGGCCGAGATGAGCGAGATCGAGGATCGGTTCGGGCTGCATGGTGTCCTCCAAGACGTGGCTTGCGATCCGCTGGACCGGATCCCGCGATCTGGCACAGGCTGCAATCCACTCACGCGCCGGTGGGCGGCACAAGGCCGCCGGTTTATTTGTACCAATGTACAAATGATTAGGTCCCGTCAACAAATCAAACATCGCCGCCCGGAACGGATGACGGACCATCCAGGATAACCAACCCGTCCCGGAACCGCGGACCGACTGCCCGAATGGTAAAATCTCTCTTAAGCACTCTCGGACCCGTCGGCCGGGAAAAAGCAGCATTTTCCGCCGCTACTGCCAGGGAGTATGTATTGGGAACAATCCTCGCACCTGAATTGTCGCGGATTTAACGAAGCGCCGGCGCCTGCCGCTTAACCGTTTGTCCAGCGACGGCCGTGCATAGTCCGGACAACCCGTTGCTCTTGCCAGGTTCATTCATTGTGACATCATTTGGACGCGTGATTTCGGTTCGCGGATCGCTCGCCCGGGTCGGGCTGCTGGCTGAAAGCCGGATGCCGGTCTCGGAAGTTCGGGCCACCGTCGGCCGCTTCGTCAGTATCCGCTGCGCCAGCTCGGTCATCGTCGCCATGATCACCGAGGTGTCCTGCGAGAACCTCTCGAGCAACGACAATTTGATCGCCATTGCCTCGGTCGACCTGCTGGGCGAAATCCTCAACGCGACCGGCAAGGCCAAATTCCAGCGCGGCGTCACCAACTATCCGACCATCGGCGATTCGGTCGACCTGATCACGAGCCAGGAGCTGCGCACGATCTACGCGCCCACCGGTTCCGACCAGATCAATGTCGGCTTCCTTCAGCAGGACAGCTCCGTCGTCGCCTATGTCGACATCGAGGAAATGCTCTCCAAGCACTTTGCAGTGCTGGGATCGACCGGCGTCGGCAAATCGACCGGTGTGTCGCTGTTGCTCAACGAGATCCTCAAGGCACGCCCGAATCTGCGCATCTTCCTGCTCGATGTGCACAACGAATATGGCCGCTGCTTCGGCGACCGCGCGCTGGTGCTCAACCCGCGCAATCTGAAACTGCCGTTCTGGCTGTTCAATTTCGAGGAAATCGTCGACGTGCTGTTCGGCGGCCGCGCTGGCGTGCCTGAGGAGCTCGACGTCCTCGCCGAGGTCATCCCGCTCGCCAAGGGCGTCTATACCCAGTACCAGAACGCCGATCGCATCGGCTTGAAGCGCATCGATCCCAAGCAGATCGGCTACACCGTCGATACTCCGGTGCCCTATCGCCTGGTCGATCTGATGTCGCTGATCGACGAGCGCATGGGCAAGCTCGAGAACCGCTCCTCGCGCATCATCTATCACAAGCTGATCTCCCGCATCGAGGCGGTCCGCAACGACCCGCGCTACGCCTTCATGTTCGACAACGCCAATGTCGGCGGTGACACCATGGCCGAGGTGATCAGTCATCTGTTCCGCCTGCCGGCCAACGGCAAACCGATGACGGTGATGCAGCTCGCCGGCTTCCCGGCCGAGGTCATCGATTCCGTCGTCTCGGTGCTCTGCCGCATGGCCTTCGACTTCGGCTTGTGGAGCGATGGCGTTTCGCCGATGCTGTTCGTCTGTGAGGAGGCTCACCGCTACGCCTCGGCCGATCGCAATGTCGGCTTCGGGCCGACCCGCAAGGCGGTGTCGCGCATCGCCAAGGAAGGCCGCAAATACGGCGTCTATCTCGGCCTCATCACCCAGCGTCCGGCCGAGCTCGACGCCACCATCATCTCCCAGTGCAACACGCTGTTCACGATGCGCCTTGCCAACGAGCGCGACCAGGCGCTGCTGCGCGCCGCGGTGTCGGATGCGGCCGCGAACCTGCTTTCGTTCGTGCCCTCGCTCGGCACCCGAGAAGTGCTGGCATTCGGCGAAGGTGTCGCGCTGCCGACGCGGCTGCGCTTCAAGGAGGTGCCGCCGCATCAATTGCCGCGCGGCGAAGCCACCATCAGCAGCGTGCCCTCCGTCACCTCCGGTCACGACATGCATTTCGTCGGCGCCGTGCTCGAGCGCTGGCGCGGTGCCACCTCGCAGCGCGACGTGCCGAACGATCCGGTGTTCTCGGCGCCGCCCGCGAAGACGCTCTCCAGCATCGAAGCCCCGATGCTGCAACCGTCGATGGGGTTGGATCCGGACCGCTTCTCGCTGCTGAAGAAGCCGCTGCGGTAAAGCGACGCTTGTTTTCCAGCGCCGGCATTGCGAGCCTGGCGTCACGTTGAGCATGGCACCCGCATCGACTAAGGTTGCCGGCCCCAAGCCGGAATCCATGCCCATGACAAAGCCTGTGCAACGCTTCGCCGCTCCCGCCCTCGATGCGCTCCCTGACGACATCCGCACGCGTCTCCTCGCCGTCCAGGAGAAGAGCGGCTTCGTGCCGAACGTGTTTTTGACGCTGGCCTACCGCCCGGACGAGTTCCGCGCCTTCTTCGCCTACCACGACGCACTGATGGAGAAGGACGGCGGCCTCAGCAAAGCCGAACGCGAGATGATCGTGGTCGCGACCTCGGCAGCCAATCAGTGCCAGTATTGCGTGATCGCGCATGGCGCGATCCTGCGTATCCGTGCCAAGAACCCGCTGATCGCCGACCAGATCGCCACGAACTACCGCAAGGCCGACATCACGCCGCGGCAAAAGGCGATGCTCGACTTCGCGATGAAGGTCTCGGCCGATGCGCAGCGGATTTCCGAGGACGATTTCACTGCGCTCGCGCCGCATGGCTTCAGCGACGACGACATCTGGGACATCGCCGCAATCTCCGCCTTCTTCGCACTGTCGAACCGGCTGGCGAATTTCACCGGCATGCGGCCGAACGACGAATTCTATCTGATGGGACGGCTGCCGAAGAAATGACCGACCGCCGCGAGCGCGGAAGGAACGCATCGCCACAATGCAGCGGATGAGTTCCCGCTTGACGGGAACTCTGTGTTTTCGCAATCGCACACGTTTAATTAAGAATCTCACCCTCAACTAGCACAAACGCCTTGGCACAACTTGCGCAGTTTCCGTCCCCGGAGACGCGGATGAGCCGTGCCTGTTGGGGGGCTTCTCATGAACGTGCGGGCATTTGTTATCGCGACCTGTATTGGCACGACATTCTTCGCGGCCGGATACGCATGGAACTATCAGCCGGAGATCATCAACGCGAACGAGATATGGAGCATGTTCGAATCGGAGCACGGCAAGGCGCGGGCTGCCGTCTTACGCGTCCTCGTTGCGCCGAATTCAGCTCACTTCAACGGCCTGCGAACGATCGATGCAGACCAGGCAAGATACGTATGCGGCTCCGTAAAAGCGATGGACAAGGAGAGGCAGTATGTCGAGGCCGCGTTCGTTTACACCGTCTCGATCGATTTTGCCCGTATCGACGACGACGGCCGGATGACGTCGCAGCGCTCTGCTTACAAGCCCTGCCCAGGCGCGGCCGACGACAAAATTGCCGACCAGAACACGCTGATATCGCCAGGCGCGCTGTCGATGATCAAGACCATCGAAAAAGTCATCCCCAAGTCCAGCGGCGGAACGATGGAACAACAGCTTGGCCAGCTGGCCGGACAGACAGCGGCGGTCGCGCCAGGTTCGGCGGTCCCGCGGAGATCAGCCGGCTCATCGGGTTCGCCAGCCTCGGCAGGGGCAGGATGGGCGCCAGCAGCACAGCATTCAGGTTCGGGCGTGGAGGCGCGACAAGCAGATGAACTGACGTGGCGTGTCAATCAGCCGCCGGCTGCATGGCCGAACTTCCCCTCGGACCATCCGCTGGCGAAATCGGCGCAGAAGCGGACGAGCGCCGAGGCCCTGGCGTTTGCGAAAGGCATCGAGGCTCGCTGGGAGGAGGCCAAATCATCCGGGGTTCCGGCCAAGCGTCCTTCGCCCGAGGAGATCAAGGAAGCATGCCGCGCGCTACTTACAATTGATCCCGCGGACAAGGATTATCCGCGGGCCTGGGCCGCCTTTGTGCGGTTGCGCAAAATCGATCGCGACGCTGCTGGTTGAACTGGCGTGAACCTGTCCTAGCGCTGCGCCATCAACTCGAGCGCCGGGGCAAAGCGCTCGGAAAAAGTCAACGTCTTGGCATGGTGAACTGCGGCAAACGACGCCGAGATCCCGGCTGAAGCGACCACGAGCAGGGCAACGGCGAAAACCAGACAGCGCATTTCGGCCTCCTGTGTGAGCTCGACAATTCCAACAAGTGGCACGGCTTTGTTTCAGCACTGCTTCGCGCGGACGGGAGATGGTTTCACTCAAGAGGCTGTGATCAGATCCAGTTTGCGGAGCCGCATGCCTGCTGCTGCGAGCGTTGCGCCTAATCATCCTCCGCTGGCCCACACCAGCCGGGCAGATAGATCGCATCCTTGCTCTTGGCTGAGGACATCGCCTTCTCGAGCGCCTTGTCGAAATTGGCATCCACAGTCTTGCGCGACAGCTTTCGACGCAGATAGTCGGCCCACAGGAATTCGGAGAACGGCGTGGTGTCCTTGGCGAAGCCGCCCATGCGGCGCAGCTCGCCGGCAAGGCTCCGGAAGGGATCGTCCTTGAGGTCGACGACGGATTTGGGCAAATCGCGGAATGGTCGCCGTTCGCCCTTGGCGTCGTAGGGGTAAACCCAGCGCTTGTTGTCCATCACGCCCCAGAACGCTTCGCGCTCCACCATCCTGAGGTCGCCGACAATGGTGACCAGCACCTCCTTGACGCCCTCGTCGTGCAGCGCGCGACCGAGATGATGATGGTCGATCACGTAATAGCGCTCGTCGGGGCCGTGCACGACGGGGATCATATGCTTGCCGAGCAGATCGGCCTGCTTCTTCTTGTCGTGCTCGCGCCAGCGCTTGCGCTTCTCCTTGACCTCGCGCATCCCGACCGTCATCTGCGTCGGCCGCAGCGACAGGATCGACACCGGATGCACTCTCGGTTCGCGCGTATTGGTCATGGTCGAAAGGCCCCTAACATGGTTGCAGCTGCGTGGTCAGGTTCCCTGGACTATGTCATGGGCACCGCGCCGGCAAATGCATTCGGCTCGGTGGATATTATTGCATCGCACCCTCTGCAGGCCCGGAACGACCACGGTTCCACGGTCCTTCGTTCGCAGTCCTGCAGGATAGTGCGAACGCGCAATGCACGTGCGCGTTGAGAAAATTTTCTGCAACGCGTTCACTACGTATGCTATCTAAAAATCGCTGCTTCGGAGTGATCCCTGCACCATGACAACCCAGCGGCCCATAAGCTCGGATGACGAGCACCGGGTGCTCCAGTTCAGGCCGCGCACCTCGCCTTCCCCGACGGCCCACCGCGGAAACGCTAGCGTGCAGCAATTGCGCGTCGCGCCCGAGCGGCTCGACCTGTCGCGCTACGAGGAGCCCCGCACCGAACCGGACGATTTCCGCCGTCGCATGCTCGCCAATATCGCGGCGCTGGCCTTCACCATCGCACTGACCGCGATCGGGATCTGGCTCGCGGTGAGCATCGCCGACCTGCGCCGGACCCAGGATTGCGTGCTGATGGGCCGCCGCGACTGCGTCAAGATCACGACGCCGCACATCTAGGCAGGACATCTGGTAAGCAAGACGTCTGGTAGGCCCGCTGGCGCTCCTTCGGCCGAAACGGCTCAGCCGGGGCGTCCCCAGCCCGGTCCCCACACCCGTCCGGCTCCATTGAACTCAGGGCGGCGCTCCGATATACGGGCTTTCGACCCGGCCAGAGGGGGGTTGAGGGCGTCATCGGGGCGCGATGCTCACCCATCGTTCCACTCTGGAAAATCTGACAAACATCTGCAATATATCAAAGGCTTAGTGATGTCCTCCACATTCGATCAGGTCGCTACGATCATCGCTGAAACCTGCGACATCCCGCGCGACACGATCACGCCGGATAGCCATGCCATCGATGACCTCGGCATCGACAGCCTCGATTTCCTGGACATCGCGTTCGCGATCGACAAGCAGTTCGGTATCAAGCTGCCGCTGGAAAAGTGGACTCAGGAGGTTAACGACGGCAAAGCGACCACCGAGCAGTATTTCGTGCTGAAAAACCTGTGCGCCCGCATCGACGAACTGGTTGCGGCCAAGGGCGCGAGCGCCTAAGCGCGCGGTCATGCAACTCGAATACTTCCACATGATAGATCGCGTCGTCGACCTCAACGTCGACGCGAAGACGATTGTTGTCGAGGCTCAGGTCCCGATGGAGAGCACCATCTTCGAAGGGCACTTCCCGGGCTATCCCCTGATGCCCGGCGTGCTCCTGATCGAATCGATGGCGCAGGCCTCGGGCTGGCTTCAGCTTGGCGTGCTCAAATTCGAGCGTATGCCGATCCTGGCTGCCGTCAAGGAGGCCAAGGTCCGCGGCTCGGTCTTCCCCGGCGATCTCATGAGCATCGAGGCGAGCCTGGCCCATCAGGGCTCAGGCTACGCCGTGACCGAAGCCAAGATCAAGGTCGGCGGCAAGCTGCGCGCGAATTCGACGCTGACCTTCACGCAGATTCCCTTTCCCCATGCGGATATGCGCGCCCACATGGACGCGGTCGCCAAACGCGTCGGCTTTCCGCAACAGGCCGTATTGCCATGACCGAGACTGCTTCGAAGCCTGCCCAGACGGAAGTCTGGATCACCGGCATTGGCCTGGCCACCTCGCTCGGCGAGGGCCTGGACGCCAACTGGGCCGCGCTTCAGGAGAAGCGCATCAATGTCGACGAGAAGGGCTTTGCACCCTACATCGTGCACCCCCTGATGCCTGTCACCTTCGACAGCCAGATCCCCAAGAAGGGCGACCAGCGCCAGATGGAAGCCTGGCAGCGCATCGGCACCTATGCGGCCGGGCTTGCGCTCGACTCCGCCGGGATCAAGGGCAACAAGGACATCCTGTCGAAGATCGACATGGTGGTCGCCGCCGGCGGCGGTGAACGCGATCTCAACGTCGACACCGGCGTGCTCACGGCCGAGGCCAAGGGCGCCAACGCGCCCGGCTTCCTCAATGAGCGGCTGATGAGCGATCTCAGGCCGACGCTGTTCCTGGCCCAGCTCTCCAACCTGCTCGCCGGCAACATCGCCATCGTGCACGGCATTGGCGGCACCTCGCGCACCTTCATGGGTGAAGAGGTTGCCGGCGCCGATGCCGCCCGCATTGCATTGTCGCGCATCGCCTCCGGCGAGAGCGACATCGCGCTGATCGGCGGCTCGCACAATGGCGAGCGCAAGGACCTGATGGTCCTCTACGAATTCGGCGACTTCAATCTGAAGGACAAGTTCGCCCCCGTGTGGGCGCGCAAGGACCACGCCGGCTTCGCGCTCGGCTCGGCTGGCGCGTTCCTGGTGCTGGAATCGAAGGCCCATGCGGAAGCGCGCGGCGCAAAACCATTCGCAAAGCTGTCGAGCGTCGTTGCCGACCTTGCCCGTCGTAAGACCCCCGGCGACATGGCCGCGACGCTGGAGAAGCTTTGGGCAAAGTTGCCGAAGCGCGACGGCAAGGGCGCGATCATATCCGGCGCGACCGGCGCGGAGCCTGCGACATCAGAAGAGCGCGCCTTCCTGAAGGGCCACGCCGAGTTCCCGGTGCGCTCGACCGGCACGATGTTCGGCCACACCATGGAGACGCAATTCCCGCTCGGCATCGCGCTCGCCGCGCTGTCGATCTCTCGCGGCGCGCTGTTTCCGCCGAACGATTCCACGGGCACCGAGATTGAAATGCAGGGAGCGCCCACCCAGATTGTGGTGGTGGGGGCCGGACACTGGCGCGGCGAAGGCATGGCGCTGGTCGAGGCAGTAAGCTAAAGCGCGTTACGCTTTGGCAGGTTATTGTTTGGGTATGATCTTCTCGGAAAACCGCGTCACGCTTTTTCGGATCATGCTCCAGCTCAAGCGGGGATCGACATGACTGCACCACGCGACAAACTCGGGCGTCCCGTCGTCGTCGTCACCGGCATGGGCATCATGACCTCGCTCGGCAACGGCAAGACCGACAATTGGGCGAAGCTCGTCGCCGGCGAATCCGGCATCCGCACCATCACGCGCTTTCCGGTCGACGGCCTCAAAACCACGATGGCCGGCACGGTGGATTTCGTCAGCGTCGATCCGTTCTCCTCCACCGGCCTGTCCGAACGGATGGCCGAACTGGTGACGCAGGAAGCGCTGGACCAGGCCGGGATCGGCACCAAGGCGGATTTCCCGGGTCCTCTCTTTCTTGCGGTCGCACCGGTCGAAGTCGAATGGCCGCAGCGCCGCGAACTCGGCCGCGCCGTCGGCAAACCCGACTTCAATTACGACGATCTGCTGCGCATCTCCGGTGGCGGCAAGTACAGCGCCTATCACCACCGCTTCATGTTCGGTTCGGTCGCGGCCTACCTCGCCGAGACCTTCGGCACCAAGGGCTCGCCGATCTCGTTGTCGACGGCCTGCGCTTCGGGCGCGACCTCGATTCAGCTCGGCGTCGAGGCGATCCGCCGCGGCGAGACCGATGCCGCGCTGTGCGTGGCGACCGACGGCACCGTGAATCCGGAGGCGCTGGTGCGCTTCTCGCTGCTCTCGGCGCTTTCGACCCAGAACGACCCGCCGCAGGCGGCCTCCCGTCCCTTCTCCAAGAACCGCGACGGTTTTGTCATGGCCGAAGGCGCCGGTGCGCTGGTGCTCGAAAGCTATGAAGCCGCCACCGCGCGCGGCGCAAAAATACTCGGCGTAATCGCCGGCTGCGGCGAGCTCACCGATTCCTTCCATCGCACCCGCTCCTCGCCCGACGGCAAGCCGATCATCGGCTGCATGAACAAGACGCTGGCCGATGCCGGCATGACGCCCGACCAGATCGACCACATCAACGCGCACGGCACCGCGACGCCCGAGAACGACAAGATGGAGTACAATACGACATCGGCCGTGTTCGGCGAGCTCGTCTCGAAGATTCCGGTCACCTCCAACAAGTCGATGGTCGGCCACACCATCTCGGCCGCGGGCGCGGTCGAGGCGATCTTCTCGCTGCTGACGCTGGAGCATCAGCGTATCCCGCCGACGATCAACTACGACAATCCGGATCCCACGATCCTGTTCGACGTCGTCGGCAACAAGGCACGCGATGCCCGCGTCACCGCGGTGATGTCGAACTCGTTCGGCTTCGGCGGCCAGAACGCCTCGCTGATCCTGACCCGCGAACCGGCCTGACCGGACGCATGGCGCTGCTTCCGGCGAGGACGAAGGCCCGCGCGCGGCAGACGGCAAAGTCGATCGGTGGAGGGCTGATCGGCGCTGCCACCGTCGGCATGTTGCGCACCACGCGTTATTTCGATCCAGCCAAGACCTCGGACTTTTTCGCACGCGTCACCAAACTGATCGGCCCGCGCCTGCGCGAGCACCGCATCGGCCGCGCCAATCTCACCGCGGCGTTTCCGGACAAGTCGCCCGAGGAAATCGAAGCCATCCTGATGGGCGTCTGGGACAATCTCGGTCGCGTCGGCGCCGAATTCGCCCATATGGACCAGGTCTGGGATTACGACCGCGATCATCCAGAAAACAGTCGGATCGAACTGCCCAGCCGCAGCATCGAGCTGTTCGATCAAATCCGCGACGACGGCAAGCCGGCGTTGATCTTCGCCGCGCATTTGGCCAATTGGGAATTACCGGCGCTCGCCGCGGTCGCACACGGGCTCGATGCAGCGATCCTCTACCGCCGCCCGAATATCGCCTCCGCCGACCGCATCATCCAGGAGATGCGACAGGTCAACATGGGCACGCTGATCCCGGCGGGGCGCGACGCGCCGCTGCGGCTTGCCCAGGCGCTCAAGGACGGCAAGCACGTCGCGATGCTGATCGACCAGTATCTGACCGGCGGAGTCGAGGTCACCTTCTTCGGCCGCAAGACCCGCGCCAATCCGATGCTGGCGCGCCTGTTACGACAGGTCGAATGCCCGATCCACGGCGTCCGCGTCATCCGCCTGCCCGGCGGCCGCTTCACCGCCGAGATCACCGAAGAGGTCCACCCGGTGCGCGACGCCGACGGCAAGATCGACATCCAGGGCACCACGCAGGCGATCACGAGCGTGGTGGAAGGCTGGGTCCGCGAGCATCCGGAGCAGTGGCTGTGGCTGCACCGAAGGTGGCGGTAGCGGACAGTAGTGCTTACCGCCCCGTCTTCACCCTGGTCCAAAGCCTATTGATGACCCGCTGGGTCGCGGGCTCACGCGCCGTGATGACGAACAGCTTTGCGAGCGTCGCCTCGTCCGGATAGATGTTCTTGTCGCTCAAGATTTTCGGATCGACCAGTTTCTGGCTGGCGAGGTTGCCATTGGCGTAGGACAGGAAGTCCGTATTCCTGGCGGCCACGTCCGGACGGTAGAGATAGTTGATCAGCTCGTAGGCTTCGCTGACGTTCCTGGCATCCGCGGGGATCGCGAGATTATCGAAGAACATCTGCGCGCCCTCCTTCGGGATGGCGTAGCCGATCTCGATGCCGCTTTTGGCTTCGGCAGCGCGGGCGCGGGCCTGCATGATGTCGCCGGACCAGCCGACCACGAAGCAGATCTCGCCGGTGGCGAGCGCGCTCAGATATTCGGACGAATGAAACTTGCGCACGGAGGGCCGCACCTTGGTGACGACATCGGCGGCCTTTTCGAGGTCGGCCTGCTTGGTCGAGTTCGGATCAAGCCCGAGATAGTTCAACGCCGCCGGAAAGATGTCGTCGGCGGAATCCAGCATGTGGACGCCGCAGTCTTTGAATTTCGCGAGGTTCTCCGGCTTGAACACGATGTCCCAGCTGTCAATCTTGGCATCCGCTCCGAGAATCTGCTTCAACTTGGCGACGTTGTAGCCGATGCCGGTCGTGCCCCACATGTAATTGACGGCGTAGACGTTGCCGGGGTCGTAGATCGCGAGACGTTCGGTCACCACCGGCCAGTCATTGGCCAGGTTCGGCAGCTTCGACTTGTCGAGCTTCTGGAAGATGTTGGCCTTGATCTGGCGCTGGAGGAAATAGGCGGTGGGCACCACGACGTCATAGCCGGATTTGCCGGCCATCAGGCGCGTCTCCAGCGTCTCGTTGGCGTCAAACGTGTCGTAGACCACCTTGATGCCGGTCTCCCTGGTGAAGGCCTCGAGAACGTCGGGCGCCACGTAGTTCGACCAATTGTAGAAGTTGACGACCCGCTCCTCGGCCCCGGCAGGAGCGGAGAGCAACGTCAGCGCGGCGGCGATCGCAAGGCCAAAACCACAGCGGCTGACGTTGGTCATCTCCCTACCTCTTGCGCCCGCGCACCGCGTCCGACAGTCGCTCCAGTGCGGTGTCGAGCGTCTCGTCCTTCTTGGCAAAGCAGAAGCGCACCACCGAGGTCACAGGGTCCTGCTCGTAGAAGGCCGAGACCGGGATAGCCGCGACCTTGTAGTCCTTCACGATCCGCCAGCAGAACTCGGTGTCGCTCTCGTTCAGCCCGAGCGGGGACAGGTCGACGGTGAGGAAGTAGGTGCCCTGCGACTTCAGCACGGGGAAGCCGAGGCTCTCCAGGCCCTTGGCGAGGCGGTCCCTGCTCCGCGTCAGGTCCTTGCGCATCGACAGGAAATACTCGTCGGGCTTGCCGAGGCCGTAGGCGACGGCGGCCTGGAGGTTCGGCGCGGTGGTGAAGGTCAGGAACTGGTGCACCTTGGCGGCAACGCGCAGCAAGGGCGGCGCGGCGCAGACGAAGCCGATCTTCCAGCCCGTCAACGAGAAGATCTTGCCAGCCGAGCCGACCTTGATGGTGCGGTCGCGCATGCCGGGGATGGTGATCAGCGGGATGTGCTTGTGCTCGTCGAAGGTGACGTGCTCCCAGACCTCGTCGCAGATCGCGATGACGTCGAACTCCTGGCAGTAGCGCGCCAGCAGCTCGAGGTCCTCGCGCGGAAACACCACCGCGGACGGATTCAGGGGGTTGTTGAAAAGCACCGCCTTGGTCTTTGAATTGAAGACGCTTTTCAGCATGTCCTCATTCAGCCGCCAATGCGGCGGCTCGAGCCGGACCAGGCGCGGAATGCCGCCGGCCTGGCGGATAATCGGCAGATAGGAATCGTACACCGGCTGGAAGCACACCACCTCGTCACCGGGCTGGACCACGGCGAGGATGGCCGAGGTCAGGGCCTCGGTGCCGCCGGAGGTCACCATCACCTCGCTCATCGGATCGAGCTCGAGGCCGTGCCAGTGGCCGTAATGGGTCGCGATCGCCTGGCGGAGTTCCGGCAGGCCCATCATCGACGGGTACTGGTTGTAGCCGTTCAGCGAGGCCTCGGCCGCGGCGCGGCGGATGTCCTCGGGCCCGGGATCGTCGGGAAAGCCCTGCCCAAGATTGATGGCGGCATTGTCGCGCGCAGCCTGCGACATCGCCTCGAAGATGGTGACGGGAAGGTCTGCGAAGACCTTGTTGAGGGACGAGCTCTTGGACATCGGCGGGGTCAGCCGCCGACCTTGCTGGGAAGACCCGCCGCCTTCCAGCCCAGCATGCCGCCGGCCAGATGTTTGTCGTAAGGCAGGCCCGCGGCCTGCGCCGCCAGTGAGGCCGTCACCGAACGCTTGCCCGAGCGGCAGGCGAACACGACCTCCTTACCCTCCGGATCGGGGATCGCTTTGGGATCGAAGGTCGAGAGCGGCACGACCACGCCGTAGGGATAAGCCTCGGCCTCGACCTCGTTCGGCTCGCGCACGTCGACGAGGAGATAGCGCCCTTCCGCAACACCCTTGGAGACCTCGTCCGGGGTCAGATCCTGTACTTGATTTGCCACATCATCCTCCAACGTCGCGGGCCGCTGCCGGGGCGATCCCGGCGGCCGGCAACCTCGCCTCTCGGCCCGCGAAAATCAAGCGCTACAAAGGCTTGAGCTGCCTTGCGCAAGTTAAAGCTAAATCGCAGCGACTTGAAGCGCGACCTTCACGATGCCTGAAGCTCCTGCTTCACACCTCACCGCTAGCTCAGTGTCATTCCCCGCGAAAGCGGGGAATCCGGTACGCCGCGGCCTGCCCGTATCCACGCACTGTTTCTGGGTACTGGATCGCCCGGTCCAGCCGGGCGATGACAGCTGCGGAGCTAGATCGTCACCTGGGTGCCGACCTCGACGACGCGGCCGGAGGGGATCTGGAAATAATCGGTGGCGTCGTTGGCGGAACGGCTGAGCGAGATGAACAGCCGGTCCTGCCAGCGCGGCATGCCGGAATGGGCGGCCGGCTTGAGCGCCCTCCGCGACAGGAAGAACGAGGTCGACATGATGTCGAACTGCCAGCCGAGCTTGCGGGCGATCGCCAGCGCCTTCGGCACGTTGGGCGATTCCATGAAGCCGAACTTCAGCGTCACCTTGGAGAAGGTCGGCGAGATCTGTTCCAGCTTCACCCGCTCGGCCGGATCGATGCGCGGGGTCTGTGCGGTCTCGATGGTGAGAATGACGTTCTTCTCGTGCAGCACCTTGTAGTGCTTCAGACTATGCATCAGCGCGGTCGGCGCGCTGAGGGGATCGCTGGTCAGGAACACCGCGGTGCCGGGCACGCGCTGCGGCGGCCGCTTCTCCAGCATGGCCACCAGGTCGGCGAGCGGGAATTCGAGCTTGCGCGACTTCTCGAACAGCAGCCGGCTGCCGCGCCGCCACGTGTACATCAGGATGATCATGAGCGCGCCGAGCGCCAGCGGCACCCAGCCGCCCTCGAACACCTTGAGCAGATTGGCGGCCAGGAAGGTGAGGTCGAGAAACAAGAACGGCGCGATCAGGGCGGCAGCCGTGAACGGCGACCACCGCCATACCTTCCAGATCACCACGAAGCCCATCATCGCCGTAACCACCATGGTCCCGGTGACGGAGATGCCGTAGGCCGAGGCCAGCGCGCTGGAGGAGCGGAATAAGAGCACCAGCAGGACCACTGCGACGAGCAGGAGCTGGTTGATGCGCGGGATGAAGATCTGGCCGGAATGGGCTTCGGACGTATGGCGAATTTCAAACCGCGGCAACAGACCGAGCTGGATCGCCTGACGCGTCAGCGAATAGGCACCGGTGATGACCGCCTGGCTCGCGATAACCGTTGCGGCGGTCGCCAGCACCACCATGCAGCCGCGGAAAAAACCTTGCGGAAAGAGCTGGAAGAACGGGCTCACGATCGCGCCGGGGTCGCCGAGCACGAGGGCGCCCTGCCCCAGATAGTTCAATGCCAGCGACGGCACCACGATGAACAGCCAGGCAGTCTGGATCGGCCGCTTGCCGAAATGGCCGAGGTCGGCATAGAGCGCCTCGGCACCGGTGACCGCCAGGAACACCGCGCCGAGCGTCACGAAGCCGATGATGCCGTGGTGGATCATGAAGGACACGGCGTAGAGCGGGTTCAGCGCGAACAGCACCTGCGGTTGCTGGATGATCGGGTGGATCGCCGCGATCGCGATCACCGCGAACCAGACGCACATGATCGGGCCGAAGAAGGCGGCGACGCGAGCGGTGCCACGGGACTGCACGGCAAACAGACCGACCAGGATGATCACGGTCAGCGGCACGATGTAGGGCTCGAAGTGCAGGGTGACGTCCTTCATGCCTTCGAGCGCCGACAGCACCGAGAGCGCCGGCGTGATCACGGCGTCGCCGTAGAACAGGGCTCCGGAAATGATGCCGAGCAGGACGATGGTTGTTCCGCGGGTGCCGACTGCGCGCTGGGCCAGCGCCATCAGCGCCAACGTGCCGCCCTCGCCGTTGTTGTCGGCACGGAGCAGGATCACGACGTATTTGAGCGTCACAACGACGATGAGCGCCCACAGGATCAGGGAGAGCACGCCGAGCACGGCCGCCGGCGTCGGCACCCCCTCCGCGCCGGAAGCCGCCATGACCGCCTCGCGGAACGCGTAGAGCGGGCTGGTGCCGATGTCACCGTAGACGACGCCGATGCTGCCGAGTGTCAGCGCACCGAAGCCGGCAGTGGTGTGGGCATCGCCATGCCCACTGGCCGCCGCCGTTTCCGGGGCGGGAATCGCGATATCACTTGTCATGGGAGAGCCTGGTGGCCTCTAAATGCTTCACTGCACAACGGCAGAAGGGCGCGGGGCTTATAGGCCTGCGCTGCCGGCATAGCCTAGCCAGATTTTGGACCTTAGCCATGCACATTTGCATGGCTTGGCCGGCCGCCGTTTAGATGGTGACCTGGGTTCCGACTTCAACCACGCGTCCGGTGGGAATCTGGAAATAGTCGGTGGCGTCGTTGGCGGACCGGCTCAGCGCGATGAACAAATGGTCCTGCCAAAGCGGCATGCCGGACTGCGCCGACGCCTTCAGCGAGCGCCGCGACACGAAGAATGAGGTCGACATGATGTCGAATTGCCAGCCCTGCTTGCGCGCGATCGCGAGTGCCTTGGGCACGTTCGGCTGCTCCATGTAGCCGAAGCGCAGGCGGACCTTGAAGAACTTGTCGCTGATCCTCTCCATCCGGAACCGCTCCGACAGATCGACCCGCGGCGTATGCGCGGTCTCGATGGTCAGGACCACGTTGTGCTCGTGTAGCACCTTGTTGTGCTTGAGATTGTGCAGCAGCGCGGTCGGCACGAAGGAGGGATCGCTGGTCAGGAACACCGCGGTGCCCTTGACGATGTGCGGCGGCCGCTTTTCCAGGCTCCGGATCAGATCGTCCAGCGGCACCTCGATGCGGCGCGTTTTCTGGATCAGGATCCCGGACCCTCGCCGCCAGGTCCAGATTGTCCCGGCCATGATCACGCCGAACAGCAGCGGCACCCAGGCGCCTTCGAGCAGCTTCAGAAGATTCGCGCTGAAGAAGCTGATGTCGACCACGACGAAGGGCAGGATCACCGCTGCGGCCGTCGCCGCGCGCCAGTTCCACAATTTCCAGATCACGATGAAGCCCATGATGCCGTCAGCAACCATGGTGGTGGAGACCGCAATACCGTAGGCCGAAGCCAGATTGCTGGGGGTGTGGAACAACAGCACCAGCAGCATCACACCGATCAGCAGCAGCCGGTTTACACGCGGCAGATAGATCTGGCCGGCATGAGTTTCCGAGGTGAAGCGCACCTCGAAGCGCGGCAGGAGGCCGAGCTGCACTGCCTGATAGACCAGGGAATAGGCCCCCGTGATTACCGCCTGGCTCGCGATCACGGTCGCCGCGGTCGCAAGTCCGACCAGCGGCAGCACGAAATGCTCGGGCACCATGCGATAGAAGGAGTGTTCGATCGCGCTGGGATCCGACAGCACCAGTGCGCCCTGCCCGAAATAGTTGATCAGGAGCGCAGGCAGCACGAAGAACATCCAGGCCGACTGGATCGGCTTGCGGCCGAAATGGCCGAGGTCTGCGTAGAGCGCCTCGCCGCCGGTCACCGCGAGGAACACCGCGCCCAGTGTCACCAGGCCGATCGTGCCGTGCGACAGCAGGAATTGCAGGGCGTAATAGGGATTGATCGCTGCCAGCACCGACGGATCGTCGGCGATGTGAACGGCACCCAGCACGGCAAGAACGGTGAACCAGACGACCATCACCGGCCCGAAGGCTGAGGCGACCAGTGCCGTCCCCTTGCTCTGGACCGCGAACAGCAGCGTCAGGATGAGAACGGTCAGGGGAACGACATAGTGCTCGAAGGCGGGCGTTGCGAGCTTCAGACCCTCGACCGCCGACAACACCGAGATCGCCGGCGTGATCATGGAATCGCCGATAAACATGGAGGCGCCGACGACGCCGAGCGCCATCAGGAACCAGCTCCGCTGCCCGAGCGCGCGCTGGCCGAGCGCCATGAGGGAAAGCGTGCCGCCCTCCCCGTTGTTGTCGGCGCGCAGCAGCAGCAGCACGTATTTGGCGGTGACGACGATCAGCAGCGCCCAAAGGATCAGCGAGAGCACGCCGAGCACCATGACCCGCGAGACCGGCTGGCCATGGGCCGCGCCCCTGACGGCCTCGTGGAATGCGTAGAGCGGCGACGTGCCGATGTCGCCGAAGACGACGCCGATGCTCCCGAGCGTCAGGCCCCAGAAACCCGAGGTGACCGGCCCGTCCGGAGCTTCGGTCGATGTGATGCTCGCCGTCATATGAAACTGGAACGCTTCTGCCCGAGAATTGATCCGGCGCCTTTTGACGGTTCCGGCGCCCCTGTCAATCGGCACATCACCATAGCAGGCACCGGGCCAGATGCTGTGACGGCGCAGCAACGGTCGTTGCCCACGCGACGACATGCCTCAGGTAAGATGGTGGCACAAGAGCCCTGAGCCTTTCAGTCCCCGATTGAAGGGGAATTGGCTCTACATCCTTGTTTTGTCGCGCTTCTTCGCGCGAAACAGGGTCCACTTCGCTCGAATGCGCCCTACGGCTTCAGATTCGGCGGCAGCGGCGGATCTTCGCGCATCAGGGTGATGGTCACCCGCCGGTTGGCCGCGAGCGAGGGATCGTCCGGAAACAGCGGCTGGGTATCCGCCTTGCCGGCGACGGCGAAGACATGGGCGGCCGGCAGGCCCTCGCGTTCGAGGATCTGACGCACGGCATTGGCGCGGTCGGCCGACAGATCGAAGGCGCCGTAGTCGCTGCGGGTCGGCACGAATCCAGCCGCGGTGTGGCCGGCGATGGAGACGCGCAGCGGCGTCGCCTTGAGCGGGACAGCGAGCTTCTCGATCAGGCGGCGGGTGCGGTCATAGGGGACTTTGGAGCCGTCGGCGAACATCGAGCGACCGTCCTGGTCCACGATCTCGAGGTTGAGGCCCTGCTTGGTCTCCTCGAACATGATGTGCTTCGACATCTCGGTCAATTCCGGCATGTCCTGCAACGCTTGGCGCAGCGAGGCCGCCGCCAGCGCAAAATTGCGGTCGACCTTGATCTTGGCGCCCGACGTGCGGTCACGATCCTCCTGGTCCGGCGTCGGCGTGTTGGAGGAGTCCTCGGGCTGAATGTGATCGACGTTCTTCAGCCGAGGGCGGGTCGGCAGCCCGTCGGACTCGACGATGCCGGAATAGCGCGCTTCGGTCTGGACACCGAAGGCGTCGCGCATGGAGCCTGCGACGACCTTCAGCTTGTTGGCATCCTGGGTCGAGAACGCGACGAGCATCACGAAGAAGCTCATCATCAGGCCCATCAGATCGGCGAAGGTCACGAACCAGCCGTGACCGCCTCCGTGTGAATCGCCGCGCTTCTTCTTGGCCATATCTCAAATCCCGGCGCGCGGCCTCAGGCCGGCACCGGCTCGCCTTCAGCGTGGCGGTGCTTCTCGGGCAGATAGGCCAGCAGCATTTCGCGGACCAGCGTGGGGCTCTTGGAGTCGCGGATCATCAGGATGCCGTCGATGATCAGCGTGCGGTTGGTCTCTTCGTCCAGGAGCTTTCCATGCAGCTTGTCGGCGATCGGGGTACAAAACAGGTTGGCGACCAGCGCGCCGTAGAGAGTCGCGAGCAGCGCGGTCGCCATGAACGGGCCGAGCTTTGACGGGTCGGTCATGTTGGCGAACATCTGCACCATGCCGATCAGCGTGCCGACCATGCCGAAGGCCGGGGCGCAGTCGCCGATGGCGCGGTAGATCTTGCTGCCTTCATCCAGATGCATCAAAAAATTATCGCGGTCGCGCTCGAGATTGTCGCGAATGAAGTCCAGGTCGTAACCGTCGGCGACGTAGCGGATGCCCTTGGCGAGGAACGGCTCGTCGGTCTCGACCTTTTCCAAACCCACCGGCCCTTGCTTGCGGGCGATCTCGGCGATGCGGGCGAGTTCGTCGACCAGATCGTGCGCCGACAGACGGCTCATAGTGAAGGCAAACTTGGCGCCGAGCGGTAGGCCGTGGATCAGCGTCGAGAGCGGAAAGCGGATCATGGTCGCGGCCGTCGAGCCGCCGAAGATGATGATCATCGCATGCTCGGAAACGAACATGTGGAGATCGCCGCCCAGCAGCATCATCGTCGCGATGACGACAATGCCCGCCACGAGCCCGATGCTCGTCATGATATCCATGGGAGACTCCAACGCGAACGCAACAACGGCCGTCCTGGCCGATGGCGCGGCCCAACCCCGAACCGCATCGGAAACCCTAGTGAGCCGCGATTAAAGACGCGTAAAGGTTAAGTTGAGCCGGCGCGCCTGGCGGCCGCAGCGCGCTGAAAGGCGCCGGCTTTTTGCCGACTGCCGACACGGATCTCAACATTTTGCTAACCATACGGTGTCGCGCGCACCCGTCACCCGTGCACGCGATCCCTTCGGCTGCGGCCCTGCGCCACATCGGGGGCGACCGATCAATTGGTATTCTGGACCCGGCCGGCACCTCATGGCGGAAGGCATCGCAATGGTGACGCTGTTCAGTCTTCTCACCGCGCTTCCCGCAGTGCTGGCGCTCCACATGCTCGAACCCGGGCTCGTCCTGCCGGCGTTCAGCGTGCTGCTCTTTGCCGAGGCGGCCCTCGCCGGGATCGCAGCGCACCTGATCCACATGCCGGACAATGCGGAAGATATCACCCTGTGGGATTTTGCCGGCGGCTTCACCTTGATCGGATGCGCTGCCGCGGTGCTCGGCGAGCCGGATCAGGCCGCCTTGTTCCTGACGGAACAGGGCAGCCTGCGAGCGGCGTCGCAACCGTAGATCATCGCGGTCCCGCCGTTAGTGAATCTCCGCCGAGCGCTTCAGCGCAGCCTTCAACTTCTCCAACGAGAAGTCGGGGCTGCGGGCGATCTCGAGGATCGGCGTCTCGCGGCGGCCACAGAGTTCGGCGGCCTCGGGCAGCTTTGCGGCAATATCGTGCGGAATTACGACGGCGCCGTGCTGGTCGGCATGGATCAGATCGTCCGACTTCACGGTCATGCCGGCGACGCGCACTTCGCCGCCAAAGCTCTCGGCGTGCACCCAGGCATGCGACGGGCCGATCGAGCCGGCCAGTGCCTGGAAGCCCGGCGCCCATTGCGGAATGTCGCGGATCGAACCGTCGGTGATGACGCCGAGGCAGCCGAGCGCCTTGTGCACGTTGCTCTGCACCTCGCCCCAAAACGCACCGTAGCCGACGTCGGGACCGTCGATGTCCTGGATCACCGAGATGCGCGGACCGTGGCCGGTACCGACATATTCGTAATATGCGATGCGGCGCTTGGACTGCTCTTCCGGCGGTAGTGAATTTTTCAGCACCGAGCGGATCGCGACCGTGCGGGCATAGCCGACGATCGGGGGCAGATCGGGAAATGGGCAGACCAGTGGTTTGGTGGTGTAGCCGATCAGCCGGCGCTCGGGCGCCACGATCTCCATGGCATTGCAGATCGTCGGCGTGTCATAGCGGCCCAGCGCTTCGAGGACGGAAGCGGGCAGCGGCCCGGTCGCAGTATTCGTCACAGCGTTCTCTCCCAGATTGGCGGCCGCTGTTGGTGCGGTGCCGCCTGCACCGGGCGATATAGCCGAGATCGGGCCTCAACCCAACTCAGGGCGCCTCATGGCAGATATCCAAGTCTCGCTGTTCAGTGCCTTGGCTGCTTGGCGCTTGCCGTTCAGTGCAGCCGGTCGGGCCGGTCGTCTTCGCGCGGCGGCTCCGACAGGTTTGCCAGCGTCGGCGCCGACGGCGGCGAGGAGACCTCGCCTCCAGCCGGCGCGGTGGCTTCCATCGCGCGCGCCTGGTCGCGATAGGATTTGTAGCCGAGCGGCAAAGCGAGCAGATACAGCACCGTTCCGATGGACAGCACGTGCCAGGGATAGGCGATCAGGATCGCGATGAACACGACCACCGCGACGAACGCCGGCAGCACCAGCTCGGGCGGCACGCGCATGCGCTTGGTCTTGCCGGAGAACACCGGCAGGCGCGACACCATCAGGAAGGCGATCAGCAGCGTATACGCAGCCGTCACCGCCGCAGGCAGCCGGCCGAGATCGAGGAACGCGACATAGATCGGCAGCAGCACCGTGATCGCGCCGGCCGGCGCCGGCACGCCGGTGAAGAAGTTGGCGGCAAAGGCCGGCTTGTTGGGATCGTCCATGGTGGCATTAAAGCGCGCCAGGCGGAGGCCACCGGAGATCGCAAACACCATGGCGGCGATCCAGCCGGCATTGCCGAGCTCGTGCAGCTGCCAGAAATACAGCATCAGGCCGGGCGCCACGCCGAAATTGACGAAGTCGGCGAGGCTGTCGAGCTCGGCGCCGAACTTGGACTGCCCCTTGATCATGCGCGCGATGCGTCCGTCGATGCCGTCGAGTGCCGCCGCGAACACGATGGCGTAGACCGCGAGCGACATCCGCCCCTCGATCGAGAGCCGGATCGAGGTCAGGCCGGCGCAGATCGCCAGCAGCGTGATGACGTTGGGCACCAGCATGCGCACCGGGATCGGGCGGAACCGCCGGCGGCGCACATCAGGATCTTTGAAGTCATAAGGCGTCATGGCTCGTCCTCACCTTGGGGCGAGATATAGCAAGCCGCGTTCCCCTCCGCCATTGCGGCGGAAGGCCCCTCAGGACCGACTTATTGGTTAATTGGCACGGTAGGCGCGGCTCGGGTCGTCTCCGGCAAGATCCGCCAGAATCGTCTCGCCGGCGATCGCGGTCTGGCCTTCCGAGACCAGCGCCTTCGTGCCCAGCGGCAGATAGACGTCGAGCCGCGAGCCGAATCGGATCAGACCGAAGCGCTCACCGGCGCCGATTGCCTGCCCCTCTTTGACGAAGCAGACGATGCGCTTGGCGACCAGACCCGCGATCTGGATCACGCCGATCCGCGCCGTCGGCGTCGTGATCACCAGCGAGTTGCGCTCATTGTCCTCGCTCGCCTTGTCCAGCTCGGCATTGATGAACAGGCCGGGCCGGTAGGCGATACGGTCCACCCGGCCCGCGATCGGGCTGCGGTTCACATGGCAGTTGAACACACTCATGAACACCGAGACGCGCGGCAGCGGCCGATCGCCGAGCCCGAGCTCGGCCGGCGGCAGCGCCATAGTGATCATGGAGACGCGGCCGTCGGCGGGCGACACCACGAGCCCCTCGCGCACTGGGGTCACGCGCACGGGGTCGCGGAAGAACAGCGCGCACCACACGGTCAGGATGGTGCCGATCCACCCCAAAGGCGACCACAGCCAGAACAGGAGGAGGCTTGCCAGCGCAAAGCCCCCGATGAAGGGATATCCCTCCTTGTGGATCGGCGGGATCTGACGCTGGATCGAATCGAGAATGGACATCGCTATCTGCCGCTCAGGGTTGATGGCGCAGGTCGTCCCGCGCGGTGGTGTTGTTTAGGCCAGAGTTGGGACCGGAGACAAGGTCACTCCGCCGCCGCAGGCGCCGTCAGGACATCGGCGACCGGCGGTGGCTCCCGGTTGGGCGCCTCGCCGGAATCGGCCATCCTCGCCAGTTTCTCGCGCGCCGCCTCGGCCTCGCGCTGCCTGTTCCACATGCTGGCGTAAAGTCCCCCCTCCCCAAGCAGTTTCGCGTGGGTGCCGCGCTCGGCGATGCGGCCCTGGTCCAGCACGATGATCTCGTCGGCGCCGACGATGGTCGAGAGCCGATGGGCGATCACCAGCGAAGTGCGGTTCTTCGCCACGCGCTCGAGCGCACCCTGGATTTCGTGCTCAGTGTGGGTGTCAAGCGCGGAGGTCGCCTCGTCCAGCACCAGGATCGGCGGCGCCTTCAACACGGTGCGCGCGATCGCAACCCGTTGTTTTTCGCCGCCGGACAGTTTCAGGCCGCGCTCGCCGACCTGGGTCTCGTAGCCTTTCGGCGCCATGCGGATGAAATGATCGATCTGCGCCAGCTGCGCTGCCTGCTCGACCTCGGCATCGCTGGCGTCCCAACGCCCGTAGCGGATGTTGTAGCGGATGGTGTCGTTGAACAGCACGGTGTCCTGCGGCACCATGCCGATGGACGCGCGCAAGCTCGCCTGCGTGACTTCGCGAATGTCCTGGCCGTCGATCAGGATCTTGCCGCCCGAGATGTCGTAGAGGCGAAACAGAAGCCGCGAGATGGTCGACTTGCCCGCACCTGACGGGCCGACGATCGCGACCGTCTTGCCGGCCGGCACCTCGAAGCTGATGCCCTTGAGGATCGGACGGGACGGCTCATAGGCAAAGCGCACATCCTCGAAACGCACATTGCCCGCGGAGACCACCAGTGGCTTCGCGCCCGGCGCATCCTTGATCTCAGCCTCGCGCCCCAGCACGTTGAACATCTTCTCGATGTCGATGATCGCCTGCTTGATCTCGCGATAGACCATGCCCATGAAGTTCAAGGGCTGGTAGAGCTGGATCATCATCGCGTTGACCAGCACGAAATCGCCGACCGTGTTGGTGCCGTTGCGCACGCCGATCGCGCACATCAGCATGGTCGCGGTCAGCCCCAGCGTGAAGATCACGGCCTGCCCGGTGTTGAGCACGGCCAGCGAAGTATAGGCCTGGACGCTCGACTCCTCGTAACGCGCGACCGACCGGTCGTAGCGCTGTGACTCACGGGCCTCGGCGCTGAAATATTTGACGGTCTCGTAGTTGAGCAGCGAGTCGATCGCCTTGGTGTTCGCCTCGGTGTCGGCATCGTTCATCTTGCGGCGGATGCCGATCCGCCACTCGGTCGCGATGTAGGTGTAGTACATGTAGACCGCGACAGTGACGAGGGTCGCAAGCACGTAGCGCCAATCGAACTGCCACAGCAGCACGGCCATCAGCAGCGAGACCTCGACGATGGTCGGGATCAGCTGCAGGATCACCATGCGCACGATGACCTCGATGCCCTCGCGGCCGCGCTCGAGCACGCGCGTCAGGCCGCCGGTCTTGCGCTCCAGGTGGAAGCGCAGTGACAACTCGTGCATGTGGATGAAAGTGATGGTGGCGAGCTTGCGCACCGCGTGCATGGCAACGCGCGCGAAAATGCCGTCGCGCCATTGCGTCAGCACCGCCATCACGATGCGCATCACGCCGTAGCTGGCGGTCAGCAGCAGCGGCGAGGCGATCACCCAGAGGTGCCAATTGTCGGCCTGAACTGGCGCACTGTTGGCGCCGGTCAGCGCGTCGGTCGCCCATTTGAAGCTGAAAGGAACCGTCAGCGTGATCAGCTTGGCGGCGAGCAGCAGCACCATCGACCAGACCACGCGCATCTTCAGGTCGAAACGGTCGCCCGGCCAGATATAGGGCCACAGATGCGCCAGCGTGCCCATCAGCGTGGCCCGCTCCAGCGGCCCCCCGGCGGGATCAGGAACGTTGGCGCCTGCGGGCGATTGAGCTTGGTCCATCAAGAAGCCTGAAAAGCCCGTCGAATGCGGGCTGCGTTGCCATTAAGGATTTTCGTTTGTCATATAGAGCCTTACCGATGCCCATGCACCCCGCCAGATGGCGAATCTTGGATTGTTCGTCGTGGTTTACCGGTAGATTTCCGGAAGCCCCGAATCACCGATTGGGCTTGACGCCCCTTCGCTGCAATGCATCATGGCACCAATGAGCACGATCAAAACCGTCTGTGTCTATTGCGGCTCCGGCCCAGGAACCAATCCCCGTTTCACCGAAGGCGCCAAGGCGTTCGGCAAGGCGCTCGCCGAGAACAACATCCGCCTCGTCTATGGCGGCGGCTCGCTCGGCCTGATGGGCTCGGTGGCGACCTCCGTCCTCGATCACGGCGGCACTGTCACCGGCATCATCCCCGATTTCCTGCGGATGCGGGAAAACGCGCTGACGCGCGTGCAGGAGATGATCGTCACCCCCGACATGCACGAGCGCAAGCGACTGATGTTCGAACGCTCCGACGCCTTCGTGGCGCTGCCGGGCGGCGTCGGCACGCTGGAGGAGTTGGTCGAGCAATTGACCTGGAAGCAGCTCGGACGTCACGCCAAGCCGGTGCTGCTGGCCAACATCGATAATTTCTGGGAGCCGCTGTTCTCGCTGCTGTCGCACATGCGCCAGACCGAGTTCATCCGCGCCGGCCTTTCGGTCGACATCCTCAAGGCCGATCGGATCGAAGAGATTTTGCCGAAGCTGAAATCGGCTGCAGCGCAGATCGAAGATGCGGAAAAGCAGCTCGCACCGGAAATGGCGCGCAAGCTCTAGTCCGCAGGAAACGTCACCGCCTCGATCCGGTTACCATCGGGGTCGACAACGAAGGCTGCGTAATAACGCACGCGATCGTGCGGGCGGATACCCGGCGCGCCGTCGGATGCGCCGCCGGCCGACAGCGCTGCGGCGTGAAATGCATCGACCTCGACGGTCGTCTTTGCCCGCAGGCAGATATGGACGCCGCTCTCCGGCGGCACGTGCGGCATGCCCTCGCGCAGATTGATCCAGAATTCGGGATAGGCCTTGCCGAAGCCGATCGTCCGCGGCCGCGTGACGAGGCGAGCGAGACCGAGCGCGGCGAGTGTTGCCTCGTAAAATGTCGCCGAGCGCTGGAGATCGCTGACGCCGACAGAGATGTGATCGATCATGGGTCGCGCCCCCTCTCCTGCTCGTCATCCCGTTTGCGGCACCGCCGCCCTACGCCGGCGCGCCCGACTTCACCAGCTTGTAGATCACCGAATCCATCAGCGCCTGGAACGAGGCGTCGATGATGTTGGGGGACACCCCGACCGTGGTCCAGCTGTCGCCGTTCTCGTCCTCGCTCTCGATCAGGACGCGCGTGACCGCGCCGGTGCCGCCGTTGAGGATACGCACGCGATAGTCGATCAGCGTCAGGCCTTCGATATATTTCTGGTACTTGCCGAGATCCTTGCGCAGCGCGACGTCGAGCGCGTTGACGGGACCGTTGCCTTCGGCCGCCGAGATCAGATGCTCGCCGGCGACGTCGACCTTGACCACCGCCAGCGCCACGGTGACGCGTTCGCCATGCGAATTGTAACGCTGCTCGACATTGACGTCGAACTGCTCGACCTCGAAATAGTGCGGCACCTTGCCGAGCGTGCGCCGCGCCAGCAGCTCGAACGAGGCGTTGGCGGATTCATAGGCGTAGCCCTGCGCCTCGCGCTCCTTCAATTCCTCGACCAGCCGCGACAGTTTCGGATCGCTCTTCTCATAGGCGATGCCGGCGCGGTCGAGCTCGGCAATGACATTGGAGCGGCCGGCCTGATCGGACACCAGCACCTTGCGATGATTGCCGACCAGCTCCGGCAAGACATGCTCGTAGGTCTGCGGATCCTTCAGCACGGCAGAGGCATGGATGCCGGTCTTGGTGACGAACGCGCTCTCGCCGACATAGGCCGCATGCCGGTTCGGAACGCGGTTGAGCATATCGTCGAGCGTGCGCGACACCTTGACCAGGGTCGCGAGCTTCTCCGCCGTGACGCCGATCTCGAAGGCGTCAGCAAACTCGGCCTTCAGCTTCAAGGTCGGAATCAGCGAGCAGAGATTGGCATTGCCGCAGCGCTCGCCGAGGCCGTTCAGCGTGCCCTGGATCTGCCGCGCGCCGGCGCGCACCGCGGCGAGCGAATTCGCCACCGCCTGCTCGGTGTCGTTATGGGCGTGGATGCCGAGATGATCGCCGGGGATGTGCTTCGTCACCTCGGTGACGATCGCTTCGACCTCGTTGGGCATGGTGCCGCCGTTGGTGTCGCACAGCACCACCCAGCGCGCGCCGGCTTCATAAGCAGCTTTCGCGCAGGCGAGCGCGAAACCGGAATCCTCCTTGTAACCGTCGAAGAAATGCTCGCAGTCGAGCATCACCTCGCGGCCGGCGGCATTGGCTGCTGCGACGCTGTCGCGGATCGAGGCGAGGTTCTCCTCCTTCGTCGTCTCCAGGGCAACGCGCACCTGATAGGCCGACGACTTCGCCACGAAGCAGATCACGTCGGCCTTGGCCTCCAGCAGCCCGGCCACACCGGGATCGTTGGAAACCGAGCGCCCCGCTCGCCGCGTCATGCCGAAGGCGGTGAAGCGCGCATGCGAAAACTTCGGCTTGGTGCCGAAGAACTCGGTGTCGGTCGGATTGGCGCCGGGATAGCCGCCCTCGACATAGTCGATGCCGAGTTCATCGAGCATCTGGGCGATGATTTGCTTGTCGGTCAGCGTGAAATCGACGCCGTTGGTCTGCGCGCCGTCGCGCAGCGTGGTGTCGAACAGATAGAGGCGCTCCTTGCTCATTGCAGCGCTCCCGACGCGGGTCCACTGCCGAGCGTCTTCTGCATGGTGGTGTTGGCCAGCCATTCGTCGTTGACAGTGATGCTGTTGCGCTGCATGGCGACATAGCCGCGCTTGGCGAAAAAGCCCTGCGCGTTGTCGCTGGCATCGACCGTCAGCTTGTCGGCGCCGCGGCCGCCCGCAAGCTTTTCCAGCGCATCGACGAGCATGGTCGCGAGGCCCTGCCCGGCCACGGCCGGATGCACATAGAGCATGCGGATATGATCCTTGCCCTGCAGCGAGGCAAAACCCACCGGTGACCCCTCCAGCGTTGCGATCAGCGTCAGGTCGGAGGCGAGCCCCTTGCCGAACTCTTCGCCTTCCGCCGACGCCATCCAGGCCTGTTGTTGGGCCTCGCTATAGTCCTCGCCGGTCAGCTCTTCGATGCTGGCGGTGAAGATCGCGGCGAGAACCGGCACGTCCTCCGGCAGGAAGGGCCGCAAGCCAGGCTTTGGGAGTGCTTGTGCCATCGTCTTCACCACATCCCATAGAGTTTCAGCGCCAGCGCCACGGCAGCGCCGAGCAGCAGGATTTTCAGCGCGATGTAATAGAACCAGTGCCGCGGAAAAGGCGTATCGGGTCGCTTCATCGTGCGACCTCCCACGTCGTCCCTTCCTTGGAATCCTTGATCGCAACGCCCATCGCGGCAAGCAGATCGCGGATACGATCGGACTCCGCAAAGTCCTTGCGCGCACGCGCCGCCGTCCGCTCCGAGATCAGGCGCTCGACTTCCTTGGCATCGACGCCGCTCGCCTGCTGCTTGCGTCCTTCCCACTGCGCGGCACTCTCGGAGAGAAAGCCGAGCAGACGCAACGAACCCGCGAGGGCACCAACATCGCTGCCGCGCAGCCCATGCAGCGCCGCGATCGCCAGCGGCGTGTTGAGGTCGTCGAGCAGCGGCTCGACCACTGAGGGGGCGGGCTTGCCGGATGCGACGTCAGCCGCAACCCGATACCAATCGTCGAGCGTCCTGGCGCTCTCCTCCAGCGACTTCATCGTCCAGTCGATCGGCGAGCGGTAATGCGTCTTGAGCATATTCAGGCGCAGCACTTCGCCCGGCCAGTCCGCGAGCAGTTCGTGAATAGTGACGAAGTTGCCGAGGCTCTTCGACATCTTCTCGCTTTCGACCTGCAGGAAGCCGTTATGCATCCAGTAGTTCGCCATGCGGTCCCGGTGGAAGGCGCAGCAGGTCTGCGCGACCTCGTTCTCGTGATGCGGAAACACGAGATCGATGCCGCCGCCATGGATGTCGAAGTGCTCGCCGAGATGCTTCCAGGCCATGGCCGAGCACTCGACATGCCAGCCCGGACGCCCCTGCGCGGCGACGCCGGCGGGTGACGGCCATGACGGCTCGCCGGGCTTGGACGGCTTCCACAGCACGAAGTCGGTGTTGCCTTTCTTGTAGGGCGCGACATCGACGCGGGCGCCGGCAACCATCTCGTCCAGCGAACGATTGGACAGCGCGCCATAGCGCGGCAGCCCGGCATCGGCCGCGTTCATCGCCTGCGGCGAGAACAGCACGTGATCCTCGGCAACATAGGCAAAGCCGCCGGCAACCAGCCGTTCGATGATCTCGCGCATCTCGCCGATATGCTCGGTGGCGCGCGGCTCGACGCTCGGCCGCAGCGCGCCGAGCGCGTCGACGTCAGCGTGAAACTGTTTGCCGGTTTGCTCGGTGACTTTCCGGATCGCCTCGTTCAGCGGCAGGCCGGGGAAATCCCGCGCGGCGCGGTCGTTGATCTTGTCGTCCACGTCGGTGATGTTGCGGACATATTTGACGTGCGCCTCACCGTAGAGATGGCGCAGCAGCCGAAACAGCACGTCGAACACGATCACCGGCCGGGCATTGCCGATATGGGCGAAGTCATAGACCGTCGGTCCGCAGACATACATGCGGACGTTCTTGGCATCGAGCGGCACGAAGGTGCGCTTTTCCCGGCTCAGCGTATCGTAAAGGCGCAATTCCATAAGGATACCCGTCGGCTGTTGGCCGGGCGTCCAGTGCTCTCAATGGTTTTGAGAAAAGACGGCTCCAGCCAGCGAATCGCTAGCTCGTAATCTCGCGGCAAATGGCGCAAATGACGAGGAGACCGTTCATGACGGAACATATGGGCTATGAGGCGGCCCCGCGTCAAGAGAGCCGCGAAAACGCCGTCTTATCTCCGCAATGCGCAGCCGCCGCGCGCGGATGGTTCATCTCCTTAACCATTTGAGCCCATTCTGGAACTGGCAGTTCACATTTTTTGCCCCGGTGTTTTCATGCGATCATTGCTCGCGCTCATGTCCTGCGCCTCCATCCTTGCGGCGTCCAGCGCTCTCGCGGAGACCCGCGTCTTCATCATCCCAAACCAGGCGGACGGCTACGGCGTCGATCAGTGCCTGGCCAAGAGCGACAAATGCGGCGCGCAGGTCGCCCGCACCTACTGCCAGTCACGCGATTTTGCCCAGGCTTCGGCCTATCGCCGGGTCGATCCCGACGAAATTACCGGCTCTGTCCCCAAATCCGGCGCAAACTGCTCCCATCGCCATTGCGACGAATATGTCGCAATCACCTGCCAGCGCTGAATTCGCTCGGAACTGGCGTACCTTAGGCCCAATCGCTGGCCTCTGAAACGACGTGACGATGCCGCAGGAAGCGGCTATGGGAGGGCGCGCTCCGGCCTCCCCACATCACGCGTGGCCGTGACCTCGCTAGAATGGCGGATATGCCTGAATTTTTGTCTCTCTCCCGTGCTCGCTCGATCCTTGCCTGTGCCGTGCTCTTCAGCACGGTTGCGCTCGCCAATAACGCGTTCGCACAGGCCGGCCCGCCGGGACCGCCGCCTCAGCCCGGCCAGAACGGGCTCGGACCCAACCCGATGTGCGCGCGCCTGGAAGGTCAGCTCGCCGGTCTCGATCGTGGCGGCGGCGGTGATCCCGCGCGCGAAGACCAGATCCGCCGCTATCAGGAATCTCAGACCAAGCAGCAGGCCGAGCTCGATCGTGTCACCATGCAGGCCAAGCGCATGGGTTGCGATTCCTCCGGCTTCTTCTCGCTGTTCAGCGGCCAGTCGGCGCAATGCGGTCCGGTCAACACCCAGATCCAGCAGATGCGCGCCAATCTGGACCAGATCACCGGCAATCTCGAACGCCTGCGCGGCGGCCCCGGCGGCTTCAGCCCCGAGCGTGACAACCAGCGCCGCTCGGTGCTGGCAGCGCTGGCGCAGAACAATTGCGGCCCGCAATATGCCAATGCGGCGCAGTCGCAAGGCGGCGGCAATTTCCTGAGCAATCTGTTCGGCGGCAACAACCCCAATAATCCGCAAGGCGTGCCGCCGTCCGATCTCGGCCCGCAATCAGGCACCTATCGCACCGTGTGCGTGCGCACCTGCGACGGCGCCTACTTCCCGGTCTCGTTTGCGACCGTGCCGGCGCGCTTCCCCGACGACGAGAAGACCTGCAAGGCGCTGTGCCCGGCCGCCGAGGCCGTGCTCTACACCCATCGCAATCCCGGTGAAGACATGAACTCCGCTGTCTCCACCAGCGGCCAGCCTTACACGGCGCTGCCGACCGCGTTCAAATTCCGCAGCGAGTTCAACCCGTCCTGCTCCTGCAAGGCGGCGGGCCAGACCTGGGCCGACGCGCTCAAATCCGCCGACGACAAGGCGTCGGCCGAACAGCAAGGTGACATCATCGTCACCGAGGAGAGCGCCAAGAAAATGCAGCAGCGGCAGCTCAACAAGGGCACGCCTGCCGCCAATGGCAAGAAGGGTGCGACGCCGACCACGGCGGCTGCACCTGTCGCGACTCCGCCTGCCGATACCGGCACCGCTACGACCTCGTCCGAGAACAAGCCGATCCGTTCGGTCGGACCAAGCTTCTTGCCGCAGCAGCAGAAGTAGGTCACGTCCTCCGCTGTCATGCCCCCGCGAAAGCGGGGGCCATCCTGTACGCTGGCATCAGCTGGTTTTCACGACGACCGGCGCAGCGTACTGGATCATCTGCTTTCGCGGCTGATAACAGCGAAATGGGTGGCGAGACCGTTTGCCTCACGAATCATCCAATCAATTGCGCGCAAGAGTTCCCCGACCCGGCCGCCGCCAAGCGGCGCTGTCGGGTAGCGCCCCAAGACACGAACAAATCTAGGCGTCGCGCGCCGGGCGGCGTGCTCAATATAGTCTACACCGACACCGGGATTCGCAGCCGTTTCGAGTTCGAGGGCCCGTGCGGCGTGGGCCGCCGCGCCAAGAATGTGCCTGACCTGGGTCGATCGAGCCAGGGGATGAAGATACGCCGCGGATGAGGCACTCATCGCCGCGCGTGCGGCTTGGCTGGCTGCCGCACCTTTGGATTCGTTTGCTGCCTTCAGCGCTGCCCAGGCTGCATCGCGCAGGGTCTTTACCCGCTTGCCTCCCTTCGCGAAGGTCCGCGCTGCTTCGACTGCGTCACGGGGCCGGAAATCCACTGGATGCGCCCGCTCGAATATTTCCAGCACGTCCGCGGCATTTGCCGCCGCATAGGCTGCAACCTCTCGGAGATCATCCATGTCAAGGGAGATTTCGTCTGCCATGCTTTCGCCCACCACCAGCTCCGGAGCACACCTATGAATGCTCTATGGTCGAATTCGATCGCCCAAGCAGGATGCCAGAAGATATGGATCACCTCATTGGATGACGACAGCGGAATGCAATCTCCAAGCTACCCGAACTGGCAGCCCCTACCCCTCAAACGCGTCGATCGAGGCTTTGCTCCCACGCGAGACCAGCGTCTCATCCGGAGCGGCGAGCTGCTCGCCTTTGTCGCGAAAGCGGTTGGTGATGGGATAGCGGCGGTCGCGGCCGAAATTCCTGGCTGTGACCTTGACGCCGGGCGCGGCCTGGCGGCGCTTGTATTCGGCGACGTTGAGGAGATGGTCGATGCGGGTGACCGTCTCGCGGTCAAAGCCCGCGGCGATGATTATATCGAGCGGCTCTTCGCGCTCGATGAGACGCTCCAGGATGGCATCGAGCACGTCGTAAGCCGGCAACGAATCCTGGTCGGTCTGGTTCTCGCGCAGCTCCGCGGTCGGTGGACGCGTGATGATGTCGGGCGGGATCACCTCGCCGGCCGGCCCCAGCGCCCCCTCAGGCTTCCACGTGTTGCGCAAGCTCGCCAGCCGAAACACCTGCGTCTTGTAGATGTCCTTGATCGGATTGAAGCCGCCGTTCATGTCGCCATAGAGCGTGGCGTAGCCGACCGACATCTCCGACTTGTTGCCTGTGGTCACCACCATCAGGCCGGTCTTGTTCGAGATCGCCATCAGCAGCGTGCCGCGGGTGCGGGCCTGGAGATTCTCCTCGGTGACATCGGGCGGCAGATTCTTGAAGACGCCGGACAGGATGGTCTCGAACCCGGTCACCGCTTCGGCGATCGGCAGCACCTCGTAGCGGATGCCGAGATGGCCGGCGAGCTCGCCAGCGTCCGCAATCGAGCTGGCCGCAGTGTAGCGATAAGGCAGCATCACGCCGTGCACCTGATCGGAACCGAGTGCATCGACCGCGATCGCCGCGCACAGCGCGGAGTCGATGCCGCCGGAAATGCCGAGCAGCACGCCGGGAAAGCCATTCTTGACGACGTAGTCGCGCAAGCCCAGCACGCAGGCCGCGTAGTCGGCGTAGTCTGCCTCGGGCTGCGCGGCGATCGGCCCGGTGCAACGCCAATCGTCGCCGCTTCTCGTGAAGTGCAGTGTGGTGATGCTCTCCGCGAACGCCGGCAATTGCGCTGCGAGCGAAAGGTCGCCGTTGAGCGCAAAGGAGGCGCCGTCGAACACCAACTCGTCCTGGCCGCAAACCTGGTTGAGATAGACCAGCGGCAGACCGCTCTCGGTGACGCGCGCGACCGCGACCGACAAGCGCACGTCGGCCTTGTCGCGGGCGTAAGGCGAGCCGTTCGGCACGAGGATGATCTCGGCGCCGGTCTCGGCCAGCGTCTCGACCACGTTCTCGTAGTCCTCGGACTCCTCAAGCCAGATGTCCTCGCAGATCGGCACACCGACGCGCACGCCGCGCACGGTGACGGGGCCGGCGGCAGGCCCGCGCGAAAACAGCCGCTTCTCGTCGAACACGCCGTAATTCGGTAGATTGCATTTGAAGCGCAGGCCAGCGATACGGCCGCCATCGAGCAGCGCGCAGGCATTATAGAGCCTGCCCTCCTCGACCCAGGGCGTGCCGATCAGCATCGCCGGCCCGCCATCGGCGGTCTCGCGCGCCAGCGCTTCGATCGCAGCGCGGCAGGCGGCCTGAAAGGAAGGCTTCTGCACGAGATCTTCCGGCGGGTAGCCGGCGATGAACAATTCCGGAAACAGCACGAGATCGGCACCGTCGGCGGCTGCCTGCACGCGCGCCGCGCGCGCTTTCGCGGCATTGCCCTCGATGTCGCCCATGGTCGGATTGAGCTGGGCGAGCGTGACCGCGAATGCGTTGAGACGTTCGGTCATGGCGCTCCGATCAGAGCATGATCCGGAAAAGAGTGAAGCGGTTTTCCGAAAAGATCATGCTGAAAAAACAGTTTAAAGCGCGATACGCGCTTTAAAGAAATCCCAATCGCTCGATGATGGCGATGATCCAGAACGCGCCGGCCATCAGCAGCGCGACACCGACCGCGGCCGAGCCCATGTCCTTGACCCGTCCGATCTGCTTGTCGTGATCCATGGTCAGCCGGTCGGCAAGCTTCTCGATCGCCGTATTGAGCAGCTCGACCACCAGCACGAACGCGACCGCGCAGATCAGCTCGACCGCCCGCATCGCGGTCGCGCCGACGAACCACGCGAGCGGCAGCGACAAGAGGAGCGCAACGATTTCCTCGCGGACGGCCTGCTCCGAGCGGAACGCAAAGGCCAGACCGTTACGGGAATTGATCGTGGCCTTCCAGATTCGCAGCAAGGTCTCAGAGCCCCGCTGCGACCGGCATCGGCCTGACCTTGCCGGCGCGTTCCTGCTTGAGCAGTTCTGCGACCAGGAAAGCCATATCGATGGATTGCTCGGCATTGAGCCGGGGATCACAGACCGTGTGATAGCGGTCGTTGAGATCCTCGTCAGTGATCGCGCGGGCGCCGCCGAGGCACTCGGTGACGTCCTGGCCGGTCATCTCCAGATGCACGCCGCCGGCATGGGTGCCTTCCGCGGCGTGGATCGCGAAGAACGACTTCACCTCGGACAGGATGCGGTCGAAGGGGCGCGTCTTGTAACCCGACGTCGAGGTGATGGTGTTGCCGTGCATGGGATCGCACGACCAGACCACCACTTTGCCCTCGCGCTTTACGGCGCGGATCATGTTCGGCAGATGCTCGCCGATCTTGTCGGAACCGAAGCGGCCGATCAGCGTCAGCCGGCCCGGTTCGTTGTCGGGATTGAGCACGTCGATCAGCTTCAGCAGTTCGTCGGGCTTGAGCGACGGGCCGCATTTGAGCCCGATCGGATTCTTGATGCCGCGGAAATATTCGATATGGCCGTGGTCGAGCTGGCGGGTGCGGTCGCCGATCCAGATCATGTGGCCCGAGGTCGCGTACCAGTCGCCGGTGGTGGAATCGACCCGGGTCATGGCCTGCTCGTAGCCGAGCAGCAGGGCCTCGTGGCTGGTGTAGAAATCAGTGGCGCGCAGCTCGGGATGGGCCTCGAGATCGAGGCCGCAGGCGCGCATGAAGTTGAGCGCATCGGAGATGCGGTCGGCCAATTCCTTGTAGCGACGGGACTGCGGACTGTCCTTGAGGAAGCCGAGCATCCACTGATGCACGCTGCCGAGATTGGCGTAACCGCCGGTCGCGAACGCACGCAGCAGGTTCAGCGTCGCGGCCGACTGGCGATAGGCCATCAGCTGGCGCTGCGGATCAGGGACGCGCGCTTGCTTGGTGAAGGCGATGTCGTTGACGATGTCGCCGCGATAGCTCGGCAGCTCGACCCCGTCGATCTTCTCCATCGGCGAGGAGCGCGGCTTTGCGAACTGGCCGGCGACGCGCCCGACCTTCACCACCGGGACGGCGCCGGCATAGGTCAGTACCACCGCCATCTGGAGCAGCACGCGAAAGAAGTCGCGGATGTTGTTGGCGCCGTGCTCGGCAAAGCTCTCGGCGCAGTCGCCGCCCTGCAGCAGGAAGGCCTCTCCGGCCGCGACCCGCGCCAGCGCCTTCTTCAGATTGCGCGCCTCGCCCGCGAACACCAGCGGGGGAAAGGTCGCAAGCTGCGCCTCGACGTCGGCCAGGGCCTTGGCGTCGGGATAATCGGGCACCTGTAGCACCGGCTTGCTGCGCCAGGACTCGGGCGTCCACCGCTCGGACATCGCAATCTCTCCGTGAAGCAAAAAGCACAACCTGATCTGTGGGTTGCGAGGGTCGCCTTATACACAGGCTGGCCACCGGCCGCCAGTTGAAATCCGTCTGGCACTGCAAAGCCTTGCGGGGAAAGCCAAATTCGCATTTGCTGGGAAACGGCTTGGAAACTGGCAGATACCTTCGGTCCATGGACGCGGCACTGGACGACGTTTTCATCGACGAGATCAGCTTCCCGGCGACCGACGGGTATGCGCTGGCTGGCACGCTATTCCTGCCCCGCGGCACCAAACGTCATGCCGTGTTGGTCAATTCGGCGACTGCCGTCCCGCGAAAAATCTATCGCGGCTTTGCCTCCTATCTCGCCCATCGCGGCTGCGCAGTCCTGACCTACGACTATCGCGGCATCGGCGACTCCCGGCTGCCGGCGATGGTTGGCTACAACCAACCGAAATCGCTGGTCGGCTTCAAGGCCTCGATGTCGGACTGGGCCGCGCTCGACGTCACCGCCGCAGTGCACTGGATGCGCGAGCGCTACCACACTCTGCCCTTGGCCTATGTCGGGCACTCCTTTGGCGGCCAGGCGCTCGGGCTGATCGCGAACAACGCGGACATCTCGCGCGCCGCGTTCGTGGCCTCGCAGGCGGCGACCTGGCGGCTGATGACGTCGCCGGAAAAATACCGCGTCTTCGCCTTCATGAATTTTGTCGGCGTGCCGCTCGTCCACGCGCTCGGTTACGCGCCGGGCTGGGCCGGCATCGGCGAGGATCTGCCCAAGGGCGTCTTCCTGCAATGGGCCGAGTGGGTCTCGAGCCCCCGTTATCTCTTCGATTCAAAGCTGCCGGCGCTGGAGAATTTCGCCAGGTTCAAGGGCGAGTTGCGCACACTCTGCTTCTCCGACGATCCCTGGGCGACGCGGCCCGCGGTCGAGCTGCTTGCGAGCGGATTCACCGCAATCAAGCCGGAGGTAATCAACGTGAAGCCGTCCGACGTCGGCGCCAAGGCGATTGGCCATTTCGGCTTCTTCCGCCCCGAACATCGCGACACATTGTGGCGTGGCGTCGCGGAATGGATCCAGGGAGAATAGACAGTGCTTACCGGAGGATCGTGGTCAGCGACGAGTAGCGCTTGTTCGGCTTGGCTTCGCCCGGCGCGAATTGCGCAAACGCCTCGCTGACGCGGACCGCCGGCGGCGTATCGCCGGCGAAACGAAACTCCTTCGGCCGCGGCGCATAGAAGCTGGCGCTGTAATAAACGTCGTCGAAGCGCGCCTCGCCGATCCCGAACATTGCGTCGCACGCAAACAGAAGTGCGTAGACTCCCGCGATTGCGACGACGACCTCCCTGAGAACTGACATGCTGATGCCCCACCCTTTTGCAGGCAGGATGCACGCCGGTTCCAAAGCCGGGGTTTAAGGCCGCGCGGTTCTTGTCCGCACGGTTTGCCGCAGCTGAGCGGAATGCAGACAATTTTATCGATCTCGAAAAAGAGCCCGCCTCCACGGGTGGTCAGGCGGGCTCCAGGCTTGGCCGCTCGGGAGGTATCAAACGGCCAGATTCATCCAGACCGCCTTGAGCTCGGTGAAATTGTCTAGCGCGGCGGTGCCGTGCTCGCGGCCGAGGCCGGAGTCGCGCTCGCCGCCCCAGGGCAGCCGCACGTCGGTATAGCCATAGGTGTTCATCCAGACTGTGCCCGCGCGCGCTCGCTTGGCGAAGCGCTGCAGCTTGCCGATGTCGCGGCTCCAGACGCCGGCGGCGAGACTGTAAGCCGTGCCGTTGGCAATCCGCAAAGCGTCGGCCTCGTCCTTGAACTTGATGACACTGACGACCGGGCCAAAGATCTCTTCCTGCGAGATCCGCATCTCGTGCGCGACATTCGCGAACACCGTGGGGCTGATGAAGTAGCCGCGATCGCCGACCTTCTCGCCACCGGTGACGAGGGTCGCGCCCTCCTTCCGGCCGATGTCGACATAATCGAGGACCGACTTCATCTGCTTCTCGGAGATGATGGGACCGAGCACCGTCTTGCGGTCGAGCGGGTCGCCGATCCTGAGCGACTTTGCGCGCGCCGCCAGCCGCTCGACGACCTCGTCATAGGCCTTCTCCTGCACCAGCACGCGGGAGCCGGCCGAGCAGACCTGGCCCGCATTGAAGAAGATGCCGGAAGCCGCAGCTTTCGATGCGGCTTCGAGATCGGCATCGTCGAAAATGACGTTGGCCGACTTGCCTCCCAGCTCGAGCGAGATGCGCTTGAAGTTGCTTGCGGCGCCCTTCATGATTCCCCGCCCGACACCGGGAGAGCCGGTGAAGGTGACCTTGTCGACGTCAGGGTGATTGACCAGCGCGTCGCCGACGACGCGGCCGGGGCCAGTGACGACGTTGAAGACGCCCGCCGGCAGGCCGGCTTCGAGCGCGAGCTCGGCGATGCGTAGCGCCGACAGCGAGGTCAGCTCGGCCGGCTTCATCACGATGGTGCACCCGCAGGCCAGCGCCGGCGCGAGCTTCCACATCCCGATCATCAGCGGGAAATTCCAGGGCACGATCGCCGCGACCACGCCGACCGGCTCGCGCACGGTGTAGGTCAGGGCATCATCGCGCACGGGCACGACGTCGCCGCTGATCTTGTCGGCCCAACCGGCGTAGTAGATCAGCGTGTCGACGGCGGCCGGAAAATCCTGCCGCGATGTCGCGGCGATCGGCTTGCCCGCATCGATCGACTCGAGTTCGATGATCTCCTCGGCGTGAGCCTTGAGCAGGTCTGCCCAGCGTAGCAGGATCTGGCCGCGCTCGGACGCCCGCATCGTGCGCCAGGGGCCTTCGAAGGCCCGGCGCGCGGCCGCTACTGCATGATCGACATCGGCCTCGTTGCCTTCGGCGACGATGGCGATGACCTGCCCGGTGGCCGGATTGAGCGAGTTGAATGTGCGACCGGAGCTCGCCGGGACGCGGCGACCGTCGATCAGCAGATGCTGCGGCCGGGACATGAACTCGGTGGCCGGCGAGTGTGCAAAGTCATATGCAACAGACATCATATTCCTCCAGTTCTGGTATACCAGACTAGGCGCCTGTGGACGGGAGTAAATATGATATGGATTGCAAATGGACCGCGGTCATATGAAATGTAGTTCATAGGGAGGACCAATGCTTCAGATCGAGATCGAGGCCGTCTGGCGGTTTCGCCGCGAGGGCAATCCACGTACCGCCATCATCATGCTCGGCGTCCTCAACGAAATCCGGAGAACCGGGAAGATCACCAGCGCGGCCAAGGACGCGCACCTCTCCTACCGCCATGTCTGGAATCTGATCGAGCAATGGTCGGAGTTTTTCGGCACGCCGCTGGTGCAGACCCAGCGCGGCAAAGGCTCGAAGCTCACGCCGTTCGGCGAGCGGCTGGTATGGGCGGGCGAGCGTATGCAGGCCCGGCTCGGACCTCAGCTTGAAAACCTCGCGCAGGAGCTGGCGAGCGAGATCAAGCCATTCCTCGAGCAGCGCCCGTCGGTGATCCGCGTGCATGCCAGCCACGGTTTTGCGGTCGCAAAACTGCGCGAATTCCTCGACCGCGAGCCCGGCATCGGCGTCGATCTGCGCTATGTCAGCAACCAGCATTCGCTGGTCTCGCTGGCGCAGGGCGCCTGCGATCTCTCCGGCCTGCATCTGCCGCACGGCGCGCTACGGGCTCAGGGCATCAAGGCTGCGCGCGAATGGCTCGATCCGCGCGAGGATCGCATCATCAGCTTCGTCACACGCGAAATGGGATTGATGGTCGCGCGCGGCAATCCGCTGCGCATCGCTTCGCTCGATGATCTCACCGGACCAAAAGTCCGCTTCGTCAACCGCGACCACGATTCCGGCACGCGGCTTCTGTTCGACCAACTGCTTGCGGCAAACGGCATCGACGAGAGCAGGATCAAGGGCGCGCAGCAGATCGAATTCACCCACGCCGCGGTCGCAGCCTATGTCGCGAGCGGCATGGCTGATGCGAGCTTCGGCGTCGAAGCCGCCGCCCGGCATTTCGGCCTCGATTTCATCCGGCTCCTGACCGAGGATTATTTCTTCGTCTGCAAGCGCGCGTTCCTGGACACCGGGCCGATGCAGCGCATCCTGGAGATCATCCGCAGCGCCGATTTTCGCGCAGCCATCGCCACCCTGCCCGGTTATGTGCCGTCGGATACGGGCACCGTCACCGGCGTGAAGGCATTTCTGGAGATGCACGCCGTGCGATGATGCCGGAGGATGCCATCGCCTTGTCCGCGCCGGTCAGATCGCCGGCTCGCCCTTGAGCGCCGACATGACCCGCTCGCCCTGCGCGGTCAGCCGGTACGTCACCAGCGGACGGCTCGACGGCGGCTTTCGCGCGAGCTCGACGATGTAGCCGCGCACCATCAGGGCTTCGAAACTGCCGTAATAGCCGAACATGCTGATCTGGTTCTGCCTGAGCAGCTTGAACTCGCGCAAGAGCCGTATCTCGTTGCCCGACAGCAGCGACCGGCGCACGCGCTGAACGAACCGCGCGCGCTGCTCGAACCAGTTTTTATCCGGCAGTTCGTGCGAGGCTGGTGCGGGGGCCCGTTCGCAGGGACGCGCGTCCTGCGCAATCTCGACCATCACCTGCGGCAGGCACGGCATGCTGCTGGCGACAACCGCGTCCTTCGCAACGTCGAGCAACGCGAGCGGCCAGCGCCGCTTGTTGTCCACCATGACCGGCGGTGGCACGACGCTGTCGCGCACCAGCTGCTCGAAGCGTCCGGCGGTCACGCCGACATAGGCCGCCGCGCGACGGCGATCGACCAGACGCGTGTCCGGCGCGACCTCGCAAACAATGTTCTCGTCCACCCGGGATCCCCTGGCGCCTCGTTGCGCATGGCATGGCGGCCCGACAGGACCGGCCAAGCCGGCGGCGAACCTAGGTGGGAGGAGCGCGCTCGAAAAGCACAGAATTTCGTACACGTTGATGCCGTTTCGGCAACGGCTATAGTCCGGCCGGGGGTCCCATGCGATTTCACTCACCAGCCATCCACTTCCACGCCGTCCGCCGCACCGGCTCGATCCGGGCCGCTGCGCGCATGCTGAACGTTGCCTCGTCGGCCGTAAGCCGCCAGATTCTCAAGCTTGAACAGGAGGTTGGGTCACCCTTGTTCGAGCGCAATGCGCGCGGCCTGACGCTGACGACGGTCGGCGAGATGTTGGCCCGGCACGTCATGAACGTGCTCCAGGACCTCGACCGCTTCCGCTCGGACGTCGCATCCCTGGCGGGGACTTGGCACGGCACCGTCAGCATTGCCTGCATCGAGTCGCTCACGGAGTCGGTGCTGCCCGACCTGATAGCCTCCCATCGCGGCCGCGCCCGGCGCGTCAGCTTCACCACCGAGGTGAAGGGATCGTCGGACGTGCTGGAGGCCCTGAGCCGCGGCGAGGCCGACATCGGCATCGCCATGGCGCTGCGGCATCCGCCGGACCTGCGCCAGGTCGCCTTGAAACGGTTTCGCCTGGGCGCGGTCGTCGCGCGCGAGCATCCACTGGCGCGCGGCAAGACGGTCACGCTGCCCCAATGTCTCGCCTTTCCCGTCATCCACGCGCTGCCGGAGCTGTCGATCTATCATCTGCTCCAGCCGCTGATCGCGCAGCTCTCCGAGACCCCGGAGCCGGCCATCCAGGCCAACTCGATCGACCTGATGCGCGAGCTCGCGGCGCGCGGCGTCGGCGTCGCCTTCCAGACCCAGCTCGGCATCAGCAGGCTGTCGCGCGACAGCCGGCTCGTCTTCCTGCCGCTCGACAATGCCGGCAGCCCGGTGTGGTCAGATCTCGGCATCTACGTTCGCGCCGAGCGCACCCTCCCCGCTTACACGGAATCCTTCCTCCAGGAGCTGGTGCGCGAACTGGGCGAGCGCGAGCGGCGGGAAAACGCGGCGCATCCGCAGATCGCCTGATCAAACGCCGACGGTCTGACGTTCAGCCGTGGCCGGCCCCCTTGCGCTGGCCGCTATCGCCGAGGCGGTCGACCCAGGCGATGCCGATCGCGGAGATGATGAAGGTCAGGTGGATCAGCACCTGCCACATCACGCCGCTCTCGGTGAAATTGCTCCGCGTCGTGCCGAGATTGCCCGCCTCGATGAAGGTCCTGAGCAGCGAGATCGAGGAGATGCCGATGATCGCCATCGCAAGCTTGATCTTGAGCACGCTGGCATTGACGTGGCTGAGCCATTCCGGCTCGTCCGGATGACCGCTGAGGTTCAGGCGCGAGACGAAGGTCTCGTAACCGCCGACGATCACCATCACCAGCAGGTTCGAGATCATCACGACGTCGATCAGCCCGAGCACGACCAGCATGATCTGCTGCTCGCTGGCGTCGAACGAGTGCACGACCAGGTGCCAGAGCTCCTTCAGGAACAGCAGCACATAGACGGCCTGCGCGACGATGAGGCCGACATAAAGCGGGACCTGCAGCCAGCGCGAGCCAAAGATGAGTTGGGCAAACGGGCCGATTTGCGGCGCCGGCACGGAATCCGCCGAAGGTGCTTTGGGTTCGGACGTCATTGATCACTCCGGATGATGGACAGGCGCGTTGCCTCAGAGACTCGCGATCACAGGCGCGAGCTCGAGCGATCCGCGATAGATCATCTCGAAGGCGACGTAAACGATGATGGCGAGGCCGACATAGCCGATCCAGCGCTGCTTCTGGAGCACGCGGCCGAGCAAATCGGCGGCGACGCCCATCAACGCGACCGACAATAGCAGGCCGAAAGCGAGGATGTAGGGATGCTCGCGCGCAGCGCCCGCGACCGCGAGCACGTTGTCGAGCGACATCGAGACGTCGGCGGCGACGATCTGCACCGCCGCCTGCCTGAAGGTCTTTCGGGACGCAGGCGCAGCGCTGCTGCCGCCATGGCTGAACGCGAGCTCGTTCGCATGCGCGGACTGCTCGCGCAGCTCCCGCCACATCTTCCAGCACACCCAGAGCAGCAGCACGCCGCCGGCGAGCAATAGCCCGATCACTTGCAGAAGCTGGGTCGCGACGCCGGCAAAGACGATGCGCAGGGCGGTGGCGGCGATGATGCCGACGACGATGGCGCGCCGGCGCTGATCGGCCGGGAGGCCGGCTGCGGCAAGGCCGATGACGACGGCGTTGTCGCCGGCGAGCACGAGGTCGATCAGGACGACCTGAAGCAGCGCGGTCAGCGCTTCGGTGGTGATGAATTCAGTCATGATTGGTCATTTTTCGGTGCGGACGGATCGAGCCAGTGCGGCTTCTTCCGCTCGACCCAATCCAGAACCTTGGCGCGCCCGGAGCGCAGCGCGGGCACGTCTTCCGCGAGCAAAGCGAGGCCGAGCGGTAGCATCCAGACGCCGAGCACCGGCAGGAAGGAGAGCACGCCGCCGACAATCAGCAGCGCACCCGAAGGGATTCTCACCCAGCGGCTGGATGGCTTGAGCAGATAGGTGACGGTGTCGCCCATGCGCGGCGGCAGGCGACGGACAAGCTTGTCGAGGCGCGGGTCGCCGCCAGCCATCTGGCCGCTAGCGCCCGCAGTCCCTGTCTTATCCTCGTCCGAAACTACGCTCATGCTTACTCCTCGGCGGCGATGCGGTGTTCGGCGCGCACTGCACCCGGCGTCACCTGCTTTGCGCGCGGCAGCACCAGCGTCAGCAGGCGCAACAGCTTGATCGCCTGCACTTCGTGGGGATGCACGTCCTCGTCCGCGGCCGCGACGCGCTCCGACAGTTCCATCAAATGAGCCGACAGCGGCAGGTCTGAAACCGGACGCAAATTCTCGATCACCACATTGGCGAAATCCGGCTCCTCGAGTCGTTCAGCAAGCTCGTCGAACATCGCGTAGAGCCGGTCGTCCGAGATATGCGGCGCCAGCTTGCGATCCCGGATGAACCGGACGACCTCGTCGCGTTCGGCCGGCGAAACTTGCCGGTCGGCGACGGCAACCAGCGCGCCGACGATCACCAGTGCCACCGCAGCCTGCTCGTTCAGGCTGGATGGCTCGGTGATCTCGATTTCGATCGGATTTGAATGCTTGGCGTCGGACATCGTTGCTCCCTTATCTTGCGAAAGACTGCACGGAGCTGCGATGGGGACGATTCGGTCGGAGAGACTCTCAAGAAGGCCCGACGATCGGCCGATCCATCGCATTCGCGCGGGACAGGTCATCCGACATCACGAGGTTTTGCCGACAGCGTCGACTTCCTCGCCAGAGGGGCCCGGATTCTTGTTCGTTTCACACATAAAGATGGGGCTGTCGGAATCAAGACGACGCGACTGCGACCAGCCGCCGCATCGGGTTCCGTGTTGCCACATTGGCTAAGCAGTTCTGCGCGCTCCGCACCTGCGATCATGTCTTTTACTGTCATCGCCCGCGCAGGCGGGCGATCCAGTACTCCGAGACGCCCGTAGTTTGTCGAGAAGCCGCAGCGTACTGGATTCCCCGCCTGCGCGGGGAATGACAGCGGAGTGCGGAGCACTCAGCCTACCCCACCTGCTCGACAAGATGCGCCCGCGAGGGCGACGGCTCGAACCTGTCGCCGAAATATTGCGTCTCGTGCGCCACAAGGTCGTCGCGGAATTCCATGATACTCACGACGTAAGACGGCACCCCGTCATAGGTCAGCACGAATTCGCTCACCCAGAGATCGTTACTGCCGACGATCCGCCGAACCGTGAAGCGCTTCTTGTTCGGCTGCACGAACCGGCTCTCTTGAATCTTCCTGCGACCGCGGATGCGCTCGCCGGACTGCGGATAGTCGAGCACCGCGTCCTCGCGATAGATGTCGTGCTCGGCCTCGAAATCGTTCGCATCCGAAGCATCCCAATGGCGCTGGAGCGCGGCCAGCTTGCCCTGATCATCCATCGTGATCTCCCGTTGTACCGACTGCGTTTACGTTACGCATTTCAAATTGGCCTCAGGGCCGCCGGTGGCAAGGCTTGCTCGCAACGTCTAACAACGACTAACGAGCCAAAAACCCCATCCGATGCAATGATGACGGCAGAACCGCGCAGCCAGATCGGGAACACGCAATGGCACGTCTGCTTTCGGTCAATGTCGGCCTGCCGCGCGACGTCGCTTGGCAGGGTCGGACCGTCCACACCGGCATCTGGAAGGCACAGGTCACAGGCCCGCGCAGGGTGCGCCGGCTCAACATCGATGGCGACGGCCAGGGCGATACGGCCGGTCATGGCGGCGAACATCGTGCCGTATTCGTCTATCAGGATGAATCCTACCGGTACTGGCAGGAGCATCTGGGTCGATCGAACCTCGTTCATGGCCAGTTCGGCGAGAACTTTACGGTCGAGGGCCTCGCCGACACCAACGTGTGCATCGGAGACCGCTACAGGATCGGCTCCGCGGTGTTCGAAGTGACGCAGCCGCGCGTCACCTGCTACCGGCTCGGCATTCGCATGGACGAGCCGGACATGGCTGCGCTGCTGGTCAGGCACGGCCGGCCCGGGTTCTATTTTCGCATGATCGAGGAAGGCGACGTGGAGGCGGGAGACGAGATCAATCAGGTCGCCACCGGGCCCGAGCGCATGAGCGTGTTCGAGATCAATGCGCTGCTTTACCTGCCGCCTCATCCGCGCGAACGCCTGGAGCGCGCGCTGCGGATTCCCGCGCTGAGCCGCGGCTGGCGCCGTTCTTTCGAGGCGCTGCTCGAGCAGCAGAAGGACAACAAGACCGCGGGAAACGCCGGGCTTGGGCCGGCGGCGAGCCCAGCTCCGGCCTGGCGCGGATTCCGCTCCTTTCGCGTGGCGCGAAAGATCGCCGAAAGCGGCAACGTGACGTCGCTGATCCTCGAACCCGCCGACGGACATCCCGTGGCGGCCGCCCTGCCCGGTCAATTCGTCGTCATCAAGCTCGAGCCCTCCGGTGCGCAGGCGATGACACGCAGCTATTCGCTGTCGGGCGGCGCCGATGCCGCGTCCTATCGCGTCAGCATCAAGCGCGAAGTTCACGGCGCCGCCAGCCGTTACATTGCCGACGAGCTGCTGGCCGGCGCTGCCGTGCAACTAGGTGCGCCACGCGGCAGTTTCACGCTCCGGCAAGATGCACGCCCCGTCATCCTGTTGAGCGCCGGCATCGGCGTCACCCCTTTGCTCGCAATGCTTCACGCGCTCGCCGCCGAAGCGACGACGCGGGACGTGTGGTGGCTGCACGGCGCTCGCAATGGCCGCGAACATGCGTTCGCCGCCGAGGCGCGCGAATTGCTAGGTGGGCTCTCTCGTCACCATAGCCACGTCTGCTACAGCGCGCCTGACCCGGACGATCGTCTCAATGTGGCGTTCGACACAGCCGGACATCTCGACGCACGCCTGCTCCAGACCCTGAGCGTGCCGCGTGACGGCGATTTCTATCTGTGCGGACCGGCAGGTTTCATGAACGATCTGAAAGCTGGCCTCACCACGTTGGGCGTCGCACCGGATCGCATCCACACCGAATTGTTCGGCGCCGGACCGTCCTTGACGCCCGGCATAGCGTCCTCCCCGCAGAAGCGGGCGCACCCGCCGATCGGTGCCCCCGGCCCCGGCCCGATGGTTTCGTTCGCCCGGAGTGGCCTCAATGTCCGCTGGGGACCATCCTATGCCAGCCTGCTGGAATTGGCCGAGGCGTGCGACGTCCCCGTGCGCTGGTCGTGCCGGACCGGCGTCTGCCACAATTGCGAGAGCGGGTTGATCGCGGGGACGGTTGACTATGCGCCGGATCCGCTCGATCCGCCGGCGGACGGCAATGTCCTGATCTGCTGCTCACGACCCCGAAACGACGTCGTGGTTGATCTGTAAAAGTGGGAGAGCGCAATGCGACCTGACATGATGCCGGGAGTAACCTTCCCGGATTACGAACTCAGCGACCACACCGGCAAGCACCGGAAGCTCTCCGAACTGCAGGCGGGCGATCCAATGGTGCTCGTGCTCGGCCGCGGCGGATTTTGTCCCAAGGATCGTCGCCAGGCCGAAGGCTTGCTGCAACTCCATGGCGAGATGGAGGTGGGCTATTGCCGGATGGTCACGATCACGACCGACAACATCACCCAGACCAGCGAATATCGCAGCGGCGTCGGAGCGCACTGGCCCTTTCTCTCGGATTCGCGGCGCCTCGTTCAGAAGGATCTCGACATCGCCGAATACACCGACCCCGTCCACAATCCGATGATTCCGCACGTGATCGTGCTCGAGCCCGGCCTCGTCATTCACAAGATCTACAACGGCTACTGGTTCTTCGGCCGTCCAACCGTCGAAGAGCTCCGCCAGGACCTCAGGGCAGTCGGCATGAAGTGCCGGCCGGATTGGGACATCGCGGCGCCCGGCCTCAGGGCACTGTGGGACCAGGGCCGCAGGGAGCATTTTCATCCCTACGGCAAGGCTTACGTCGAAACTCTCGGCGAACGGGACTAGAACCACATTCCGACATCGTCCGCTCGGGCGAATGCCGGTTCGGAATGTGGATGATCCAGATGAAGACCAATCCCGCGCCCCGTGCCGACCGCATGGGCGCGCGCCAGATCTACGAAGTCCTGCGGGATCAGATCATGGCACGGGTGTACGGGATCGACGGGGTGCTGCCGTCCTCCCGCGCGCTGGCCGGTGAGATGGGCGTGGCGCGCTCGACCGTCACGATCGCCTACGAACAGCTCGCCGCCGAAGGCTTCATCGAAACACGCCATGGCGCGCGACCGCGCGTGGCTCGCGCCGTCGTCGAGCGAGGACGCACGCGCGTAGTGTCGCGGCCGTCGGCGCGGAAGGTGCGGCTGTCGGCCTTCGGGAACCGGTTGCTTCAAGACCCGCCGCGCTGGTCTGAGCCGCCGCGCGGGCTGGTCGCGAACTTCCGCTATGGCGAGCTCGCGCCGTCGGATTTCCCGGTACTGGCATGGAAAAAGGCCGTGACCGCTGCGATGGCGCGCAAGCCCGAGCGGCTGGCCTATGACGATCCCTGCGGGGCGCTGCGGCTGCGGACCGCGCTTCAAGGCTATCTCTGGCGGTCGCGTAGCGTCCGCTGCGAGGTCGATCAGATCGTCGTCGTCAACGGCTCGCAGCAGGGCCTCGACATCTGCGCGCGCCTGCTGCTCGATGCCGGCGACCGCTTCGTGATGGAGGATCCCGGCTACCAGATGGCGCGGCATACTTTCGCAGCGACGGGCGCCGAGACGATCCCGATTCCCGTCGACGTGGATGGACTGGAGACAGCGCGGCTCGATGGCGTCGAAGCCCGCCTCGCCTATGTCACGCCGTCGCACCAATATCCGCTCGGCGGCGTCATGCCGATCGGCCGCCGGCACCAATTGCTCGCCTGGGCCAGGGCAAACGACGCCTATGTGATCGAGGACGATTACGACAGCGAGTATCGCTACGATACCAAGCCGATCCCGCCGCTGCACGCGCTGGAAGGCGGCGGCAATGTGATCTATCTCGGCACCGTCTCCAAGACGCTCTCGCCGACCTTGCGGATCGGCTTTCTGGTGGTGCCCTCCGCCCTGCGATCCCTGATCGCCGCCGCCAAGCAGATCATGGACCGGCACACGCCGCTGATCGAACAGGGCGCTCTCGCGTCGATGCTGGAAAGCGGCGCCTATGACGGCCACATCAGGCGCGTGCGCCGGCGCAACGCCGAACGCCAGCGGGCGCTGCTCGACGCGCTTCGCCGCAGGTTCGGGGACCGCGTCCGGATCGAGGGCACGGCCGCCGGCCTGCACATCGTGGCGTGGTTCGACGACCTGCCGCAGAAGCGAGAGGACGCGTTGATCAAGGCGGCCCATGCAAAGGGCGTCGGCATCTATTCCGTCTCTGCGCTGTTCGTCGGACCTCGCCGACCGCGGAAGACGGTCGGCCTCGTCATGGGCTATTCGGCATTGGAGGTGGCACAGATCGAGCGCGGCTGCAGGCTTCTCGCACAAGCCGTCGCCGAACTGGACTGATCAAATAGACGATAACTGGCAGTTTCTTACAGGCCAGATTCCGGCTATCTCCAGAGCAACACCGGAGATAGACATGTACATCCCTCCCGCCTTCAAGGACGACATCGAGAGCATCCGAGCGACCATTCGCGGCGCCCGCCTCGCCAGCCTGGTCACGGCTACCAGCGAAGGCCCCGTCGCCACGCCGCTGCCGCTGCTTCTCGACGAGAGCGAAGGCGAACATGGCGTGCTGTACGGACATGTGGCGAAAGCCAACCCGCAATGGAAACTGCCGCCGATCGGAGATGCGCTGGCGATCTTCAGCGGTCCCGACGCCTATGTGACGCCGTCCTGGTACGCGACCAAGCAGGAAACCGAAAAGGTCGTGCCGACCTGGAACTACGTCGCGGTGCATGCCTACGGCCCGGTCGAATTCTTCCAGGAGCCCGAGCGCCTGCTCGACGCCGTGACGCGGCTCACGAATAGGCATGAAGGATCGCGTGCAAAGCCGTGGGCCGTTACCGATGCCCCCGAAGATTTCATCGCAACTCAGCTGCGCGGAATCGTCGGCGTGCGGATTCCCGTCGTGCGGTTCGAAGGCAAGCGCAAGATGAGCCAGAACCGTCCCGAGGCTGACCGTGTCGGCGTCGCGCAAGGTCTCGCAGCGAGCGAGAACGCTGGTGATCGCGAGGTTGCGCCATTGATTCCGGTTCCGGTTTAGTAGCCACTTGGTTCCCGACACTCGCTGTCGGGAACCATCGTCCTGTCAGGTTCGTTGATACATTTCAGCAAGCATCTCCTGACGGAATTCCTATGTGCCGCTGGATCGCATACCGGGGCGAGACCACGTCCTTCGAGCCCTATGTCACCGAGCCCGAGCATTCGCTCATCGCGCAAAGCATCCGCTCGCTCCAGTCGACGGCGGGCTCGAATGGCGACGGCTTTGGTCTCGGCTGGTACGGTGAGCATCCGGAGCCTGGTCTTTATCGTGAAACACGCCCCGCTTGGTCGGACGAAAATCTCCGCTACCTCTGCCGCCATTTGCGCTCGCATCTGTTCTTCGCCCATGTGCGCGCCGCCACCGGCACGGCAGTGACGCGGCAGAACTGCCATCCCTTTGCCTGCGGCCAGTGGATGTTCATGCACAATGGTTTCGTCGGCAGCTGGAATCGCCTACGGCGCAAGGTCGAGGCGCTGATCCCCGATGCCTACTACCCCTCGCGGACAGGCACGACCGATTCGGAAGCCGTGTTTCTCGCCATGATGGGCGCGGGTCTCGACGCCGATCCGCTCGGCGCAACGCATCGCGTGCTGCGAGCCCTCGTCGGCCTCGTCAACGAAGGCGAGCTTCGTGAGCGGCTACGCTTCACCAGCGCCATCGCCAACGGCCGGGATCTCTATGCCTTCCGGGTTGCGGTCAACGATGCCGCCAACACGCTCTATTTCCGCGAGGCTGGCGGCCAAGTCATCGTCGTCTCCGAGCCGTTCGACAAGGAAACAGACTGGACGGAAGTGCCCGCGAATCACGCGCTGGTCGCACGTGCGTCCGAGAGCGCGAAAATTGTTCCGTTCGATCTTGCAATTTCCAGTGAGGTCGACGCGGAACCCGCTCCTGCCAGAAGGATTATCGCCCGCGGGTAAATACCTTGGCCGGGTGGCACGATGACATTGGCGTCAGACGTCTTGAAACTGCTGCGGCTTGATTCCTCCGAGGACAGGCAGCACCTCGTCATTCGCTCGGCCGGCGGACGCGGCAAGGCTGCGGAATATTCGTTCGGTATCGAGGAGGAATACTTCCTCGCCGATCGCCGCAGCCTGGAGGTCGCGATCCAGACCCCCAATGAGCTATTCGAATCTGCGAATTGGTCGACAGGCGGCCAGGCGATGCGGGAGATGTTACAGTCGCAGCTCGAGGTCGCCACCAACGTGCATGTCGACGTCGCCGACGCGCGCGAAGAGCTTCGCTTCCTGCGTCGCGAAGTCGCAAACGTCGCGGCACAATACGGCTTCGTGATCATGGCCTGCGGCACGCACCCGACCGCGGTCTGGCGCATGTCGCAGCCGAGCCCGAAGCCACGCTACGAGGAGATGATTGAGGATCTGCGCAGCATCGGCCACCGCAACCTGATGTGCGGCATGCACGTGCACGTCCAGTTGCCCGATCCCGAAAAGCGCATGGCGGTGATGCGAGCGATGCTGCCGCATCTGCCCTTGTTCATCGCCCTGTCGGCCTCCTCCCCGTTCTGGAATTCACACAAGACCGGACTGAAGGGCTATCGGCTCGCCGCCTATTCCGAGCTGCCGCGCACTGGCCTGCCCGAATTATTCGAGAGCCGGCAGGATTACGACGAATATGTCGGCGCGTTGCAGCGCTCGGGCGTGATCCCCGATGAAAGTCACATCTGGTGGGCCATGCGCCCCTCGATGAAGCACCCGACCCTCGAGCTGCGTGCGCCCGATACCTGCACCTTCGTCGACGACGCCGTTGCCATTGCCTCGCTCTATCGCTGCCTGACCCGCTATCTCTACCTGCGACCTCATCTCTCGAAAGAGGTCACCGCGGTCGAACGCGCAATTGCGGTGGAAAACAAATGGCGCGCCCAGCGCTACGGCACCGATTGCATCTTTGCCTCCAAGGACGGGCCGGTCGAGATCTCCGAGCTGCTCTCCCGTGTGATCGAGGACATCGCCGAAGACGCCGCCGCGCTGAACTGCATGGCCGAGGTCGAACACTGTCGCACCATCGTCGAACGCGGCAGCTCGGCCGAATTCCAGCTTCGCGCCTTCCGCGACAATGCGGAAGACATCGCCGCCGTGTCGCGCTGGATCGCAGACGCGACGATCTCGGGCACGAGCACCCCCGCCGCAGGCGTTCCCGCGCCTTCATAGCGCCCGCGCAAGCTTCGCGAGCAACAATGTCGGTCCTGAATGCGTAAGGTCGCGGAGAGAACGATGAATCACGTCAAATGTTGCGCTGGCTGTGGCCATGGCCTCATTCCGATGCTCTCGGCCAAAGGGCGCGCGGAGCTCAGCTGCCTCTGGTGCGAGCTCATCGAGGCGCGTGCAGTGGACATGGCGAAGTGGGCTGACAGCCCGTACGGCAAGCCCGAGCGGACCGTCCGTCGAGCTTTCGAATGAACGGCTTCAGACACCCGGCCGCCGACTTCTCCTGATCGGCGCAGCTGCGCATCCGCGCCAGAATGCCGCCAAATTAGACAAGACACGTCTCGTCACCAGGATTGCAGACTGGGCGAACATGGCCATGCAGGCTGGTCAAGCGTGTCATCTAACCTCAAGTGCAACCTCGATTTTTCATCGCGTGGCGGCGAGTCGCAAAGCCTTGCGTGCCGCGCACCGCCTCGACTGGCCTAAAATTCGCAAGGCAGCATCAGGCCTGATCCCCTGCTCTCAGCAAGATGCGTGCGCCGAGACAGGGTGAGCGGGCCAGATCGGAGAATGCCATGAACGTGCATGCCACCGGCGATCTCAAATTCACCGGCCTCACCCGCCCGGACGGCGCGCCCCTTCGCCTCAACGATCAGGAGTTCGTGGCGATCGATCGCGACCGGAATGCGAAGTTCGAGGCAACGTACCGGCCGCAGGCCCTCTACAATCGCGCCAACGAGGGTTTCCACGCCAACAACGAAACCTTCCTGCTGCACGAGGTCGCGACCAATCTGCCGATCTATCTGCCCGACACCGGCCCTACCGACTTCCATCTTCATCTGCCGCCGGGCGGCTTTCAGCTCGTGCTGGTCACGTCGGGCGCGTTCACGTTCGACCATGACGGGCGCTTCTATAATGTCGGCCCCGGCGCGGTGATGCTGCAAAGCGCGATCGTGCACCGACAGCTGTTCTACACCTGGTCGGGACTGTCGACCGAAGAGAATCTGAAGACGCCGCAGACGGTGGTGCCGGATCCAATCTCGATGGGCTATTCGGGCAAATTCCTCGAAGCCTTCATCACTGACCCGACGACGTTTCCAAACCCGACCATCGTCGGTCCGGACCAGATCAACGAAGCCGAGACGCCGCGGGTGGCATGGAGCCACTCTCTGCATGATCGCCCGGTCGATGCAGGCTTCTGGCTCCAGGACCCCTTGGCGCTGGATGCGCTGTTCAAGCCGCTCACCGACAGCCCGATCAAATCGGCCATGCCGGTTTACGTGCGCGATATCGGGATCGAGGCTCCGAGCGGTCACCTCGTCGCCGGCCACATCATCGCAACCGATCCGCGCGGCCAATCGCTCTTGTCCAAGAGCACGTCGTCAGCGGCGGACACCACATGTTTCGCCAAGGGCGAGGTCGTGATCTACCGCGTGATCCGCGGCACGGCCGAATTCAGGAACAAGACTGGCGAGACCTTTGAGCTCGCGGCCGGCGATGTGGTGACGGCGGGCAAGAACGCCACAAGCCTCGTCGGTGTTGGTGAGAACACGCAGGTCCTTCGGCTCGGCCTTCTCAAGGGCATGAACGACCTCCGCAGCTGGACGCCGACGCAACGCGACGAGATCGACGGCCTCGCCGGTCAGATCATCACGCAGAAGGACATCCGTCCGCTGCGCACCGAGGGCAAGCCGGTCGGATACCTGTACGGCTGAGCGGAGTTACTCCGCCGCTTGGCGGACGTGGCGGGCGGTCGGGGTGCGCATGGTGACGAGCTCTTCGGACGCGGTCGGATGCAGCGCGATCGTCGCGTCGAAATCGGCCTTGGTCGCCTTCATCTTCACCGCAATCGCGACTGCCTGCGTGATCTCGGCTGCGGCATCGCCGACGATGTGACAGCCGAGCACACGGTCGGTTGAACCATCGACGACGAGCTTCATCAGCACGCGGGTATCGCGGCCCGACATCGTCGCCTTGATGGGCCGGAACGTGGTCTTGTAAATGTCGATATGGCTGAATTGCGCGCGGGCTTCCGTCTCGGTCAGGCCGACGGTGCCGACCTCCGGCTGCGAGAACACGGCGGTCGGGATGTTGGCGTGATCGACCTGCACCTCGCGCTTGCCGAACACGCTGTCGGCGAACGCATGGCCCTCGCGGATCGCGACCGGCGTCAGGTTGAAGCGATGGGTGACGTCGCCGATCGCGTAGATGCTGTCGACCGAGCTCTTGGAGAAATGGTCGACCGCGATGCCGCCGTTCCGCGGGTTGATGGCGACGCCGGCCTTCTCCAGGCCGAGATTGGCGACCGCGGGATGGCGGCCGATCGCGAACATCACCTGGTCGGAGGCAAGGCTCGATCCGTTCGACAGATGCGTGGTGAATTCCTCGCCGTGCCGATCGACCTTCGTCACCGTGCAGCCGGTCAGGATGGTGATGCCCTGCTTCTCCATCTCGGCGCGGACATGGGCGCGAACATCCTCGTCGAAGCCGCGAAGAATGTTGTCGCCGCGATAGATGACTGTGACGTCGGAGCCGAAGCCGGCGAAGATGCCGGCGAACTCCAGCGCGATATAGCCGCCGCCCTGGATCACGATCCGCTTCGGCAGCTTGGCCAGGTGAAACGCCTCGTTGGAGGAGATCACGTGCTCGATGCCGGGAATCGGAGCGCCGTGATTGGGCGCGCCGCCGGTGGCGATCAAAATGTATTTTGCAGTGATCTTCCGGTCGTTCTCGAGCAGGCGGACGGTGTGCTTGTCCTCGATCACCGCGCGGCTCTTGACGATTTGCGCGCCCGACTTCTCGACATTGGCGGTGTAAGCCGCCTCCAGACGCGCGATCTCCTTGTCCTTGTTGGCGATCAGCGTCGGCCAGTCGAAGGTCGCAGACGGAACGGTCCAGCCAAAGCCGGCGGCGTCCTCGATCTCGTGGCGGAAATGCGAGCCGATGACGAACAGCTTCTTCGGCACACAGCCGCGGATCACGCAGGTCCCGCCCATGCGGTACTCTTCCGCGATCATGACGCGGGCGCCGTAGCCGGCCGCGATGCGGGCGGCGCGCACGCCGCCCGAACCGCCACCGATGACAAAGAGGTCGACGTCGAATTCAGCCATTGTCCACTCCGACCTCTTTCAGAACATGATCCGGATTCCGATCAGATAGGGACTGTCAGATCTCCTTGCCACGCTTGCGCATCTCGGCGCGGAAGGCACCCATCACGGTCTCGGAGAAGTTCTGAGCCCAGGAGTTCATGAAGGCCATGCTCAGCCCGATCGCGCGCGGCTCGGCTTCGATCAGCTTCTTGCCCAGCGGCGACTTGTAGAAGGTGACGAGATCCTTCAGCTCCTGCTCGGTGAACTCGCTGGCATAGACCTGCGCCATGCCTTCTCCGATCTCCTTTTCGCGGCCTGCCAGCTGCTGGTTGACGACCCCGGCGACCTCGGTGAGATCCTTCTGATAGTTGAGGTTCTGCTGGATCAGCGCGATCCTGGTCTTATCGACCAGGCCGGGCACGGCGTTGGCATACATCGCACTGGCGTTCTTGATCGCGAGGATCTCCTTGGCGGCCGCGATGGCCGTCGGCGACGATTTCGGCGGAGCCGCCTGCTGGGCCCCGGCCGGGGCGACCGAGAGGGCCAGTCCCACAGCGAGGGTCGCGACCGGCAACAATTTCAAAACGCTCTTCATTCCTAGTCTCCTTTCGGCTTTCGCCGTTCAATCACGCGAATTCCCTCGCCACCCGCCAAGACAGCCGAGCTGGCCAAGCCGATGAACAAACCATGCTCGACGACGCCGGGGATCGCGCTCAACGCCGTGGCGAGGCGGGCGGGATCCTCAATCTTTTCGAGCTGGGCATCGAGGATCCAGTGGCCGCCATCGGTGACGAAAACGTGGCCGTCCTTGCCGTTGCGGACCGCCATCTGCCCGGAAACGCCGCATTCCGCAAACGCCTTCTCGATCGCGCGACGCGTTGCGCCGAGCCCGAACGGGATGACTTCGACCGGCAGCGGAAAGCCGCCGAGTGTCGGCACCCATTTGGTGTCGTCGGCAATCACGATCATGCGATCCGAGGCGGCCGCCACGATTTTCTCGCGCAACAGCGCGCCGCCGCCGCCCTTGATCAGATTGAGTTCGGGATCGATCTCGTCGGCGCCGTCGACGGTGATGTCGAGATGATCGATCTCATCCAGCGTGGTCAGCGGCACGCCGCAGCGGATTGCATCGAGACGCGTCGCCTCGGAGGTCGGCACGCCGATCACTTTCAGTCCGGCGCGGACCCGCTCGCCGAGCAGCTCGACGAAATGTTTTGCAGTCGAGCCGGTACCGAGCCCGAGCTGCATGCCGTCACGGACGTCCTCGAGGGCGCGCGCCGCAGCCTGCCGCTTCAACTGGTCCATGTTCACGTTTGCGCCGTCCCTGAATTACGAGTGTTAGGCTTGCGGCGGCCTGTGTAGCCTCGTTTTCCCTCGGAGAACAGGGTCTGGGGGAACAGGCCTCCGGCCCAGCTTATAAGGTGATCTTATGGCTTCGGCCCTTGCGCGGGCGGGGCCGGGCCGGTAGCGCTGGACCATGACCCCCTCCCACACCATCGTCTTCGATCTCGACGGCACGCTTGTGGATACCGCGCCCGACCTGATCACCGCGCTCAATTACGTGCTCGACCGCGAAGGGCTGCCGCCCGTGCCGATGGCCTCGGCCCGCAACATGATCGGCGCCGGCGCCCGCAAGCTGATCGAGCGGGGGCTGGAGGCCGAGGGCCGCAGCGTCACGGTGGCCGACATGGACCGGATGACGGCCGATTTCATCGGCTATTACGCCGACAATATCGCCGTCGAATCCCGGCCGTTCGAGGGGCTGGAGGCCGCGCTCGACCATTTTGCAGCCCAGGGCCATCGCCTCGCGGTCTGCACCAACAAGCTGGAATGGCTGTCGAAGCGCCTGCTGGACCAGCTCGACCTGAGCCGGCGCTTCGCTGCGATTTGCGGCGCCGACACTTTTGGCGTGCAGAAGCCCGATCCGACCATTTTCCGCGAAACGGTGGCGCGGGCCGGCGGCGAGGTCAAAGCCAGCATCATGGTCGGCGACGCCGGACCCGATGTCGGCGTGGCCCGGCGCGCCGGAGTTCCCGTGATCGGGGTCAGCTTCGGCTATACGGACGTCCCGATTGCCGAGTTGAAGCCGGACCGGCTGATCCATCACATGCGCGACCTGCCGGCCGCCGCCAGCAGCCTGATGACCGCGCAGGCAGCTCTCAAGTAGCTGAGATAGCTTAGTTATTCCACGGAATCCGGCGTTAACCATCTACTAACTATGTGCGGCCGGCCGGTTGCTCGGTCGGAACGACACTCCTAAGCTTGTCCGGGGATGTGGCGGTTCGTCGCAATAAGTGGATGGTCATGCGTCGTGTCATCGCGATTGCGCTAGCTGGGGTCAGTCTCTTGGGAGCAGCGAGCCTTGCCGGCTGCTCCTCGATGTCTTCGACGTCCTGGGACATGTTCAAATCGGCCCCGCCGACCGTGCAGGTCCGGCTCGAATCCAATCCCCCGGGTGCTGACGCCACGACCTCACTAGGTGCCGGCTGCAAGACGCCCTGCTCCGTCGCGGTTCCCGCCCCCGACGCCCCCTTCACGGTCGCTTTCGCGCTGCCGAAATACCAGCCAGTAAGCGTGCCGGTGAACGTCATCAGGAATCCCGGTGACTTCACGACCCCCGCCTCGATCACCACCGACCCCAACCCGGTTTTCGCGGAGCTCCAGCCGGCCGTTCCGCCAAGACCGGTCCGCAAGCCGCACCGCCCGAAGAAACCGAAACCGGCGGCGGCCGCGGTCGCCCCGGCTGCTGCCGCACCGGCTGCGGGCTCGCCTTTCCCCGATCCTAACGCGGGCAAGCGCTGACCTCCGTCATCCCCCAATTGTCTCTGACGCATTCGATGCTTAGATTGCTTCCAGGACACCGCTGAAGCAAAACTGCTCGCGTTGCCGCAAGTGACAAGGCATTTGGTATGAACGGACTTTCCGCGAGCCCCCTGTCGAGCACGATGACCGATCCGTTCGGACGGACCATCTCGTATTTGCGCGTCTCCGTCACCGACCGCTGCGACCTGCGCTGCTTCTACTGCATGTCCGAAGACATGACGTTCCTGCCCAAGGCGGACCTGCTGACGCTGGAGGAACTCGATCGGCTCTGCTCGGCCTTCATTGCCAAGGGTGTGAAGAAGCTGCGGCTCACCGGCGGCGAACCGCTGGTCCGCCGTAACGTGATGACGCTGGTGCGCTCGCTGTCGCGGCATCTCAAGAGCGGCGCGCTGAGCGAGCTGACGCTGACCACCAACGGCACCCAGCTTGCGAAACATGCCAGCGAGCTCGCCGATTGCGGCGTCCGCCGCATCAACGTCTCGCTCGACACGCTCGACCCGCAAAAGTTTCGCGAGATCACCCGCTGGGGCGAGATCGACAAGGTGCTGGAAGGCGTCGAGGCGGCACGCGCCGCGGGCCTCGCGGTCAAGATCAACGCCGTGGCGCTGAAGAACCTCAACGAGGATGAACTTCCCGACCTGATGCGCTGGGCCCACGGCAAGGGCATGGGGCTGACGCTGATCGAGGTCATGCCGATGGGCGAGATCGGATCGGGACGAATCGACCAATATCTGCCGCTGTCGCTGGTGCGCGCGCGCCTTGCCCAGCAGTTCACGCTGACCGATCTGGCCGAGAGCACCGGGGGGCCGGCGCGCTATGTCAGCGTCGCCGAGACCGGCGGCAAGCTCGGCTTCATCACCCCGATGACCCATAATTTCTGCGAATCCTGCAATCGCGTGCGCGTCACTTGCACGGGAACGTTGCACACCTGCCTCGGCCACGAGGATGCCTCCGATTTGCGCAAACCTCTGCGTGCATCGGACGACGATTCGCTGCTTGCGGATGCGATCGACCGCGCCATTGGGCTGAAGCCCAAGGGCCACGATTTCATTATCGACCGCCGCCACGACCGCCCCAGCGTCTCCAGGCACATGAGCGTCACCGGCGGCTAACATCGGCTGGCCGGCCGCGGCTTATTCCCCTTAACTATCAACAAACTTCCGATTGACTGGCGGCACGCTCGCTGGTTTGGTGCGGCAGCCTCATGCCTGCGCGGCGAGACAAGCCAACGCGCCCACTCGGCGCAGTCAAGACGGCCGGGGCAAATCGGGGAGGACCAATCTTGCAAGCGCTCCTGAAGCTGAGCAATGGAATTGACGCGTTCACACGTTGGACGGGCAAACGTCTGGCTTGGCTGATCCTGCTCGCCGTCGTCATCTCGGCGCTGAATGCGATCATCCGAAAGACATTGGACACGTCCTCCAACTCGTGGCTCGAGCTGCAATGGGTGCTTTTCAGCATCGTGTTCCTGCTGTGCGCGTCCTGGACGCTGCTCGACAACGAGCACATCCGGATCGACATCTTCAATAGCATGATGCCGAAACGGGCTCGCAACATCATCGACATCATCGGGCACATCTTCTTCCTGATCCCGCTGACCGTTGTCATGATCGTGACCGGAATACCGTTCTTCCTGCGCTCGCTCCAGATCAACGAGCAATCCGGCAATGCGGGCGGCCTGCCACAATGGCCGGCAAAAGCGCTGATCATGATCGGCTTCGCCCTCCTGCTCGTTCAAGGCATATCCGAGCTGATCAAGCGAATCGCGATCATGCGCGGCATGATCCCGGACCCACACGAGTCGCAGGTGTCCGCACTGGAGGCCGAGGTCGAGCACCTCGTCGAAGCGATCGAAAAGAAGTAGCCGTTGGCGACGGTTTAGGGGGAAGTCATGACCGCGTTTATTATCGCCAATCTGGCGCCCATCATGTTCGCGACGCTCGTGATCGTGCTGCTGCTCGGCTATCCGGCGGCATTTTCGCTCGGCGCCGTAGGCCTGTTCTTCGCCATCATCGGCGTTCAGCTCGGACAATTTCACCCGGACTTTCTCCAGGCCCTGCCGGAGCGCGTCTACGGCGTGATGAACAACGACACGCTGCTCGCCATTCCCTTCTTCACCTTCATGGGACTGGTGCTCGAGCGCTCCGGCATGGCCGAGGATCTGCTCGACACCATCGGCCAGTTGTTCGGCACCATCCGTGGCGGCCTCGCCTACGCGGTGGTTTTCGTCGGCGCCCTGCTTGCGGCGACGACCGGCGTCGTGGCGGCCTCGGTGATCTCGATGGGCCTGATCTCGCTGCCGATCATGCTGCGCTACGGCTACGACCGCCGCGTGGCGACCGGCATCATCGCGGCCTCCGGCACGCTGGCGCAGATCATTCCGCCCTCACTCGTCCTGATCGTGATGGCCGACCAGCTCGGCAAGTCGGTCGGCGACATGTACGAGGGCGCATTCATTCCGGGCCTGGTGCTCGCCGGCCTCTATGCAGGTTACGCGTTCCTCGTGACCATGATTTTCCCGAAGGCGGCGCCGGGTCTTCCCAAGGAGGCGATCGGCTTCCGCGAGGAGAGCGGCGACCGCGGCCTCAAGTCGCTCGGCGTGCTGTTCCTGGCGAGCTGCGTCTTCGGCTGGTTCATGATGCGGAATTCGGAGACACACGGCGCCGACTTCGTCGTGCTCAGCATGTTCTTCGGCATTCTCTTCGCGTTCTTCGTCGCCATCGCGAACTGGGTCCTCGACAAGCTGACGGGCTACCGCTTCCTCTCGAAGATGGCGCAACAGACCACCTTCGTCATGGTGCCCCCGCTATTCCTGATCTTCCTGGTGCTGGGCACGATCTTCATCGGCGTCGCGACGCCCACCGAAGGCGGTGCAATGGGTGCAGCCGGCGCCCTCATTCTCGGAGCCGCGAAGCGGCGGCTGACCTGGGACCTGATCCGACAGGCCACCGAATCGACGGCGAAGCTGTCCGCGTTCGTCGTCTTCATCCTGGTCGGGGCACGCGTGTTCTCGCTCACCTTCTACGGCGTCAGCGGCCATGTCTGGGTCGAGCACCTGCTGACATCCCTGCCCGGCGGCCAGATCGGCTTCCTGATCTTCGTCAACGCCTTCGTGTTCGTGCTGGCGTTCTTCCTCGACTTCTTCGAGCTTGCCTTCATCGTGATCCCGCTGCTCGGGCCGGCTGCCGAGCATCTCGGCATCGACCTGATCTGGTTCGGTGTCATCCTCGGCGTCAACATGCAAACGTCATTCATGCATCCGCCGTTCGGATTTGCGCTGTTCTATTTGCGCTCGGTCGCGCCGAAGGAGCGCTATACCGACCGCGTCACCGGCAAACGCATGGAGCCGGTCACGACGGGACAGATCTATTGGGGTGCGGTGCCGTTCGTCGTCATCCAGCTCGTCATGGTGCTGCTCGTGATCATGTTCCCGTCGATGGTGATGCACTACAAGGGTGTGCAGTCCACCGTCGATCCCAACAGCATCAAGATCGACATTCCCCAGATCGATCTGCCGCCGCTCGACTTCGGCCAGCCGAAGCAATAGCGCCCGGCCCGCCTGCAAAAAAGAACCCGGAGCGAAAGCTCCGGGTTTTTTCGTTTGGGCCGATCGTGCGCTCTGCGATCAGCTCTGCGAGTTGCGCGCCATGAAGTTGTCATAGCCGACTTCGGCGACCTGGAACCACTGATATCCGTTGTTCGAGAACGCGGTCAGCGATTCGTAGACCTTCTTGAAGTCCGCGTTGGTAGCCGAGACTTCGGTGTGCAGCTCCTTTGCCGCCTTGAAGCAGGCTTGCATGACCTCGGGCGAGAACGGATGCAGCTTGGCGCCGGCCGCGAGCAGGCGCCGCAACGCCGGTGGATTGGCCTGGTCGTACTTCGCCATCATCCAGTTGTTGGCGTAGTGCCCCGCCTGCTCGAGGATGCTCTGATAGTGCTTCGGCAGAGCATTCCACTTGTCCTGGTTGACGAAGGCGAGCAGCATCGGCCCGCCTTCCCACCAGCCCGGGAAGTAATAATGCGGCGCGACTTTCACGAAGCCGAGCTTCTCGTCGTCATAGGGCCCGACCCATTCCGCTGCGTCGATGGTGCCCTTCTCCAGCGCCGGATAGATGTCGCCACCGGCGATCTGCTGCGGCACCGCGCCGAGTTTGGCCATCACTTTTCCGGCGAAGCCGCCGATGCGGAATTTCAACCCGCTGAAGTCCTGGGGCGTCTTGACCTCCTTGCGGAACCAGCCACCCATCTGACAGCCGGTGTTGCCAGCAAGCAGCGAGACGACGTTGTACTTCTTGTAGAACTCGTTGAGAATCTCCCTGCCGCCGCCCAGCATGTACCAGGCCTGGTTGATGCGCATGTTCGGTCCGAACGGCACGGCCGAGCCGAAGGTGAAGGTCGGGTCCTTGCCGAAATAATAATAAGACGCGGTGTGGCCGATTTCGCAGGTGCCGTTCTGCACGGCATCGAGCACCTGAAGGCCCGGCACGATCTCGCCGCCGGCAAATGTCTGAATCTGGAATTTGTTGTCGGTCGCTTCCGCGACCATCTTGGCCATCATCTCGGCGCCGCCATAGAGCGTGTCGAGCGATTTTGGCCAGCTCGTCGGCATGCGCCATTTGATCTCGGGCGTCGTCTGCGCGATCGCTGGAGCGGCGAGCGTGGCGACACCCGCCGCACCAAGCCCGGTGACCTTGATGAAATCTCGTCTTTTCATGATTTCCTACCCTGATGGATTGTGACGGTGGGCCTTCTTGCCGAGGCTTGGAGGCCAGCATGGAACATGTGTCGTCCGATTTCCATCCCTCACGATGTGAGGGACGAAAATGCCCAGCTCCCGCGCCATCCGGTCCTACGACTTTAGGCTTAGACGGCCCGCGGCCCTGGCCGTTCCCATCACGCCCGCCTCGGCCGGGCATGACGGGCGCGCCGGGCACGTGACAAGCGCCGGAAACACGGGCATACCGCGCCATTCCCCCAACCTAAGGCCGCCACGCATGTCGCGATCCTACCCTGCTCCATCGCTCGTTGGTTCGTTGATCGCGTCGCTCTGGCTGGGATGTGCGGCAATGCCGGCGCATGCTGAGCTGAGCGCGAATGTCATGGCCGACGTCCATGCGTTGGCGCAAAAGGAGCAGCAGCCGCTGCTCGACACGCTGCGCGATCTCGTCAGCATCGAATCCGGCAGCAAGGATGTCGAAGGCCTTAACCAGATCGCCGAGCGCGTTGCCGGCCAGCTCAAGCAGCTGGGCGGCACGGTGGAGATCCTCGAACCCACCGACGTCTATCGCCTCGACGACACACCCGAGAAGATCGGCCCGGCCGTACACGCCGTATTCAAGGGCACCGGCAGCAAGAAGATCATGCTGATCGCCCACATGGACACCGTGTACCTGAAGGGCATGCTGAAGGATCAACCGTTCCGCATCGACGGCGACAAGGCCTACGGCCTCGGCATTGCCGACGACAAGCAGGGCGTCGCGCTCATTCTTCATACCGTGGCGTTGCTGCAGAAGCTGAGCTTCCGGGACTACGGCACGCTCACGGTGCTCACCAATGGCGACGAGGAGATCTCCTCACCGGGCTGGCGCAGCACCATCACCAGGTTCGCTGCGGATCAGGATGTGGTGTTCTCCTTTGAAGGCGGCGGTACCGACGGCACGCTGCGGCTGGCCACCAGCGGCATCGGCTCGGCCTATCTCACGGTGCAGGGCAAGTCGTCACATGCAGGCTCACGGCCCGAGGGCGGCGTCAACGCGCTGTACGAACTCTCCCACCAGCTGCTGCAGATGAAGGACCTGTCCAAACCAGAGCAGGGCCTGAAACTGAACTGGACGGTCTCCAAGGCCGGCACCAACCGCAACGTGATCCCCGCGGAGGCCACGGCCCAGGCCGACGCACGTGCACTTAAGGTCACCGATTTCGACGAGCTCGAGAAGACACTGCAGGAGAAGATCAAGAATCACCTGCTGCCCGAGTCCAAGGTCGAGCTGAAATTCGAGGTGCGCCGTCCGCCGCTGGAGGCCAACGACGCCTCACGTCGAGTCGCGGCCCACGGCAAGACGATCTATGAGGAGATCGGACTGCCTCTCAAAGTCGACGAGAAGGCGACCGGCGGCGGCACCGACGCGGCGTTTGCCGCACTCAAGACCAGCGGAGCCGTGGTCGAAGGCATGGGTCTGTCGGGCTTCGGCGCGCATTCCAACGACGCCGAATATGTCAAACTCGACAGCATCGTGCCGCGTCTCTATCTGACCACGCGCATGATCATGGATTTGTCCACCGGCAAGCTGAAATAGCCGTCGCTTTCGCCTTCTCCCCTCATGTCCGCCGAAGCCTTGGCGAAGGCGGATGCGGGAGAAGGTGGCGCGTCAGTACCGCACTGCGTTCAAATTAAGGTCGTCCGACTTCTCCGCCAGCCTGAACCGCAGCGTGAACTGCGCGCCGCCGCCCGGAAGATTCTCCACCGCAACCGTCGCCGCGTGATCATCCGCCACGGCGCGCACGATCGACAGCCCGAGGCCGGCGCCGTCGCTGCGCTGGCGGTCGGCGCGCCAGAAGCGGTGGAAGATCAATTCGCGCTCGGCTTCCGCGATTCCCGGCCCGCAATCGCGCACGCGCACCGCGCCATCCTCGCTCACATCGACATCGACCGACGTGTCCATTGCCGTGAACTTGATGGCGTTTTCGGCGAGATTGAAGATCGCGCGCTGGAGCATCACCGAATTGCCGTGGATCAGCACCGGCGCCTCGGTGCCCCTCAGCGCGATATCCTTGTGCTGTGCGATCGCGAGCGGCGCGATCGAACCGACCACCTCGGCGCAGACCGCGCGCAAATCCGCGGTCTCGCCGGGATCGAGCACCAGCGTGTCGAGCTCGGCGATCTCCAGTAGCTGCGCGACGATGCGGCTCATGCCCTCGATGTCCGCATGCAGCGCATGCCGTGCGGCGCCATCGCCGAGCGTCTCGATCCGCGTGCGCAGGATCGCGAGCGGCGTGCGCAATTGATGCGCGGCGTCGGCGGTGAACTGCCGCTGCACCCGAAAGCCGTCCTCGAGGCGGTCGAGCGCCTGGTTGACGGCGGTGACGAGCGGCATGATCTCGCGCGGAATCTGCTCCGTCGGCAGGCGGATGTCCGTGCGCGCCGGGCCGATATTGCTCGCCTCCTCGGAGGCCTTCCATAGCGGCGCAACAGCGCGGCGAAAGATGATGATGTCGATGCCGAGCAGGACCAGCAGGATCGGAATGGTGATCCATCCGACCCGCCGGAAGAAGTTCGATACGATGTCGTCGATGATGACGTCGCGGTGCGCGAGGTCCTCCGCGACGCGAATGCGTATCACCTTGCCGTCGATGGTGCGGGTGACTCCAGCCCCGGAAATCGTTTCGGAGAGCGGCGGTGGCGCGGCCGCCGCAGTGCCGGTCTTGCGCCGCGACGAAAACAGCAGATTCCCCCCGGCATCGCGAATGTCGTACTGGTAGCGGCCATAGGCTTCTGAATAAAGGCCCTTGAGACTGTCCGGCAGGTTGAACGTCAGCAGCCCGTCGGGCTGGGCGACGATGCGCTCGGCCAACACCTCGGCCTGCGCGCGCATGGCATCGCGATGCAGCTGGTCGATCTCTGAATTGAGCAGCCAGAACAGCACCAGCGGCAGGAAGATCGCGACCACCGCGACCGCCACGATGTGCAGGAACACGATGCGCCAGATCAGCGATTTGGTCGGCGACCTCCCATGGATCCCGGCGCGGAATCCGGCGTGAGATCCGATCCGGGCCACGCTATTTCTCCTCGGCCATGAGATAGCCGACGCCACGGATGGTGTGGATCACGACCTTGGCGCCATGCTCGGCGAGCTGCTTGCGCAGCCGCGAGACGTAGACCTCGACCGCGTTGGAGGCGACCTCGCCATCGAGGCCGAAGATGTGGTCCTCGACGTTCTTCTTCGGTACCACCCGCCCCTGCCGGCGCAGCAGGATCTCGAGCACCGAGGTCTCGCGCGCGGAGATGATGCGCGGCTGGTCGTCGACGAAGATCTGGCGGCTCTCGGTGTCATAGACGAGGTTGGCGAGGCGCAGCGAGCGGCCAAGCAACTGGCCCGGACGGCGCAGGATCGCCTCCAGTCGCGCCACCAGCTCCTCCATCGCGAACGGTTTTGCGAGATAGTCGTCGGCGCCGCTGCGCAGGCCGCTGACACGATCTTGCAAGCCGCCGCGGGCGGTCAGCACCAGCACCGGCAACGGCTCCATCTGCCGGCGAAGCTCACGCAGCACCGACAGGCCATCGCCGTCGGGTAGTCCGAGGTCGAGGATCATCGCGGCATAGCTGACGCTGCTGACCGCCTCGCGCGCTTCGGCAGCGCTGCCGACGATGTCGCTCTCATAGCCGGCCGCCGACAGCCCGCCGGCAACGAGCCGCGACAGCTCGGCATTGTCCTCGACGATCAGAAGGCGCATCGCATTTTCCCGCGGGATGTTCCGGTGTCACCGCACGGCTTCCGCCGCATCTTCGCTGTCTTCCATCATCCGGGGCATCTCGGCCAGCGAAAAAGCACCCGGCGGGCCGGCCGCTCCCTTCCGTCAGGTTCCTGTAAGCCAGTCCGGGCACGAGCGGATGAGGTCGCGGATGGCCCGGAAATTTACCTCCTTGGGCCCCGCCGCCGTCGGCCCTGCCGAGGAACGAACACCCCCGCGAACCGTTCAACTCAGCTGCAACATTTCTCATTTGATGGGGCGTCGTGCAGACCACCTAAGGTAATGCACATGCGCCTTGCACGACCAACACGTTCCAGCTCCTTTCTATCCGATTGCTTGAGCGCCATCACGCGACATCCAGGCGCCGCCGCGTTTGCTGCCGCAGGTACCCTCGTTGCGGCTACCGCAATCATAAACCGGCGGCTCGCGAACAAAGCGCAACGCGATAATCCTCCGCAGGGTCGGTTCATCGACGTCGAGGGGGTTCGCCTGCACTATTTGGAACGCGGCAGAGGCAAGCCGCTGGTCTTGTTTCACGGCAATGGCAGCATGGTCCAGGATTTCGTCTCGAGTGGATTGATCGATCTCGCAGCCGAGAACTACAGGGTCATGGTGTTCGATCGTCCCGGTTTTGGGCATAGCTCGCGGCCAAGGCACGTCGTCTGGACTCCGGATGCCCAGGCGGACCTGTTCAAGAAGGCCCTCGATCAGTTGGGCGTCTCTCAAGCGATTGTCCTTGGCCATTCATGGGGAGCGTCGGTTGCGGTTGCGCTGGCGACAAGACATCCTTCGTTCGTGCAGGCTCTCGTATTGGCCTCGGGCTATTATTTCCCGACTCCCCGCGCGGACAGCGCGGCGTCGGTGCTGTCCGCCCTACCGGTGGTCGGGGACGTCATCAGCTCCACGATTTCGCCGCTAGCCGGTCGGATGATGTGGCCCGCGATGTTGCGCAAGCTGTTTGGCCCCCGGCCGGTCCCGAACAAGTTCGCCGGCTTTCCGAAAGAAATGGCGTTGCGCCCATCACAGATGCGGGCCACAGCGGCCGAAGCGACCATGTTGATCTCCGCCGCATTCTCAGGTTCGAAGACTTATGCAGAACTCAAGATGCCGACGATCATTATCGCGGGCCAGAACGATCGTCTGATCGATATCAAGCAGTCGGTCAGGCTGCATGGCGAGGTCAAGCAGAGCAAATTGCACCGGATCGACGGAGCGGGACACATGATTCATCATTCCGCAACCGCTGATGTGATGGCGGCCATCGACGAAGCTGCTGCCGAGGCGGTGTTGACTCATGGAAGGGAAGGCCCAGGCGTTTCGCGAAGCAACGCGTAATCGCTCACGAACAACGCCGCTGATCGCCGTCGGCGAACCTCACGGCTCGTTTGCGGAGGATCGCTTCTGAGCCAACTCGGGCGCGGGACCACACTTCAACCCGCCCTCTCGGTCGAACGGAGACCTTTTCGACCGGGTATGGTATCTGTCGATCGCCCGTTGGCCGAGGTGCCGATTGGTCAGATAAAGCGGGAAAACGAAGCACAATGGTTCCTAGCCAGGTGACGATGCCCTTGTGGCACGAAAAGCACCTCCGGGCTGCCACTCGCGCCGCCGGTGTCGCTCTATGGTCCTGGAACGTTGATACCGACGCAATCACCATGGATGAACCCGCGTACGACCTTTGGGAGGTGCCCAAGGGCGAGCAGAAAATTACGTTCGAGATACTGTCCAAGAACATCCACCCCGCCGATCTTGAGAGGGTGAGATCGGCATTTGCCGCTACTCGCGCAGTCGTAGGCTCTTACGAGATAGATTTTCGTATTCTGACCGGCAGCGATATCCGTTGGATTTCCGCGCGGGGCCAGGGCGACGATGCCGACATCGCGGATCGAACGATGTTCGGTATTTTCCTGGACGTCACCCAACGCAAGCAAGCCGAGGAAGCCAACGAGCTCCTGGCGGGCGAGATGAGCCACCGGCTGAAAAACCTTCTCACCGTCGCAACGGCGCTGACGCAAATGAGCTCACGCTCGGCAGCATCAAAAGAGGATATGGCCCAGGAGCTGACCAGTCGCCTGATGGCTCTTGGACGTGCTCAGGACCTTGTGCGCCCGATACCGGGACGAAATAGAGAAGGGACGCTTCTCGGAGACCTCATCTCTGTTCTGCTTGCGCCGTACGATGAGGAAGGAGCCAGCGTTCGTATTCGTGTCTCGGTCCCCAAGATGAACGTGGGAGAGGCTTCCAGCACAGCACTCGCCTTGGTGATGCATGAACTGGCAACCAACTCTGCGAAATACGGTGCGCTGTCCCTTTCAAGTGGCACCCTGGACGTATCGTGCAACGCTCACGAGGACGAGGTCGTGGTCAAGTGGACGGAGCGGGGTGGTCCCCCCGTTGTCGCTCCAACAAAGCTCGAAGGCTTTGGAAGCCAGTTGGTGCACCGAAGTATGGCCGCCCAGCTTGGCGGGACTATAACTTTTGACTGGTCGGAAGAGGGTGTGGTGGTCATCCTGCGCATGAGCAAAGACCGTCTTGCGAATTGATGTTGAGCTGATTTCCCGCGCCCACTCCTGTCACCCGTCTGCGATTGGCCCTTGGCTTTACTTCGTACGACGCTCCTGAAAAGCCTCTCTGAGTTCGGCCAGTTCATCGCTTGTCGCTCCCAATTCCACATCGGCACGGCTTGCAGGTAAATCCCTGTAAGCAATCGGCTGATCGAACTGGCTGGCCGTAAAGTCGTACCGCCGACCACCGATGCGATTGTAAAAATGGTCGCCGGCCGGCAGCGGCGTCCTCAGCAACTCGCCGCCGAAGAGCTCGTGAATCAGCAGCGAGGTGACGTTGCATTGCCCTGCCGCCGGATTGCTCGCCGTCCATTGACTGGCGGTTGCCAACGACCAGGCCTTGCGCAGCGCGCTTTGAACCTCATCGGGATCGAAGCTCATCATCAACCCCAGACCACCGAGGCGGAAATTTCGGATTATGCGATAATGCCTTTATGCCACTGTTTTGCCCGACGAGTCAAACGGGCGCGCTGAAGTACTCGCGCCTGCCCGCTTTGGCTGCAAAAATACGAAGTTGCCCTCGACCGCGCGATGCTCGGGCCTGCCTGCCAATTAACTCCATCGCATCAAGCTCTTGGCTGCACTCGCAGCGCCTTGTCCGCTCACCGCTCGTCTACTGTGCATGGGGTTGTTTTTCAGATTTTTTGTTGGACGCCCCGCCCATACCGCGGCGACACCGCCGCTCCGCAGCGTCGCCCCAAAGAAAAAGCCCGGCCTCGCGAACGAGACCGGGCGTGTCGTCTTGCGACTTGCTCGAAGATCAGCCGCGGGTGCGCGAGCGGATCATGAAGCTGTCGTAGGTGTATTCGGCGACCTGCCACCACAGATATTCGTCGGAGCGGTAGGCCTGCATGGCGTCGATCGACTTCTTGAAGTCGGGATTCTTGGCCGAGATCTCGCCCCACAATTCGTTGGTCGCCTTGAGACAGGCTTCCAGAACCTCATTGGTGAACGGGCGAAGCTGCGTTCCGCCGGCGACCAGACGCTTCAGCGCGCCGGGGTTCACCATGTCGTAGCGCGCGGCCATCCAGGTGTTGGTGTTGACGGTCGCGTTGGTGAGGATCGCCTGATAGTTCTTCGGCAGCTCGTTCCACTTGTCGATGTTGGCGAAGGCGTGAACGGTCGGACCGCCTTCCCAGAAGCCCGGGTAGTAGTAGTACTTGGCGACCTTGGCGAAGCCGAGCTTCTCGTCATCGTAGGGACCGACCCATTCGGCCGCGTCGATGGTGCCCTTCTCGAGCGACGGATAGATGTCGCCGCCGGCGAGCTGCTGCGGCACCACGCCGACCTTCTGAAGCACCTGGCCGGCAATGCCGCCGATGCGCATCTTCAGGCCCGACAGGTCGGCAACGGTCTTGATCTCCTTGCGGAACCAGCCGCCCATCTGGGTGCCGGTGTTGCCGCAGGGGAAGCCCACCACGTTCGTCTTCTTGAAGAACTCGTTGGCGAGCTCGTTGCCGCCGCCTTGGTACAGCCAGGAATTCTGCTGGCGTGCATTCAGCCCGAAAGGCACCGACGCGAAAATCGCGAAGGTCGGGTCTTTGCCGACGTAATAATACGACACCGTGTGGCACATCTCGACGGTGCCCTTCTGGGTCGCATCCAGCGCCTGCAGGCCCGGGACTATTTCACCCGCCTGGAAGACCTGAATCTGAAACTTGTTGTCGGTCATCTCGGCGACGTACTTCGCCATCTGCTCGGCACCGCCATAGATGGTGTCGAGCGACTTCGGGAAGCTCGACGTCAGGCGCCACTTGATCTCGGGCGAGGACTGCGCGATCGCCGGCGAGGCCACCGCGGCGGTCGCCGCCGCGCCGGCTGCCGACACTTTCAGGAAATCACGACGCTTCATCTTCAGTCTCTCCTTGTTGGGGCGTTTCCCCTAACTTCCTCTTTGCTGCCGCTCATTCCGGCGACGCGTTCTTGGGCCGCGTCGAACCGAAGGGGCTTGACTGCCGTGGGCCTTTAACACGGAAGCCCCGCTTTCGAAACGCGACATTGGCATGACAGGGCTCTACGAAAGTCGCATGTCCCCAAGGTATTGGTTTCAAGGGATCGGCTTGGATCCGCTTAGGCCGCGGCGATGACGCCCTTGAGCTGGTCCCGCACCTGTCCCGCAATGGCGCGGTAGATCGCCGCATGGGGACCATCCGGCTCGCTGTCCACCACGGGCGTGCCCGCATCCGAGGTGGCGCGAATCGCCATGTGCAGGGGGATCTCGCCCAGGAATGGTACCCCGAGCTTCTCGGCCTCGTGGCGCGCGCCGCCATGGCCGAAAATGTCGGATTTCGTGCCGCATTGCGGGCACTGGAAATAGCTCATGTTCTCGACGATGCCGAGCACGGGCACGTTGACCTTCTTGAACATCGCAAGCCCCCGCCTTGCGTCGATCAGCGACAGGTCCTGCGGGGTCGAGACGATCACGGCGCCCTTCAAAGGGACGTTCTGCGCCAGCGTGAGCTGGGCATCGCCGGTGCCTGGCGGCATGTCGACGACGAGCACATCGAGCTGGCCCCATACGACGTCGCGCAGCATCTGCGTCACTGCCGACATCACCATCGGCCCGCGCCAGATCATCGCGGTCTCTTCCTCCACCAGGAAGCCGATCGACATGATGGCCAGGCCAAAGCGCTTGAGCGGAATCATCTTGCGCTCGTCGTTCAGCTCCGGCTTCTCATGCAGGCCCGTCAGCCGCGGCACCGATGGGCCGTAGATGTCGGCATCGAGCAGCCCGACCTTGAGGCCGAGATCGCGCAGACCGAGTGCCAGGTTGAGCGCGGTGGTGGATTTGCCGACACCGCCCTTGCCCGAGGCGACCGCGATCACGGCCGCGACGCCCGGAATCTCGGACTGCCGCGCCATCGGCGATTGGGCGCCGCCCTGCGGCGGCGGCTTGTGGGCGTGGACGGGCTGCACGCCCGGCGTGCCGCGGCTGGGAGTTGGCGGCGGTGGCGGCGCCGCGCCGGCCTTCCGCTCGGCGGTCAGCGCCACCATGACGGTGGTGACGCCGGGAATGGCGCGCACCGCGGCCTCGGCCTCGGCCCGGACGGATTCCCAGGCTCGCGCTTCGGCGGCATCGACATTGATCGAGAAGAACACCTTGCCGTCGGCCGCGCTGATCGCGCTCAGCACATTGGCATTGGTGAGCGCGACCCCGCGGGGCGACTTGATCCTGGCGAGGCTGTCGAGAACCTGTTGCTGCGTCACGCTCAAAGCGCATCTCCTAGAATTCAAGATGCCCCATTAGAGCGGAAACGCCCAAAAGGCTACTGCCTGCCGATATCGTCAGCCATCTCGGCGGGCGCGGCCCCCTGCTCCAGGGCCGCCTCGTAGTTGAGCTCGATCATGACCCCGTTGGGGTCGTGGACGAAGATCTGCCAGAGCTCACCGCCGGGCACTTGGCGGGAGTCGAACTTCATCCCCTTTGAGGCCAGCCGCTGCTTCATGCCGTCAAACCCGCGGCTGGCGAAGGCGACGTGGTGGACAACGCCGGAATCCGGCTTTTGTGGCTCGGCAGTCGGAGAAATATCGACGAGGTGCACCACCGGCTTTCCCTCGCTGTACATCCAGGCGCCGGGGAAGGCGAAATTCGGCCGGGCGCCTTTTTCCAGGCCCAGCACGTCCTCGTAGAAGCGGACGGTTTCGGCCAGATTCCGGGTCCGGACATTGAAATGATCGAGCACGCCCACGCTTACGCCGCCCATGCCTTCGCTCCCTTTTTTTGAAGTCCTTAGGTCCACCATCCTAACACAGGCGGGGGCCAAACGAACCCGTTGCCCTCCGGCCTCAAGGGTTTATGGTGCGCCCGATCTGCCGCAATGGCGGAACCGGACGGCCCTCGCCCGGCAAGAACCGTAAAACCCAAACTACGGACAAGGTACTACAGATGACTAAAGTCGCTTTCCTCGGTCTCGGCGTGATGGGCTTCCCCATGGCCGGACACCTCGTGAAAAAAGGGGGCCATGAGGTCACCGTCTATAACCGCACCGCGGCCAAGGCGAAGGAGTGGGCGGACAAGTTCGGCGGCAAGACCGCGGCGACCCCGAAGGCCGCGGCCGAGGGCCAGGATTTCGTGATGTGCTGCGTCGGCAACGATAACGATCTGCGCGCGGTCACGATCGGTGCCGACGGCGCGTTTGCCGGCATGAAGAAGGGTGCAACCTTCGTCGACCACACCACCGCTTCCGCCGAGGTCGCGCGTGAGCTCGATGCGGCCGCGACCAAGGCCGGCTTCAAGTTCATCGACGCACCCGTGTCCGGCGGCCAGGCCGGCGCCGAGAACGGCGTGCTGACGGTGATGTGCGGCGGCGCGCAGGACGCCTATGCCGGCGCCGAGCCGATCATCACAGGCGCCTATGCGCGGATGTGCAAATTGCTGGGGCCCGCCGGCTCCGGCCAGCTGACCAAAATGGTCAACCAGATCTGCATCGCCGGCCTCGTCCAGGGCCTCTCCGAGGGTATTCACTTCGCCAAGAAAAGTGGCCTTGACGTCGCCGCCGTGATCGAAACCATCTCCAAGGGCGCCGCGCAGTCCTGGCAGATGGAGAACCGCTACAAGACCATGAACGAGGACAAATACGATTTCGGCTTCGCGGTCGAATGGATGCGCAAGGATCTCTCGATCTCGCTGGCCGAAGCCCGTCGCAATGGCGCCAATCTGCCGGTGACCGCGCTCGTCGACCAGTTCTACGCCGAGGTCGAGAAGATGGGCGGCAAGCGCTGGGATACATCGAGCCTGCTCGCGCGCCTGAATCGCTGACACCTCACGAAGTGATCCTGCCTTGCTGACCGCACTCGCCGCAATCTTCATCCTCGCCTATGCGGCGATCGCGCTCGAGCATCCTATCGGGGTGAATAAGAGCGCGTCTGCGCTACTCGGCGCGGGCGTGCTCTGGACAATCTACGCGCTCGCGACCGGCGACCACACGCTGGTCGGCCGTCAGCTTGACGAGTCCGTCGCTGCCACCGCGCAGATCGTGTTCTTCCTGGTTGGCGCGATGACCATCGTCGAGGTCATCGACGCCCATGACGGTTTCGAGGTCATCACCTCCCGCATCAGCACGACCAGCCAGGTCCGTCTGATATGGCTGATTGGCTTCGTTACCTTCTTCCTCAGTGCAATCCTCGACAATCTGACCACCACCATCGTCATGGTCTCGCTGATCCAGCGGCTGATCGCCAAGCGCGACGACCGCTTGCTGTTCGCCTCCCTCATCGTCATCGCCGCAAATGCCGGCGGCGCATGGACCGTGATCGGCGACGTCACCACGACCATGCTGTGGATCGGCGGACAGATTTCGCCCCTGAAAATCATGAGCGCGGTGTTCCTGCCCTCCTTGCTCAACCTGCTGGTGCCGCTCGCATTCATCAGCTTTTCACTCAAGGGCAAGACCATCGCACCACCGCCGAAAGAGGACGGATTGCAGGGCGTCGATCCGTTCGAGCGGAACGTGATGTTCTATCTCGGACTCGGCGTACTGATCGCGGTGCCCGCCTTCAAGACGGTCACGCACCTGCCGCCCTTCATGGGCGTCCTGCTCGGGCTTGGCATCGTGTGGTTGGTCGGCGAGATCGTTCATCGCAAAAAGGATGAGCATGTCCGCGGTCCCCTCACGCTTGCGAATGCGCTGACGCGGATCGACATGGGCTCGATCGTATTCTTCCTCGGCATCTTGCTCGCGGTCGCCTGCCTCGAACATGCCGGCCTGCTCTCCATGGTGGCCAAATGGCTGGACACCGCGATCGGCCGACAGGACATCATCGTGATCGTGCTCGGCCTGCTCAGTGCTGTCATCGACAACGTGCCGCTGGTCGCCGCGACGATGGGCATGTACGACCTCGCGCATTATCCACCCGACAGCTTCATCTGGGAGTTCATCGCCTATTGCGCCGGAACCGGCGGCTCGATCCTGATCATCGGCTCGGCCGCAGGCGTCGCCGCCATGGGGCTCGAGCGCATCGAGTTCCTCTGGTACGCCCGCCGCATCGCCGTTCCCGCGCTCGCCGGCTATCTGGCGGGCGCCGTGGTGTACATCGCGCAGCACGCGGCGCTGCATTGAGCGGCTCACGCCGGATCCAAAATTAACGCCGGGTTAACGTAATTCTTTAGCTCCTTAAGTCACCTCTTAAGGATTTCTTGCCAGAGATAGACAATGCAGAAGGCCCGTCCCGCGCGGGCAGGAATTGTTGTTGTGCGATGAGTAAACCCGCTGAAAAGCCCGAGGTTGTGCAGCTTCCGGCCGAGCCGGTGAGCGTGCCGTCGGCGAGCCATCGCCGGGCTGCGGCACAGCGGGTGCGCGAGGCGCGCGATAAGTTAACGTCGACCAGTGGAACCCGGCCGGCGTTCGATGCCGAAATGCTGCGCCAGTACGCCCAGACGCGGCTGTCGGCCTCCTATGTCGTGATGCTGCTTGTGGTCGCGACAGGCGTGCTGTTTGGGCTGTGGATGCAGCCGATCCCGGCCGCGGCCTGGACCGCCGGCATGCTTTGCATTCATGCCGCAATGATCCGCAGCTGCCACCGCTTCCTGGCCGAGCCCGCCTCGCCCGCGGCAACGCGCGCATGGCAGACGCGTTTCGTCGTGCTCGACCTGCTCTATGGCCTTTGCTGGATGGCGATCCTGATCCATCCCGTGCTCGACATGATCACGGAAACGCTGATGATGTTCCTGATGCTGCTGGTGATCGCAGTATCAAGCATGCTGGCCGCCAATCTGCCGATCGCCGCCCTCGCCGCCACCGCACCGGTCGCGGTCGCGATGGCGCTGAGCTTCGTGATGACTGGCTCGCTGGATAATTACATCCTGGCCGCGCTCGCCGTCGCCGCCGAAGGCTATTTCGTGTTGCTGGCTCACCGCCTGCACTCTTCGACCTTCGCCACGCTCGAGGCGCGGGCCGAGAAGGACGCGCTGATCGGCGAGCTCGAACAAGCCAAGGCGATCTCGGACGAAGCGCGCCACCGCGCCGAATCCGCCAATGTGGCCAAGTCGCGCTTTCTGGCGCAGATGAGCCACGAACTGCGGACGCCGCTCAATGCAATCCTCGGCTTCTCGGAAGTGATGAAGAGCGAGATTTTCGGCGCGCATGCCGTGCCGGTCTACAAGGAGTACTCGGCCGACATCCACAATTCCGGCGTCCACCTGCTCAACCTCATCAACGAGATCCTCGATCTGTCGCGGATCGAGGCTGGCCGCTACGAGCTCAACGAGGAAGCGGTCTCGCTGGTCGGCATCGTCGCCGACTGCCATCATTTGATGAAGCTGCGCGCCTCGAGCCGTGGCATCACCATCCACGAGGTGTTCGAGCAGGCGATGCCGCGGCTGTGGGCCGACGAGCGCGCGATCCGCCAGGTCGTGCTCAATCTGCTCTCCAACTCGATCAAGTTCACTCCGCAGGGCGGCGAGATCTGGCTCAAGGCCGGCTGGACGGCCTCAGGCGGACAATATCTCTCGGTGAAGGACACCGGCTCCGGGATTCCCGAGGACGAGATCCCGGTCGTGCTCGCATCGTTCGGCCAAGGTTCCAATTCGATCAAGTCGGCCGAACAGGGCGCCGGTCTCGGCCTGCCGATCGCCAAGAATCTGGTCGACCTGCATGGCGGTACGTTCACGCTGAAATCGAAGCTGCGCATCGGCACCGAAGTGATCGTCACCTTCCCGCCCGAGCGCGTGATGAGCGCGCTGGCGCCGATGTCGGATGATTCTCCGCCGCTCCAACCCGAGAGTTCCGCGGTAGCGGACGAGAAGCGCCGGCCCCGCCGCAAGCCGATCATGAGCGCAGGTACGGGCTCGTAACGAGGTGCTTGCAGACATGCCCGACCATCCGCCACTATGCCCCAATGAGCAAAGAAACGCCTTGCGTGGCCGTCTGCATGATCGATCCCAAGACCAGGCTGTGCTTCGGCTGCGGACGCACATTGCCGGAGATCGCGCGCTGGCACGCCATGGAGAGCGCGGAACGCCTCACGGTCATGGCGCTGTTGCCGGCGCGCATGAATCAGGCTGGACTTCCGCCCATCGCGGGATCGCCGAAACACACCTGATCGGTCGGCGCGCATCTGGAGATGCGCAATGATCCGGTCCCTGCTCGTTCTCATCATGCTCGCCTGCACGGCCGGTGCCGTCGTCGCCTATGGCGATTCCGACCAGATCGCGCGCGCGAGCAGCAAGGTCTCGCATATCTTTCGCACGCAGACCGCAGCGCCCGCGCCCGCCGTGCAGATTCCGCGCGGCCAGGGCGGCGAATTCGCGCTGCGCGCGAAGATCAACGGCGTGGCCGCACCGATGGTCATTGACACCGGCGCGACCTCGGTGGTGCTGACCTGGGAAACCGCGAAGGCGATCGGGCTGCCGCTCGAGATGCTCGAATACGACGTCGATCTCGAAACCGCGGGCGGTCACACCAAGGCGGCCCGCCTCACGATCGACCGCCTCTCCGTCGGTCACCTCGTCGAGAAATCGGTGCCAGCCCTCGTCGTGCAGCGCGGGCAGATGAAGACCAATCTGCTCGGCATGAGCTTCCTCGATCGCCTGGAGAGCTGGGGCGTGCGCGCCGACAGGCTGATGCTCACGGGTTATCCGGAGCTCCAGACCAGTCGCCGCCGCTCGCGCCTGGCAGTCGACTAGACTCTTGCAATCCGGCTCGTCATGCGATTACGGCTAGGCCGCCGCCTCCGCCGGTACGTGCGCACCGACACGCGCAATCGCTTCGCGTAGCACCTCGAGGCCAGCGCCCGGCTTCACCCCCTGCTCGGCAAGATGCCGGCGGAAGGCGCGCGCGCCGGGGACGGCGTGGAATGCGCCGACGAAATGCCGCGTCATAGAGTGCAGCCTCGTGCCGCGCGCGAGTTGCTGTTCGATGTAGGGCACCATCCCTTCGAGCGCATCCTGCATCGAGGCATGCGGCGCCGCCTCGCCGAAAATGTCGGTATCGACCGAGAGCAGCCGCCACGGCTCCTGATAGGCGGCTCGTCCAAGCATCGCGCCGTCAACGTGATCGAGATGTGCCCTTGCCTCGTCGACACCGGGGATGCCGCCGTTGATGATGACAGGCACATCCGGCATCGCGCGCTTGAGGCGATAGACGCGATCATAGTCGAGCGGCGGGATGTCGCGATTCTCCTTCGGTGACAAACCGCTGAGCCATGCTTTCCGGGCATGTACGATCAGCGCATCGCAGCCGGAGTCAACGACTGCGTGCGCAAGGTTGTCGAGCGCGACTTCGGGATCCTGGTCGTCGATCCCGATGCGGCACTTCACGGTCACGGGCACGGCCACCGCACCCTTCATCGCCTCGACGCACCTCGCCACGAGATCAGGCTCTGCCATCAGGCAAGCGCCGAAACGGCCGTCCTTCACGCGGTCGGAGGGGCAGCCGACGTTGAGGTTGATTTCGTCATAACCCAACTCCTCGCCGATCCGCGCCACCAGCGCCAGCTCGCGTGGATCCGACCCGCCGAGCTGAAGCGCGACCGGGTGCTCGACCAGGTCGAACCCAAGCAGCCGCTTCCGGTCACCATGAATGATGGCGCCAGTGGTCAGCATCTCCGTATAGAGCAGCGCCCGCCTCGTCAGGTGACGGTGGAACACCCGGCAATGCCGGTCGGTCCAATCCATCATGGGCGCCACGGAAAAGCGATATTCTTGATATTCCAAGTAGTTATCCTATCCTTACAATGGACTAGAGCAGGAACAAGTGCACACGTGTGCACTCCAAACTAGCCAAAATTGCACACGTTTGTACCGCGTTTGATCTCCCGGTGCACACTAGCGCACATGAAATCCGGGTGGAGCGCACACGCGGTGCCGACCTTTAAGAAGCTCAAGTCGGGCAGCTGGCGCGTTCAAGTCAGGAGGAATCGTATCGCACTTCGTAGTCCTGGCCGTTAGCCACGCGGGCGCGATCTTGTTTGCGTCCCCGTGCGGTCTTCTTCTTCGCTGCCATCTGCTCCTCCGCCCGCGAAACTCATCGCGGTGCGACGCTTCAAGGAATCGCGAGTTCCTTCAAAGAAGCTGTTGCGAGCGCGAGGCCGAACGAACGCGAGCGACGCAGCATCGCGGCTCCAACTTGGTGGGCTTTTCCATTTTCAGTTCCTCGACCGCCTGCACGAAGGCTTCGTCGCGCCGCATGAGCAAAGCGGCCATTTGGCGCACGTCGCGCGAGCTGGTTTGCTCCGGACTTTCGCCCGGAGCCCGCTCCCGTTTTCTTGCAGATGCTTCTCTAGATCCTCCTTTCCAAAACCCACGGCTCGGGAAAACTTGGAACTTCTCAGCCCAGCGTAGGTTGGTTGCCGATCGTTGAACTCAGGAGCCGAAAATGAGCCGCGGAATGCCATCGATGACCGCCCTCTTGGGTATGCTCGCAATCGCGGGGTATCAAAATCGGGACAAGCTGGCGGACATGTTTCGCAATGCGACCTCCGGCCAGCCGGCGGGTGCCAAGGATTCCCTGAGCGGCATGCTCGGCAGCCTTGGCGGCCTAGCGGGCACCGGAGGCGTGGGTTCGCTGCTGAACGGCGGGATCGGCGAATTGCTCGAGCACTTCAGGCAGAACGGGCAAGGCGATGTGGCTCAATCCTGGATCAATCAGGGGCCGAACCGCGAAGTCACCCCGCCCGAACTCCAGCAGGCTATCGGTCCGGACGTCCTTCAAAAACTGGAGCAGCAGACCGGCTTGTCGCAGCAGGAGATTCTCGACCGTTTGTCCCGAGAGCTTCCGACTGCCGTGGACAAATACACGCCTGATGGACGTCTTCCGGCTTCATCGGCGGGATAACACCACAGCGATCGAGGGAGAGACATGAGCATCATCTGGACGATCATCATCGGTTTCATCGCAGGCGTCATCGCGAAGTTCATCATGCCCGGCGACAACGAGCCCTCGGGTTTCATCCTGACCACCATCCTGGGAATAGTGGGCGCGTTCGTAGCGACCTATCTTGGCCAATCTCTCGGCTGGTACCGGCCAGGAGAAGGCGCAGGACTAGTGGGGGCAGTGGTAGGCGCCATCATCGTGCTTTTCGTCTACGGTTTTGTAGCCGGTCGCAGCCGTCGGGCGATCTAACCACAGTGAACGGAATTCTGCGCGTAAGCGGAGAATTCGCCCGGTGTGAAAGGCGATCGGCAAGATGAAATGGATGCTCGTTGTCCTGGTAGGAGGCATGACCCCGGTCAACACCGACCTGGTTTTCGACAAGTTCGCCGATTGCCTTGCCGCCGAGGAGCAGATGCGAAAGCACTATACGGACGCTTTCGAGGCCTGGGACCGATGGGCCGCGGCCAATATCGAGCGACGACGCGAATACTCAAAGGTCCGCGACCTCCAGGCCAAACGCCTGCTCAGCAACATCGGTACGTGCGTCCCTCATGCGGGTGGCGACCCCGCGGCGCTTCAGCAGCAGAGCACTCCGACACCTCCTCAAACTCCTCAAGCCGGACCTATGCCTCAGCCAAGTCCGAAAACGTGACGTCTGAACGTTTCGAACAGGCGCAGCCGCAAACGAATGTTGCAGCTGCGCATTCATCGCCCCTGCCTTCATTGTTCTCGCCCGCGCTGACCTTTGGCCTGCTGACGATTATAGGTGCACGCCTAAATGTCGCCCTGACGGACCTGCGGGCAGAGATGTCGGCCGAACTATAGCGCAAGCACCGGCTCAAGGCCCTCCTGCCGCGCCACAAGCTGATCGCGTTCAGCAAGCACCGCAGCCAAAGTAAAGGATGAGCGGGTCACGACCTGGGTGCATCCTTCGTAGGTCGCGGAAGTGAAATTAGCGGAGTGGACCAGCAAGGGCGAGCTGCGCCAGCCGGTCTATCTCGGCCTGAGGTCGGACAAATTGGCCGAGGACGTCGTTCGCGAAAAGAAATGGCCGCGAAAATAGTACGCCGAGACGAAACGTGGACCCCAGGAGTTCAACCAGCGGTGCGCTCGGATGCCGAAGGCCACGGCGGCAGGGGCGGCAGTCCGAGGGCCTTGCGTACAGGTCCGGACGACCTCCGGTGAGCTGCGCATGCACCAAGCCTGGCGAGCGCCTCATAATGAGCCGGCACCGGGTAGCCCTTGTGATCCGCGAACCCGTAGCCGGGGTGACGCACGTCGAGCGTCCGCATGACCATATCGCGCTCGACTTTCGCGAGGATGGAGGCGGCCGCAATGCTGGCGGACTTGGCGTCACCTTTAATGATGGACTGCTGAGGGATCTCGATTTCCTTCAACCGCTTCGCGTCGATCAGCAAGTGCTGCGGCGCCAACCCTAGGCCCCGGACCGCACGCTGCATCGCCTGGATGCCTGCCCAATAGATGTTGATCGCGTCGATCTCCTCGACCTCGACGAATGCTACACACCAACTCTCTGCCTTCTCCTTGATTTCCCTCGCGAGTTCTTCGCGAGCGGCGGCATCGAGTTTTTTCGAGTCGTCGATTCCGATTATCCGCGTGCCGGGCTTCAGGATCACGGCGCCAGCAGAGACTGGCCCGGCGAGAGGGCTCATTCCCGCCTCGTCCACGCCTGCCACGGCATGATGGCCGCTTTCCCAGAGAGAGGTCTCGAAGCGGAGCATCTTTCGCAGGCGCTGCCCCTCGGACCTATTTTCGGAGCGCCGTTTATCGATTGAGGCCAGGATGGCACGGGCTCCCGCGCGGGCGTCGGCCCGCAAGATCTGCTCGATGCTGGCTTCGAGCGGTCTTTTCTCGACGACATAGCGCCGACGCAATACATCGAGTGAATACTGGGACATGGCGGCCTTCCTGAAGATTGACTGTGGGAAGCGTGTCGGTGAAATTTGTGGCGATTGTCTGAAGCTAGACCATGCCGTCATCGACTGCGCAGCGCCTTGTCGAAAGAACCGGACCGGCTCTCCATCTGAGGTCCCGCTATTCTGGAGGGCCACTGATCCACACCTCGCGTCCACCGACCTCCGAGCGGAACCAACCGGTGTCTTCATCCCTTTAGAAAGAGTGGAGCCTCGATCCCAGGGTGCTTCCGAGGGACCGGCCCATGCTCCGACAAACCAGCAACGAAGAAGAGGTTCTGGACCGCACCGCCGAGGTCGCGGCCACCATCGCGGAAGAAGGCCTCCGGTATGTCAGCGACTCCGCGCCGGGGTACACGCGCAAGCGGACTGGAACCACTTTCAGCTACTACGACAAGGACGGCAAGCGAATCACCGATGCCGCCGTCATCCGACGCATCAAAGCAATCGGCATCCCGCCGGCCTACGAATCCGTGTGGATCTGCCCGTCTTCGAACGGCCACATCCAGGCAACCGGGCTCGATGCGCGGGGCCGCAAGCAGTACCGCTACCACGCAAAATGGCGCGAGTTGCGCGACCAGAACAAGTACGAGCACATCATCCAGTTCGCGACCGCGCTGCCAGCGCTGCGGGAGCGGGTCGCCGCCGACATGAAGCGGGACGGACTGCCCCGCGAGAAGGTGCTGGCCACGATCGTCAGTCTTCTGGAGAAGACGTTGATCCGGGTGGGCAATGCCGAGTATGCCGAGCAAAACAAGTCCTACGGGCTCACCACCATGCGCCGCAAGCACGTCGCGGTCGGGCGCGGCGTCCTTCGGTTCGACTTCACGGGCAAGTCGGGCAAACAGTGGAAGCTTCGCGTCGAGGACAAGCGGATAGTCGCGATCGTGAAGCGCTGCGCGGAGATCCCGGGACATGAGCTCTTCAAGTACCTGGACGAGGACGGACAGCCCCGCACCGTCGATTCCGGCGACGTCAACGCCTACATCAAGGACATCACGGGCGAGGACTTCAGCGCCAAGGATTTTCGAACTTGGGCGGGGACGGTTCTGGCGGCGTTGGCGCTTGCCGAATTCAAGAAGTACGACAGCCAGGCCGAGGCCAAGCGCAACGTCGTCGCCGCGATCGAAAGCGTCTCGAAGCAGCTCGGCAACACACCGGCGATCTGCCGCAAGTGCTACGTGCACCCGGAAGTCCTGAACGCCTACATGTCTGGTGACCTCGTGAAGATGATTGATGCCAAGATCGCGCAGAAGTTCAAGCGCCAGTACGCCAAGCTCACTCCCGACGAGATCGTGGTGCTGGCATTTCTCCGCAAGCGTCTCAATTCTCTGAAGGCGCCCGCCTAGCCTCGCGTACCAGTCTCCGGACGCCCGCGTCCTCCTCGATGCTTGCGCGCACGCCTCGGCAGGTGCCGGAAGCTGTCGAAGGCGAACAGAAGCTGGCCGGCGTGCTTGTTATTGTCGGCTTGCTTGCCGCCTTCGCGCTTTCGGCCAAACGTAAAAGGGCATTGGACGCCTTCTGAATCAATCACGTGTTGGCCCACCTGCCAGAGTGCATAAATTCAGGCGCGGCTTTGGGGTCAGCCGCCGTCGCGTTCATCGTGGCGTGTTTGACCGAGTTCAGACGTATCGCGATGTAGACCGAGGAAGCCCCCCTTGCAACGACAACTTTTTAGTAGCTCCTCTATTCCTCTATTCCTCTATTCCGAAACTTCGATTGCAATGGGTTGGTGATCGGATGCATCCGTCGCTTCGTTGACCTCGATGCTGCGAACGTAGCCGGTCAAATCTTCCGTCACGAAAATGAAGTCGCGGCAGTCGGGCCCCTCGGCCCACTGCGCGCGGTCGTAGATTCCGCAAGTCGGCGCACGCGCGCGGCCGGGACGATCGGCGGTCCATGCATCCCGATACGCCAGACGAGGCCGGCCAGATCGGGCAATCAATGCGTGCTGAGGGTCGGCAACATCAAAATTGAAATCACCACACAGCAGGCTCGACGCCGCGACGGTCTGACTTTCATACGGCTCATCGTGCCGGGAGCCGGCCTGCTTCGGACTCATTGACGCGTCCTCCTGCAAATCCAGCAGGCGAGCGATCTGTGCCTCGCGCTGGCCGGCCGAATGGAACTCGAGATGCGTGTTGACGACGCGGACCACGCCAAACGAGGCCTGAACCGTCACCTCCAGGGCGTGACGGCGCATGCTCCGCACCGCGGCTGCGGCGGGCCATGGCAGCAGATGGTTTGCAATCTGCAGCACCGGCAACCTCGACAGCGTCATGTTACCGAAGCGATGGAGGTTGCCATCAGGATCGACAGTTTCGATCGCGGGCCGGAATATTGCGGAGTAGCCGGGCAAAAGGGCTGCCAGCTGTTCGCTCTGATCCGCTCCATCACCAAATCTCGAGAAGTTCGCGCTCACCTCCTGGAAGCAGAACACGTCCGCATCGAGCGTCTGTCGAGCGACGGCAACGATCCTTGCCAGATCGGTCACGCCGTCGCAGCCCTTTCCGCACTGTATGTTCCAGGTGAGAAGTCTCATTAACGGATGCCTGCACGCATGAATGACTGGACGAACTGACGCTGGAACAGCAGAAACGCGATCAGCAGCGGCGCCATCGTCATCACGGTTGCCGCCGTGATCACTGACCAATCCACGCCGGTCTCAGGCGCGCCGAACACGGCAAGCCCCACGGTGAGCGGCCGCGCTTCCACCGAATTCGTGACGATCAACGGCCACAGGAAATTGTTCCAGTGATAGCTGACGGAGACGAGGCCAAAGGCGACATAGGTCGGGCGAGCCAGCGGGACATAGACCCGCCACAGGATTCCGAGCGGACCCGCTCCCTCGACCCGCGCGGCTTCGACCAACTCCTGGGGCACCCCCTTGAAGGTCTGCCGCAGCAGGAAGATGCCGAAGGCGCTCGCGAGATAGGGCAGCGCGATCGCAGGGATCGTATCGAGCAATCCCAGCTTGGCGATCGCGCGGTAGTTCTCGACGATCAGGACGTCGGGCATGATCATCAGCTGGAGCAGAACGAGGGCGAAAGCGATGCCGCTGCCCCTGAACCTGAAGCGCGCAAAGGCATAGGCGGCCAGCGTCGACAGGATGAGCTGACCAACCAGGATCAGCGTCACCAGCACCACCGTGTTGAGATAGTACCGAGCGAACGGCGCCTGGTTCCAGGCCCGGGCAAAATTCTCCAGCGTCCAGGGCGCGGACAGGCTGAACGACGTGGCGTAAGCGGCCGGATGCAGCGCGCTCCAAAAGGCATAGGCCAATGGGGCAAGCCAGATCAAAGCCAGGAGCCATGCTGCGACGGCCTCAATGGGGCGTGTCCGGCCTCTCATTGATAGTGGATCCTGCGATCGAGATAACCGAACTTGATCAGCGCAACCGAGCTCAGCAGCATCAGAAGCACAACCGTCAGCGTTGCCGCGTAAGAGGAATCTTGGAAGGTGAAGGCAACCTCATAAATGTAGTAGAGCAGCAGCGTGCTGGCGTTGTTCGGACCGCCCTTGGTCATGATGACCAGATGGTCCACCAACTTGAAGGAGTTGATGACTGCGTTGATCGCCACGAACAACGTGGTCGGCATCAGCAATGGGAACGTGATCCGGCGGAACGTGTACCACCGGCTCGCGCCTTCGATGGACGCGGCCTCTTCGAGGTCCGGCGAGAGCTGCTGCAGCGCCGCCAGGTAGAAGATCATGAAGAAGCCGGCCTCCTTCCAGATCACCATCACGATCAGACAGCTCATCACCGTCGAGGGATCGCCCAGCCAGTTCCAGCCACCGAGACCGAAAAGGCCGCGCAACTGATCCAGCAACCCGTAATCCGGCGTGTAGAAGAACAGCCAGATATTGGCGACGGCGATCATCGGCAGCACGGTCGGCGTGAAATAGGCCAGTCGCAGAAAGCCGCGGCCGCGTATGTTGCGATTGACCCAGATCGCCATCACCAGGGCCAGGGCAATCGAGGTCGGGATCGTGCCGAGCGCGAACCAGAAATTATTGACCAGCGCCTTCCAGAAGATCGGATCGGCCGCCATGGACCGATAGCTGTCAAGCCCGACGAAGGCCTCCGTGCCATTGCGGCGCGTGACGAACAGCGAATGCCGGATCGTCGCCAGAATCGGAAAGTGCGTGAATGCGAGTAGCAGGACGGCCGCCGGCAGCAGCAGCAGCCAGGCATTCACGGTGTTCCACCACGCTTGCGATCGGGCACGGCGCGGGGCTATTGGCGATGAGACCATGGAGTCGGACATCTGTGAGCCGGCGGGATGGCGGTGGCGCGCCATCCCGCCACGTCCCTATTTGTAGGCGCGCAAGACGCGGTCGGACTGCTGTTGCGCGGCGGCCAGCGCCTCCTGCGGCTTCTGCGCGCCCGTGATCGCGGCCTGCACGGCATCTCCGACGAACTTGTAGATGCGGCCGTTCTCATGAACGGAGAGCTCCGGCACCGCATGCTCCAGCTGATCGCGCGCAACTGTGGCCTGCGGGAAGGCCTTTGCGTAGGCCTCCATCGTCGGCGTCTTGTAGGCGGCCGGCGACACTGCCACGTAGCCGGTCTTCATGCTCCATTCGGCCGCGCGATCCGGAGCCGTGATCCATTGAATGAACTTGACGGCCGCCTTCTGCTGTTCGGGAGACGCACTCTTGAAGATGTAGAAATTGCCGCCGCCGGTCGGTGATCCGCGCCGCTCCCTGGCCGGCAGCATGGCCACACCGAACTGGAATTTCGCGGCGTCCTTGACCGCCGTCAGATTGCCAGTGGTGTGCCACATCATCGCCGTCTTGCCTTCGAGGAAATCGTTGCGCAGCGTCGCCCAATCGATGCTGCCGGCCGGGGCGACGTTGTGCTTGCGCGACAGGTCGACCCAGTACTCGAGGGCAGCGACCGTCTTCGGAGCGGTCAGATAGACCTCGTTGCCGGGCTCGTTCATCATCTTCTGCCCGTTCTCGATCGCCAGCGCCTGCAGCATCCAGTAGGCATATCCGGTCGAGGGAATTTCGATGCCCCAGCGCGTCGTGTTGCCGCCATCCTTCTTGACCAGCTTCTTCGACATCTCGACCATTTCGTCCCAGGACGCCGGCGCCTTCTCGGGATCAAGGCCCGCCTCCTTGAAGGCGTCCTTGTTCCAGTACAGCACGATGGTCGAACGCTGGAACGGCACGCTCCAGGTCTTGCCGTCGATCTGCCCGTTCGCCATGAACGCCGGATAGAACTCCTTGAACCAGGCCTTGTCGCCGACGAGATCGTCAAACGGCACGATCGCGTTCTCGTCCATCAGCGTGAACACGTCGGTCGACAGCAACACCGACAGTTGCGGCGGCTGCCCGCCCTTCATGGCGGTCATCGCCTTGGTCATCGTATCCGTGTAGTTGCCGGCATAGACCGCCGTCATCTTGATGTCAGGATTGTCCTTCTCGAAGCGCGAGACCATGTCGTCGATGATCTTGGTGACGGGACCGCCGACCGCGACCGGATAGTACATGGTCAGATCCACCGCGGCAGCCGGGCGTGCAGCCATCGAGAGTACGGCAAACGCCGCTGCCATCAACATCGTTCGTCGCGCAAACATGGGACAATCTCCTTCGTTACTGCGTTTGAAACAGCCGCTGCTATCGACCGGATATCGCCCGCTGGCCCTCTGTGACGATGGTCTCCAAGCGAGTTTCCAAACTTGAATCGAACCGATGCTCGAGCCCGGGTTCCCACGCGATCCGGACATCCTCGCCTGGCCGAACCTTGCTGAAACCTTCGAGCCGCACCGAGATGGGCTGACCATCGACCTCGCACAGAACGATGCTGTCGGCCCCAAGATGCTCGATCGCCCTGACGCGCGCAAAACGGTCCCCGCCCGACACGATGCGGATATGCTCCGGCCGGATGCCGATGAGATGATCACCCTGGCGCAACAGGTTCATCGGCGGCGTGCCGATGAACCGCGCCGTGAATGCCGTCGCCGGCCGGTTATATAGCTCCTCTGGTGTGCCATTCTGCTCGATACGACCATCGCGCATCAGCACGACGCGATCCGCCATCGTCATGGCTTCGGTCTGATCGTGGGTCACGTAGACCATCGTCATTCCGAGCCGCTGTTGCAGGGCGCGGATCTCCGTCCGCATCTCATGCCGCAGCTTGGCGTCCAGATTTGAAAGCGGCTCGTCCATGAGGCAGACCCGCGCTTCCGCAATGATGGCTCGTCCCAGTGCAACCCGCTGGCGCTGGCCGCCAGATAGCTGCGACGGCTTGCGTTCAAGCAGATGCGCAAGGCCAACAATCTCGGCCACACGCCGGAGCCGCTCGTCTCGTTCCGCGCGCGACACGCGACGCACACGCAGTCCGAAGACGATGTTCTCGGCTACGCTCAAATGCGGAAACAGCGCATAGGACTGGAAGACCATGGAGATATTCCGCTGCGCCGGGGTCAGATGGGTCACGTCGACGCCGCCGATGGCGATCGTACCGGCATCAGCATCCTCAAGGCCGGCGATCAGCCGCAGCGTGGTCGACTTACCGCAGCCGGACGGTCCCAGCAGCACAAGCAGCGAGCCCTCGTTCGCCGTCAGACTGACGTCATCGACGGCGCGCATCGCGCCCCAGAACTTGGAGACATGACTCAGCGTGATCGCTGACATGGCCTGTTCGCTCTCACCGTGATGCAGCTACGCCGCTGGCGACGGCTCGCTGCAACGGACCAATGCAACGCCGCTCACCGCAGACAGACCGGTCCATGCGCCCTCCCTCGTGCCACGCGCATTCGTCGGCGTAGCCACTACGATGTTCATTTGAACATAGCGTAGCACCATATGAAACAGAAAATTGCGTCCTTGGAGTTCAAATGATACTTTCGTTGAGAACGGAGGGCCTATGCTCAGGACCGCCACGACCCGTCAGACCTACATACTAGAGATCGTGCGCGAACAAGGCTTCGCCTCCATCGAGCAGCTCGCGGTGCGTTTCGACGTCACTCAGCAGACCATTCGCCGCCTCGTGAATGCACTCTGCGACCAGGGCCTGCTCCGGCGGGTGCATGGCGGGGTCGGCCTCCCGGTCCAGAACCAGAACCTCGCCTATGGCAGCAGGCACAGGTTGAACGCCAGCGCGAAACGGCGGATCGCGCACGCAACCGCCAACCTCATCCCTGACGGGACGTCACTGATGATCGGACTTGGCACGACGCCCGAATACGTCGCGCAGGCGCTCTCCCGCCGTCGGGATCTGCGGGTGATCACCAACAGCCTGAACGTGGCCGCAGCATTCGCGCACAATCCGGACGTGGAGATCAGCATCGCGGGCGGCACGCTGCGGCAACTCGATCGCGATATCATTGGCGAGTCGGCTGCGCGCTTCTTCGCGGGTTTCCGCGCCGACTTTGGTATATTCGGTGTCGGGGGGATTGATGAGGACGGCACGCTGCTCGATTTCCATGCCGATGAAGTCAAGGCGCGTCAATCCATTGTGGCCAATTCGCGAACGTCCGTGCTAGTGGCCGACATCACCAAGTTCGGTCGCAATGCGACGGTCCGGGGCGGCCATCTCGACGACTGCCACCATCTCGTCATCGATGATCGATTGCCTGGATCGTTTAAGCCAATCGCGGACAGGTATGGCGGTCTGATCCACACGGCCCGCGACGCCCGCGCAGATTTCGAACGCCTTGGCCATACCTAGCGGACAACATAGACTCCCTTGCTCAGATCGATCGCGGACTTCAACGCACGGCCGACAATCCGCGCCGCAATCGGCACTGAGCCAGTCCCACGTGCCGCGCACCTACGGGGGCGAGCTCGAGCGGTGGGGAGCTGTTTTCCCGGTGATCCGAGCCCTCGGCTTGAACCAATTCAAGCGTGTTCATCCGGTCTACCTCGGAACAGGCGCTTCCGATTCCAGCAGGGACGCGGCCTTGAGATCGCTCCAGAGCGCGCCCGGCACTGTGGTGGTCAGCGCTGCCACATTGCGCTCGACCTCCTGCGCATTATGCGCCCCGAGAACCACGCTCGCGACCGCGGGATGACCCAGCGCAAAATGTAGAGCGGCCGTCGGCAGCGCTACGTCATGAGCTGCGCAGATACGCTGGATCTCAGCAACCTTCGAAAGGATCTGCGGCGGTGCGTCTTGATAATTGTACTTGGCGCCCTTGATGGCGCCCGTCGCCAGAATCCCCGAATTGAACACGCCGCCAAGCAGCACCGCGATGCCCTGCTTCAGCGCCAGCGGCATGAACTCCTCGAGTGCTGGCTGCTCCAGCAGCGAATAACGCCCGGCGAGCAGCATCACCTCGAAGGACCCGGCCTGCGCAAAGCGCACGCACATCTCCGCCTCGTTGACGCCGATCCCGATGCCCGCGACCACACCTTCGGAACGAAGTTTGTCCAGCGCTACATAGGCCCCGGACATCGCTTCGCGAAACCGATCCTCGATCGCGTCCTTACCGTGGGTCCACACATCGACATCATGGATCAGCAACAGGTCGATCCGGTCGGTGCCAAGCCGCAACAGCGACTGCTCGACCGAGCGCATGGTGCCATCATAGGAATAGTCGACGACGGCTCGGTGCGGCTGTCCACCAATAAATCCGGACCGAGTCTCCGGCTGGTGAAACGGATCCATCCAGCGACCAGTTTTTGTGCAAAGCACCACATCCTTGCGCGGCACGCGCCGGAGCGCCGTTCCGCAGCGATGCTCCGACAGGCCGTTGCCATAGTGCGGCGATGTATCGAGCAGATTGATGCCGAGCTCGAAGGCACGGCTCGCTGCGGCAATTGCAGTGTGGTCGTCGAGCTCGAGAAAGAGATCGCCGAGCGGTGCGGTTCCGAACCCGAGGATGGAAACTTCGAGACCGGTCCGGCCAAGTGTGCGGCGCGGCAAAGCCGATTGCGAAACCATGGTGGATTGCTCTTCGTTCTCCGCGCCTCGATCCGCGCTAGTCTCATTGCAGCGACGCGCAGCGTATGTATTTGCCGTCAGGTGTCAACGCGAGGATTACGGGTCTCGTACAAGACTATTCCGCTCATACATTCGGGTTGCTAAGAAAAGCGGAACCGGCACGCGGGCACTTCACGGCCTGCGGCAACGAGGAGGAACGATGCTCCCCTATGTTACGCACGACGCACGCTTTGCTCGCCTGGTCTTTGGTCACGCCAATCTCGAAAAACTCACCAGCGGCTGCCGCTGGGCCGAAGGACCCGCTTACTTTCCGGCCGCCCGCTATTTGATCTGGTCCGACATTCCGAACAACCGGATGATGCGCTTCGACGAGACGGATTCATCGGTGTCGGTGTTCCGCTCGCCGAGCTTCAACTCGAACGGCAACACGACCGATCACGAGGGGCGGCTCGTCACTTGCGAGCACTTCATGCGCCGCGTCACCCGGACCGAGCATGACGGCTCCATCACGGTGCTTGCCGAGCAGTTCGAAGGGCGTCGGCTGAACTCGCCCAACGATGTCGTGGTGAAATCGGACGGCTCGATCTGGTTTTCGGATCCGACATACGGCATCGACAGCGATTACGAGGGCCAGCAGACCAAATCCGAGATTGGCGCCTCCCACGTGTATCGGATCGATCCAGCGGGCGGCGAGATCAGCCTCGTCGTCTCTGACCGCGTGCAGCCGAACGGGCTGGCGTTCTCGCCAGACGAGAAGCTGCTTTATGTCGCCGATACCGGCGCGACCCACGTCGACGGGCTGCCCGCGACGATCTGGTCCTACAAGGTCCAGGGAAACAAGGTCGCTGAGCCCTCGCTGTTTTCCACCTGCCCCGACGGCCTCTACGACGGATTTCGCTGCGACATCCATGGCAACGTTTGGACGTCGGCGGGACGGAGCGTGTTCTGCTACGCAGCCGACGGGACACATATCGGCACCATTCCCATCGGCGAGATCGTGGCGAATGTCTGTTTCGGCGGTCCGCAGCGCAACCGTCTCTACATTTGCGGACAGACATCGCTGTATTCGATCTTCCTCAATACGCGCGCGGCCGTGTAAGGGAAAAGGCGGCGCGGGGCGGCGTGCGGCGCCATCCTCAGCCGTTCTGACCGCGCTTTCGCCGGCCGTCGGTGCCCTCGTCGCCCTGCAGATCGGATTCAAGTTCCTCGATAGCGCGCGATCCGAACTTGCCGGTCTCTGAGCTCGCGGATACTGTGTCGAGCAAGGCAGTTCGTTTCGCTAAAATTTTGATTTACGATGATTTCCAATTTGTAAAGAAGGCGGGCCACCTTAGGCTGGCCATCTAGCTCGTGACGCGTTCGCCCCGCCCGTAGACGAGCAGCATGAAGATGATAACGAGACCATAGATCACTTGGCGGCCCGCCTCCGGCATCTCCATGATCGACAATACACTGTTCAGGAGCACGATCAGGACGACGCCGATCAGCGTGCCGAGATAGCGGCCGCGGCCGCCGAGGATGTTGGTGCCTCCAATCACGACGGCGGCGATCGAGGGCAGCAGATAGGCGTCTCCCATGCCTTGGTAGGCCTTGGTGGAATAGCCGGCGAGCAGCACGCCCGCGAGCGCGGCAGCAAGGCCGCAGAGGACGAAGCAGACCACCGTGACGCGGCGCGTGTTGACGCCGGCGAGATAGGCCGCCGCCTCCTTGTTGCCGATGGCGTAGATGTAGCGGCCGAGCGACATGCGCTGCAGGATCACGACCACCAGCACGGACACCCCGGCCCAGACGAACAGCGCGTTGGGAATGCCGAGCGTACGATCGCCCGCCAGCATCCGCATCAGGTCGGTCGCCCCGGTCTGAGGTGCGTAGCCGCCAGTATGCGCGACCATCAGGCCGCGCATCACGGCATTCACGCCCAGCGTAAAGATCATCGAGGGGACCCGCAGATACGCGACCCCGACGCCGTTGACGAGCCCGACCAGAACGCCGACCCCGAGCCCGACCGGAATTGCGAGAGGACCGCCGACCGAGGTCGCCATCATGGCCGCGGCCGCGAGCGTCCAGGGCACCGACAGATCAATCTGCGCTATCAGGATCACGATCATCATGCCGGCCGAGACGATCCCGAGGAACGCACCGATCTGCAATTGCTGCAGAAGATAGGCCGGAGACAACAGGGGAGCGCTGCCGAAACGGGCGAATGTGTAAACCGTACCCGCGACGAGAATGACGACGATGAACACCGCCGCAATCAGGATCGGGCGATCGTCGCGCGAGAGGCTGAATGAGGCCGCCGTCATCGAAACAGCTCCAACGTGTTCTTGACGCGCAGCATACCCAACGCGCCGATGCTGACGGCAGCGAGCAGGATCACGCCCTCGAACAGCGGCTGCAGAAGAGGGGCAATGTCGAAGATGCGGAAGAAGAAGGAAATCACGCGCAAGACCATAGCGCCGAAGATCGACCCGATCGCACTGCCGGTTCCGCCAAGCAGCGAAGTGCCGCCGATCACCACGGAGGCGATCGAGTTGAGCGTATAGGCGCCGGCCTGCGGAATGTCCGCATTCCCAGACGAAGTCTGGATAGCAAGGAAGAGACCGCCGCAGCCGGCGAAGAAGCCCGCGAGCGTGAAGGGGGCGATCTTGGCGCGCTCGATCGGAAGGCCGGACATATAAGCTGCGCCCTCGGCCGAGCCGATCGCATAGACGGCGCGGCCGAGAACGGAGCGGCGGAACGGCACCCATACCAGCAGCGGAATGAGAACGAGAAGCACGAAGGGGACCGGGATCCAGGCGAACGGCGCAAACCAGGCAGCCGCGCCATCGTCGAAGATGTGCACGGTCGAGGCGAAATCGCCGAGCGAGTTAGTCAGCGCCCAGTTCAGATCAACATCGATCTTGCCGCCCGGGGTCGGACGCAGGAAAAGCGCGATGCCGATGTAGACCGCGCCGGTCGCAAGCGTCGCGATGATCGGCTGGATGCGCCCATAGACGACGACGCAACCATTGATAAAGCCGGCAGCCGCGCCGATCACAAGGCACACGGCGATCCCGAGCAGAATGCCGCTCACGCCGCCCGGAAAGGTGCCGAGGCCGAGATGCACGCCGAACAGGTCGAGATGCAGCGGCGCACCACCTGCCGCGCCGGTCAGGAGGTAGCTTGCAAAGCAGCCGACCATGGTCATGACCGCTCCGACGGAGAGATCAAGGCCCGACATTAAGACCGGCACTGTCTGCGCCATCGCCAGCATGGCGAGCGCAAAGATTTCGTCGCCATTCTGCACCAGCACGGCGGAGGAGAAGCCGCGGGGATGCGCGGCGTTGTAGAAAATGTAGAGAGCACAGAACAACAGGATGGCGGTGACCAGACCAATGTTCTGGCGGATCCTGATCGCGAGATCGTCAAGCATGCGCCGCCCTCGCTGCGGTATCGGTGTCGACATTCAGGGAGCTTGCGACAATGTTGGTCTCGGTGAGGTCGTCGCCCTCGAGCTCGCGCACGATGCGGCCGTCATACATGATGACGACGCGGTCGCAGCAGCCGATCAGCTCGTCATAGTCGGTTGAGTAGAACAGGATTGCGGCGCCCTGGTCGGCGAGTTCGCGCATCAGCCGGTAGAGCTCCTGCTTGGTGCCTACGTCGATTCCGCGCGTGGGATCGTTGAGCAGGATGATGCGCGGATCGGTCATCAGCCATTTGGCGAGCACGACCTTCTGCTGGTTTCCGCCCGACAGCGTCGAGACCGCATCACTCGCGGCGTCCAACTTGATCTGCAGCCTCGCGATGGCTCGCTGGATCGCGGTGCGTTCCTTCCCGGTATCGATGAATGGGCCAGTCGAAAGCGCGTCGAGCGATGCGATCGCAAGATTGTCTGCGATCGACATCGGCAGCATCAGTCCTTCGGTCTTGCGGTCCTCAGGCACGAGTGCGATGCCGACCGATTTTGCCGCCGCCGGGGAGCCGGGACGTACCTCGCGATCTGCCACCGTGAGGCGACCAGTGACACCGCGCAAAACACCGAACAGCGCAAGCAACAGGGATTTCTGGCCCTGCCCGTCGAGACCGCCGAGCCCGACGATCTCGCCGGCGCCGATGCTCAGTGAAATGCGATCGAGCTGCCTCTCCCAGCACAGGTTCTCGAGCGCCAGCACCGGCTTCGCGGCATTTCGCGCCGGCTTGGGCGGATACTGGGCCGCGATGTCACGCCCAATCATGAGCTGGATGATATCGGCGGTCGAACGCCTCCCCTTGTCGAAGGTCTCGATATGGCGGCCGTTGCGAAACACCGAGGCCCGGTCGGCGAGCGCCTCGACCTCGTGCATGCGGTGCGAGATGTACAGGATTGCGACGCCCTCGGCCTTGAGCCGCGCCAGCATCGCATAAACCTTCTCCACATCGGCGCTCGTCAGTGCCGATGTCGCCTCGTCGAGGATCAGCAACTGCGGCCGCTTGCCGAGCGCCTTCGCGATCTCGACCACCTGGCGCCTCGATAGGGGCAGATCGCGCACGCGCCTCAGGGGGTTGACGTCCTCACAGCCGATCTCGGACAAAAGCTCTTCGGCGCGGCGGCGCTGCGCCTTCGCATCGATCAGGCCGAACCGCCGCGGCGGGGATGCAATGGAGATGTTGTCCGCGACCGAGAGGTCGGGCATCAGCGATAGTTCCTGAAAGATGCAGACGACACCGGCCGCATTCGCCGCCGACGGCGTGGCGAAGCTGACCTCGCTCCCCGCGAGGCGCATGCGACCGCTGTCGGGCTGCACCACACCGGCAATGATCTTGATCAGGGTCGACTTGCCGGCGCCGTTCTCGCCCAGCACGGCATGAATCTTGCCGCGTTCGCAGGCGAAGTCGACGCCTTCAAGCGCGCGAACGCCGGCATAGCGCTTGGAGATGCCGGCAAGCTCCAGGAAGGCGGATTGCGTCGGATCGGCAGCCGGCATGGCCGGGCCTTCACGCAACGACGGCCCGGCGAATGCCGGGCCGTGACAGAGACATCGCTGGAGCCGTCACTGGGTGTTCTTCTCGCTCTGCGACATGATCTCCGGTGCAGTGAAGTTCACGCCGCACGGTGTGAACTGGTTCGGCGCAAAGAAGTTGGCATTGAGCTCGGGCCAGTAATTCGTGCCCGGCTTGAGATCCTTGTAGGTCGCCACTGGAATCGGGATCGAGATCAGCTGCGGCATAATGTTGCCCTGCAGCGCCGAGATCGCCGCCTTGGTCGCGATCGCCACCAGCGCCGGCGACTGGCCGTAGGACATTCCCTTTAGTCCGTCCTTGGCGTGATCGGCAATCTGTTTGCGGTACTCGTTTTCGCCCTCGCCCGACATCGGCACAAAGGGATGCTTGGCAGCCATCAGTGCCTGCACGGTGCCGTCGGATCCGCCTTGGGTGAATACTCCGTCGAAATGACCATGCACAGCTAACGCATCTGCAGTCACCTTCTGCGAGGTGCCGGTGTCCCAGTTACCAACCACCTCGGTGATTTTGAAGCTGTTGCCGGGCGATTCTATTACCTCGCGGAAACCGAGATGACGGTCGCGGTCAACGGAGTTTCCCGGGAGGCCACGGACTTCGAGGATGTCGCCGGATTTCTTGCCGCTCTCGTCGATCAGCCATTTGGCCGACATGCGGCCCATTTCCTTCTGGTCCTCGTTGACCATCATCACCTTGTCGGTGTCGAGGACGTTGTCGAACGGCACCACCACGACGTTGTTCTTGTCGGCAAGACGGATGATGCGATCAAAACCGTCGGGAGCTACCGCAATGGTAACGATTGCGTCGAAGCCTTGGTTGATGAAATCCTCCATCGCGCCAAGTTGCGCCGCGACATCGGTCCCGGTGGAAACAACCTTGAACTCCTTGATGTTCTCCTTGATACCCGGCTGATCGGCGAAAGCCTTGGCAGTCTTCACCATCTGGATGCGCCAGGTGTTGCCGACAAAACCGTTGACCAGCGCGATTCTGTAGGGGCCCGCCTTCTTGGGCCACTGAAAGAATTTGGTCTCGGACGACCACGGCTTGAAGCAGGCGGGGTCGGCGCCGGGACCGGAGACGACCTTTGGACCTGCCAGAGCACTCACCGATGACAACAGCAAGCCGGCGCAAGCCAGCCCCGCCAGACGAAGCGTCCACACCATGTCGTGTCTCCCTGAGCGTTTGTGTTCCACCCTAACGCGGCGCGTAGCCATGCCGGGAATTGACTTTCCCATGCGCGTGTCGGGCTAGGATGGCACGCAGCTTGCGATGCTGACAAGCCGAGGGCGGACGCTCCGGCGCGAGACACGATCTGAACGCACGGCCAAACCGACGGCAATTGTGGAAGCAGAAAACGTAACAATGACAGTCGGGTGTTCGTGGGCGGCAAGGGATTGTGCAACGGCGAAGCTGGCGATGGCCGGGCTTTCATGGTGGCATCCACGCGCGTGACGAAAAAAATGACACTCAGGGAAAAGTGTGAATCGCTACGCGAAGCCGAACGAAGCCCGCTTGCGGAAGCCGGGTTTTGAAAACCAGAGGCTGGGACTACTTGCTTTCGTCCGGCGGCCTGGCGCTCCTCCGCTAAGATAATGGCTGTAGCAACGCCGATCGCTCGCAGCTCCTCACTCAGCAGCTCGACGGCGAGATCAGGTATCGCACCGCGACGGTGGCTGGCGAACATGTCACTTGCTTGACACGTTCTGAAGCGCCGGTCTCTAATGTCCTTCAAGGTCCTGCGGTTGGACAGGCAACACTTTCTGCCCCCAAGCAAGAACAGGCTCGACTGCCCCACCCAGCGACTGTCAGGTCAAGGGTGCGGAATCCAAGATCGTTTCCTGGGAGGGAACAATGGACAGACGCCAGACGCTCAAGCTGATCGGTGGTACGGCCGCGTTGGCCGGTGCCGGTTTTCCGGGCTTTGCCTTTGCGCAAGCCCAAAAGGAAATGGTCACGGTCGTGAAGATCGCGGGAATTCCGTGGTTCAACGCACTTGAAAAGGGAATCCAGAAGGGTGCGAAGGATTTCAGCATTAATGCCACTATGGTTGGCCCGGCGAACGTCGATCCGGCACAGCAAGTAAAGCTGCTTGAGGATCTGATTGCCAAGAAGGTCAACGTGATCGGCTTGGTGCCGCTTGATGTAAAAGTCTGCGAGCCCGTACTGAAGCGCGCCCAGGCCGCCGGAATCAAGGTCATCACGCATGAGGGTCCGGAACAGGAAGGCCGTGACTGGAATGTGGAATTGATCGACTCCGTTCGGTTCGGCGAGGTGCAGATGGAACGTCTCGCCAAGGACATGGGCGGCGAAGGTGATTATGTGGTTTATGTCGGGACTCTTACGACGCCACTTCACAACAAATGGGCCGATGCCGCGATTGCCTACCAGCAGAAAAATTTTCCAAAAATGAAGCTCGTCGCCGACCGCTTCCCTGGCGCCGACGAGATCGACACCAGCCAGCGCACGACGCTTGACGTGATCAAGGCCTATCCCAACCTGCGTGGTATTCTCGGCTTCGGTTCGAACGGACCAATCGGGGCCGGAAATGCTGTGCGTCAGCAACGTCTTGGCAAGAAGATCGCCGTTGTCGGCACCGTGCTGCCAAGCCAGGCGAAGTCGCTTATCGCGGATGATACGATCCGCGAGGGTTTTCTGTGGAATCCCACCGATGCGGGTTACGCGATGGTCGCGGTGGCCAAACTCGTGCTCGATGGCAAGCCGATCACGGATGGCGTCGATGTACCCGGCCTTGGCAAGGCAGCCGTCGACGTTGCAGGAAAGCAGATCAAGGTGGACAAGATCATGCGCATCAACAAGGAAACCATCGACGGTCTGATCGCCGGAGGGCTCTAGGCCGGACCGGTTTAGTCGCCTCGTCGCGCTGCATTCCCGGCCCTTCCGGTCGGGAATGCGGGACCACTCGAGTGATCGCACGACTCCATTGCAGGCGAACCTTTGGTGACTTTCCTGGAAATGTCCGGCATATCGAAGCGCTTCGGCGGCGTGCACGCGCTCCGCGACGTCGATCTCACTCTGGAAGTCGGCGAGGTGCATTGCCTGGTCGGTGAAAACGGCTCCGGCAAGTCCACCCTGATCAAGATCATTTCGGGCGTCGAGGCAGCGGAGCCTGGCGGCCGTATCGCAATTTCCGGCAAGGAATATCCTAAACTGAACCCGGTCTACTCCACGCATTGCGGCATTCAGGTTATCTACCAGGATCTTTCGCTATTCCCCAACCTCACCGTCGCCGAGAATATCGCGATGGCGCACCATCTTGGCGGCCTCCATTCGGTGAACTGGGCCTCAATGCGCGCCACCGCGAAGGCCACAATGGCAAAGATCGGCGTTGCGTTCGACCCGGACGCGAAAGTGTCAGAGCTCAGCATTGCCGGACGCCAGCTGGTCGCGATCTGCCGCGCCTTGGCTGCGGATGCCAAACTCCTGATTATGGATGAGCCGACGGCATCGTTGACCCGCCACGAGGTGAACGCCCTGATCGCGCTCGTAAGCGAGCTGAAGCGTGCCGGCATCTGCGTCGTTTTCGTCAGCCACCGTCTCGATGAGGTGCTTGAAATCGCCCAGCGCGTAACGGTGCTGCGGGATGGCGCCAAAGTCGGTACTTTTGCCGCAGACACAATCGATGGGCGGAAACTCAGCCAGCTGATGACTGGCAAGTCCTTCGAGTATCAGATACAGGCGCCTGAGCTTGCCGCTGGCCCGGTTGTGCTGGAAGTTAAGGGCCTGGGCCGCGAGGGCGAGTATGAGGATGTAAGCTTGCAGTTGCGCGCGGGCGAAGTAGTGGGTCTCACCGGTCTGCTCGGCTCAGGGCGAACCGAATTGGCGCTATCCCTGTTCGGCATGAAGCCGCCCGATCGCGGCACTATCGCACTTGACGGGCGGCCCATCGCCCTCCGTACAAATGCAGAGGCGATCGATCGAGGGATCGCCTACGTATCCGAAGATAGGCTTACGCTTGGTCTCATCCTGAATCAGTCCGTCACGGCGAACGTCACGCTTACGGTGCTGGATCGTCTGGCTGGCGCGTTCGGCCTGATTGCCGCACGCGCGCGACAGACCCATGTCGCTCGGTGGGTTGCTGAACTCGGGATCAAGGTCTCCAATCCCGCCAACCCGGTGAAGACGCTCTCCGGGGGCAACCAGCAGCGGGTCGTGCTCGCCAAATGGATGGCGACCAATCCGCGGGTGCTTATCCTCGATAGCCCCACGGTGGGCGTCGACATCAGCGCCAAGGACGGCATTTACGAAATCATCCGGCGGTTGGCCCGCGACGGCGTCGCGGTCTTGATGATATCGGACGAAATCCCCGAGGTCCTTTATCATAGTCATCGCGTCTTGGTGATGCGGGAAGGTCGTTTGACAACCGACGTGCCTGCCGCAGCCACTTCCGAAGATGCGCTTCGGCAGGCCGTCAATGCCTGAATCGCACATGGCATCATTCGGCAGGTTTCGTCGCAGCCATGAGTTCTGGCTGCTGATAGTGATCCTTGGGCTCTGCGCCAGCTTGGGCTTCGCGAACGCCCAATTCCTGACCATGCAGAATCTGTTTGATCTGCTGACCTCCTATGCATTTGTCGGCATCCTAGCGCTCGGGCTGCTGGTCGTCCTGATCGCCGGCGGAATCGACATCTCATTCACCGCGACCGCGTCGGTGGCGCAATATGTCACACTTTCGCTTGCCAATGCTTACGGGGCGAACTGGATCGGCGTCTTCGCCATCGCGATTGGAATTGGCGGTGCGCTCGGTGCCCTCAACGCGATTTTCATCCAGAAACTTCGAATACCATCGATCATCGTTTCGGTCGCGACGCTGAACATCTTCTATGGGCTTCTGATCTTCTTCACCGGCGGCAAATACATCTATTCGTTGCCCGACTGGTTTGCGACCGGAATATTCTGGTTCGAGTTCGAATGGGGCAAGGATAGCTCGTACGGTGTCAATCTGCAGATCCTCGCGCTCGTGCTGGCATTTCTCGTCACCTGGCTCCTGCTTAACCGAACCAATATCGGCCGGCAAATCTATGCCATGGGAGGCAATACCGACGCCGCACAGCGGCTCGGCTTCCACATTTTCGGCCTCAATATACTGGTCTATTGCTACATGGGTGTCATGGCCGGAATCGCCTCTCTGATTCAGGCACAACTCGCGCAGTCCGTTGCCCCGACGGTGCTGGTGGGCAAGGAACTCGATGTGGTCGCTGCCGTCGTGCTCGGCGGCGCCAGCCTGATGGGCGGCGTCGGCACGGTCTTCGGCACGTTTTTGGGCCTGACACTGCTCGCGGTACTCCAAAATGGAATCATTTTGCTGGGCGTTTCGTCCTACTGGTCGCCGTTCTTCGTCGGCTTGGTTATTCTCATTTCGGTCTCTGCGACCGCCTGGTCGCAGCGCGAGCGGCGAACCCGGAGCGCGCCGCGATGAGCAACGCCCCTGCCCTCTCGCTTCGCCGGCGCATGGTCGGTCTCGCCAGCAGCGGCACAGTCGCCACCCTCATCCTGCTGTTGTTCGCACTCTGGGTCGTGTTCGCGATCACGATCGGCGATCGGTTCTTCTCGGTCAACACGCTGCAATCCATGGCTTTCCAGATGCCCGAACTTGGCATCCTCTCACTGGCGATGATGCTGGCCCTGCTATCTGGTGGACTCAACCTTTCCATCATCGCAACCGCCAATCTGTCCGGACTGACCATCGCCTTCCTGCTGACGCGCTACATCCCGGGGAGCCAGGGCCTTGCCTGGGTCGGCATTCAGGTCTTTGCGATCGCTGCAGGATTTGCAGTGGCTGCATTGGTCGGCCTCCTCAATGGTTTTGTCATCGCCTATCTCGGCGTTTCGCCGATCCTGGCCACGCTCGGCACGATGACGCTCTGCAAGGGTCTCGCGATCGGCCTGTCGCGCGGTAACGTCATCTCCGGATTCCCGGAGCCGATTGTGTTTATCGGCAACGGAACGGTTTTCGGGGTACCCTTTGCTCTGATCGTACTTGCGTTCTGCGCCTTGCCCGTCGCGCTCATGCTGAACGCGACGCCGTTCGGTGCAAAGGTTTACATGATCGGCTCGAACGAGAAGGCGACCCGTTACTCCGGCGTCAATACCCGCGCCGTCCTCCTCAAACTCTATGTATTTTCCAGCTTGCTCGCGGGCGTGGCGGCTGTCGTCATGTTGGCACGTTTCAATTCGGCCAACGCGGCATACGGCGAGAGCTATCTGCTGGTCACCATTCTCGCGGCCGTGCTCGGCGGCATCGATCCGTTTGGCGGCTTCGGCAAAGTCGGCGGGCTATTGCTTGCGTTGATCATCCTTCAGGTGATCTCCTCGGCATTCAACCTTCTGAACCTCAGCCAATTCCTCACGCTAGCGATCTGGGGTGGAATCTTGATTGCCGTCGCGGCGGTTCCTCATGTCGCCGGCAAAGCGCCGCGGTAGCCGGCGATGATGCGCTCGATCGTCTCGAACCCTATTGCAGTTCTCGACATCGGCAAGACCAATCTCAAACTGGTCGTGGCGAGCGACGACGGCTGGCCGCTCGAAACACATGGGCTTCCAAATGTGCCTATGGCTCAGGGGTCGTACCTCGCCTATGACCTTGCCGGGTTAGAAGAGTGGTTTCTCGATACCCTTGCCGACGTGTCTCAACGCCATGCCATTGGCGCCGTGATCGTGGCTGCGCATGGATGCGGCGCGGTTCTCGTCGACGGTGATACGCCAGTGCTGCCGATGATGGACTATGATGCCGTCTCTCCGCCCGCAATCGATGAAGCATATGCCCGGATCGCGCCTGGTTACGATGAGGTGTTTTGCGGAATCGGAGGGGCGATGCGGCTCGGAAAACAGCTGCTTTGGCAGGAAAGCGCGTATCCCGTCGAATTCGCTCGCGCAAAAGCCTATCTGACCACCGCGCAGTTTTTCGCCCTGCGGCTTGGTGGACGTGCGGCCAGCGAAATCTCGCAGCTCGCGGCTCAGAGCCATATCTGGGACCTCATCCACCGTCAGCCTTCTTCTCTTATGCGTAAGCGCGGTTGGAGCCATCTGTTGCCCGAATGCGTACCCGCCGGTGAGGTGCTAGGGACGGTTTCGGAATCTGTAACCAGGCGCACTGGCCTGGCGCAATCGACCGAGATCCTCTGCGGCGTGCATGATTCCAACGCCAACCTGTTTCGCTACAAGGCCGCCGGCATGGCCGATGCCTCGATCCTATCGACCGGTACTTGGATGATCGGCTTTCAGCGCGGCCTCCCCCTGGACAAACTCGATTGCGCGCGCGCGATGGTTCTCAATATCGATGTCGATGGGGAGAATGCACCTTCGACGTTGATCGCGGCCGGCCGCGAATACGACCTCATCCGCGGGGAACATTTTACTTCTGATGCAGCCGTCCTTGCCGCATTGCCCACCCTGCTGTCGAGAGGAACCCTGGCGCTCCCCTCATTCGTCGGCGATGATGGATTGTTTCCGGGCGCTGCTCGCCGCGGACGGGTCATCGGGCCGCCCCCCGAAACGCCTGCCGAATGGCAGGCATTGGCGGTGCTCTACGCAGCGTTCAGCGCAAACCGCTGCCTTGATGCGCTCGAGAGCTCAAAACGCATAGTCATCGATGGTGGCTTTGCCGCAAACCTGCCCTTCGCCCGTTGTCTTGCGACTTTGCGATCCTCGCAGAGTGTCTGGGTGAGTCGATCTCCCGACGGAACGGCGCTTGGCGCTGCGCTGCTGTGGCGGCGATTCTCGCGTACGCTGCCGGTTTCAAGCGTGATCCTTGAAGCCGTCACATCACTCAGCAACGATAGGTTCGAACCGCGCGACCTTTCCACCGCTTACCAGTCCTGGATCGCTTTCTCGGAGCCCGCTTCATGACAGACCGTAATCATGCCGATCTCCGCCAAGGCATTGTCGATACCTGCAGGGAGATGAATCGAAACGGTCTCAATCAGGGCACATCCGGCAATCTTTCGCACCGGATTCCAAACGGCATGCTAATCACGCCTACCAGTCTGCCCTATGATCGGATGCAGCCAGAGGACATTGTCGCGATGGATTTTGCCGCGAACTACCAGGGCAACCATCGGCCTTCATCCGAATGGCGCTTTCATCGCGATATTCTGCGAGCACGCGAAGACGTCAACGTCGTGCTGCATACGCATTCCACCTTCAGCACGATTCTCGCCGTTCACGAACGTGATATTCCCTGCTTCCACTATATGGTCGCAGTTGCGGGTGGCAACGATGTCCGGTGTACGCCATATGCTTGTTTCGGCACGCAGGCACTATCGGACTACGCCCTCAAGGCCCTCGAAGATCGCGACGCTTGCCTCCTTGGCCATCATGGCTTGATCGTGACGGCCCAGACCTTTGAAAAGGCGCTTTGGCTCGCCTTGGAGGTGGAGACGCTGGCGAAGATGTATGTCCATGCGTTGGCTATCGGCGAGCCGCCGCGCCTCAGCGACGCTGAAATGGCGCAGGTACATGAGCAGATGAAACGCATGGGATACGGCCAGGCGCCTGACCTTGACGATGTCGGCGATGTTCCGCGCGCCTTACTGAACTCGAAACGGACAGCACATTGATGGTGGATTTCACGGACAGCTGCCACCGAGTTCGGTCAGCACCGGCCCACGCGAATGTTGCAACAGTCGCAAAGGTGTCAACGGACGTTGGCTAGGGTGCTTTCAAGCTGAGAGTGGCGGAAGAGTGAGGCCGCCCACCACCGATTCTACACGCAAGCAAGAGCAACGGGCTTTGGACTCAAAGCACAGCAGGCCACCTGGATCTCCGGAGAGAGCAATGGCGATGAGCGAAAGAGGTTACCGTAAATCATAAACCAGCGTCTACGTTTGAAGAAACGTTAGCAGCTTTGAGCAGCTTTCGCGAGAACTGTAGTCGCACGACTCCACCGTCCTCAAGAAATATGAGGCAGCGACGACTGCGCATCGACATATTCGGCAGAGTTTCCGGCGCCCCTGCCGACCGCAACCTGATCGACCTTTATGCCGACGCCGGCCTGGAGTTCATCAGCGACAAAACGTCCCGATGACAAGCTTGGGATCGCGTTTGGTTATGCGCATATCTCGAAACGCGCCCAGCAGCTCGACAGCGATTACCGAACTTTCGTGGCATCCACTGACTACAACGCGCGTTCGTAATCCGGAAACTACGCGGGGCATGTCCTGGCCGCTAAGATCGCCCCGTGTTTTTCCTGTGGAATGGGTCCATGTCGGGCGGAGGGGCCCATTCTATGTCGCCGAAGGCTTTTCTCGCAGCCGGACTCGTTTTCCGGTAAGCCTGAACGAGATCACTTTTTCTGGCGCTAGTTTTCTTGCTGGTCTACTTCAAGGCCATGAACTCGCTGCTCGACCTGTCACGCTTGGTCCAGGTCGTCGCGCCGCCCATCCTGGTCTTGGTCTGCGACCGCTTCTTCACCGCGCCTTTGCGCGTTGTCGCCGACCGGTTTGTCGGCAGCCACGGAGTCATCCTCCTATGTTGGTGTGGTGATTGATCACTGGAATGATGGTAACTTGCCGGCTGGCCTCGTCCTCAATTGCGATGCGGCGCGGGTCGTGCACGCGGGGGGCAGACGCAATCTCGCTGGCGGTGGTCCTGGCTTTGGCCAGGGCATCTTCATCGTCACGGCAGTCCAATCCCGATGGATCCTTCAATGCCGTCCCGTCCGGCCGCCAACCCAGCACGCTTCAGCTTGACGAGCTGCTGAAACCTCTGCTGGCGGCGTGGAATGAGCAGCGCTCCACGCTGCGTAGTCCGAAATAACCGACCCCCAAACGGATCCGCTGTCTTAAGCATGACGAACGCCCGGGCCTTCGTTTTCTATTGCGCGCAATGAAGGCTCACTAGCTCACGTTAGCAACGGGTCACAAGCCGCCGACCTGGCCCCTGGCTGCAAACTTCCGGTCTGCCCTTGTGAGCCGACATGCAGCGACACCGCGTAAGGAAGCGATGGGCCAAAAGCTGGCCTCGCGCCAATTGCTCAATTTCTCCGAATTGGTCGAATGAATCTCTAGCGAGGCGAGGCTAATTGCGAGAATGGTAGTTAACCCGGGAACGAACGATGAGATGGCTCAGGTGGCAGCTCGCACGCAGTGACGTCTTCGTCGTCCTCTTTGCCGTTGTTCTGATATGTGTCTGTGCTGTCGTTCTTGTTCGATATCCGTCCGTTCATCAGGCATCTGGCTTCGGCCCAGATTGGGATTGCAAGAGCGTCCCCAACAGTGAGCCAGTTTGCATCAAGAAAACTAGCCATTAGCTTGACGACTGCTGTGGGTCACCGCAATCACCCCGAAGCAACTCATGGCTAAAAGGAGGACATTCCCGGCGATGTCGAGCACAACGTTTATCCCGTGCTGTGGCATGGAGTGGGTCCCCAGCACGTGTTCGTAAAGACGAACGCTCGAAGCTTTTGCAATGGGTCAAAATGCGAAGAACTCAAGTTGAACAACCTGGTCTGCTGTGGCGCGATGAGCGGACCTCCTCCGAACGAGGCGCAACTTGATGGGCCACAAGGGGGTGCAGTCCACTCCCCTCAGGTGCGCGGACCCGGCGCTCCAGGTCATCAGTAGGCAGGGTGGCAATGTTGAGCAGCCTGTGTCGGAGATTTAGTTCGCACTCAGGGACGAGTGCGCGACGTTCCGTGGCTAACTGACGACTTTGAGCGATGGTTTCGTTGGCTCGCTCGAGCCGGCGGCGTGTCTCGGCGCTGAATTCTTCGGCCATTTTGCGCTCCTAACATGCAGGCGGGAGCGCGGAATTGTCTCTCAGCCACCGGCGCCTACGGTTAGACCCTCGGCCGGCGATGCGTATCAACGTGCGGAGCCGCCCCTCACATTGCTGGCGGTTCCCTGGCTCTCGTCCAAGGCGCGGTAAGCCAGCGCTTGGAGAGGTTTTAGGAGGAAGCCCACCATCCGTCGGGGAATGGCTCCAGCAAAGTCCGATTGACTTGGTTGTCGTTGTCAGGGGCTGATAGC
>NZ_JADPIX010000012.1:0-69235 GCF_023073155.1 Bradyrhizobium sp. 45 | reverse complement strand
CAAGACCCGTACTGCCCGGCCAAATTGCTGGCGCTGACCAGCACAGCCAGCACCGTCAAGAGCACCATCGACGCGATGTCGGCGAACGGCGGCACCAATCAGACCATCGGGCTGCACTGGGGCTGGCTGTCGCTGCTGCAGCAAGCGCCGCTGAACGCGCCGGCCGAGGACGTCAACAACGTGTACCAGCACGTGATCATCCTGTTCACCGACGGCCAGAACACGGTCAATCGGTGGAACGGCGACGGGTCCATGACCTCGTCCTCGACTGAACGCGGCAAGATCGACACGCGAATGGAGGCTCTGTGCACCGCCGTCAAGGCCAAGAACACGACCATCTACACGGTCCAGCTCGACGACGGCACCGGGGTGTCGCCCGTGCTTCCCAAATGTGCGAGCGGCTCGGCAAACTTCTTCATGCTGAGCAACCCCAGCGAAATCGACGCCGCCTTCACCCAGATCGGCACATCCATTTCCAAGCTGCGCGTTTCGAAGTAGCCCCACATATCCATTTTGCTTGATATTGGCCCGGGGAAGCAAAGGCTGAAACAGCAGGCAGAGCCCGCCAAGGGCGAAATCGCATCCTCACGTGAGCGCCAACGCGCGTCACATGTTGGCTCGGCGGCTGACCTTCGCGCGAGCGATCGTGACGTCCAGTTCGCGAGCTAGACCGGACCGTCTCTCATGCAAGAGCGGAATCGCAGTTTGACCCGAAGCGGACGTGAGCTCCCTCGGAGCCTACGGTCAGCCGATGATTCAATGCGAACACGCGTAGTCAGATTTGATGAGCAGTGCGGAACCCATCGAGCCCAGCACGCTGAAATTGTACAAGCAAGATTAAGCAATCTTTAGATGAGCACCAGATATTGATACTCCAGGAGGGGTCACGGATCCCAAACGATGCGATAGATGGACAGAGTGATGCGAAATGAAGGCTTTGTCTTTGCGGTCCTCAATGCTTATCGGTTCGCCTGACCATCGCGATCGATAGGACCGACGTCACGAGCATGAGGATGATCAGTCCGACAGCGATTGCTACAATTCGCTGCCGGATTGACTGCTTGATCGTCGATCCGGAGAATTTTTTCAGTCCGTTAAGAGCGAGGATCCGTTGTCTCGTGCCTCCGTAGAGGCATATCCGACGTACTCACAGTCGAGCTTCCTTTCGGTCAGCCCCGTCAGGCGGTCCAACTCCATTCATTCTTCAGTCAGGCTGAAATCGAAAGTTTCGGCAGGCGGGTCTTGGTGAACAGCCCCGAACTGGCTCAGCGGCAACCTTATCGTCACCGAAGAGGAGTAAAGGTCTGTGAGTTCGAGTTTGAGCTGTTGGCCGGCTTCCATTTGAGCCGCCACCGTTGGTTCAATTCCACGTGCTGCGATGCAGATGTTGGTGAGACACCAGGTGAAAGGAACCTGGACAGGACTGCCTTGATCTACCGTCACCTTGACTCCCTGCTGCAGATTTGCCCCTTGCGGAACGAACAGCTGCAGGCGAGCGGGACCGTCAGCTCGTTCGATCAGATCGACACGGGCCACGATCTGATCGAGATCGTCCGTGGCGGTTGACGTCGATCGGCATATGTTGGTTCGATCGGATGAGGCGAAACAAAGCTTTTTCCAGGTTGAGAAATGGATGTTCTCAGGCAGCCGCAATCGTGGCGGCTTCGACGGAGGCTCCCGCTGGGCAGAAGGGCCGTTGACTGGCTGCCCAAGCGGCGGAGCGGTCGCTGAATGCTTCTCCAGAAATTGCGATACCAAGGGCGACCAGATCGGCACCGCGTCGGCGAAATCGATCATGAAGTGCCCGTCGGTCCCAAAGGACGGGAGCATACGATAATCGGCATTTCCGCCCGCTTCGACAAAGGCCTGATGCATCCTCATCGTCAATTCCGGACCGAAGTAGCTGTCGTTTTCCGCGTAGATCCAAAGCATCGGTACGCGTGCGGTGCGGCCGAATTCGCTGGTGGCGGCAACGAGCTTGTCGGGAGCACAATTGTTGTTGGGTTTGCCGTCAACTCGGCCTCCGCGTCCCGCTGCAAAGGTAATGATGGCCTGAACTGATGACGGGTTTAGGCTCCCAAGAGCAATCGAGCCCCATCCGCCGCCCGACTGGCCAACGACGATGACCTTACCCGGCTGGATCATCTTCTTCTTGCTCATGTAGTCGATGACCCACTCGTTCAGAGTGGCGATGGCGAGCCCGGGACCACGGAAGTTTGGGTTGTCGCAGCTACCGACGTGGGCAAAGACGGCTCCGTAGAGACCCTGATCTTTATCATCGAGACTGCTGGCCCCGTACCTGACGGGCGAGATGACCACATAACCGCGACGTGCAAACCAACGTGCCGCGTCCCGATACTCGATCGCCGGAAACATCGTCCGCTGGTTGGCTTCCAGCGAAATTCCATGGTTCATAACCACTAGCGGAAACGGACCATCTCCGACCGGCCGTACCAGGAAGGCAAGCACCGGCAGTGGAAACGGCAGCGCCCAAATTTCCTCTTGGATTACTTGTCCCGCAGTTCGGTCATCTGCCGCGGCTGGGGAATGGACTGCCGAGGGGAAAGCCAGCAAAAGAAGAATGGCCAGCAAGTGCTTCAGCATCTTCTTTCTCCGACGATCTGGTCTGGGTCTGACGCTAGGTCTCGGAGGCAGGAATCCGTTGATTTGGATCAAAGCGACCAACCGCAAGTTCCCGACGTCGTGCGGCTTAGTGGCCTAGCAAAAAAAGCGTCGTCGGAAACTCGGATGAGCGTGCACCGCCTTTCATGCGGCTCCTGGCTTTTTGACGGCCTTAGGGCCTGTTTCGAGCTTTAACCCCGCCGCCGCTATCGTCGTTGGTCTGCTTGTGGGCCTGAAGGCGAAGTATCCGGCACGCCGGCAGCTAGGGCCATAGCGGACATCGAGAATACGCGGGCAAATCGGTGCGAATGACCCGAAGCGGAGCACCTTGAAAGTGAGGTCAAGTCATGAATCCGGGCATGAAGCATCGGACGCGCGGATGGCCGTCTATGTAATGCCTCCAGACCATTGTACGGCCGAAGCGGTTTGGTTCTGTGACAACCGCACCGTCAGGTACGAGCACCCATTCGCCGTCGATGAGGACGCGGTAACGGCCCCGACTGGACTCCCAATCGGCATCGGACACTATGTATCCGTCGGCATCAGTACAGCACTTTCCAAATTCGCTCTGCAAGCTTTCAAACCAAGACTTCAGCGCAGAGTGGTCGTATCGGCCATCGTCGCGTGCAAGGACCGGCGTCAGTAGCAACGCTGAACCCAGCAACGATGCCGCAAGTTTCGCTGGAAACATCTGTTTGCCTCCGCGATATTCGCCGGCCGATCCGCTGGCTTGGTGCGGCTTAGGCTGGCAACCCGGTAACTAAATCCGTTGCAACTGCCGCTGACGATCGCTCGATGCTGTGATGGGACAGTTCATTCCCATCCCCACTGAGGTGAGTCCGGAAATTCGAGCGAAGGTTCAAATACGACAACGCTTCAACTAAAGGTCAGTGCAGCTGCTTCTTTGGCCTAGCCTGCCCTTAGCCGACCTCTGGGATGGCGCCGAGCTTGTCCGCTCATGACGGCGTAGCCGACCAAAGCCCTCACAGACTTAAGGAAATGACCCACGGTGCATGAGTCTGCACGGCATCTGTTGCGGATCTCCACAACCGCGTTCGTCAACGACGATTGCGATCTAGGGTGCGTCGCCTTTATGGCCTATTCGGCAACTCGCGACAGCTCCGCAAGGAGCTTCAACGCATCATTCAGCACGGCCCGATCCTGCGCTCGTTCAGCGGCCGCATCACCCGTGAATTCGCCATGCGTCCGCGCATTCTGATTTCCCTTCGGCGCGCCTGATCTCCGTGCGCCGCCGTGCATGCGGCAGCGAGACTTGCCGTGCACTGCAGGCGCGCGGCAGGCGAGGCCGCTGCGCGTCCCGGCGCCGCAGCGCGGGCTCGTCCACATCGCGCCGGTGTTGCGGATGTGATCGCCGCTCATGCATTGCTGCCCTGTCTGGATTCGGCCCGTTCGTATTCGCCGGCCTCACGCGGCGGGACCAGTCCTGCGGCTGCCGCAGCGTGCGGCTCCGCGACGATCATGCTGGCGTGCTGGGTCACGTTGCCCACGATCGCCCTGCCGCCGTCCTGCACCGACAAGTTCCGGACCGTGATCGCGCGCTCGCCGTTGTTGCGGTGGCGGCTGAGTGCCTCGATCTGGCTTGCGAAGGTGCGGGCCAGCCGGGTCAGCGCGCGTGTGAGGCTCTCCTGCTGCGGAATGTCGTCGGTGAGGGCGAGGCGGCAGGCAGAACGCATCGTTGCGGCGTGAACGGACACCATCTGCACTGCGAGCATGGCCTCGATCGAGTCCTTCGGCGCGATGCTCTTCACCAGCGAGATCATGAAGGCGAGATTGGCTTCATCGGGCTTCCGTCCGGTCACGCTGGCCTTCACCAATTGCTTGAGGAGACCATGCAGCGCGTCGCGGTCGGCGGCACCGAGCGCCTCGGCCAGCAGCCGTTCGCCGGCCTGGGGGTCGGCATGGCGGATCGCAATCCCCCGCTTGTAGAGCTTGATCCGCGGGCTCGCGTCGGGGCCGCTGCGATCGTTTGCCGCAACCGGCAGCGTGCTGTGGCGTTTGGCAGATGTCGTCATGTGCTGTGTCCTTTGCCCGCGCGGGCTCACTGCGCGCGACATCGATCGCTCGGCTTGCGCGCCTGTGGGATTTTCGGGATGTTGATGAAGGGCTTACGCGCAATCGCCGCGCGACGCCCCATGGTCGGGCGGCGTGGACGCTGACGATTGTTGCGATGATGCCATTCTGCCGGTGTTTTGCCCGACGTGTCAAACGAAGATTGCGAAGCGCGCAATCCTCGTTCGTGCAAATCCTCGTTCGTCCAAGTTCTTGATCTCGCAAGCGTCGGCTACTGTGCATGGGGTTGTTTTTGCGTTTTTTGTTTCGAACCGGCTCCGACCTGCCGCGCGACGGAATGCCGGCCCGCAAACGCGATTGCGAAATCCGCCGCGGCCGCTCATCATGATTCGCGAATGCGCCGCGACCTGCAAAAGCGGCGAGAACTTCTGGGGAGAGAACGAATGCAACGAACGCTTCGCCTGCTGGCGATCGTCGCCGGATTGTGCGTGACGACGGAGGCCTTCGCGCAAAAATATCCGGTGCGGCCGGTCAAGATCATGGTCGGCTTCAGCGCGGGCGGCCCGGTCGACGTCGTCGCGCGCATCGTCGCCGATCGGATGAGCAACAAGCTCGGACAAGCTTTCGTGGTCGAGAACCGCGCCGGCGCCAACGGCATGATCGCGGCCGAAGGCGTCGCGCGTGCGGAAGGCGACGGCTACACGATGCTGGCCTGCAACTCCTCCACCATCACGCTCAACAAGACGCTGTTCAAGGATATCCGCTACGACCCGGAAAAGGACTTCGCGCCGCTCACCACCGTCGTGTCGGCGCCGCTCGTGCTGGTGGTCAATCCGGAGAATTCCAAGACGGCCAACATCAACACCGTCGCGGATCTCGTCGCCGCGGCAAAGGCTGCGCCCGGCGCGCTTGCCTACGGCTCGGGCGGCAACGGCAACCTTGCCCATCTCGCCATGGAGCTGCTCAGCGAGAGGGCCGGCGTCAAGATGATCCACGTGCCCTATCGCGGTGGTGCTGCGTCCGAGGTCGGTATCCTCGCGCAGGAGGTCCTGGCAGTGTTCGATCCCTTGTCCGCCGTGCCGCTGGTGAAGGCCGGCAAGCTGCGCGCGCTCGCGGTGTCCTCCGCCGAGCGGCTGCCGGCGTTGCCTGATGTGCCGACCGTCGCGGAAGCCGGCTATCCCGGCTTCGACATCTCGTTCTGGGTCGGCTTCTTCATGCCGAAGGCAACCCCCGCGCCGACGCTCGAGATGCTGCACCGGGAGATCGTCGCCGCAGCCAACGATCCGCTGTTACGGGAGCGGCTGGAGACGCAGGGCGTCGTCAGCGTGCTGAGTTCGGCCGACTACGCCGCCAAGATCGCGAAGGAGATCAAGGAACTCGCCGAAGTGGTGGCGGCGGCGAACATCAAGGCGGAGTAGGGCGTCTGCTTGGCGTGCTGCCGGCCACCTCAGCCAGCCGCTCGAGCAGCGGGCGCTGTCCTGCGTTGATCTTCTCGTGCGCTGCTGCGAGCGTGAACCATTCGGCACGATCGACCTCCGGGAAGGTCTGACGTTTGCCGCTGCGTGGCGGCCATTCCATCTCGAATGTGTTGCTGCGAATGCTGCGCAAATCGACGTCGAACTCGGCCGCGAACGCGGTGACGATCTTGCCGCCGCGCTGCCTGACCTGGCCAAGCGAAGTCAGCGGCGTGGACAGCTCAAGCCCAAGCTCCTCGGCAAACTCCCGTCGCGCGGCGGTTTCTGCGTCTTCGTCTGCGTACTCGCCCTTCGGAATCGACCATGCCCCGAGGTCCTTGTTGCGCCAGAACGGTCCTCCGGGATGAACGAGCAGAACCTCGAGCTCCCCACGTTTGCGATAGGCAATGATCCCGGCGCTTTTCGATGGCATCGCAGGTTCCGTTCAGGCGGCGCATTCGGCCGGGAAAAAGTGGAACAGACGCTTTTAGCGCAGGTTAATAGCCAACGCTTTGACCGAACAAGGGAGTGAACCATGATCCGCCTGTTGGCAACGACCGCCTTAGGGCTGGTGCTGGCGAACGCCGCCTTTGCGCAATCGCCAAGCAGCAACACCAAGTCTGAGCAAACGCCGCAATCCCAGTCCAATTCCGCAGCTCCGTCCAACACGTCGCCGTCTGGCGCGGCACAAACACAGCAGTCGCGATCGCAGCCGCAGCAATCATCAACGCCCGGAGCGTCGACACAGAATACCCAGGCGACCACTCCGTCTTCCGGATCGGCCAATTCCGGCTCCGGGACCAACGCCACCAACAGCGCGGACACGTCCTCGCGGCCGCCCAGTGGTACGGCAAACTCCAACGCGGCCGGTAACCAGCCCGCCTCGCAGCAGAGCGCCAATCCGCCGGCGGCGAACTCGAACCAGACGCAGGATCGCTCCAACCCTCCGTCGAACAATACCAATCAGGCGCAGCAGGCGCCTGGTTCATCTGGTACCAACCAGGCCCAGCAATCGCCAAACACGCCGAGCAGCAATCAGGCGCAAGACCAGCGGACCGGTGCCAATTCACAGGCCGCCGCCCGCACTGACGTCAACCTCAACAAGCAGCAGGAGACCAAGATCAGCGCGTCCATCTCGCATCTCAACGTGCGGCCGCTGACCAGCGTCAATTTCTCGCTCAACGTCGGCACGGTGGTGCCGCGCGATGTCCAGCTATCGACGCTGCCACCCGATGTGGTCGAGATCGTGCCGCAATATCGCGGCTACAGCTTTGCGCTGGTGAAGGATGAAATCGTCGTGGTCGATCCGGCGACATACAAGATCGTAACCGTGCTGCCGTACTCGGGACAATCCACCGCGACAACGACGACCACGCGTGAGCGCAGCGCCAGCAAGTTTTCGGATCGCGATCGCGAAGTGATCCGCAAGCATGCGAAGACCCGCACCGAGGGACGGAGCGAACGACAGACCACCGGCAGCACCGCGCGGTCCGAAATCCATGTTGGTGACCGCGTTCCCGAGAGTGTCGAGGTCGAGGAATTCCCGAGCACCGTCTATCGGGACGCGCCCGACCTGCGCGAGTACCGCTACATCCACCGCGATACGCGGACCTATGTCGTCGAGCCCCGCGAACGCCGCATCATCGAGGAGATCGACTAGTTCGCGGCCACTGGAAGCCGCTCCATCGAGCGGCTTCCGGATTTGCGCATCAGCCCGAAGATCGTTCGCGCGCTGCAAAACGGATGGCGCGGGCCTTCGCGCTCTTTCCCGCCGCACGCGCGGCGATCATGCTGCGTGCCTTGCCGTGGGTGTTCTTCCGGATCAGAGACGCGAGCCGCTTGCGTGCGTGGCTGGCGGTCAATCGCGCCGCCAGTTGCTCGGCCTTGCGAATGATGGTGGCGACCGAGGGCGTCAGGTTCACCGGAACCCAGGCGACGTCCTTCGTCTTGGACAGGCTGCCGATGCCCTCGCAGGGTGCTTCGCGCGGCAGGTCGATCCGGATCGCGAGGGCTTCCGCGCGTTCGGTCCAGTCCTCGGCCCTGGTGCCGGTGATGATGCGGACATAGTCGCGTGTCTCACGCGGCAGCTCGCTCTCTTTGGCGAGCCATTTCTGGATTCGGCCGGGACCTGCGTTGTAGGCGGCTGCGGCAAGGCCGAGATTGCCGAAATCGTCGCGCAGCTTGCGCAGGAACTTGGCCGATGCCGGCAGCGCCTTCATCGCATCGAACGGATCATCTAGCCCGACCTCCGCTGCCGTTTCCGGCATGAACTGCGCGACGCCCTGCGCGCCGGCCTGGCTGACCTCGTTGGACTTGAAGCGGCTCTCCTGCCAGATCAAACGCGCGAAGAACGGCACGGGAATGCCGCTGGCTTCGGCAGCTCCGCGAAGCGCGTGGCAGAAGCGTTCCGTCGGCGAAACCGGCGCCTGCGCGACGGGTTCGACCGTATCCGGCGGCTCGGGGGTCTCCTCATAGGCCGCACGCGCATTGGCGAGCTCGAGGGCCTGCACGCTTGCAAGGAACAGCTCGACCACCGGAACAAGTGACGAGGCCTGAGTGTTTTGAAGAACGGCGTGATCGAAAGCTGATGGTTGGCGGGACGCCGACGGATCGAAGTCGCACATCAGAATCATGAACGCGGCGCACGCCGCGACGACAAATCGCATTGCTGGAGCAACCTCGAACTGTGGGTGAACGGCCAGCGATGCGCCGGCGATAAGGAGTTATTAACCGAGCGATTGCGGCAAAGCTGCGGTCTCGTCGGTTCCCACGGTGTTACTACGGTGTTCCGCGGGAAACTCTCTTCTCCGCGATTTTGCGGGGTGGGCGAATTGGGACGAGCGAGATGATGCGGTGGATGCTTGGCGCGGTGATTTCGCTGGCGGCGATCTCTTCGGCGCTTGCGCGCAATCTCGATGCGGCAGCGGTAAACGATGCTGCGCGTCCCGCAAAGCAACCTGCTAGCGACAAGCTCAACGCCGCGATCGTGAAGCTTCAGATTCTGCTCGACCGTGCGCGGTTCTCGCCCGGGGAGATCGACGGCAAGCTCGGAGAGAACGCGCAGAAGGCACTGAAAGCATTCGCCGAGCAGAACGGCGTTGCATCGGATAAAACGATCGCGCCCGAGCTTTGGGACAAGTTGAACGCCGCGAGCGAAGGCGCCGTCCTCGTCGAATACAAGATCACGGACGCGGATGTGAAGGGCCCGTTTCTGAAGGAGCTGCCCGGCAAGCTTGATGACATGAAGCCGCTGAAGGCGCTGAGCTACACCAGCCCGCTCGAAGGGCTTGCCGAGAAATTCCACATGAGCGCCGATCTGCTCAAGGCGCTCAACCCGGCCTTCGACAAGGTGGGAGCGACCATCGTCGTTGCAAACGTTCCGGCGCGGCGAGAGCTTCCGAACATCGCGCGGCTCGACGTCGACAAAAGGAACGGGACGCTGAAAGCATTCGACCAGGGCGCCACCCTGATCGCGTTCTATCCCGCGTCAATCGGAAGTCCGGATCGTCCGACGCCGAGCGGTACGCTCAAGGTCACCAGCACCCACGAGAATCCGGTTTATCACTACAACCCTGACTACAAGTTCAGAAGCGTCAAATCGAAACAGCCGTTCGATGTTCAGCCGGGCCCGAACAATCCGGTGGGAGCATACTGGATCGGCTTGTCCGCACAGGGGTACGGCATCCACGGAACGGCGGAGCCCGACAGGGTCAGCAAGTCCGCGTCGCATGGCTGCGTCAGGTTGACCAATCGGGACGTGCGCGCGCTGGGCGAGCACGTCAAGCGCGGCACACCGGTGGTCTTTCTGGATGCGCCGACGGACTCCTCGTCCGAGCAGCGGCGGAAGTCCGGCGGTAGGCGCGCCTCGAACTAGTCTTTGGGAAAGTCCTTGCGCATCGCGATTTCGGCGGCATCACCGGGCGACAGCACGGTCTGGTCGAACGCTGCTTGCCCTCGTCATGATATCGTAGAGCGAGATGCCCTTGATGGCTTGCCCATGAGCTCGCGGACGCAGTCGGCGAGCGTGCCGTTGTAGACGGGATAGGGCGGACCTCGATCCTTTTGCCTCTGGCCCTTCAGCGACGGTCACTTCTTCAGTTCGGCCGGCGCGTCATAGGCGACCGGCGATATCTCTTTGAACATGCGCTTGGCCCTGAAGGCGCGGGTAGCCCCGAAGCCTGGGGCCGCCCTGTAGACGCTCGTTGAAGAATTAGTTCAAATCAGCCGGCAACAAAAGCGAGCAGGGTGCCGTTCGCCTTGGCCGGCGGCACGCAGATCGCAGGTCCGCTGCGCACGGCTGCCGAACCAAGCGCCTTGTCGGTGGCAGCGAGATCGCCGCTGACAAGCACCAGGGCAGCGCCACCGCGTTCGGAAAGACCCGCGAGCGGCACGCCGGGATAACGTTTGCCGAGCTGCTCCAGCGTCAAGTAAACGAATTCGGCACGATCGCCACCGGAGGGCACGGTCACTGCGCCGTCGGCTTCAGCCTTCGGCTCGCGGTCGATCAGCTGTCCCAGATCCGCGGCTTCCTTCGCGGGCTCGGGCGTCGCGATCAATGTCTGCTTGATCCGCTTGGCCGCATTGGCGTGCTTCATCAGCTCGGGAATCCACACCGTCTCTGGCGTCTTGTGCTGGCAGGCAAAAATGCGCACGCCGCCGGGCGCTTCTGCGGTCGGCCACATGAAGGTGCGGAATTTCGCCGCCGAGATCGTGCCATCAGGCAGCGTCACGGGCCGTTCGAAATCGGTCGGGCCGATCGGCTCCAGGCCACGCGCGCGGATTTCCTCCGCGCCGGCGGTGGAATCGACCGCTGTGAAGGCGATGCGCTCGATGCCTTCGCCGCGCTGGTCGAGGAAGGCACGCGCCGGCGCGTTGTGCTCGGTCGCCGCGAGCACGCCGAGCAGCTCCATATAATCCGGGTCGAACATGATCGTGTAGTTGCCGGTGCCCATATGTGCGCTGTGGGTGCCGCGCGGCGAGATGGTGAAGCCGAGCTGCCGGTAGTTTTCGGCGGCTTTGTCGAGGTCCTGCACCATGACCACGGCGTGGTCGATACCGATGACGTTCTTGAGGGCCACTGTTCTTTCCCCGAGTGCAAACTGACTGGACCGCCGTCGGCGGCCGCAAATCCTGTCTACGCCGGATAGGCGGTCAAGTCATTTTCAAATCGGTGGGACATGCGGAAATTTCATTCCGTGAAGCGCGATATCTGACACTTGATGGCGTCAGCGCGCCTGCTCGATATAGGCGGCGAGGATGGCGCGCTCCTCGCTGGTCATTTCGGTGATGTTGCCCGGCGGCATTGCATTGGACCAGGCGGCGACGCGGCCGATCAGGCGGATGTTGCGATGGATGTGCTCGGGCGCGTCCAGCAATATGCCCTTCGGCGCGGTGACGATGCCGGCCCAGACCGGTTCGGCGGCGTGGCACATGCTGCAGCGGGACATCACGATCTCCTCGACATTGGCAAGCGTCGGCTGCGCCGACAGCGCGCTTGTCTTGACCTCGCGCGGGCCGGCCGCCGAGAGGAACAGGATCGCGATCACGCCGACCGCTGCGACGCCCCACACCCACCACGGCGATTTGCGCCCGGCGTGCCGCTCGTTGAAGAAATGGCGGATCACGGGGCCGAGCGCCAGGATGATTGCGACGATGATCCAGTTGAAGCGGGTGGCATAGAGCAGGGGATAGTGGTTGCTGATCATCAACACGACGACAGGCAGCGTCAGATAGTTGTTGTGGACCGAGCGCTCCTTGCTGGTCTTGCCGAGCTTCGGATCGGGCGCCTGCCCTGCGAGAAGGGCGGCTACGATCTTCTTCTGGTTCGGGATGATCAGCGCGAAGACGTTGGCAACCATGATGGTGCCGATGATCGCCCCGATCTGGTTGAAGGCACCGCGCCCGCTCAGCACGTGGGTGAAAGCATAGGTCAACGCGACCAGGAACAGATAGCCGCCGATCGCGAAGGGCAGCTCGCGCTGCGCCAGCCCGGTACGGCAGGCGCCTTCATAGAGCAGCCACGCCAGCGCGAGGCTGCAGAGGCTGAACAGGCCGGCCTGGAATGGCGTGAGATCGAGGATCGACTTGTCGACCAGGAACAAATCGGCCTCGAGATAATACACCACCACCATCAGCGCGAAGCCGGACAGCCAAGTGGTGTAGGCCTCCCATTTGAACCAGGTCAGCTCGTCCGGCATCTGCGCGGGCGCGACCAGATATTTCATGATCCGGTAGAAGCCGCCGCCATGGACCTGCCAGGCCTCGCCCTGGACGCCCTCCGGCAGCTTGCTGTCAGGCCTGAGGCTGAGGTCGAGGGCGATGAAATAGAAGGAACTGCCGATCCAGGCAATCGCGGCGACCACGTGCAGCCAGCGGAGCAGCAGGCTCGCCCATTCCGATATGATGGATCCCCACATGATCACCCCAACGGATGCGACTCCAATGCCGCAGCTTCATGACCGCTACCGGCGGTGCCGCCCTTACAATGTGTCGCACCGATCAGCCGCATTTTCCAGTACGATGGGCTGCGGCTGATGCACATCGTGCGGGCATGAGCTGACGTGGGATTCGGCAGGCATTTGACCTGTCGCAGAACGTTTGCGCGTCGATCGGCGTTGATGCGCAATACGTGAAGGCCGGGAGGAAACGATTTGAAGAACAGGATTTCATTCGCGGCGATGTCCGCGGGATGGCTGGCCGCGGTCGCGACCTGCGCACAGGCTGAGGCGGTGCTGCAAGGCAAGGACGCCTACGGCGATTGGCAGGCCGACAAGCCCGGCACGGTCAGGTTGATCCGGCCGCAGGATCTGGTCAGGCCCGGCGCCACGCGGTCGGTTGCGAGTTCGTCGCGCGTGGTGCCGCGCCCGTCGGAGGGGGCGCTTCAGGTACCGGCCGGCTTCAAGATCGAGCTGTTCGCCGAGGGCCTGCGCGCCCCGCGCATCGTGCGCGTGGCGCCGAACGGCGATGTCTTCGTCGCCGAGACGCGCGCGGGCAACATCCGCGTGTTGCGCGCCGGCGATGGCGGCAAGGCCGCGACCAACGAGGTCTTCGCTGCCGGAATGAGGCAGCCGTTCGGCATCGCCTTCTTCCCGAACGGCGACAATCCGCAATGGGTCTACGTCGCCAACACCGACAGCGTCGTCCGCTTTCCCTATCAGGCCGGCGATCTCAAGGCGCGCGGCAAGGCGGAGACGATCGTGGCAAGCCTGCCCCATGACGGCGGTCATTCCACCCGCGACATCGTCTTTACGCCCGACAACAAGCGCATGCTGGTGTCGGTCGGCTCGCTCAGCAACGTCGCCGAGGGCATGGGCACGCCGCCAGGTGGCCTGGAAGCCTGGTCGAAGGCGCAACCGCTCGGCGCAGCCTGGGCGAGCGAAACCGAGCGCGCGACCGTGCTCGCCTTTACCCCCGAGGGCAAGGAGCGGAAGATCTACGCCACCGGCATCCGCAACTGTGTCGGTCTTGCGATCCAGCCGCAGACCGGGCTGCCCTGGTGCTCGACCAACGAGCGCGACGGGCTTGGCGACGATCTCGTGCCTGACTATGTGACGAGCGTGAAGGAGGGCGCGTTCTACGGCTGGCCGTGGTTCTATATCGGCGGCAACGAAGACCCGCGTCACGCCGGAGCGCGGCCGGACCTCAAGGACAAGGTGACGGTACCCGATGTGCTGGTGCAGCCGCACTCGGCCTCGCTCGGCATGACCTTCTATCAGGGCGCGCAGTTTCCGTCCGAATACCAGGGCGATGCTTTCGCGGCCGAGCACGGCTCCTGGAACCGGTCGAAGCGCACCGGCTACAAGGTGATCCGCATCCGGATGAAGGACGGCAAGCCGACCGGCGAGTACGAAGATTTCGTCACGGGGTTTGTGGTGAGCGATACCGAGGTGTGGGGGCGGCCGGTCGGAGTTGCCGTGGCGAAGGACGGATCGCTGCTGGTGTCGGAGGACGGCAACGGGACGATCTGGCGGGTGACAAGCGTGCCGCGATGAAGGTGTACCCTCGCCCCTTGCGGGAGAGGGTGGCTCGCCGCGCAGCGGCGGGACGAGTGAGGTTCTATCGGCGAACTCCTCTGCGTGTGCGGAGAGAAACCCCTCATCCGGCGCTTCGCGCCACCTTCTCCCGCAAGGGGAGAAGGAAGAGCAGCGTGCTTAGGATGTCTACCCCCGTCTCACACTCGCTCCGCCATCCACCGGCAACGTCACACCGGTGATGAAATTCGCCTCGTCCGAGGCCAGGAACAGCGCGGCATTCGCGACGTCCCACCCCGTGCCCATCTTCTTGCGCAGCGGCACCTTGCTGTCGCGCTCGGCTTCGACTTCGGCGCGGGTCTTGTGCCATTCGCGGGCCCGGGTGTCGACGGCCATCGGCGTGTTCATCAGGCCCGGCAGGATGACGTTGGCGCGGATGCCGTATTCCGCATTCTGGTAGGCGAGCTGTTCGGTGAAGGCGATCATCGCCGATTTCGTCGCCTTGTAGGCGACGTAAGGGTAGGTGGTGATCGCCGCCATCGAGGAGATGTTGATGATCACGCCGCTTCCTTGCGCGCGCATGATCGGGATCACCTCTTTCGCCGCCAGAATGCAGCTCTTCAGATTGATCGCGACGACGCGGTCGAACGCCTCCTCGGTGATTTGCAGCAGCTCGGCGTCGCCGCCGGACAGGCTGACGCCCACATTGTTGTGCAGCACGTCGATCCGGCCCCAGCGCGCCTGTGCCTCCGCGACCATTGCCTTGATGTCGGCAGACTTTGTGACGTCGGCCCTGAACGCCGCTGCCGTGCCATGCTGCGCGGCGATCATGGCGGCGGTTTCCTGCGCTGATTCCAGATGATGATCGACGCACAACACCTTGGCGCCCTCGCGCGCGAAGGTCAGCGCCGTGGCGCGGCCGTTGCCCATGCCTTCGCCCGGGCTCTGCCCGGCGCCCACAACGACCGCAACCTTGTCCTTCAAGCGCATGTTAGTTCACTCCCGGAATCGGGTACTGCTGGAGTACCTCTTTGTAATATGGCTCGTTGTCGATCTTCATGGTGGCGAGCACACGCACCACGCCGCAATAGAAGGCGATGGTCAGCACGAGGTCGACCATATGTTCGTCCGAGAGGTGCTGCTTGATCTCTGCAAAGGTCCCGTCCGAGATCGCGAGTTCGCGTACCATCTCGCGGGCACCTTTCAGGATCGCCTTGGCCTGTGGCTCGAGCGTCGAGGGCTTGCTCTCGGTCTCAGCCATCAGGCCGGCGATGTCATCATCGGTGACGCCGAACTCCCTGCCGATCTTCACGTGATGAGTGAACTCGTATTCCGACTTCTCCATCCAGCCGACCTGGAGGATCGCAAGCTCCCGCAGGCGCGGATCGAGCTTGCTCTTGAAGCGGATGTAGCCGCCGATGCCGTTGAAGGCGCGCGCCATATCCGGCGAATTGATCAGCAGCTTGTGCAGATTGGTGTTGTGCTTGAGCATGTCGCGATATTCGGGCGCGACCTGGTCGGCCTCGAGATAGGGCAGGCGAGCCATCCCTGATGTTCCTTTCAGTGTTCTTGTGATTCACGTTCGGGGGCTTGTAGCGTCACGCCGCCGTCGACCACCAGCACCTGGCCGGTGATGTAGCGCGCAAAATTGCTGAGCAGGAATTTGACGGCATGGCCGACGTCCCAGCCGGTGCCTTCCGTTTTCAGCAAGGATGCCTTTTCCCGCTGGACGCGAGCCTGCTCACTCATGCCGCGGGCATAGACCATCGGCGTGTACATCGGCCCGGGACAGATGCAGTTGACGCGGATGTTCTCGCGGCCGTGATCGACCGCCATCGCGCGGGTGAGACCGATGATGGCGGCCTTCGAGGTCGTATAGCTCGTGAGCCCGCGTGGCCGCAGCGCCGAGATCGAGGAGATGTTGACGATCGCACCGCCCTGCGCGGTCCGGATCATCGCAGGGATCGCGTGCTTGGAGAGCAGGAACATGCTCTCGACATTGACCTGCATGACGCGGCGATATTGCTCGGGCGCTTCGTCGACCACGCTGCCGCGGCTCCCGATGCCGACATTGTTGTCGAGGAAATCGAGCCGGCCCCAGCGGTCGAGCGCGGCTTCGACCAGTGTCTTGCAATCGCTCTCCCTGGTGACGTCACCGCCATGCGCCGCGGCCGTGCCGCCTTCGGCTGCGATCATCTCCACGGTGCGTTCGGCGAGCTTGAGATCGCGATCGGCCACCAGCACTTTGGCGCCGGCGCGAGCCAGTAGAATTGCGGCGGCGCGGCCGTTGCCTATGCCGTCGCCCGCAGCGCCCCCGCCGCTGACCAGCGCCACCTTGCCGGCGAGACCGGGATCGTCCTCGGGCCCCTGCATGTCGTTTCATCCCAAATATTTTCGTGCAGTCTAGCAATCGCGCGGAGCGGCGAGAAGGGCCGGCTCCCGCTTTCATGTCATTGACATCGCATGGAATTGCATGCCGCCGCGCGAGAAGGGCGAACGATCGACCCGCGCCGTTAGGAACCGACCTCACGCAATCGCGTTTGTTGCGGAGCCTTTCCCGCGCTAGGCTCTGTCCCGGGGCTTCCCAAACGCCAGTGGCTTGCCGATGAATCTGCTCGATCCACAAGGGCCTGTGGCTGCGGCCAACAGCACCATCCTGGTCGATTCCGTCTTCATCATGCTCGCGATCGTGGTGCCGACCATTTTCGCGATTTTGGCCTTTGCGTTCTGGTTTCGCGCCTCGAATCCCAAAGCAAAGTTTCAGCCCGACTTCGTCTATTCCGGGCGCGTCGAGATGGTGGTGTGGGCGATCCCCGCGCTCACCGTGATCCTGCTCGGCGGCGTCGCCTGGATCGGCTCGCACCAGCTCGATCCCGCGGCACCCGTGCCCGGCACCGGCAGCCCGGTTCGCATCCAGGCCGTCTCGCTCGATTGGAAATGGCTCTTCATCTATCCGGACCAGCGCATCGCCACCGTCAATACGCTGACGGTGCCGGCAGGCGCCGAGCTGAATTTCCAGCTGACGTCCTCGAGCGTGATGAACACCTTCTTCATCCCGCAGCTCGGCAGCATGATCTACACCATGAACGGCATGGTGACGAAGCTGAACCTACGCGCCGACAACGAAGGCAAGCTGCAGGGACTGTCGGCGCATTTTTCCGGCGACGGATTTCCGGACATGATGTTCGACGTCAACGTGGTCTCGCCGCTCGCCTTTCCGGACTGGGTCGCGACCACGGCGAAGAGCGATGCCGTCCTCAATGAGGACAGCTACAAGAAGTTGATGCAGCAGGGCATCGAAAAAGGCAGGCCAAGCTACAGGCTCGACGATCCCCGACTGTTCGACCTGATCGCGACCCAGCACATTCCGCCAGGACCCGGTCCGGAGCTCGCATCCGAAGCAGGCCGGTCGCACAGTGGAGGCGATGATGCTCGGTAAGCTCGATTGGTCGGCCATTCCGTTCGATCAGCCGATACCGCTGATCGCAGGCGCCGTGGTGTTGGTCGGGATTCTCGGCGTGCTGGCCTGGGTCGTGGTGAAGGGGCATCTGCCCTATCTCTGGCACGAGTGGATCACCAGCGTCGACCACAAGCGGATCGGCGTGATGTACATCCTGCTGGCCTCGGTGATGCTGCTGCGCGGCGGCAGCGACGCCATCATGATGCGGATTCAGCAGGCGGTCGCCTACCAGTCGCAAGGCTATCTGCCGCCGGAGCACTACAACCAGATATTCTCCGCGCACGGCACCATCATGATCTTTTTCGTGGCGATGCCGTTCGTGATCGGACTGATGAATCTCATCGTGCCGCTCCAGCTTGGCGTACGAGATGTCGCTTTCCCGACGCTCAATTCGGTCGGCTTCTGGCTGACCGCGACCGGTGCGCTGCTGGTCAATCTCTCGCTCGTGATCGGCGAGTTCGCCCGCACCGGCTGGCTCGCCTTTCCGCCGCTGTCGGAACTGTCCTACTCGCCGGGCGTCGGCGTCGATTATTACGCATGGTCGCTGCAGATCTCCGGCGTCGGCACGTTGGTGGCCGGCATCAATCTCGTGACGACGGTGCTGAAGCTGCGCACCAAAGGCATGAACTATCTGCGCATGCCGATGTTCTGCTGGACCACACTGGCCTCGAACCTCCTGATCGTCGCGGCTTTCCCGATTTTGACCGCCACCCTCGCGATGCTGCTGCTCGACCGCTATCTCGGCTTCCACTTCTTTACCAATGAGGCCGGCGGGAATGTCATGATGTTCATGAACCTGATCTGGGCCTGGGGGCATCCCGAGGTCTACATCCTAGTTCTGCCGGCCTTCGGCATCTTCTCCGAGGTGGTCTCGACCTTCTCCGGCAAGGCGCTGTTTGGCTATCGCTCGATGGTGCTGGCGACCATGGCGATCTGCGTCATCTCCTTCATGGTCTGGCTGCATCACTTCTTCACGATGGGAGCGGGTCCCGACGTCAACGCTATCTTCGGCATTGCCAGCATGATCATCGCGATACCGACGGGAGTGAAGATCTACAACTGGCTGTTCACGATGTATGGCGGACGCATCCGCCTCGAGACGCCGATGCTGTGGTCGATAGGCTTCATGGTCACCTTCATCATCGGCGGATTGACGGGCGTGCTGGTCGCGGTGCCGCCGGCCGATTTCATTCTCCACAACAGCATGTTTCTGGTCGCGCACTTCCACAACGTCATCATCGGCGGCGTGCTGTTCGGCGCCTTCGCCGGCTTCGAGTACTGGTTCCCGAAGGCGTTCGGCTTTCGCCTCAACGACCGCTGGGGCAAGCTCGCATTCTGGTTCACTTTCCTCGGCTTCTACGTCACCTTCATCCCGCTCTACGTCGCCGGCATGCTGGGCATGACGCGGCGCATGCAGCACTATGACGTCGCGGCGTGGCGGCCATGGATGCTGGTTGCAGCGGTCGGCATGGCCGTGCTGACGATCGGCGTGATCTGCCAGATCGTGCAGCTCGTGGTCAGCATCCGCAACCGCGAGGCCCTGCGCGACCGCACTGGCGATCCCTGGGACGGCCGCTCGCTGGAATGGGCGACGTCGTCGCCGCCACCCGTTTTCAACTTCGCTTTCAATCCCGATGTGCGCGGCGAGGATGCCTATTGGGACATGAAGGCTCATGCCAAGCAGCAATCGCTCGATCATGATGCGCCCGAGTATCATGACATCGAGATGCCCAGGAACTCGCCGACCGGGTTCGTCTGCGCGTTCTTCGCCACCGTCATGGGCTTTGCGCTGATCTGGCACATCTGGTGGATGGTGATTTTGGGCGGTATCGGTGCGTTCGCGACATTCGTCGTGTTCGCCTGGCGCGACCATGACGAATACGTCATTCCGGCCGAGGAGGTCGCGGCGATAGACCGCGTCAACCTCGAGGAGCGGCGCAGCCTCGTCAGCATGGCGGGGACAGTCTGATGTCAATGACCGCGACCGCCGGCCGAGCGCACGCCGATCCCCATCACATCGGCCTCGTTATCGAGCATCCCGGGCCGGCGCCGAAGCGCATCGTGACCGCCTATGGCTTCTGGATCTTCCTGCTCTCCGACATCGTGATGTTCTCCTGCTTCTTTGCGGCCTACGCGGTGCTGGCCGACCAGACCGCCGGCGGCCCGAAGGGTTCGGAGATATTCGAGCCGCGAAACGTCGCGATCGAGACGGTCTGCCTGCTGCTGTCAAGCTTCACGTGTGGCATGGCGAGCATCGCGGCCGATGTGCGCAACCGGCTGTGGTTCTATCTCGGGATGGCCGTGACGTGTTTGCTCGGCCTCATCTTTCTGGTCATTGAGTTTCGCGAATTCGCTGATCTCGTTGCCCGCGGCTATGGCCCATCGCGCAGCGCTTTCCTGACCTCGTTCTTCTCCCTCGTCGGCTGCCATGGCCTCCACGTCTCCGCCGGCATATTGTGGCTGCTCACCATGATGGCCCAGGTCTTCGCAAAAGGTTTTCGTGCCGACGTGCTGCGCCGGATGATGTGCTTTGCGCTGTTCTGGCACGCGCTCGACATCGTCTGGGTCGGAGTTTTCTCCGTCGTCTATTTGCTTGGGAGTGGCGTATGAGCGATCAGACGCATATGCCGGCCGGCCATGATCTTGCGCCGGGCGATGAGGAGCAACACAGTGTCGGGACGCGCATCCTCGGCTACGTGGTCGGTCTTGTTCTCGCGTTGCTGCTGACGGCGACGTCGTTCTTAATCGCGGGCACGGATCTGGTCTGGCAGCCTTCGATTCCCGTCGCGCTGATCGTGCTGGCGATCGCGCAAATGGGCGTGCATCTCGTGTTCTTCCTGCACATCACCACCGGCCCCGATAATACCAACAACGTGCTGGCGCTCGCCTTCGGGCTGCTGGTGGTGTTCCTGGTGGTCGGTGGCACCGTCTGGATCATGGCGCATCTGAACGCGAACATGCCGGCCATGGATCAGATCATGCCGATGCGCCGCTAGCGCATTGTGCAAAAAAGAAGAGCCGCTTGTTGTGACAAGCGGCCCAAGCTAGGGAGGAAACGCCCGAGCAAAGCAATCGGGCCGGAGCCGGATTGCCGCTAAAGAAACGCTCGCGCAAAGCGCTCGCGTACGCTTACAAATGCAGCAACTCCCGATAGAGTTCAATTCCGGATGAATACTGTCTTCGGCTGCCGCTCACGGCTGCGTGATGAGCTTCGCTATTTTGGCCGCCGGCAATTGTAGGCCTTGCGGAAGCCCGCAGCCTGGGCGTCGTCCTCCGAGCAGAACCAGCGGTCCGGCTTGGTGGTCGCGGGGTAGCTCGGGCAGCCCCGTAAATGGTAGATGCCGATATTGCCGGTCACGCGCGCGCGCACCGCAAGCTTGCCCTTGATGCCACAGCTCGGCGGCATCGTCAGATCCTCGGGAAACAACACCGCGCGAATCTCCTTGTCGCGGTCGGCGCGGCAGGCGGCGCCCAGGAGCGCGCCGTCCTTCTTGCCGGTGCGGAATTCTTGCGGTGCAACAAAGCAGCCCTTCCAAATTCCGGCCGAGGTTGATTTCGCATCGGCCGCGGCCGACTTGACGTTCGCCTTGACCGGCTCGCGGGCGATGGCATAGCCCAGCTTGACGAGCTGCTCGTTCAAGCTGGTCTTGTCGCCTTCGGCCGTGCAGATCGCGCGGTGCCGCTTGCCAAAACTCTTTTCCGGTCCGACATCGTCGCAACGCACCGATCGCTTGCCAATCAGCTTGGCGAGCTGGTCGCGGGCCTCGACCCCGCAGGTCCAGGGATCGGCGTGGTCGTCGATGCAGACCTGGTCCAGCTCGGGTGCGTCGACGCCGTCGAGTCGGTAGGTGACGTCGCCGAGCTGGATGGCGTTGCCGTCGCGGACCGTCGCGGCGGCGGTCAGCGCCGAGGCGGGGCCGGAGGTGCCCAGAAATCCGGACAGGGCGAGAAAGCAAACGAACGCAAAAGCGCGGGCGTTGGCAAAGGATTTTCGGAAGGACATAAGGTCTCGCTATCGATGGCTCGTGCGCCTTGTTCCTAGCATCCGGATGTGGCGATACCAATGGTCTGCGCCCCGCGAAGTGCGACATTGGGGCCTCGTGGCTTTACTCGGCCGCAGCTCTGATCCTATCGTTCGCCGGCCTCGTGGAGCGGAGGCCGAATCGCCCGGGAAGCGGCGAAGGGAGGAAAAATTTGTGATGAATGACCCTGTGGACGTCCTGATCATCGGCGCCGGCGCTTCAGGCGCGGCGGTGGCATGGTCGCTGGCCGAGACCAAGATGCATATTCTCTGCCTGGAGCAGGGCGGCTGGATGAACCCGGCGGAATATCCCAGCACGGGCCGGGACTGGGAGGCCAAATTCTACGGCGAGTGGTCGTCAAGCCCCAACGTCCGCGGCCGGCCCGAGGACTATCCGATCAACGACGACAATTCGCCGATCAAGGTCGTCAACTACAATGCGGTCGGTGGCTCGACGGTGATGTACACCGCGCACTGGCCGCGGCTGCATCCCTCCGATTTCATGGTGAGGACGCTCGACGGCGTCGCCGACGACTGGCCGATCGATTACGACGCGCTGACCCCGTTCTTCGAAGAGAACGACCGGATGATGGGCACGTCTGGCCTGTCGGGCGACCCGCTCTCGCCGCTGACGCATCCGCCGATGCCGCCACAGCCGATGGGATTGTCGGGTGCGATCATCGGCAAGACCATGAACAAGCTTGGCTGGCACTGGTGGCCGTCGGATACGACGGTCGCGACCATGGACTACGAGGGCCGCGCGCGCTGCATCAATCTCGGCCATTGCACGCCGGCCTGCGCGCAAGGCGCCAAATCCTCGACCGACATCACCTATTGGCCGCATGCGGTCCGCGCCGGTGTCGAGCTGCGTACGCACTGCCGTGTGCGCGAGATTACCACCGACGAGAGCGGCATGGCCACCGGCGTGGTCTATTACGACAAGGACGGCGTCGAGCAGTTTCAGCCGGCGCATGTCGTTATCGTCGCCTGCAACGGAGTCGGCACGCCGCGGCTGCTGCTGAATTCGGCATCGAACCGCTTTCCGAACGGGCTTGCCAATTCGTCCGGCCCGTCGGCAAGAACCTGATGTTCCATCCCTATGCGCAGATCTACGGCTATGTGAAGGAGCCGACCGATAGCAACCGCGCGCCGCCGACCTGCCTGTGGAGCAAGGAATGGTATGACACGGACCTGTCGCGCGGCTTCGTGCGCGGCTATGGCGTTCAGTTCGTGCGCGGCGCGGGGCCGGTGTTCGAGGCTATCGTGAGCGAGCAGAAGGGCATTCTGCCGTGGGGCGCCGATCATCACCGCGTCTTCCGCAAGCTCAACGGCCACCGGATCGGGTTTTCCGCGATCTGCGAGGACCTGCCGGAGGAGCATAACCAGGTCACGCTCGATCCGGTCTTGAAGGACAGCCACGGCATTCCCGCGCCGAAGATCGACTACACGATCAGCGAGAACAGCCGGAAGATGATGGAGCATGCGCTGGCGCGCGGGCGGGAGATTCTCGAAACCGCGGGGGCGAGCGACATCTGCGTCAACTCGCCGATCCCGTGGGGCGGCTGGCACCTGCTCGGCTCGGCACGCATGGGCACCGACCCCGAACGCTCCGTCGTCAACGAATGGGGCCGCTCGCACGATGTGAAGAACCTCTTCATCGTTGACGGCAGCATCTTCGTCACCTCAGGAGGCGTGAACCCAACGTCCACCATCCAGGCCCTCGCGCTCTACATCGCCGACCAGATGAAGCAGCGCCTCGCCAATCTCTTCGACTGAGGCCATCATGTCCGCAGACAACCAACTGACACGCGCCCAGCGCAACGACCTCCGAGCCATCGCCGCGATGATCGTTCCCGCCAGCGAAGAGTACAAGGTGCCCGGCGCCGACGATCCCGCGATCCAGGCTGACATGCTGGCGACGTTGGGACGGGACAGCAAACTGGTGGTGGCGGCGCTCGACCATCTGGCGCGGCTTGCTGGCCAACCGTTGGCCGAGCTCGATGCTGCCAGGCGCGATGCGGTGGCGCAGGAGTTTCGCAGGCATGGCGGCCCGGCTGCCGCGACGCTCGTCCGTGTGGTGCTGCAATGCTACTACCGCGACGACCGTGTGCTGGGCTCGCTCGGGATCGAGCCGCGCGCACCTTTTCCCAAGGGCCATGTGCTGCCGGATGGCGACTGGTCGCTGCTCGACCCGGTCAAGGCAAGGGCCGGCACGCTGCGACGGGCGCCCTAGCCACCTGGGCAGTCCAGCCTTGCGCCTTGGACGGGTCCCTTGCGCCTCACGGAGCAGGCCACCATCTGTGTGAGCCCCAAGGACTGTTGCCATGTTGGATTTTACCTCAGATATCGCCGATGACGGATCGTCATCGCGAGCGACAGCGGCTGTCCCGGGCAACGACCGGGCCCTGCTGGACGCCTATTCCAATGCCGTGATCGACGTGACCGACCGCGTTGGTCCCGCCGTCGTGCGCGTCGAGACCGGGCCAAAGGTGCCGAACGGCCGCGAGCGCGGCGGGCTCGGCTCGGGCATCGTGATCTCGCCGGACGGGCTCGTTCTCACCAATAGCCACGTGGTCGGCTCGTCGAAGGAGATCCGGCTGCGCGACGTCGAGGGCCATGTCGGCGACGCCCGGGTGCTCGGCGTCGATCCCGACACTGATCTTGCGCTGCTTCGCGCCAATGGCGTGAGGAACTTGCCCTATGCGGCGCTCGGCAACTCCAAGACCTTGCGGCGGGGCCAGCTCGTGATCGCGATCGGCAATCCGCTCGGCTTTGAATCGACCGTCACCGCCGGCGTGGTCTCGGCGCTCGGGCGTTCGATCCGCTCGGTCAGTGGCCGCACCATCGAGGACGTGATCCAGACCGACGCTGCGCTCAACCCCGGCAATTCCGGTGGCCCGCTGGTATCGTCGAATGCCGAGGTGATCGGCATCAACACCGCCATCATTAACGGCGCGCAAGGCATCTGCTTCGCGGTCGCCAGCAACACCGCGCAATTCGTGCTGTCGGAGATCATCCGCCACGGCTATGTCCGTCGCGCCTATATCGGCGTGGCCGGCCAGACCGCGCCGATCCCGCGGCGGCACGCGTTGCTGGCGGGTGTCGAGAACAAGATGGGCGCGCTGCTGGCGCAGATCGAGCCGGACGGGCCGGCGGCGAAGGCGGGCCTGTTGTCCGGCGATGTCGTCATCGGCCTCGACGGCGTCGAGATCAACGGCGTCGACGATCTGATCCGTGTGCTCGACCGCGACCGGATCGGCCGGCGGCTCGCCATGGACGTCCTGCGGCTCGGCCGTCTGCGAGCGATCGATATCGACCCGGTCGAGCGCAAGCCGGCCCGCTAGCGTGTGGGCGCCTAAGCGGGGTATGACGGTGTCATGCCTCGCTTCGGGAACCCCGCCGCATGATGCCGGCGCATGAGACCTACGATGTCATCGTCGTCGGCGCCGGTGCCGGTGGCATGACGGCCGCGGCCGTCGCCGCCGCCGAAGGCCTGCGCGTGTTGGTGATCGAGAAGACCGCTTTCGTCGGCGGCACCACCGCGTGGTCCGATGGCACGGTCTGGATTCCCGCCAATGCCAAGATGGAAGAGGCGGGGCTCTCCGATAGCGTAACGGACGCCGTGCAATATTTGTCGAGCACAGTGCCGGAGCCCGCCAATGCGGGCCTCCGCGCCGCTTTCCTCGCGCGCGGACCGGAGGCGGTCACCTATCTCGAAGCCAACACGCAAGTGCGGCTCCAGCCGGTGGAAGCGTGTCCGGACTATTATCCGGAGCGATTGGGCGCGACGCCGGGCGGGCGCGTGCTCGAGCCGGTCGTCTTCGACGGCACGCGGCTGGGGGCCGCATTCGCGCGGCTGCGCGCGCCGGTGCCGGAGTTCACGCTGTTCGGCGGGATGATGGTCAACCGCCTCGACATCCCGCATTTGCACCGGGCCGGAAGATCGCTGCGCTCGACTCTTCGCGCGGCGCGGCTGGTTTCGGAGCATGCGTGGCAGCGGCTGCGCGGCCCGCGCGGCACGACGCTGCAGCTTGGCAACGCACTCGCCGCACGGCTGTATGCCTCGCTGCTGGCCCGGCAGGTCGAGATCCTCTTCAGTGCGGACGTCGAAGGCCTGTCCACGCAGGGCGAGCGGGTCGGCGGGGTAATTATCCGTCATGGCTCGCGCGATCGCCTGATCGCCGCGCGGCGCGGTGTGGTGCTGGCGACCGGCGGCTTTTCGCACGACGCAACCTTGCGCAAGCGCTTCTTCCCACCCGCTGCCGGATTCATCTCGGCGACCCACCCGTCCGCCACGGGTGACGGGCTCCGCCTCGCGACTGTAACCGGCGCAGCGCTCAACACGGATGCGACGAGCCCGGCCTATTGGGTGCCGGCCTCGCTGTTCCGGCGTGCCGATGGAAGCCGTGGTGTTTTCCCGCATACAGCGACCGACCGCGCCAAGCCCGGCGTGATCGCGGTCAATGCGGCCGGCCGGCGCTTCGCCAACGAGGCGCTGTCCTACCACGAGTTCGTGCTCGCGATGCTGCGTGACGGTGACGGCGAATCGGACCGGCCGTTCTATCTGATCTGCGACCGTCCGTTCCTGTGGAGTTACGGCCTAGGCCGCATCATGCCGTTCACCCGCAATATCAGACGCTATGTGGCGAGCGGCGAGTTGGTCGAGGCCGCTGATATCGCGCAGGTCGCAGCGAAGATCGGCATCAAGCCGTCGATACTCGCGGCGACGATCGCAAACTACAATTCCGATGCGAAGGACGGCCGCGATCCCGAGTTCGGTCGCGGCAGCACCATCTCTCAGCGACACCTTGGTGATATCAGCCACAAGCCGAACCCTTGCGTCGCGCCCATCCTCTACGCGCCGTTCTTTGCGATGCGGATTTATCCGGCCGATCTCGGCACGGCGATCGGCATGAAGGTGGATGCCCAGGCGCGCGTATTGCGCGAGGACGGCACGCCGGTTGCGGGCCTCTACGCCTGCGGCAACGACATGGGCTCGATCATGAACGGCAATTGTCCCGGGCCGGGGATCGCGTTGGGACCGGCACTGACGTTCGGGTACATCGCAGGAAGGCATCTGGCGGAGGGGAGTGTGGCCGGGGCGAGTGCGGCCACAGCGTTGGTCTAGCCATTTCCACCGCTGTCATGCCCCGCGACCCGGCTACGCCAAGGCTTCGCCGAGGTCGAAGTCTGGGCGCGCCGAAGCTTTAGCGTAGGCGGCAGGCGGGACATCCAGTACGCCGCAGCCCATCGGACTAATCACAACCGCCTCGGAGTACTGGATCGCCCGCCTTTGCGGGCGATGACACCGAGAATGTAGCGCCAGTCTTCCGCTACTCCGCAGCCGCAGCAAAGCGGCTGTTCTCCAGTTCTGCTTCCAGCCGCGCCTTCTCCGCCGCCGCCAGTTTGATGTTGGCTTCCTTGACATGCCCGAAGCCGCGGATCGTCTCCGGCAGCCGCGCGAGCCTCGTCAGCAGCGGGATCTGCTCCGCTTTCAGCCCGGCGATGCGCTGATCGATCATGTCGAAATAATCCGCGACCAGCTTCCGCTCGGTGCGGCGCTCCTCGGTGCGGCCGAACGGGTCGAACGCGCCGCCACGCAGGAACTTCAGCCCGGCGAGGAGGCGGAAGGCGTGAATCATCCAGCCGCCGAATTCCTTCTTCTGGAGGTGTCCCGTCGTCTTGTCGCGCTGCGCGAAGATCGGCGGGGCCAGATAGAACTTCAGCTTGAAGTCGCCGTCGAATTTCTCCGAGACTTTCTTGGAGAAGCTGCCATCGGTGTAAAGCCGCGCGACTTCGTATTCGTCCTTATAGGACATCAGCTTGAACAGGTTTTTCGCGACAGCCTCGGTCAGCTCCGTGCTAGCAGGCGAGGTTGCTGCTTCCGCCTTGCGCACCTTGGCGACGGCGGCGAGGTAGCGATCGGCGTAGGCCCTGTCCTGATAGCCGGTCAAAAACTCCGCGCGCGTTGCGATGATGTCGTCGAGCGACTTTGTCGGCGCGGAGGTTCGGCTCCTGAATTGCAGCACGCTCCGCACCCGCGACATGTCGTGGGCGGCGAGGCGTCCCCAGGTGAAGGCGAGCTTGTTCATTTCGATCGCGGCGCCGTTGATCTCGATGGCGCGAAGCAGCGCTTCCAGCGACAGCGGGATTGCGCCCTTCTGGAAGGCGAAGCCGAGCATGAAGGGATTTGTCGCGATCGAATCGCCCATCAGTGCCGAGGCAATGCCGGTGGCATCGATGATGTCGAGGTTCTTGTCGCCGACGGCGTCGCGCAGCACGGTCTGCATCGTCCCCATCTCGAAATCGAGGTCGGGGTTTTGCACGAAGCTCGCGGTCGGCTGCAGGTCGGCGTTGATATACGCTTTCGTCGTTCCGCGCTCGGCGCGACTGAGCGCGGAGGGACCGGCCGAGACGATCATGTCGCAGCCGAGGATGACGTCGGCGCCGCCCGTCGTGATCCGGACCGCGGAGATGTCTTCCGGCTTCGCGGCGATGCGCACATGGCTCATCACCGCGCCGTTCTTCTGCGACAGGCCGGTGAAGTCCAGCGCCGAGCAGCCGCGGCCGTCGACATGGGCGGCCATGCCGAGCAGCGCGCCGATGGTGATGACGCCGGTGCCGCCGATGCCGGTGACGAGGATGTTGTAGGATGCGTCCAGCTCACGCGCGGGTGGCAGCGGCAGGTCGGCAAACAACTGGCCTGAATCCACCGCCGAGGTCTTGATCCGCTTGAGCGTGCCGCCGTGCACGGTGACGAAGCTCGGGCAAAAACCCTCGACGCAGGAGAAGTCCTTGTTGCAGTTCGACTGGTCGATCTGGCGCTTGCGGCCGAACTCGGTCTCCAGCGGCTGCACCGAGACGCAGTTCGACGCTTGCGAGCAATCGCCGCAACCTTCGCAGACGAGCTCGTTGATGAAAGCGCGCTTGGCGGGATCCGGATAGAGCCCGCGCTTGCGGCGGCGGCGCTTTTCCGCGGCGCAGGTCTGGTCGTAGATCACGACCGTAAGACCCTGGATGTCGCGCAGCTCGCGCTGCACGGCGTCGAGCTCGCGGCGATGATGGACGGTCGCGCCTTGCGGGAAGTAGTTGGTGTCAGGGTATTTGGTCGGATCGTCCGAGACGATCGCGAGCCGCTTGACGCCCTCGGCCCAGACCTGATGCGCGATCTGGGCGACGTTGAAGCCGCCCTCGGCCGGCTGGCCGCCGGTCATCGCGACGGCGTCGTTGTAGAGGATCTTGTAGGTGATGCTGATGCCGGCGGCCGATGCCGCGCGAAGGGCGAGCAGCCCGGAATGGGTGTAGGTGCCGTCGCCGAGATTCTGGAAAATGTGCTGCTCGGTCGTGAAGGGCGCTTGTCCTATCCAGTTCACGCCCTCGGCGCCCATATGCGAGATCAGATCGGTGCGGCGCGTCGGCATGCTCAGAGCCATGCCGTGGCAACCGATGCCGGCCATGGCTCGGCTTCCCTCGGGCACGCGCGTGGAGGTGTTGTGCGGGCAACCCGAGCAGAAGAACGGCGTGCGCGCGAGCTTGATTTGCCCGGAGGCCGGAACAGGAGTGTCGAAGGCCTCGAGCCGGGCGAGGCGCTGCTCCAGCACTGGGCTGTGGTGGCCGAGCTTGCGCAGCCGCGCCACCAGTGCGGATGCAACGATGGTCGGCGTCAGCTCGCCCTCGCTCGGCAATAGCGGCGCGCCGCGTTCGTCGCGCTTCCCGGTAACGGTTGGGCGCCTGGACGCATCGATATTGTAGAGGATGCGCATCAGCTGGTCTTCGATGAAACCGCGCTTCTCCTCGACCACCAGCACGTCCTGAAGCCCTTCGGCGAAGCGCTTGGCCCCGCTTTCTTCCAGCGGCCAGGTCATCGCGACCTTGTAGATGCGCAGGCCAAGGTCCTCCGCGTCCTTGTCGGAAATGCCCAGATCGGCCAGCGCCTGCCGCAGATCAAGATAAGCCTTACCGGTCGCGACGATGCCGAGCCGTGCCGGCCTGGAGTCGAGCACGATGCGGTCGAGCTGGTTGGCGCGCGCAAAGGCCTGCACCGCCGCCATCTTCGGGCCGAACAGGCGCCTCTCTGCGTCCAGCGGCGGATCGGGCCAGCGGATGTTGAGGCCGCCGGGCGGCATCTCGAAATCGTCGGGGAGCTTAATCTGGATGCGTTCGGGATCACTGTAGATCGACGCCGAACTCTCCACGGTTTCGCTGATCGCCTTGAAGCCGACCCAGCAGCCGGAGAAGCGCGACAGCGCAAAACCGTAAAGGCCGAGGTCGAGATAATCCTGCAGCGTCGCCGGGTTGATCACGGGGATCAGCGCCGCTGCGAAGACCTGCTCGCTCTGGTGTGCCAGTGTCGAGGATTGGCAGCCATGGTCGTCGCCGGCAAGCGCGAGTACGCCGCCATTCAGCGAGGTGCCGGCGGCATTCGCATGCTTGAGCGCGTCAACCGAGCGATCGACGCCGGGCCCCTTGCCGTACCAGATGCCGAACACGCCATCGACCTTGGCGCCGGGAAACAGGCCGACCTGCTGGCTGCCCCAGACGGCGGTCGCCGCTAGGTCCTCATTAAGGCCGGGGACGAAGGCAATGTCGTGCTGCTGGAGGTATGACTTCGCGCGCCACAGCGCGTGGTCGTACATGCCGAGCGGGGAGCCCCGATAGCCCGAGATGAAGCCGCCGGTGTTGAGGCCCTGAAGTCGATCGCGTTCGCGCTGCAACATGGGCAACCGGACCAGCGCCTGCGTGCCGGACAGGAAGATCCGCTTCGATTCGAGCCGGTATTTGTCGTCCAGCTCGACCTGCATCAGCGTCATTTCGGAAGTCCTCGTCTCTTGGTCGGCTCTTATTCGACTTGGGGTTTGCGCTGCGGGAGGGAGGAGCGGCTGCGCGACGCGAATTGTGACAGTCAAGGGCATGCACAGGCGAAGTCAATATCGCTGGCCGCATCCGTGGCGCTCCTGCTAGTCATGGCTTGCTTGCGGAGGACACCATGACGGCACAAGTGTTCGATACCGAGATCACGGAGACCGACGGCGCTCTGATCGGGCCGTGGCGTCAGCCGCGTCAGATGCTGCAATCCCAAACCTACGACGCGCACGCCTCGATCCACGACGACGCCACCGCGCAGAAGCTCGGCTTCAAGGGCGGCACCATCGAGGGCCCGACCCATTTCAGCCAGTTTGCTCCGCTCGGCGCGCGTTTGTGGGGACAGGTCTGGTTCGAGAGCGGCTGTCTCTCCGCGCATTACCGCAGCGTCTGTTACGAAGGCGAGGAGGTGCAGGCGATCCTGTCGAAGCCGCTGCCCGGCACCAGCCAGTGCCAGATCCAGATGGTCAAACGTGACGGCACCGAGGTGCTGCGTGGCACGGCCTCGGTCGGAGAACCGCAGGCCGCAACCGCGCTGGAGGCGCGTCTTGGCGAACTCAACCCGCTCACTGATCCCGTGATCCTGCGCGACGTGAAGGTGGCGCAGACGAGCCGGCGCCAGGCGGTGCGGATGGCGTTCGACCAGATCATGGGCGAGCTCTATCCGTTCTCGCTGCGGCAGAAGCTCGCCGTCATCACCGAGACCTCGCCGTATTATTCAGGCGCCGGCAATCCTTCTGCGAATCCGTGGGGCAGGGCGATCATCCCGATGGAGATGCTGAGCGTGCTGTTCCAGTACCGCTCCAAGGACGATCCTCTCCCGGCCAAGGGCCCGGCCGTCGGCCTGTTCGCCGACCAGGAGATCAGGCTGGTGAAGGGCCCGCTGTTTGTGGACGAGGACTACGAAGTCGAGCGCGAGGTCGTCGCGCTCTCCGGCAGCCGACGCACCGAGAGCGCCTGGGTGAAGACGCGCGTGTTCGACAAGACGAATTCGGTGGTGGCGACCATGCTGCTGAACATGGCGACGCTGAAGGATTCTTACGCGCCGTATGAGGAAGAATATCGACGGCTGTACGGAGATACTGCCCGGTAGAAGCGAGCTTCGTTGTCGCTCATCCTTTGGGCAAATGCACGTCGCAAAAGCCGCCGCACAGCGAATAAGCAGACCCCGGCTTTCCTCATAACATTCTGACGGCGCAGGAAATTTTCCCGCGCTGTCCGCCCGATTGCCATTGTACACAATGGCACGGCGCTTGCAGAACTCCGGGCAACGAGAGTTCTCGCGGGGGCCTTGAGTCATGTTGAACTCAACCAAGCCGACATTGGGTGTCATCATCGCCGAACCGGAGCCGGTCAAGCTCGACTGGTCGGCTACCGCGCTCCTCATCATCGACATGCAGCGCGACTTCATGGAGCCTGGCGGCTTCGGCGAGACGCTCGGCAACGACGTCAGCCAGCTCGCGCGCGCGGTGAAGCCGATCGGTGCGGTGCTGAAGGCCGCGCGGGAGACCGGCATGCTGGTGATCCACACGCGCGAGGGCCATCTGCCCGATCTCTCCGACGCGCCGCCGGCGAAAGTCGAGCGCGGCGCGCCATCGCTTCGCATCGGGGACCCCGGTCCTATGGGCCGCATTCTCATTCGCGGCGAGGCGGGCCACGACATCATCCCGGAGCTCTATCCGCTCGACAGCGAGATCGTGATCGACAAGCCCGGCAAGGGCGCGTTCTACGCCACCGAGCTCACCGACGTGCTGGAGAAATACGGCATCGAGAATCTGCTGGTGTGCGGCGTCACCACCGAGGTGTGCGTCAACACCACCGTGCGCGAGGCCAATGACCGCGGCTATCGCTGCATCGTCATCTCGGACGGCTGCGCATCCTACTTCCCCGAATTTCACGAGATGGGCTTGAAGATGATCAAGGCCCAGGGCGGCATCTTCGGCTGGGTTGCAAGCTCAGCCGCGGTTCTGGAGGCGATGAAGATTTCCACATCAGCGTAGGGGCATCACGATGAGCACAGGCACGACAGGGACGGCCGGCACCTCCGAGTTCAAGCCAGCACTATGGACACCGGGCGACTGGAACGCGTTTTTCGGCTTCGGCACCAACATCCTCGTCAACATGCTGGTGCTCACAGGCCTCTTGCGCTTCGTGCTGAAGATGCCCGACTCACTGGTGTTCGGCCGCATCCTTCCCGCACTCGGGTTGATGATGTGCCTTTCCACCTTCTACTACGCGTTCCTCGCCTATCGTCTGGCACAGAAGACCGGCCGCAACGACGTCTGTGCGTTACCGTCAGGCGTCAGCGTACCGCACATGTTCATCGTCACCTTCGTGATCATGCTGCCGATCACGATAAAGACCGGCGATCCGCTCAAGGGCTGGTCGGCGGGCCTGGTCTGGGTGTTCTTCCAGAGCTTCATCCTGATGATCGGCGGCTTCATCGCGCCGTTCATTCGAAAAATCACGCCGCGCGCGGCGCTGCTCGGTACGCTCGCCGGCGTATCCGTCACCTTCATCTCGATGCGGCCGGCGCTCGAAATGTACATGACGCCGCAGATCGGCCTGGTCTGCTTCGCCATCATTCTGGTGAGCTGGTTCGGTGGCGTGAAATATTGGCGCGGCATTCCCGCCGGTCTCGTCGCGATCGCGGTGGGCATGGTCATCGCATGGGGTTCGAACCTGTTCGGCCTCGGTCTCGGTGGACTGAGCGTCAAAGGCGTCGGTGATGCCTTTGCCAATTTCGGCTTCTCGGTGCCGATCCCGGCGGTAGGCTACGTCTTCTCCGGTTTCGAATTCCTCGGAATCATTCTGGTTACCGCCATTCCGTTCGGCATCTATGATCTCGTCGAGGCCATGGACAATGTCGAGAGCGCGGAGGCCGCCGGCGACGAATATCCGACCACGCGCGTGCTCACCGCCGACGGAATCGTCAGCCTGATTGGCTGCCTGATGGGCAATCCCTTCATCAACGCCGTCTATATCGGCCATCCCGGCTGGAAGGCGATGGGCGGCCGCATTGGTTACTCGGCTGCGACCGGCATCATGGTGGTGGTGCTGGCTTGGTTCGGCATCATCTCGGTGCTGCTGGCGCTGGTCCCGGTCGTCGCGATCTCGCCCATCCTGCTCTATATCGGCATGCTGATCGGCGCGCAGGCGTTCCAGACCACGCCGGTCAAGCACGCGCCCGCGATCGTGCTGGCGCTGACGCCGCATCTGGCCGCCTGGGCCAAGCTCCAGATCGACACCATGCTGGGCTCGACCATGAACGCGGCTGCGACCGTCGGCGGAATGGCCGCCGACAAGGCCGACGCGGTCAAGGCTGCGGCGATCGCAGCACTGCCTCAGCAGGGCGTGTTCTATCACGGACTCGAAGTGATGGGCGGCGGCTCCATCCTCGGCGGCCTGATCCTGGGTGCGATCGGTGTCTTCATCATCGAGCGCGACTTCGAGAAGGCCTCGGCGTTTGCGCTGGTTGGTGCGATCCTGACCTACTTCGGCTTCATGCACGGCGAAGCCGTCGGCATCGGCGGCGGCTTTGGCGTCACGCCCGCGGTCGCGTTCGCCTATGCCGTGATGGCCGCCGGTTTGTTCGCGGCCAGCCGGCTCGGCGCGAGCGAGTCCTACATGCCGCACGCGGACATGCACGCGGCACCGGCGGAGTAGCTACCCGCCCTTGACGGCACCCGCGGTGAGCCCGGCGACGATCTGTCGCTGGGCGAACACCGTGAGCAGCAGCACCGGAAGGGTGACGATCAGCGCGGCGGCCGCGAGCGGCCCCCAGCTCAATTGGTCGAACGAGATCATGTTGTAGACCGCGACTGGCAAGGTGCGTGTCTCGCGTCCGGCCAGCACGATGCCAAAGACAAAGTTGTTCCAGGAGAAGATCACGGCGAGAATGAAAGCGACCGCGATGCCAGGCTTGGCGATCGGCAGCGCGACATGGCGGAAGACCTGCCAGCGCGTGGCGCCGTCGATGAGGGCTGCTTCTTCCAGCTCCATTGGCGTCGTCTCGAAATAGCCGATCATAATCCAGATCACGATCGGCACCGTGACCACGAGGTGGATGATGATCTGCGGCACCAGCGTGCCGAGCAGTCCCAGCCACTGGAACATGAGAAACAGCGGGATCAGATAGGACAGGCCCGGCGTGATGCGGGCGATCAGGATCACGATCGCGGATTTATGCGCGGCCATGCGTGCGATGCCGTAGCCGGCGGGAACGCCGACGAGCAGGGCAAGCAGCGTCGCACTGCCGGTGACGATCAGGCTGTTGATGAAATAGGTCAGAAAGCGGTTGGAGGCGAGCACGTCGGCATAGTTTTTCCAGGCGACATGCTCGGGAAAGAACACCGGCGGGTATGCGGCGTTGTCGATCTCGAATTTGAGCGACAGCGACAGCATCCAGAGAAAGAACAGGATCGCCGGCGACACGATGAGGAACACCGAGAACCACAGGCCGATCTTGCCGATGATTTGCCTTGGACTCATGTGCCGCTCGCGATCTCGGTCCACAGCATGCGTTGGCGTGCATAAAGCATCACCGCCGCGAGCAGAACGATCAGCAGGAAGAACACGACCGCGATCGCCGAGCCGTAGCCGAGGTCGTAATAGGAGAAGGCGACGCTGTAGAGATAGATGTTGATCGTCTCCGACGCCGATCCCGGACCGCCCTGCGTGATCGCGAAAATGATGTCGAAGCTCTTCACGGCATCGATCATGCGGATCATGCCGGCGATGAACAGGAACGGCATGATCAGCGGCAGGGTGATGAAGCGGAACACCTGCCAGATGCTGGCGCCGTCGATCTGTGCACTTTCGTAAGGCTCGGTCGGGATCGCTGCCAGGCCGCCGAGTACGATCAGCATGACCAGCGGCGTCCATTGCCAGGTCTCGACCAGCACCAGCGAGGGAATGACGGTCGCGGGATGGAATACCCAGAGCTGCGCGGGGATTCCGACCAGTGACAGCAGATAGTTCAGTACGCCGAGCTGCGGGTGGAACATCATGGTCCAGACCAGCGCGATCGCCACCGGCGTCGCCATCATCGGCATGATGAAGACGCCGCGCAGAAAGCCGCGGCCAGGGAATTTCTGGTGAAACACTACGGCCGCAAACGTGCCGAGCACGAGCGGCAGCAGCACGGACAGTATGGTGTAGACCAGTGTGTGCCCGACGGCCTCGATGAAGCGGGGATCGCTCGTCAGCCGCAGATAATTGGACAAGCCAACGAAGGTGGTCGAGGAGCCGACCTTCCACTCGTTCAGGCTCATCCAGATCGTGAAGACCCACGGAAAGATGATGATCGCGATCACGACGACCAGCGCCGGGACCACGAACGGCCAGTAGGACGGCGGCCGCAACTCCTTCTCCGGCGCGGCATCAGACTGTGCCGCGCCCGGAGTCGATTGTGTCAACGCACTCACGCCTTCTCGCTACGCTCCAGGATCGGCCGGTACTGATCGTTGGCCTTCTTCAGCTCGGCGGCAGGATCGGCGCCGGACAAGGTCGCAGTGACCGCGGCGCCGACGATATCGCGGAATTCGGCGACGGGAATAACGACGGGCAGGCCCAGCTTGCTGATCTTGCCGGAATCGATCACCGATTGCAGCCATTCCTTGGTCTTGACGCCCTTCTGGACCTCGGGATCGCCAAGGATGGAGTTGCGGAACGGCACGCCGCCGCCGGCCTGCAGCAGCCGCGCGCCCTGGGTTTTCGAGACCACCCATTGGCAGAGCAGATAGGCGGCTTCCTTGTTCTTGCTCGCAGCGGCAACGCCGATGCCGTCGCCATAGGTCGAGGAATATTGGCCCTTGGGGCCGGCGGGCACGACGGTGTAGCCGACCTTGCCGACGACGCGCGAGGCGGCCGGGTCTTCCAACGGCGGCGCCCAGCCGACGCCGTCGATCCACATCGCGGATCGGCCTTGCGTGAACGAGGCCATCGACTCCATCCAGTTGAAGCCGGCGACGCCTGGAGGTGCCGATTTCGTCAGGAGCGTCTGATAGAGCTTGGTCGCCGCAATGGCTTCCGGACCGTCCGTCAGGATGTTGCCCTTGGCGTCGAGGAATTCCCCGCCATAGTTGAGGAAGAAGTTGCTCCACATCGCCATGTTGGCGTTGCGTAAGCCGCGCCCGACAAAGCCGTAGATCCCTTCCTTGGTATCGGTGAGCTTCTCGGCCGCCGCAGCCATCTCGTCGAGGGTCTTGGGAACGGTGACGCCCTTCTTCTCGAACAGCTCCTTGTTGTAGTAGAGGATGAAATAATCGACCGACCACGGCAGCGACAGCATCTGGCCCTTGTCGTTCCTGGCGTATTGCAGGCCGGCTGCCGAGAAGTCGCCCTCGACGAGATCGGCCGCGGTGAGCGCCGGGTCCTTCATGAAGGGCGTCAAGTCGGCGAGCCAGCCGGCCTTCTCGAATTGCCGCTTCTGCACATGGTAGCTGAGATGGACGACGTCGAAGCTCGGCCGTCCCGAGGTGAACTCGATCACCACCTTTTGGCGCTGCTGCTGCTCGGGAATCTGCTCCGCTTCGACCTGGATGCCGGTGAGTTCGGTGAACTCCTTCACGTATTTTTGCAGGTTGTCGCCGCGGGGCCCCTTGGCGAGGATCACCTCGAGCTTGGTCCCCGCGTATTTCTTCCAGTTCACCTCGGCACGCGCCGGCAATCCCGTCAGGCTGAGCGCGCCAGCTGCGGCAGTGCCCGTCAAGAGCGTACGACGCGAGATTTTGTGGTTGACCACTTGAGGTCCCTCCCTGTGACTCAATTTGGGCGGATACTAGCGGCCGTTCTGCTTCTGCCTAGTCCTAATCTGCGGAATTCAGGGCCGCACGGCCGGCGTCTCCATCGGCAAGCCATGCGCTCGCGACATCAGATAGAGTTCGAGCGCGACCAACTCGGGCGCGCCGAAATCATAGGCCTGGGCGCGGACACCCGTCATGCAACTGCGTAGCCGCCGCTCCAGCGATCCCAGCGTCTGCCATTCCAGGCGATAAAGCGGATAGCCGGTCGGCTGTCCTTGCGTGACCGGCGCGCCGGCAAGCCGCTTGTTGAAATTGTCGTCGTGGCAATTGGTGCAGGCAAGATTGAGCTGGCCTTCGCGCTGCATGAAGAGGGCGCGGCCCTGTTTGACGAATGGCTTCAGTTGCGGATCGTCGCCCGCGGTGATCGCGGTGCCGCGCGATTGGTGCGCGACGAAGGCGGACAGGGCCAGCAAATCGCGGCTCTCGTAGGGGAGCGGCCTCGCCTGCTGATGATTGCTGCGGCACAGATTGATGCGCTGGTCGAGCGTGACGGGGCGCGCCAGCGCCTTGTCGAAGGCCGGATAGCGCGCCGCGACGCCTTTCATGCTGCCGCGTGCATCGCCATGGCAATCCACGCAGGCCTTGTCGGCGCTGCCGGTCCTCTTCGTCCATAACGCCTCGCCGTCGAGCACGAACAGCATGCCGGGATTTGAGGTGTCGTCATCCTGCATCGCGCGCGTGTCGGGCCCCATGAACGAATAGCCGGAGCGGCGCGCGTCCGGCGGAATCTCGCCGGCGAGCAGGGCAGGGGCCGTGGCGAGGAACGCCGCGGCCGATATCGCGCGCCAAAAACTCATTCGACCGTGATCGACGCCGATGCGCTGGACAAATAGCCGTTGTCGCCGATCCATTCGAACTCGAACTTGCCGCTCTCCTTCGCGACCGTGAAGAACGACAGATAGGGATTGGCCGCGATCGCGGGGAAGAGATCGGCGCGAAAAATCTCGGTACCGTTGTAGCGGCACGTGAAGCTCGTGATGATGTCGCGCGGCACCAGCGCGCCGTCCGCCGTATGGCGGAAGCCGGTTTCCATGATGTGCGAGGTCAACGTGCGGATCTCGACGATTTCGCCGCGTCTGGCTTTCGCGGGAACGTTGATGAGCGCGGCCATCAGTTCATCTCCTCGGTGCAGGCGGCCAGCGTCACGACGATTTCCGTCGTGACCTGCCAGAACGTGTCGTCGGAAAGACGCGCGATCGCCACCACCTTCTGGGTATCCGCGAGCCGAATCCGGGTCGAGATCTGGGCGCGGCCGGAGGAGGGGCCGAGATGGAAGTTGCCGATGTTCGGCTGCGGGTTCTTCTCGTTGAAGACGTGGATGCTCTTGACGTAGTCGTCCGCCGTCATCGGGCTCGCGACGCTCACGGTCAGCGGCACCGTGTTGCCGTTCTCGACCAGCGGCGGAATGTCGAGCTTCACCTTGCCGGAGCGTACAGGTGCTTCGCCGACGACGTTGCGGATCGCGGCGGTGAGCATCGCCGGTGTCGCCTCGAGCGGCCGCAGCGTGACGATCGGGAGCGTCCCGGCGACCGTCACGCTTCCAGCAAGGTTCAGGAATTGTCGTCGCGTGGTCGGCATGAACAGTCCTAGTCCCGAAGCGTTGCAAGGAAAGCCACGATGTCCTCGATCTCGGCGGCGGACAAGATCGGTTTGCTGACGAAGTTTCGCCCGACCCGCACGAGGTGATCGGTGCGATAATAGGACGGCATGATGGTCTTCGGGTTGAAGCGCGCCGCATCGACCAGTCGAAGCCGCAACTGGCTCACCGTCCAGCGGTTCCCCGCACCCGAGAGGTCAGGCGCGAGGTCGCCCTGGAACCGGGTCTCCGGGAAGGGGCCGGAATGGCACAGGATGCAGGTCGTCGTGCGCGCGAGCACCAGCGCGCGCCCGCGCGCGGCATCGCCGGGCGCGCCGGTGAGCGATTCCGCGATGCCGTCGCCGGCGACGTTGTAGTGCCGGAGCTCCTCGGCCCCTGCATGGCAGGCGAAGGCGCAACTGGCGGCGATCAGCGCTGCGATATGGACCGATGTTCTAGCCAAAGGTGTCCGCCGTGATGGCTCGAAACCAGCGCTCGGCTTCAGTCGCCTCGCGGGCGCGCAATTCGCGCGGCGCATCGGCCGGGCTGGTCGCTCCGCCCTCGACCTCGGCGAAGATGTCGCCCCTGGGCTGGTAATTGCCCGCGAGTGAAAAGCCGTAGCCGGGTGCGACAATGTTGTAGCACACGCCTGTCAGTCGCGGCGTTTCTGGTGCGCGGCCGGCAAGGAGGTTCACGATCGCGGAAGCGCAGGCCTTGCCCTGTGCGCTTGCCGCGGATGCCGATTTGGGAATGCCCCCGCCGAGGCAGGCATCGCCGATGACGTGGATGTTCGGGACAAGTTTCGATTCGAAGGTAACGGGATCGATCGGGCACCAGCCGGTGGCATCCGCCGCGCCCGCGACCTCAGCGATGCGTCCGGCACGCTGCGGCGGGATGACGTTGGCGACGTCGGGGGTGTAATTGCCGAATTCGGTGACGATGGTCCTGGTCGCAGGATCGACCGAGGTCACGCGGCCGCCTTGCGACAGAGCGATGCGTTCGATCATGTCCCCGTAAAGCTCCTTCCACGCCTTCTCGAACAGCCGCTGCTGGGAGAAAGTGTCCTTGGCATCGAGAATCAAGACCTTTGAGCGCGGCTTCGTCGTTTTCAGGTAATGCGCGATCAGGCTGGCTCGCTCGTAAGGCGCCGGCGGACAGCGCGAGGGATTGGCGGGGATGGCAATGGCGACAGTGCCGCCGTCCGGCATGGCCTCCAGCTGCCCACGCAGCAATAGCGTCTGCGCACCGGCCTTCCAGGCATGCGGCATCTTTTCTGATGTGGCGTCGTCGTAGCCGGGCAGAGCCTCGAAATGGAAGTCGATGCCGGGAGAGAGGACGAGACGATCATAGGGCAGCGCAACGCCATCGGCCGTCACGACGCTGCGCAGCTGCGGCTCGATTGTGGTTACGGCTTGGCTGATCACCGTGACGCCTTCGGCGGCGACCTTGTCATAGCCAAACTGCTGCACGTCGATCTCGCGCAGACCCGCGATCACCTCGTTGCTGAACGGGCAGGAAGTGAAGACGGTACTGGGTTCGATCAGGATGACTTGCAAGTTTGCCTGCGCGCGCTTCAGCGCGCGGGCGCACGCCGCACCACCGAAGCCGCCGCCGACCACGACGACGCGGCCCGCCGATTGCGCGCGCAGGATCGTAGGGGCGGCGAATGATGTGGCCGCAGCGGCGATGCCGAGGACGGCATCCCGCCGTGTCACCGGCGCATTCATGAGTCTTGTCCGGAAAGTGTGCCGCGGCGGCGATTGCGGCCGCCGCGGCGTTTCTCAGGCGAAGGTGATGTTCTGGTCGCGCAGCGGCACCGAACGGATGCGTTTGCCCGTCGCCGCGAAGTACGCATTGAGCACCGCCGGCGCCGCGACGCCGATGGTCGGCTCGCCGACACCGCCCCAGAACCCGCCGCTCGGCACCATCACCGACTCCACCTTCGGCATCTCGTTGATGCGCATCGAATTGTAGGTGTCGAAGTTGGTCTGCTCGATCTTGCCGTCCTTGACGGTGCAGCCGCCGTAGAACAGCGCGGAGAGGCCATAGACGAAGGACCCCGCGATCTGCCGCTCCACCTGGGCCGGATTGACGACGTAGCCGGGATCGGTGGAGGCGACGATGCGATGCACCTTGATCTTGTTGCCGTCGGTCACCGAGATTTCGGCAGCGCCGGCGACATAGCTGCCATAGCCCATCACCTGCGCGATGCCGCGATAGATGCCCTGTGGCGCCGGAGTGCTCCAGCCGATCTTCTCGGCTACGGCATTGAGCACCGCCAGATGCTTGGGGTGATTGCCCATCAGCTTGCGGCGGAATTCGAGCGGGTCCTGGCCTGCGGCCTGGGCCAGCTCGTCCATGAAGCATTCCATGTAGATCGCGTTGTGATTGACGTTGACGCCGCGCCAGAAGCCCGGCGGAACGTGCGGGTTGCGCATCGCATGCTCGACCAGGAGGTTCGGCACGGAGTAACCGAACGCGGCTTCGCCGGACTGGGCGACGCCCTGGAATGCGGCCGGATCCATGCCGTTCTGCAGCGCTTCGGGGCGGAGCGAGAACAGGATCGATTGCCCGGACAGGCGGTAGTGCAGCGCGACCAGATTGTTGTCGGCATCGAACGCGCCGGTCATCTTGCACTGGGTGATCGGGTGATATCTGCCGTGCGCCATGTCCTCTTCGCGCGACCACAACAGCTTGATCGGCGTGCCCGGCATCTCCTTGGCGATCAAGACGGCCTGGCGGACATAGTCGGTCTGGCCGCGCCGGCCGAAGCCGCCGCCCGGCATCACCTTGTGCACGTCGCACTTCTCCGCCGGCAGGCCCGACGCTTCCAACGTGGCCGCGAAGGCTGCCTCGCCATTCTGCGTGCCGCACCAGACCTCGCATTTGTCCGCCGTGTAGAGCGCCGTGGCGTTCATTGGCTCCATGGTGGCGTGGTTCTGGTAGGGATAGCTGTAGACGGCCTCGATTTTTTTGGCGGCACCGGCAATCGCCGCCTTCGCGTCGCCGTTCTTGTTGCCGACATAGGCCGGCTGCCCGTTATCGAGGCCCTCGGTCAGCCATTTCGCGATCGACTCGCTCGAGACCTTGGCGTTGTCGCCCTCGTCCCAGACGATCGGCAGCGCCTCCAGTGCGGTCTTGGCGTGCCACCAGGTGTCGGCAACGACGGCGACCGCGGTGTCGCCGACCTTGACGACCTTCTTGACGCCTTTCATGCCGGTGATCTTGGCTTCGTCATAGCTTTTCAGCTTGCCGCCGAACACCGGGCAATCCTTGATCGCGGCGTTCAGCATGCCCGGCAGCTTGACATCGATGCCGTAGACCATGGTGCCGGTGGTCTTCTCGGCGGTGTCCAGCCGCTTCACGCCCTTGCCGATCAGCTTCCAGTCCTTGGGGTCCTTCAGCTTGACCTCGGCCGGCGGCGTCAGCTTGGCCGCGGCCTCGGCGACCTTGCCGTAGGTCGTGGTCTTGCCGGACGGCGTGTGGGTAATGACGCTGTTGGCGGCCGTGCATTCGGACGCCGGCACTTTCCACGCCTCGGCGGCGGCCTGGATCAGCATCACGCGTGCGGTGGCACCGCCCTTGCGGACATAGTCTTGCGAAGAGCGGATGCCGCGGCTGCCGCCGGTCGAGAAATCGCCCCAGACGCGCTTGCGGGCGACGCTCTGGCCCGGTGTCGGATATTCGGTCGAGACCTTCGACCAGTCGCATTCGAGTTCCTCGGCGACGAGCTGGGCAAGGCCGGTGAGGGAGCCCTGGCCCATTTCGGAGCGGGCGATGCGGATGACGACGGTGTCGTCGGGCCTGACCACGACCCAGGCGCCGATCTCCGGGGAGCCGTCGGCCGCGCGGACCACGGCGGGACCGCCGAAGGGGATATCGAGGCCGATTGCGAGACCTGCGCCGACCGCGGCGGTGCCGATGACGAAGGCGCGGCGGTTCATCCTGGGAGAGACATGCTTGTTCATGTGGCGGCTCCTTACGCGCTTGCGATCGTGTGGATCGCTTCGCGCACCTGCTGGAAGGTGCCGCAGCGGCAGATATTGGTGATGGCCTCGTCGATGTCGGCGTCGGTCGGCTTCGGCTTCTCGCTCAGCAGCGCCGCCACCGCCATGATCATGCCGCTCTGGCAATAGCCGCATTGCGGAACGTCCTGGGCAATCCAGGCTTCCTGCACCTTGTGCAGCGCGTTGCCGGAGGCGAGCCCTTCGATGGTCGTGATCTTCTTGCCTGCGGCTTCGCCGACCGAAACCCCGCAGGAGCGGGTGGCGACGCCGTCGATGTGAACGGTGCAGGCGCCGCATTGTGCAATGCCGCAGCCATATTTGGTGCCGGTGAGGCCGGCATTCTCGCGGATCGCCCAGAGCAGGGGCGTATCCGGCTCGACGTCGAGCGTGAAGGTTTTTCCGTTGATTGTTAGGTTTGCCATCGCAGTCCCCTGATTGGCCCAATCCACCGACTGGACTCAGCGGCGCAATGTGTCCGGCAAATTGGAAACGTTCAAATCAATAGTCCGAGGGGTAACCGGCGGGGATTCCTTCCCCGGGCGCCCGCGGCACGGCTTGGAGCGACGTCTACTGGCTTCCGCGCCGACGCCCCCGGAACCGAGAGCGACAGTTTGTCCCTTTTGGCAGGGTGCAAGTCGAGAATGCTCTGCTACAGTGGAATCAGCCAAAAAGGGGTTCCATGAACGTACCGCAGCCTTGCAACGTCCTGATGCTCTATCCGCTGTTCTCGGCAGAGTCCTTCTGGAGCTTTGGCGAATCCTGCAAAGTGTTGGGTGTGAAGCGGCCCGCGGCCCCTTTGGGGCTGATCACCGTTGCCGCGATGCTGCCCGAGAGCTGGACGGTCCGGCTGATCGATTGCAACACGGAATCCTTCAGCGACGAGGATCTTTCCTGGGCCGACGTCGTCTTCACCGGCGGAATGATGCCGCAGCAGGCCGACACGCTGCGCCTGATCGAAATTTGCCGTGCCGCGGGCAAGCCGGTGGTCGTGGGCGGTCCCGATCCCACCTCGAGCCCCCATATCTATGAGAGGGCCGACTTCCAGGTGCTCGGAGAGGCCGAAAGCGTTCTCCACGAATTCGTCGCGGCCTGGGACAGTGGCGCACGCTCCGGCGTCTTCATTGCGCCGAAATTCCAGGCCGACGTCACCAAGACGCCGGTTCCGCGCTTCGATCTGCTGAAGTTCGAGGACTACCTTTATCTCGGTGTGCAGTATTCCCGCGGCTGCCCGTTCACCTGCGAGTTCTGCGATATCATCGAGCTCTATGGCCGGGTGCCGCGAACCAAGACGAACGAGCAAATGCTGGTCGAGCTCGACAGGCTCTATGCCATGGGCTACCGCGGCCATCTCGACTTCGTCGACGACAATTTCATCGGCAACAAGAAGTCGTTGCGGCTGTTCCTGCCCCAGCTGGCCGAATGGCAACGTGCTCACGGCTATCCCTTTGAATTGTCGACTGAGGCCTCGGTCAATCTGGCCGACGATCCCGAGCTCCTGAACCTGATGGGCCAGGCGAATTTCTTCGCCATCTTCGTCGGTATCGAAAGTCCGGATCCGGCGACGCTGGTCGCCATGCGGAAGAAGCAGAACACGCGGCGCAACATCGCCGAGAGCATCCACAAGATCTACGCCGCGGGCATGCTCGTCACCGCGGGTTTCATCGTCGGCTTCGACAATGAGAAGCTCTCGATGGCGGATGCCATGATCGACTTCATCGAAGAGGCGGCGATCCCGGTCAGCATGGTCGGCCTGCTCTATGCCTTGCCGAACACGCAGCTGACGCGCCGCCTGGAGCGCGAAGGGCGGTTGCATCCGGGCCACGACCTGGCGCCGACCATCGGCGCGGATCAGTGCACCGCCGGGATCAACTTCGATCCGGTGCGTCCATTGCGCGACATTCTGACGGACTACAAGCGCGTGCTGGAGCACATCTACAGCCCGGCCGCCTATGCAAGGCGTATCGACCGACTGATGACGCTGCTCGACCGCTCTCGCCAGCGCCAGGAGCTCGCGGAAGGCGATATCCGTGCCCGGATCGGCGCGATGGAAACGGTGCACAAGGTGGTCACAGCCCTTCCCGAGGCGCGCGGGCCGCTGTGGCAGACCTTCATGAACTGCGCCAAGCGCGACACAACATCGGCGCGGATCGCCGTGCAGATGATCGCTGCCTATGCGCATCTCGGGCCGTTCTCGCGCAAGGTCATCGCTGCCATCGATGAGCGCCTCGCTGCGCTCGACGAGGAGACTGTCATTCCGGCCGCGACAGTCGAGGTGACGGCGGCCCGACATCTGGCTTGACCGTCTGCTCCACCGCCAGCCGCAAAAAGCTCATCACGCTGCCGAGTACGGCGAAGCCGGCGCCGAGTGCCAATGCCACGACTGCGCCGTCGTGACCGGCCAGCGAGAAGCAGAGCGCGGCCAGCGCCGCCCCTGTCGTCTGCCCCGTCAGGCGCGCGGTGGCGACGATGCCGGAGGCGCTGCCGCTGCGATGCGGCGGCGCGCTCGACATCACCGCTTTCATGTTCGGCGCCTGGAAGAAGCCGAATCCCATGCCGCAGATCACCATCCGCCAGATAATGTCGGGAATCGCAGGATTGGCCGGCAGCATCGCCAGCAGCGCCATGCCGAGGCCGAGCAGCACGAGCCCGATGCCGCCGAGCAATCCGACCGCGTGCCGGTCGGAGAGGCGCCCGGCGATCGGCGCCATGATGCCGACCACCAGCGGCCATGGCGTCATGAAGAAGCCGGTCTCGACCTGCGAACGCCCCAGCACGTCTTCGAAATAGAACGGCAGCGAGACGAAGGCGAGGCCCTGCACCGCGAACGAGCACACGGCCGTCGCGGCCGACAGCGCGAACATTGGCCGGCTGAACAGGTCGATCGGCAGCATCGGCGCCGGATGGTCGGCATGGCGGCGCGTCAGGATGAAGCCGAGCACCAGGGCCGTGACCAGCTCGATGCCCACGACAACCGGTGAGAGATTGTGCGCGGCACTGCCGATGCCCGTGATGAACAGCCCGAGACAGGCCGACGCCAAGGCCGCGCCGAGAAAGTCAAAGCCGTGATCGGCGCGCGGCGTCTTCGGCAGCATCGCAAATCCGATGCCGATCGCGACGAGGCCGAACGGGATGTTGACGGCGAACAGCCATGGCCACGGGCCGAGCGCGAGGATAGCGGAAGCGATCGAGGGACCAAAGGTGAAGGCGGTCGCGACCACCAGCGCGTTGTGGCCGAAGCCGCGGCCGAGCATCCGGCCGGGATAGACGAAGCGCACCAGCGCCGTGTTGACGCTCATGATGCCGCTCGCACCTAACCCTTGCAGCGTGCGCGCAACCAGCAGGCTCTCCAGCGACCAGGCCACCGCGCAGAACAGCGAGGCGATGGTGAACAGGATCAGGCCGCCGAGATAGATGCGCTGGTGCCCGACGATCTCGCCGAGTGCTCCCAACGGCAGCAACGTCGCCACCAGCGCGATCTGGTAGACGTTGACCACCCAGACCGATTGCTCCGGGCTCACATGCAGGTCGCCGGCAATGGCGGGCAGCGCGATGTTGGCGATCGCGGTGTCGAGCGACGCCATCGCCAGCGCGGTGAAGATCGCGGCAATGGCCCAGCGCCGCTGTGCGGCTGGAAGGCCGTCGGAAATGGTGTGGTCGGGCTCGCGCGCGCCGGCGGGTAACGTGATTGTCATTGCGTTAGCGCGTTGCTCCGGCGGCCGGCTCCAGGGGACTCGGCATGTACTACGGCGCGGCCGCCTTCCACAGGCATATGCTTGCATGCTGTGTATGCGCGAAGGCTGGGCGATGAACCTGCGCGCCGGCGTATGATCGCGCGAACTGCTGCAATGTCAGGGGACCGCCATGCACATCGTCGTTTTGCCCGGTGACGGCATCGGGCCCGAGATCACGGCCGCGACATCAGGCGTGTTGCGCGCGGCCTCCGAACGCTTCCAGCTCAATCTGCAGCTGGAGGAGCACGCGGTCGGGCATGCGAGCCTCAAACAATTTGGCACGACGGTGCGCCCCGAGCTGCTCGACATCGTCCGCGCCGCCGACGGCCTGATCCTCGGGCCGACCGCGACCTTCGACTTCAAGGACGAGGCCCATGGCGAGATCAACCCGTCGCGATATTTTCGCAAGAACCTCGACCTCTACGCCAATGTCAGGCCCGCACGCACCTATGCGGGGCGGTCCGGCCGGGTGGGCGATTTCGACCTCGTCGTGGTGCGCGAGAACACAGAAGGGTTTTACGCCGACCGCAACATGGAGCAGGGCAATGGCGAGATGCTGGTCACGCCTGACGTCGTGATCTCGCTGCGCCGGATCACGCGCCTGTGCTGCGAGCGCATCGCGCACGCGGCGTGCCGGCTGGCGATGAAGCGGCGCAAGCATCTCACCATCGTGCACAAGGCCAATGTGCTCAAGCTCGGTGACGGCATGTTCCTCGAGATCTGCCGCGAGACGGCGAAGGCCTATCCCGGCCTTGGGATCGACGACATCCTCATCGACGCCATGATGGCGCATGTGGTGCGCAACCCCGACCGCTTCGACGTCATCGTCGCCACCAACATGTTTGGCGACATCCTGTCCGATCTCACCGCCGAACTCTCCGGCAGCCTCGGTCTCGGCGGCTCGCTCAATGTCGGCGACAGCTTCGCCATGGCGCAGGCCGCGCATGGCTCGGCGCCTGACATAGCCGGACAGGATGTTGCCAATCCAGTCTCGCTGATCCTGTCCACGGCCCTGCTGCTCGGATGGCACGGCGAGAATAGCGGCGCGGTGCGCTACGAGGAAGCCGCACGTGCGATCGAGGCGGCGGTGGCAAAAGCGATCGGCGAGGGCAGGGCAACGCGCGATGTCGGCGGAAAGCTCGGCACGATCGCCGCGGGGGCGGCGATTGCGGAAATCCTGCAGGCCGGGTGAGTGGTTATGCGGGGCCTTGTTTTTTTTAAGGGCTCAAAACAAAAAAGCGCGAAAACAACCCCATGCACAGTAGAAGGCCCCTTGATTAATAAGGGATTTCCGAACCGCGCAGCGGCGGCATTCGCCGCTGCCATGACGTTGACCCGTCGGGCAAAACACTGGCAAAATGCGATCGTGGCGGAGATCGCGGCGTGAATGCATCGGTGGTGGCTGCGGGCAATTTCAGTGAGCTGACCTATGAAGTCTGAGAGGGGTGGCATCAATCTCGCGGCCAAACCAAGCGGAACGGGGTGCGTGGAATGCTCGGCTGCGGGCGGGTGGTGGTTTCACCTTCGCAGATGTGTCGAATGCGGTCACATCGGCTGCTGTGATGCGTCACCAAATCAGCACGCAACGAAACACAGCGCGGCGACAGGTCATCCGATCATCACGAGCTTCGAGCCGGGCGAACGATGGTTTTACGACTATCGCACGGGAGAGGCTTTCGCCGGCCCGAAGCTTCAAGGTCCTCACGCGCATCCGTTGGATCAGCCGGTGCCCGGACCGGACGGCGCGGTGCCTCCGGACTGGCAAACGCTGCTGCATGAGTAAGGCGGTAGGCCGTAGGATGGGTAGAGCACTTGCGAAACCCATCAGGTTCACGTCGTATGCTGTCGATGGGTTTCGCTGCGCTCTACCCATCCTACGAAGTCCAATCGGTTCTAGAACTGATACCTCCGCAACCCCCCATCCACCGGGATCACCGTGCCCGTGATGTAGCGCGCCACGGGTGATGCCAGGAACACCGCGAGCGCGGCGAGGTCTTCCGGCTCGCCCCAATAGCCGACCGGGATCTCTTCTTCCGCGAAGCGCTCGCGATAATCAGGCGCGTAGTTGCGGCGGATCTGTTCGCTCATGATGCGGCCGGGCGGGATGCAGTTGATGGTGATGCCGTGCTCGCCGATCTCGCGCGACAGGCCTTTGGCCCAGGCGTGCACGGCGGCTTTGGCGGCAAACGCGGCGTTGAGGCCTTCCGGCTCGGACTTGCCGGTGATGTTGACGATGCGGCCCCATTTGCGCTCGATCATCTGCGGCAGCAGCGCATGCGCGATGCGGCGGTAGCTGGTGAAATTCAGCGCGATCGCCTCGTCCCATTGGCTGTCAGGCGCATCGACGGGGAGGGGGCGGCTTCCGCCGGCATTGTTGATCAGGATGTCGACATGGCCGAGCTCTTTGAGCGCGAACGCCGAAATCTTCTCGGCCGCGTCCTTGGCCATCACGTCCTGCTCGAATGGCGTGATCAGACCGGAGCCGACTTCCGTTACCAGCTCGGCGAGCAGGTCGGTGCGCCGTGCCACGCCGACGACGCGCACGCCTTCGGCAGCCAAGCCCTTGGCGATGGCACGGCCGATGCCGACGCTCGCTCCGGTGACGACGGCGGTTTTCGATTTGAGCCCGAGATCCATGGTGACACGCCCTCTTGTTCGCTTTTCTGCTTGTCGCTGGGCTGTTCGTTCTTCTGTTCGTTTTCCTGCCCTGTCCCCGTCAGCCTGATTTGCCCGACCGGGAGGAGCAGTGGTAACCAAGAGCCGCGTTGAAGGGAACACGAAAAAGAAAAGGCGCCGAGCGATGGTCTGGGATCCGCAGCAATATCTGAAATTCTCCGGCCACCGGCTCCGGCCCGCCGTCGACATCTTGATGCGGATCCCGGATTCTGGTCCGCGTGCGATTGCCGATCTCGGCGCCGGCGCCGGCAACGTCACCAAGCTGATCAAGGAGCGTTGGCCGGACGCGACGGTGACCGGTGTCGAGGGTTCGGCCGAGATGGTCGCCGCCGGCCGCAAGGCGGCGCCGGACGTGGAATGGTCACACGAGGATCTCGGCCACTGGCGTCCGACGAAGCAATATGACGTCGTCTACTCCAATGCCGCGCTGCACTGGCTGCCCAATCATGCGGCCCTGTTTCCGTCGATCATGGAGAAGGTGACGCCCGGCGGAATGCTCGCTGTGCAGATGCCGCGCAACTTTCTGGCGCCCTCGCATGTGCTGATCGGCGAGACCGCGCTGAACGGTCCCTGGCGGTCCAAGGTCGAGCATCTCGTCACGCCGCCGCCGGTCGAAGCGCCGGCCTATTATCACGGTCTTCTTGCTCCGATGTCGGCCAATATCGACATCTGGGAGACCGAATATCTGCAGGTGCTGGAAGGCGAGAATCCCGTGAAGGAGTGGACCAAGGGGACCTGGCTGACGCGCTATCTCGACATCTTGCAGGGCGACGAGAAGGCCGCGTTCGAAGCCGCCTATGGGATGCGGGTCGCGAAAGCCTATCCGAAGAACGCCGCGGGACAGACGCTGTTTCCGTTCCGGCGTCTGTTCATGGTCGCCCAGCGCAACGGCTGATCGCACTGCCGCAATGCGACATAAGCGCTCGTTTCCGGGAGCGGCAGCAGGTGCCGGGTTGCGCATTCAGCAGCGGCCAAGATAGCTTGAAGGTTGCTTGGCTGCGGCAAATTGGGCTTAGGTCTAGTTGTTCGGGTGGCGGATTGCTGTCAGTACTGAAATCGGAAAACAAAAAAGACCCGGTTTTAGAGGTTGTTGGGAGGTTCGTTCATGCGCAAGCTGCTTCTTGCGGTCGCCGCCGCAGCTGTTCTCGTGGGGCCCGCCGTTGCCGAGGCCCAGAGCCCGATCGTCATCAAATTCAGCCACGTCGTCGCCAACGATACTCCCAAGGGCAAGGGCGCCCTGAAGTTCAAGGAACTTGCGGAGAAGTACACCGACGGCAAGGTCAAGGTCGAAATCTACCCGAACTCCACGCTGTACAAGGACAAGGAGGAGATCGAGGCGCTGCAGCTCGGCTCGGTGCACATGCTCGCCCCCTCGACCGCGAAGTTCGCACCGCTCGGTATCAAGGAGTTCGAGGCGCTCGACCTGCCCTGGTTGTTCAAGGACGATCAAACCTATTCCAACGCGATGAAGGGCACGATCGGCAAGTGGCTGTTCGATAAGCTCGAGACCAAGGGCATCACCGGGCTCGCTTATTGGGACAACGGCTTCCACATGCTCTCCGCCAACCGTGCCCTGATAAAGCCGACCGATTTCCAGGGTCTCAAATTCCGCATCTCCGGATCGAAGGTCGCCGACCAATATCTCCGTATCATGGGTTCGATCCCTCAGATAATGGCGTTTTCCGAAGTCTACCAGGCTTTGCAGACGGGCGTGGTCGACGGCTGCGAGAATACCGCGTCCAATTACCTGACTCAGAAGTTCTACGAGGTGCAGAAGGACATCACGGTGTCCTATCACGCGCACCTGCAATATGCCGTCATCGTCAATTCGAAATTCTGGTCCGGCCTGCCGCCCGATATCCGCGCCCAGCTCGAGAAGGCGATGAACGAGGCGACCGACTACACCAATTCGATCGCGCGTCAGGAAAACGAGGATGCGCTGGCCGAGATCAAGAAGACGGGCAAGACCACGCTGCATTATCTGACTGACGCCGATCGCAAGGCGTGGCAGGAGGCGATGCAGCCGACCTACAAATGGGCAAAGGGGCGGGTCGGGCAGGAGGTGCTCGATCTCCTCGCCAAGGAACTCGACGTCAAGATGAACTGACGCCGGCGCGCTGGAAGAACAACCATGAACGGTCGGGGGTGATCGCACTCCCGGCCGTTGCTCTTGAATGATGAGCCAAGCTGAGGGGACCAAGTTGCTGCGTGCATTGAATCGTGTGCTCGATCATCTCGAGGAATGGCTGATCGCGACGATGATCGCGGCCGCGACATTGCTCATCTTCGTTGCCGTGCTGCACCGATATGGCGCCGGGCTGTCGATCGACATCGCCAAATGGGCGGAGGCGCGCAACCTGTCCTTGCTGGCCGCGCCCGCGCGAGCGGCGTTCGTCTGGCTTGCCGCTCTCGACTTGTCCTGGGCGCAGGAACTCTGCATCTACATGTTCATCTGGATGGCGAAGTTCGGTGCGGCCTACGGGGTGCGCACCGGCATCCATGTAGGCGTCGACGTCCTGGTCAATGTCCTTCCCGGCGGATCGCGCCGCCGCGTCATCACGTTCGGCCTGATGTGCGGCGCCCTTTTCACTGCCATCGTGTGCTATTTCGGGGCCGCGTTCGTCGGCCAGATGTGGCAGACCGGCCAGCAATCCAACGACTTGGAAGCACCGATGTGGCTGGTGTATCTCACCATCCCGCTCGGCTCCGGGCTGATGTGCTTCCGCTTCCTGCAGGTCGCCTGGTCGTTCTATCGCACCGGCGAACTGCCGCATCACGACATGGCAGGCGTCGAGGGCGTCGAAATAGACCCGGTCCATCCGGCCCCGGTCACGCGCAGTCAGGTCGTCCGCGACGAACGCAGCCCGCTCGGCTGGGTCCTGATGTTGTTGCCGGTCCTGATCGTCGCCGTGTGCTTCGCCCATTCGGCGCACGTGATCACGATGCCGCAGGGCTTGCGTGTCGCCGTGGTTTTCGGCCTTCTGCTGTCGTTGATGCTCACGGGCATGCCGATCTCCATCGCGCTCGGCCTGACCGTGCTCAGCTTCATGTTCACGTTGACCGACGTACGGACGGAATCGGTGGCGCTGAAGCTGTTTACCGGCATCGAGAGCTTCGAGATCATGGCGATCCCGTTCTTCATCCTTGCCGGCAACTTCCTGACCCATGGCGGCGTGGCGCGCCGGATGATCACGTTCGCGACTTCGCTGGTCGGCCATTGGTACGGAGGCCTTGCGCTCTCGGGCGTGGTCGCCTGCGCGCTGTTCGCCGCGATTTCCGGCTCGTCGCCGGCCACCGTGGTGGCGATCGGATCGGTGATCCTGCCCGCGATGGTCGCGCAGGGATTTCCCAAGAAGTTCGGGGCGGGCGTGATCACGACCTCCGGCTCGCTGGGAATTCTCATTCCACCGTCGATTCCAATGGTGCTGTTTGCCGTCTCCACCAACACCTCCGTCGGCAAGCTGTTCATCGCCGGCATCGTGCCGGGAATGGTGCTCGCCATGCTGCTTGGCGCCACGACGTTCTACCGGGCCTGGCGTAACGACTATCCGAGGATGCCGAAAGCAACCCTCTACGAACGCTTCGATGCGTTCCGCAAGTCGATCTGGGGTATCCTGCTGATCGTGATCGTGATCGGTGGCATCTACAGCGGCCTGTTCACACCGACCGAAGCTGCCGCCGTCAGCGCGGTGTACGCCTTCATCGTCGCAGTGTTCATCTACAAGGATCTGAAGCTGCGAGACGTGCCGCGGGTGCTGCTGTCGTCGGCAAATCTTTCAGCGATGCTGCTCTACATCATCACCAACGCCGTCTTGTTCTCTTTCCTGATGACTTACGAGAACGTGCCGCAAGCGCTCGCGCAATGGATGATCGACCAGGGCCTCGGCTGGATCGGCTTCCTCCTCGTCGTCAATCTCCTGCTGCTATTAGCCGGCAACGTGATGGAGCCATCCTCGATCATCCTGATCATGGCGCCGATCCTGTTTCCGGTTGCGATCAAGCTCGGCATCGATCCGATCCATTTCGGCATCCTGATGACGGTCAACATGGAGGTCGGGCTGTGCCATCCGCCGGTCGGCCTCAATCTCTACGTGGCCTCAGGCATCGCCAAGATGGGTATCACCGAGCTCACGGTCGCGGTGTGGCCATGGCTGCTGACGATGTTGGGATTCCTGGTGGTCGTGACCTATTGGCCCGGCCTGTCGCTGTGGCTGCCGAGGCTGTTGGGCATGTAGCCCGCGAACACGCTGCTTCTCTCCACCTGTGGGCGCGGGGCTACGCATTGCTGCGCCCTCCCGTCATGGCAATCGGCCGCGGGATGCGGTTAGATGCCGCGCAACAGGCGGGGAGGAGATCGAGATGACGGACACGTCCAGCAACGAGCCGAAGGGCGCAACGCCGTCCGTCATCGCGCAGCAAACGGCGATGCTGAATGCACTGCCGTTTTCCGACACGCGCGATTTCGACGACGCCGCGCGCGGCTTCCTCGGCACGATCGAGAATGCGGAGATCACCAATCCGCAAGGGCGGACGGTCTGGAGCCTCGAGCCGTACGCCTTTCTTGCCGCCGAGCAGGCGCCGACCACGGTCAATCCGAGCCTGTGGCGGCAGTCGCGGCTCAACATGCAGCACGGCCTTTTCGAGGTCGTGCCCGGCGTGTACCAGGTGCGGGGGCTCGACATTGCCAACATGACGCTGATCGAAGGCGACAGCGGCGTCATCGTCGTCGACACCCTGACCTCGATCGAGGGCGCGCGCGCCGCGCTCGATCTCTACTACAGGCATCGTGGCCAGCGGCCGGTCGCGGCCGTGATCTTCACCCATACCCACACCGACCATTGGGGTGGTGCGCGCGGCGTGCTGGAGGAGGATGCACTCGCGAGCGGCCGCGTGCCGATCATCGCGCCGAACTTGTTCATGGAGCATGCCGTCTCCGAGAACATCATCGCGGGACCTGCGATGCTGCGCCGGGCGCAGTACCAGTTCGGGCCTCTCCTCGCCAAGGGCGCGCGCGGGCAGGTCGATTGCGGCCTCGGCAAGTCGATGGCGGCAGGTTCGGTGGCGCTGCTGCGGCCGACCGACCTGATCACGGCGACCGGCGACCGGCGCGTGATCGACGGCGTTGAATTCGAATTCCAGATGGCGCCGAACAGCGAAGCGCCGGCGGAGATGCATTTCTTCATCCCGCGCTACAAGCTGTTGAACCTCGCCGAGAACTGCACCCACAATTTCCACAATCTGCTGCCGTTCCGCGGCGCCGACGTGCGCGACGCGCTGGCCTGGTCGAAATATCTGGGCGAGGCCTTGCAGCTCTGGGATGGCAAGGCGGAGGCGATGTGCGGCCAGCATCACTGGCCGGTGTGGGGACACGAACGCATCGGCACGATGATCCGGCAGCAGCGCGACCTCTACAAATTCGCGCATGACCAGACCATCCGCCTGATGAACCACGGCCTCACCGCGGCCGAGATCGCTGAAACGATCCAGCTGCCCAAGAGCCTGGAGGGCGCCTGGCACGGCCGCGGCTATTACGGCCACATCCGGCACAATGTGAAGGCGATCTATCAAAAATATCTGGGCTGGTACGACGCCAATCCGGTCAATCTCGATCCTTTGCCCCCGGTTGAGTCGGGCAAGAAATACGTCGAGTACATGGGCGGCGCCGACGCCATCCTCGCGCGGGCGCGTGTCGATTTCGACAAGGGCGAATTCCGCTTCGTGGCGCAGGCGCTCGGCCATCTCGTCTTTGCCCAGCCGGACAACGCGGCGGCGCGTGCATTGCTTGCGGATACGCTGGAGCAGCTCGGCTACGCTGGTGAAAGCGCGACCTGGCGCAATGCCTATCTGTTCGGCGCGCAGGAATTGCGCCAGGGCATGCCGAAGGTGCCGGCGCGCCCGCCGATGCCGCGCGAGACGCTGGCGGCGCTGCGCACCTCACAGCTCTGGGACGTGCTCGGCATCCGCCTGAACGGACCAAAGGCGGAAGGAAAGCACATCGTGCTGAACTGGAGCTTCTCCGACACCGGCGAGACCTTCGTGCTCAATCTGGAGAACTGCGCGCTGACTTACACAGAGGGCATGCAGGCGCACAATGCCGATGCCAGCTTCACGCTGGCGCGGTCGACGCTCGACGAGGTGATCGCAAAACTGACCAGCTTCCCGGAGGCCGTGGCCGCCGGCAAGGTCAAATTCGCCGGCAACCCGATGCGCCTCGCCGAGCTGATGGGCCTGATGGACGAATTCCCGCGCATGTTCGAGATCGTCGAGCCGAAGCGGGCCGTGGTGAGGTAGGGCAGCCGTCACCGCGTTCCTACTGTCATCATCCGGCTTGACGGGACGATCCAGTACTCCGCGGCGGGAGTTGCGTGAGCAAACTGCTGCCGCGGCGTACTGGATGCCCCGCCTACGCGGGGCATGACAGTGGCTACTCCGCGCTGCTCACCAGCTTGATCCGCGGCGCCTGTTCCTCGCCGAGGCTGCGATAGGCCGCGAGATAATCCAGCGCCATGCGACGCGCCGTGAAACGCGTCTCGAACTGCTTGCGAATGACGGAGCGGTCGAGTTGCTGCAGGCGGCCGACGACGCCGGCCGCGCTGAGGACGTCCTCGACGACGAAGCCGGTGAGGCCCTCGTCGATGATCTCCGGCACTGAGCCGCGGTTGAAGGCGATGACCGGCGTTCCGCAAGCCATGGCCTCGATCATCACCAGGCCAAACGGCTCCGGCCAGTCGATCGGGAGCAATAAGCCCAGCGCGCCGCTCAAAAAGTCCGACTTCTCGTGATCGCTGATCTCGCCGATGAATTCCACCAGCGGATTGTTCTCGATCATCGGCCGGATCAGCTCGTCATAGTAATCCTGGTCGGCACGATCAACCTTGGCGGCGATCTTGAGCGGAATGCCACAATGCGTCGCGATCTTGATGGCGCGGTCGACGCCCTTTTCCGGTGCGATGCGGCCAAGCACGGCGAGGTATTCCTGTTTCGCCGGCTTCGGCGTCAGCAGGTTCTCCGGCAGGCCGTGGTGGATCGTCCTCACCCAGTTCGCCTGCGGCACCGGCCGGCGCTGCGCGTTCGAGATCGAGATGACGGGGACCTTCGAGAAGGTGTTGAAGACCGGTTGATGCTCCGGCAGGTCGAGCCGGCCGTGCAGCGTGGTCAGGAACGGTGTCGGCTGCCGGTAGAACAGCGACCACGGATAATAATCGAGATGGAAGTGGAGGAAGTCGAACTCCTCGTCGTCACATTTCTGCCGCACCCGCTCCAGCATCACCATGTGCAGCGCATTGGGATCGCGCACGGAACCGTCGAGGCGGAGCGCCCGGGGCCATAACGCGTCCAGCTTCGCCGAGGTTTGCGAGTCGCCGCTGGCGAACAGCGTTACGTCGTGCCCAAGGGCCACCAGCTCTTCCGTCAACCAATGCACCACCCGCTCGGTGCCGCCATACAGCTTGGGTGGAACAGCCTCCGTCAACGGAGCTACCTGCGCGATGCGCATCTCACCATCTCCTCTGTGCGATCATGATTGTAGAAAGCCCCCGCCTGTTCAGCACCGGCACGCCAGACAAGGGAACGTTCCCGCACTTGCGAAGTTCCTCCTTCCGAACGTTACTTATTCGACACGTCGGACGCCTGTCGCGATGCTGCCATCACATCTTCGCAGAACGCCCGCATCCGCATGTCGTGATGGCGTTGCCCGGGAACCGAGGCGAAGTGGTCGATGTTCAGTCGGCTAACAACAAAAGTTTGAATCATCACGACGGGGTCAATAGTCACATGGATCATCTTTCTGGGTATGCGCACCGGCCGTTTGCCTTTGTTTTGCGCTATCTTCGGCGTCGGCTCGCGTCGCATCTCGTGATCCTGACCGCTGTGGTGGCGGCCGTTGCCTGCTCAGTAGGCACTCAGTATGGCGTCAAATCCCTGGTCGACAGCTTGTCGGCCGGCGCTTCGCATGGTGGGAGCGTATGGCTGGCATTCATTTTCCTCATGACGTTGATCGCCGCCGATAATTTCCTTTGGCGGATCGCGAGCTGGACCGCCAGCTTCACCTTCGTCCGTGTCACGGGTGATTTACGCCGTGACATATTTCGTCATCTGACCGGCCACGCGCCGAGCTACTTCTCCGACCGGATGCCTGGCATGCTGACGAGCCGCATCACGGCGACGTCCAATGCGGTGTTCACGGTCGAAAACATGTTCGTCTGGAATGTGTTGCCGCCGTGCATCGCAACAGTTGCGGCCATCGCGCTGATTGGAACCGTCAGCCCTTACATGGCACTCGGCCTGATGGTGATTGCCGGCGGCATGGTGCTTGCGATGTTCCGCCTTGCGGCCGCAGGGAAACCTCTGCATGACGACTTCGCCGACAAAGCCGCCGTCGTCGACGGCGAGATGATCGACGTCATCAGCAACATGCCGCTGGTGCGCGCCTTCTGCGGCATCGGGCACGAGCATGAGCGGTTCGACGCGACCGTGAACCGGGAGCTCACCGCGCGCGGCCGCAGCCTGCGCTATCTGGAGAAGCTGCGGCTTATCCATGCCGGCGTCACAGTCGTGCTCACGATCGCCCTGATGGCCTGGGCGATCATGCTCTGGCAGGACGGCAGGGCAACGACCGGCGACGTCGTGCTGGTCTGCACCCTCGGTCTCTCCATACTGAACGCGACGCGCGATCTCGCGGTGGCGCTGGTCGACGTCACCCAGCACGTTGCGCGGCTGACCGAGGCGATCGCCACACTGCTGGTGCCGCATGAATTGCGCGACCACCCCGAGGCCGAGCCGCTGGTGAAGAGCGGCGCCGCGATCGCGTTCAACAATGTCACCTTCGGCTATCCCGGCGGCGAAAAGATCTTCGAGCGCTTCAGCCTGCGGCTGCAACCCGGCCAGCGCGTCGGCCTGGTCGGCCAGTCCGGCGGCGGCAAGTCGACGCTGTTCACGCTGCTCCAGCGCTTCTACGATACCGACGAGGGAAGTATCACCATCGACGGCCAGGACATTTCCAAGGTGACGCAGCTGAGCCTGCGCGAGGCCATCTCGGTCGTGCCGCAGGACATTTCCTTGTTCCACCGCTCGATTCGCGAGAATATCCGCTATGGTCGCCCGAACGCGACCGACGACGAGGTGCTGCGTGCGGCCATTGCGGCGCGCTGCGATTTCGTCGAGAGTCTGCCTGGTGGTCTCGACACCATGGTCGGCGACCGCGGCGTCAAGATGTCCGGCGGCCAGCGCCAGCGCATCGCAATCGCGCGCGCCTTCCTGAAGGACGCGCCGATCCTGCTGCTGGACGAGGCGACCGCCGCGCTCGACAGCGAATCCGAGGAGGCGATCCGCGAGGCGTTGTCGCGGCTGATGCGCGGCCGGACGGTCATCGCGATCGCGCATCGCCTCGCGACCCTGCGCAATTTCGATCGCGTGGTCGTGTTGAGGGGTGGTAAGATCATCGAGGACGGGTCGCCCGAGCGTCTGATGCAGGGCCACGGGCCCTATCGTGAGCTGGTCACGCAGGAAATGAGCCGGCTCGCCCAAGCCGCCGCGTAAACCAATAGTCGCGTTCGAGTCGGTTGCGTGTCGAAACAAGCGCAGGGGAGCTGCTGATGTCGGTTGAAGCCGTTACCCAATTCGTCTCCGTGACGCGGACCGTGGACCAGGTCGCGGAGCAGCCTTTCTATATTCCGATGACGGGACCGTCAGCGCGGCCGCGGCGTTCGCTCAAGCACGACGACACCTTTATCGTGCTCGACAGCCATGGCGACATCGGCGCTTCGGCCGGCGGGCCCGATGGCCTGTTTCATCACGACACGCGCTACCTTGCGAGGCTCGAGCTCGTGCTCGACGATCTCCAGCCGTTGCTGCTGGGCTCGAACCTGCGCGACGACAATTCAGCCCTGACCGTCGATCTCACCAATCCGGACATCTACCGGCAGGGCAGCCTCGTGCTGCAAAAGGACCTGCTGCACATCGTGCGCACGATCTTCCTATGGCGCGGCACCGCCTATCAGCGCATCGGCGTGCAGAACCACGGCGACCGCCCGGCCGGCTTTGCGCTGACGCTGCTGTTCGACAACGATTTCGCCGATCTGTTCGAGGTCCGCGGCGAACGGCGCCCGCGCCGCGGCATCGGCTCGAGCCGGCTGTTGGGACCGACCGACGTGCTGTTCGACTACCGCGGTCTCGATGACGCCGAGCGCACCACGGGCCTGCATTTCGACCCGCGCCCAACCAAGTTGTCGGTGAATGCCGCGACCTGGCAGCTCGAACTCGACCCGCATGAGTCGAAATCCTTGTTCGTGGCCGTGTCCTGCAATCGGCCGGTCGCGGAGAAGCCTGCGCGCTTTTTCAGAAGCCTGCTCGCCCATCGCCGCGAGATGCGGCAATCGACGATGGGGGCGGCCAGCATCGAGACCTCCAACAACATCTTCAACGAGGTGCTGTGCCAGGCCATGGCCGACCTCAACATGCTGATGACGGAGACGCCGCAGGGCCGCTATCCCTATGCGGGAATTCCCTGGTACTCGACGACGTTCGGCCGTGACGGGCTGATCACCGCGTTGCAGATGCTGTGGGTCGATCCGCGAATCGCCAAGGGCGTGCTGCGGCGGCTCGCCCATTTCCAAGCCAAGGCGGTCGATCCGCTCGCCGATGCCGCGCCAGGCAAGATCCTGCATGAGATGCGCGGCGGCGAGATGGCGGCGCTGCGGGAGGTACCGTTCGCGCAATATTACGGCAGCGTCGATTCCACGGCCTTGTTCGTCCTGCTGGCGGGAAGCTATTTCGAGCGCACCGGCGACCAGACGACGTTGACCGAGCTGTGGCCGGCGATCGAGGCGGGGCTGGCCTGGATCGACGGTCCGGGGGACCCCGACAAGGACGGCTTCGTCGAATATCAGCGCGCCACGGAAAAGGGCCTCGCCAACCAGGGCTGGAAGGATTCCTACGACGCGATCTTCCATGCTGATGGCCAGCTCGCGGAAGGCAATCTCGCGCTGGCCGAGGTTCAAGGTTACGTCTTTGCGGCCAAGCGGCTCGCCGCGCGCTGCGCGCTCCGCCTGGGCAAGCCTGATCTCGCCAAGAAGCTCGAGGCCGAGGCCAAGACGCTGGCCGAGCGTTTCGAGGCCGCGTTCTGGTGCGAGGAGCTCGGTACCTATGCGCTTGCGCTCGACGGCAAGAAGCGGCCCTGCAAGGTGCGGACCTCCAACGCCGGCCAGGTCCTGTTCAGCGGCATGATCCGCGAGGACCGCGCGCGCCTCGTCGCCGCCGATTTGATGCGGCCGCATTTCTTCTCGGGCTGGGGCATCCGCACCGTCGCGCAAGGCGAGGTGCGTTACAATCCGATGTCCTATCATGACGGGTCGATCTGGCCGCACGACAATGCGCTGATCGCGCTCGGGCTCGCGCGTTATGGGCTCAAGCATTCGGTCGCGCATGTCTTCAAGGGATTGTTCGACGCCGCGACCTACATGGACCTGCGCCGGTTGCCCGAATTGTTCTGCGGTTTCCGGCGCGAAAAGCGGCGCGGCCCGACGCTCTATCCGGTCGCCTGCGCGCCGCAGGCCTGGGCCAGCGCAACGGCGTTCACGCTATTGGAGGCGGCGCTGGGCATCGAGTTCGACGTGGCGCGCGGCGAGATCCGGCTGCGCAATCCGCATCTGCCGGCGTTCCTGCACGAGGTGATCTTGCGCGATCTGCGTCTGGGCGAGTCCAGCGTGGACCTGCGCGTCAGCCGCCATGGCGACGACGTGGCGCTGGAGGTGTTGCGCACGCGTGGCCAGATTCAGGTCTCGATCGTGCTGGCGCGCTAGCGGCGCGCCGGAAGGAGGGTGCATGCGTACCGCCGGATGGTTGGCTCTGGGCGTCGTGATCGTCTGCGGAACGACTCTCGCCGTGTCACGCGCCGCGGAGGAGTCGCCCGCACCCTCGACGGAAGCGAATGCACCGCCGACGGCGCAGCCGCCGGCGTCATCGGTCCCCGTCACGCCAAAGAATGCCGCGCCACCGCCGTCGGTCACGATCATCGGCGCGAGCGATGCGCACGGTGTGCTTGGCCGTGACGTGCTCAGCGCGGCGAACGAAGACATGGGCCGCATCGTCGACGTCATCGTCGATCGGAGCGGGCACGTGCGCGCCGCCGTGATCGATTTCGGCGGCTTCCTCGGCGTCGGCAGCCGCAAGATCGTGGTGGACTGGAACGCGCTCCGATTCGGCAAGATCACCAACAAGAAGGACAGCATCACGCTGGAATTGACCAAGGCACAGGTCGCAGCCGCGCCGGAATACAAGGAGGACACGCCGATGGTGGTACTCGGCGCGTCCGGCAGCCTGCAGCCGCTGCAAGCCGTTCAGTGAGGCGCGGGGAGGGATGGCCGCCGGTGCTGTTGTCGAGGAAGCCGAATGATGCAGACCGCGAGGGCCGCGTTGAGCAGGATAAATTCTCGGCGCCGTCGCCTGCCGGCATTCCGGCGCCGTCGCGCCAAAGCCTGCGTGGCCTCGACTGGTTCATCTTCTTCCTCGCCGACGTGCAGACCGGATTCGGGCCGTTCATCGCAGTTTATCTGACGACCCAGAAATGGACCCAGGTCGAGATCGGCCTCGTGCTGTCGATCGGCGGCATCGTTGCCCTGATCGGCCAGATGCCAGGCGGCGCCATCATCGATGCCGCCAAATCCGAACGGCTGGTCGCAGGCCTCGCCATCGCCACCATCGGCTGCTGCGCGCTCGCCTATGCGGCGATGCCAGTCTTCCCCGTGGTGGTGGCTGCGGCCACCCTGCACGCGGCTGCGAGCTGCGTGCTCGGACCGGCGATCGCGGCGATCAGCCTCGGTCTGGTCGGCCCGCTCGCGATCGGCGAGCGTCTCGGCCGCAACGCGCGCTTTGCTTCGCTTGGCAACGGCGTTGCGGCCGCCGTGATGGGAACGGCCGGCTATCTGCTGTCGAGCCGCTCGGTATTCCTGGTCACCTTTCTGCTCGCAATCCCCACCTTGATCGCGCTCTCTCGCATCCGCGAGCATGAGGTCGACATCGCGCGCTGTCACGGCGAGATGCCGCGCGAGGCGGAGGATCGCGGCGACACCAATATCTGGCATCTGATCCGGCAGCGGCCGCTCATTGTCTTTGCGCTCAGCGTGCTCTTGTTGCAGCTCGCGAACGCCTCGATGATGCCGCTGATGGCAAGCGCGGTGACAGCGCGATCGAGCGAGTGGGCGACGGTGCTCGTCGCTTTTTGCATTGTCGTGCCGCAGGCGATCGTGGCGCTGCTGTCGCCGAGCGTCGGGCGCAAGGCGCAAGTATGGGGCCGCAGGCCGCTGCTGCTGATCGGATTCGCGGCGCTGACGATTCGCGGTCTGCTGTTCGCGACAGTGCGCGATCCGTATCTGCTGGTGCTGGTGCAGGTGTTCGACGGCCTCACAGCGGCGGTGTTCGCGGTGATGATCCCGCTGATCGTGGCCGACGTCGCCTTCGGCAGCGGCCATTTCAACCTCGCGCAGGGCATTGTCGGCACGGCAATGGGCATCGGCGCGTCGCTGAGCACCGCGCTTGGCGGCTATGTCAGCGATAAATTCGGCAATGCCATGGCGTTCACCGGACTGTCCGGCGTCGCGGCGACGGGACTTCTGCTTATTCTGCTTGTCATGCCGGAGACGCGGCGCAAGGGCATGATCGCAGCAAAAGAAATGGCCGGCTGAATCAATCAGCCGGCCATGAGGGGGTGGGAGAGGGGAGATCAGGCGTCGAGATTGTGCAGGCGTGCGCGGTTGCGCAGCACGATATGGCGGGCGCCGGAGAAGCCGAGAATGCCCTGGGCGTGAAGCTGCGACAGCGCGCGCGAGACGGTCTCGAGCGTGAGACCGAGATAGTCGCCGATGTCGCGGCGGCACATCGGCAGCGCCATCATGCCTGCAACCGCGAGGCGGCGGTCCATTTCGAGCAGGAAGGTTGCGACGCGCTCCATCGCGGTCTTGCGGCCCAGCAGCAGCATGTGGTCCTCGGCGTGGCGAAGCTCACCGGCGGTCATCGCCCAAAGCTTGCGGGCGACCTGGACGTCGGTGGCTGCGGCCTTCTCGAGGCTCGCGCGCTTCACGAGGCGCACAGTGGTGTCGATGATAGCTTCAGCAGCAAGGCGGTGGGTGGTGCCGGATTCGAGCCCGAACACGTCGCCGGGAAGGTGGAAGGAGCCGATCTGGCGGCGGCCGTCGGAGAGAAGCTTGTAGCTGCGCACGGCGCCGGTGACGACCTGATAGACATACTCGGCCGACTCGTCCTCGCCATAGATTTCCTCTTCCTTGCGGTAGGAGAACTCGGTGGCAACGAGGCCGACATGGCCGGCGATCGCACCGAACTGGTCGGAGACGGGATGGGCGGGTGCGATCTTGCCGCCGATCTGGGTCTTGATCGCCGGGGCGTTGAAGGTCTGGGTCAGCATCTGCGCCATCTCCGTTGTGATGACGCTTAGGTACGCGGTATCGGGTGCCTCGAAAATTTCGCGAGATATCTTAAGGAGATTGCCTTACGTAGAATCCCGTAGGTCAGCTATGGACCCCGGTTCTGGATGGCGTGGCGAATGCGTTTGACCAGGTTTTCGTCCAGAAGCGGCTTCAGAATCACTTCATTCACGCCCGCGGCCGCCGCCCGGGCCGAGATATTCGAGTCGGGATAGCCGGTGATCAGGATCACGGGGGTATCGCCCTCGGACTGGCGCAGTCGCCCGGCCAGCTCGATGCCGTTAAAGTCAGGCATTTTGTAGTCGATCACGTAACAGTCTGCACCGGACGGGCGCGCCGCATTGAGCAGCGCCGTGGCGTTCCTGAAGGTCCGTACGGCAAAACCGTCGGTTTCCAGCAAAAACCTCAGCGAGCCAAGCACAGCGGCATCGTCGTCGACCACATAGACAGTTGGCTTTGCGGGTGACGACATCTGGAGCCGCTCGGGATGGGAGCTGATCGCAATCATTCCGATCTGGTAGCACAGGGCGAGCGGAGGGTTTTGACTTGCCTCAACTCCTGTTGACTTCAATCATTGAGCATTCCGGCGCGCATCGCTAGCCGGACCAGCTCCGACAGGCTGTTGGCCTGCATCTTGGTCATTACGTTGGCCCGGTAGACCTCGATGGTGCGCGGGCTGATGTCGTACTCGCGAGCGATCAGCTTGTTGGAGAGGCCCGCGATCAGCCCCTCCATGACCTGTCGTTCTCTGGGGCTCAGGGACGCGACGCGAGCGGCGACGTCCTGGCCCATGGCCTCGTTCCTGGCGGCCGGCTCGCCCTCGCGGATCGCGGATTCGATCATGGCGACGAGGCGGTCATCCTCGAACGGCTTTTCCAGGAAATCCATCGCACCGAGCTTCATCGCCTCGACCGCGAGCGGCACGTCGCCATGACCGGTCATGATCAGGATCGGAAACCGGCTGCGCTGCGCCTTCAGGCGCTTCAGAAGCTCGATCCCATCGATGCCGGGCATCCGCACGTCGGAGACGACGCAGCCGAAGGCGAGGCCGGGCAGGGCATCGAGAAAACTCTGCGCGTTGTCGAACAGTGTGACGCCGAAGCCGGCTGAATCCAGCAGGAAGTTCAGCGAATCCCGCATCGCCTCGTCGTCGTCAATGACGTAGATGGTTCCCTTGGTCGTCATGGATCAGTTCTCGTCGGCTGCCGGCAAGGTGAAGCGGAATGTCGCCCCACCCGATGCATTGCTCTCGGCCCACATCCGGCCGCCGTGAGCCTCGATGATCGAGCGGCTGATGGACAGTCCCACGCCCATGCCGGTGTCTTTGGTGGTGAAGAAAGTCTGAAACAGGTTTGGCATGACGTCGTCCTGGAAGCCGGAGCCGGAGTCGGAGACCTCGATCTCGATCATGTCGTCGGCGGCGCGGGTGTTGGTGACGACGAGCTCGCGCCGTGGCGACTTCGCCATCGCTTCCAGCGCGTTGCGGAAGAGGTTGACCAGCACCTGCTGGATTTGCACCCGGTCGGCGAGCACGAGATCGGCATTTGGATTGAGGCTGAACCGAAGCTGCACGTCCTGCTCGCGCGCGCCGGCGAGCCCGAGCGCGCCGGCCTCCTCGATCAGCTTGGACAGGCTCTCGACCCTTTTCTCCGATTCGCCGCGGGAGACGAAGTCGCGCAAGCGGCGGATGATCTGGCCGGCGCGCAGCGCCTGCTCGGCGGCGCGGTCCAGCGCGCTCTCGATCTTCGGCGTATTCGGATCCTGGCTTCCGGCGAGGAGCCGCCGCGACCCCTTCATGTAGTTGCTGATCGCTGCCAGCGGCTGGTTGAGCTCGTGAGCGAGCGCGGACGCCATTTCGCCCATCGCGCTCAGCCGCGAGACGTGGACAAGTTCGGACTGCAGTTCCTGGAGCCGCGCCTGGGTTTTCTGATGCTCGGTCAGATCGCGGACGAAACCGGTGAAATAGGGCTCGCCGCCCGACTGCATCTCGCCGATCGACAGGTGCATCGGAAAGGTCGTGCCGTCGCGGCGCTTGCCGGTCACGATGCGGCCGATGCCGATGATGTGTGGGTCGCTGGTGGTCCGGTAGCGCGCGATGTAGCCGTCGTGACGTGAGCTGTCGGGCTCCGGCATCAGGATGCGGACGTTCTGGCCGATCGCCTCCGACTCGACCCAGCCGAACAGGCGCTCGGCCGCCGCGCTGAAGAGCTGGATGACGCCGTGGCCGTCGATGACGATCATGGCGTCTGGAATCGTCTGGAGGATCGAGCGGAGGTGACTCTCGCGCGTGCGCAGGGTTTCCTCGACCTGCTTCTCTTCATCGACGTCAAGAAAGATGCCGCTGAGATGTCGGGCGGCGCCGGCGTCGTCCCGAATCAGCCCCGCGCGCGCACGGATCCACTGCGCTCTGCCCAACGCCCCCGCGACCCTGAACGACACGTCGAAGCTGCCGCCCCGTTCGGAGACGTGTCGGATCGCACTCTCGATCCGCTCGCGGTCGTTCGGCTCCAGCCGGGACAGGAACAGCGCGTAACTCACCGATTGGCCAGATTCGATTCCGAACAGGATCCTGGCCGTCTCCGACCACTCCAACTCCAGTGTCTTGAGATCGAGGTCCCAGGTCCCGACGCCAAATCCTTCGATTCGAACGCGGAAATGTTCGCCCCGGCCGTCATCTTGCGGATGAATCACGCGGGTCGGCGCCAAACGATCACTCCCATTCTGATGCGGGGAACCGCACAGCGTTACCGTTGGCAATGTACCCAAGGAGGGGCCAGAGGCAAGTTCCGATGTCTTATACCATCGGCAGATTTCCGGCCGGCGCGGTGATCCAAGGTTTTGATCTATCTCATCCTGCCCCGGCGGCGGTGGGCTTACGATCGGATCAAAGCTCATTGCCCCGGAGACTCCGATGACATACGCGACCGTGATGGTCAGCCTGGCGCTCGATCAGCCCAACGAGGCGCGGCTTCAGGTCGCGGGCGAGCTTGCCGAACGATTTGAGGCGTCGATCATCGGCGTTGCTGCTGCGCAGTTCGCCCCGCCGCTCTACTACAGCGATGGCGCCGCAGCGCAGGGACTGATCGATGAGGGAGAAGCCTCGGTCAAGCGACGCCTGAGCAGGCTTGAGGCGCAATTCCGCGCCGCGATCAGGAATCGCGGCGGGCATGTGGAATGGCGCAGCGCCATGGATTTCCCGGCGCGCTTTACGTTCGCTCAGGCACGTTGCGCCGACATCGTCGTCGCCGGCGGGCAGAGCCCGGCCTTCTCCGACGCCTTCGCGCTCGCGAGCCCAAAGGATCTGGTGATGCAAGCCGGCCGACCGATCCTGGTCGTGCCTGACGGGATCAACTGGCTCGATCTGCGCAGCGTCCTGGTGACGTGGAAGGATACGCCGGAAGCGCGGCGGGCGCTCGCCGATGCGCTGCCATTACTGCGCAAGGCCAGGGATGTCACCGTCCTCGCAATTCCCGAAGGTGACGACGACCGCACTGCCGCGGTCGCTGGCGCGACCGACGTGACGGCGTGGCTTGCCCGCCACGGCGTGACCGCGATCACGCGCGTTTCCGAAGCGGCCCGGAACGAAACCGTCGTCGGGCAACTGGAGAAAATTGCCGGCGACGTCGGCGCCAGCATGATCGTCGCCGGTGCCTACGGTCATTCGCGCTTCCGCGAACTGATCCTCGGCGGCGTCACCCAATATCTGGTCACTCAATCTGCCCGCTGCGTGCTGCTGTCGCACTGACGCTGGAGCGATACAAGACCAATCAAAGAGGACGCGCCGTGTACAGATTCCTTGAACAGACCGTCGAAAGCTACATGACGCAGGACGTCAGGACAGTGAGGCGCGACCTCGACCTGCTCGCGCTGAGCGAGATGTTCGAGCGCGATGATTTCAATTCCTATCCGGTCGAGGACGACGGACAGGTCGTCGGTATCGTCACCAAGTTCGACATCCTGAAGTGCTTCGCCTTCACGCCGAGCCAGATGCTGCCGCGCTACCACGACCTGATGACCCGCAAAATCGGCGACGTCATGACGCCCGACTTTATCTATGTCAGCCCCGACACGCGGCTGACGCGCGTGCTCCAGATCATGGTCGAGCACCGCATCAGGAGCATCATCGTGCTCGACGGCGCGCAGAAGCTGATCGGAATCGTCGCGCGCGAGGACGTCATCGCGGCGCTCAAGGCGACGGCACGCGACTGAGGAGGCGGCTGCAGATTCGCAATTCTCGACTCCGCCATGTCACGCAGGCGGTGGGCTGCCCGTTTATGCTCTGCGGTGCCCAAGCGACTGATATCGCTCTGCGATCTACATCGGTCTCACATTAACAGAAATCCACATAGCTTGATTTCAATCAATTCCCCGCGAGGGCGAATGTGGTTTCTGGCCCTGTGTTCTTTCAGAGAGAGTCCGCATGAGCCAGCCCTCCATCTCCAAGTCCATGACGTCAGGTGAAAGCGGCCTGGCTGTCGTGTTCGCGGTCACCGCCTTCCTCTGCGTGATTGCCTCGGCCAAGGCGCTCGATGCGCCCTTCGCCTTCCATGCCGCGCTGAGCGCGGCGGCGAGCCTGGCCGCGGTCTTCTGCATCATCAATCGTTACCTCGACCGACCGGCGGCGCTGCCGCCTGCGGAGATCAACGGCCGGCCCAACTACAACATGGGGCCGATCAAGTTCTCCTCCGTCATGGCGATGTTCTGGGGCATTGCCGGCTTTCTCGTCGGCCTCATCATCGCCTCGCAACTGGCGTGGCCGGCGCTGAACTTCGATCTGCCCTGGACCAGCTTCGGCCGCCTGCGTCCGCTGCACACGTCCGCAGTGATCTTCGCCTTCGGCGGCAACGTCCTGATCGCGACGTCGTTCTACGTCGTCCAGAAGAGCTGCCGCGTGCGCCTTGCAGGCGATCTCGCGCCCTGGTTCGTCGTCGTAGGCTACAATTTCTTCATCCTGATCGCCGGCACCGGCTATCTGCTCGGCGTCACCCAGTCGAAGGAATATGCCGAGCCGGAATGGTACGCCGATCTGTGGCTGACCATCGTCTGGGTCACCTATCTGCTGGTCTTCCTTGCCACGATCATCAAGCGCAAGGAGCCGCACATCTTTGTCGCGAACTGGTTCTATCTCGCCTTCATCGTGACGATCGCGGTCTTGCATCTCGGCAACAACCCGGCGCTGCCGGTCTCGGTGTTCGGCTCGAAATCCTACATCGCCTGGGGCGGCATCCAGGATGCCATGTTCCAGTGGTGGTACGGCCACAACGCGGTCGGCTTCTTCCTGACCGCCGGCTTCCTCGCCATCATGTATTACTTCATCCCGAAGCGGGCCGAGCGGCCGATCTATTCCTACCGTCTCTCGATCATCCACTTCTGGGCGCTGATCTTCCTGTACATCTGGGCCGGCCCACACCATCTGCACTACACGGCGCTGCCGGACTGGACCCAGACGCTCGGCATGACCTTCTCCATCATGCTGTGGATGCCGTCCTGGGGCGGCATGATCAACGGCCTGATGACGCTGTCGGGCGCCTGGGACAAGCTGCGCACCGATCCCGTGCTGCGCATGCTCGTGGTCTCCGTCGCC
>NZ_JADPIX010000010.1:0-70173 GCF_023073155.1 Bradyrhizobium sp. 45 | reverse complement strand
TTCGGGCGCGCTGCAGAAGCGCAGTAGTGTAGACTTCCGACGTGATGTCGCCGTTGCCAACCGCTGCTGCAGCGGCTGCGAGCCCAAGCGAGGTGAGATTTGTGATGTCTCGCGATGCAAACTGGCGTGCAGTGGCGATCATGTCTTCCATGAAATCCTCGCAAAGAAGGTGTTTGGTGGCATTCCCGCTTCCGCTAAACAGACCGCTCAGCTCAATGCCATTACGGTTATAATATCAAATTACGATCGTGCTTCAATGGTGATTTTCCGTGGAAGGCGGACCCGCCGGACACATGTACGTGAGGGCCCAGGTGCCGAATGATGGAAGGATACTTCAACAGTTCGAAGAACGACCGTCCGGGAGCAAAGAGTTCTGGACACGTCCTTCATTTGGTCGGGCAATCTGGCCGGCGCGATTGCAGACCCTACGTCACAGCGACGGTGAGCGGCGTTCGTCGGCCGAGCACGATTGGTTTCGGCGGGGATTGCCGGTTGGTTGATGTCCGCTTCTGCCCGCAAGCGCCGAACAAGGACCGGGCCAGGAGTGTTGCGTTCGGCCAGACTCCCGTGATTCAAACTCCCAAACTAGGGTCTCGAATCATGCGCTACGAACTCGCCGACTATGAATGGACTGCTATCAAGCCGATGCTCCCGAACAAAACCGCGCGGCGATGCGCTTTGATCGAGGTGGAGTCGATCGACAAAGCCACTCGGTCCTTGCCGCAGCGGGCGAGCGCTTCAAAGATCGCCTGCCAATGTCCGCGCTTAGCCCAGCGATTGAACCGATTGTAGATCGTCGTGTAAGGGCCATAGTCGGACGGGCAATCGCGCCAGCGTGCGCCGCACTGGAGCATGTGAATGATACCGCTGATAATGCGTCGATCGTCTTCGCGCGCCGGGCCGGTCTGGTTCGTTGGCAGATGCGGCTCTATCTCAGCCCACTGCTTGTCGTTGAGCCAGAACAGTCCTTTGCGCATCGAAGTCCCCCGTGCCGAATCAACTTGGCACGAGGGAATCAGAACTCGCTAATTAGGTACAGACCCTACATTACGCTGCCGATCCAACCGGGGGCCCTGTTCCGCTGCCGCAAACCGAGCTTTATACCCTGACGGCACGCACCCTTCGCAGGGCGGACAAAGCAATATGGAGGCAAATTACTTTCGACCTCTTTCCTCTCTTGATCCATCGTAGAATTCGTCCTGTTCGCTAGACCGGCAGGATGTAAGATTATGTCCGGGCGGCGCTGGGCGAACGGGCTCAAGTGTGCTGGTGGAACTTTATAGCCCCTTGATCTTTGCGTTAGGCGCCGAAGTGAATAGGCAGACGATGCTCCGCTGGCTTAGCTCAGATCGTCGAAAGATCAAAAGCGATCGAAAGCAGCTTGAACGCAGGGCTCGCCGCCTGCTGCAGAGTTACCTGACGGCCAATGAGTGGCAAAAGCGCCAATACTATCAGGCAATCGCCGGCGCGGCTTCTGCATGTCAGCCTGGTATTGATGATCCGAGCTTAAGTAACGAGAAGCTTGCTGAATTAACCGCTCAGGCCGCGACAAAAGTCGTCCAAGTACGTAATCGGAAAGCAAAAGATGCGCACGATCATTCAGCTGTACTGATCACGGATGCATACGCAACGGTTGCAATCGCCTATCGACGAGCGGCTTCAGCCTACACTGCTGACAAGGAAATGGAGCAGCTGGGCACCGCCGCAGTACACCTGGTCACGATAGCGAATTCATTTATGAATGCTGAATAGGACCGACAACGACAGAAATGTGACTGCGGCTTCGGCAAACCAGCCTCGCTTCTCGCTCAGGCGTATACCTTGCGCAAACCCTTTCTCCTAAGCTGCCCGTAAGACGTTATTTGTACCGTCGTCACCAACAAGAAAAGGCGGGCGGCATGTCGATTGCATTTCGAATTTTTGTTCTCCTGTTCTGTGCTTACGCCGGTTGGGAGACCGCGAGCATCCAATTCGGCGATTTGCGAGAGCCTCAGCAGCAAGGGCGTTCTCCAACCGGATAAGCAAGGAATGAACAAAACAACCCTTCACCTGGAACGTCCGCAACCAAGCCAAGTTCGGCGTGCTGACCTCGCGCCGGCTATCGGTTATGCGATGCTCGTCGATGGTCGTTTCAAGACCGAATTTCTTGATCAGGACGCCGCGACTAACGCGGCCCTTGAATTGTCGGCCAAGTATCCGAAGCTGAAGATCGAGATCTACGATGCAGCATCGAAGTCACGAACGCCGGCGAAATAGCCGCTGCGCCGCAGCATGCGTGATAACCATGTCTTCTGTTTTAATCTACCTTTAGCTTTTTGCTATCAATCGAGGTCTCAAGGTCGTCGCCAAACGGAGGCGGCCTGTGCCTTTGATGAAGTATTTCGGATTCGTCGGCAGCGCTCTCGTCCTGTTGCTGATCGCTATCGGCTGGTGCTTGCCGCAGCAGGCGATGGGCCCCGGTAACAGCGACGTAGAGCGACCGTCCATCAAGATCAGCTCAGCCGAGAGGGCGCCTGAACGGGTCATAATCGATACCAGCTTGCCGACCATTGTGGCTCCGTCGAACATCAGTCCTTCTACATCAATGACGTCGGTGCAATCTGCTCGGCCTCTGCAGAGCGCATTCACCGAACTTGACGTCGCCCGGAAGCCGGTCACTCCGAAATCAGGCGGCGAGGTCTTGAAGCCGAAGCATACGGCAAAAGGCGAATCCGCGAAAAAAGTCTCTCACCGTCGAGCAGCGAAACCGTTGAATATTATTCCCGCACCCGCAACGGGAGCGCAAGCTGCGGCGCCTGATACGAGAATGTCGTTACTGGAAACACTCAAGGAGCGGCTAGGGCAGACGTTTTTCAAGCTGAACTGATGACGGTGTCCAACGATAGGAGCCGACGAGCGCCATTCACGCCGGAGGCGCACTCGGCTCGATTGGACCGACCCAATAAATAGTCTCTGAAGATGGCATCCGACGGCGGCAAATCGGCCTCCTGCGTCACCGGGGCGGCTGGAGCAAGCCCGCACAAAACGGCTTTAGTCCGAAAGTCGAATAGCGCCACGTCATCGGGCTCGCGGAAGCAGCAAAACCCCGCCCGCGTAAGCCCGCTTATTTGGAAGGGCGCCCTGTCGTAGAGCGGCTGAGATAGACGTCGCGATGGGCGATCGGCGGGCACATAGACGGCGAGGGACGCATTGCGCTTACTGCGATACTACGATTCGTGGAAAGACGGCCCGGGTCGGGCGCTTGGGTTTAGGGCGGTGGCCGCTTTAGGTCGTCGGCAAGCCGTTGCGGATTCAGCAGAATGCGCTAGGCCGGTTCTCCGTCCTGCTCACAATGGTGAGACCGTTTACGCGGGCAGCCCTGCCTAAGGCAGCCTCTGACCGCAGGAACAGTGGAGGGAAGGTAACCTCGGCCGCAGGTCTCGGCCTGAGGTCGCTTTTTGCGAGCCGCAACCGTCGACCCTGATTCACATAGTGAAATGCAGATGCGGGTCAGAATGCGGCAACGTCCACGTGCCGCGACCTTGACGCTGGCAGGTTTCTCCGACCTGCTCCCTCCCAGGCGCCGCCGGCTCTTGAAGTTGCGCCCGACGGACGGCGCCCGCCCCTCCGGACTGTGGTTGAGCCGTCCCGGACCTGGCGATGGATCTCTCCATCGCAGGCGCGCCCTGCGCAAGTATCATGGCACTGGGCCACATCCGGCCAATCCCTCGGCCGTCTTGATTGCCGCCGGCGTCTCTCCGAAATCGTACCGGCCCGCAAAGGCCGCACCGGGCTGGTGGATCTCGTCCCGCTCGCGCTCGGGCATTGTCAGCTCCTCAATCGTTCTCAGTCCACGCGTGCGACATTGACGAAGCGAGCGCTTGTCCGTCGTGCCAGGCGGAATACACAGTCGGGCTAGTGAGGCGCACAACTAAAAATATCTCGGCGCTTACGAAAATAGGAACGAGGTCTGCACTTTCACATTCCTTCCGAAGTGCAATCGGGAGCCTCAGCATGGCAACGCAGATCGTCATGGATCACAGCGGCGACAGCCGCTACTTCTTCGACAACTCCAGCGGTGATGCTCTGGCGGAGGCGGAGAGACGTTTTCTGGAATTCACCGGGAAAGGATACACTGCAGCGGTGCGGAGTAGCCCGGAGGAGGTAACCAGGATCACCACGTTTGATCCGACCGCCGAAGAGACATTGTTTTTTCCGCGGCTCGTCGGTGGGTGATGGCCAGGTGAAGAGGAACTTAGCTCGAGTCAGCCGGTGGCCCCTTCGTAGCCTCTGTATTGGCAAGCTCTATGAAGCATCCAAGGACGAGAAAACGATTCACGCTCGTGCGCTACGCCTCCTTCGTTCTTGGCTTTCACCTCAGCAGAGGGCGGACTTTGACAGGAAGGGATATTTCGACGTCGTGGGATGCGACACTGGGAAGCGGTACCGAATCCGACGCGGCACGTCCGCCAACGTCAACGAGATAGACGAATACGGGCGGCTCGGAACGGGGCGCTGCTTCGTCCCGTTAGGTGGCTTGGCTCAGGGCGACGTCATGCTTGCCCAGAAAATAGCTCTCGAAACCGACGAGAACCGCGCGTTGGGCATCGCCAACAGCTTCCCGGGACCGCTAGGGTTGCGCCTCCCCAGGCGTTGCCCCGCAGAGGCTAGGAGCTCGGGGGTACGCCTGTCCCCGGGGCTAGAATTCGAGCCACGGTGCTTCTCATGCGGCGACGCCGCCGCGGTCTCGCTGATTGCAACCACAACATTGGTGGTTGACGAGTGTTGGATCATCTCGCGTACCACCGATGGCATCCATTGCCTTATTGATTCGGAGTGTAGCCCTGACCGATTGGCTCTTGAAATCGGCAATACGGGAAAGATCTTCGTCGTGTGTCGAGTATGCCGCCATCAGGCCTGATCGATAGCCGAAGACTGAGGCGTTCGAACGGGAGCTATCTTGTCTCAAAGAATGCAGTTCTGCACCTCGTTTGCTTGAACGCAGCCCTGATGAAAAGGGCCGAAGAGCCGAAGGGCTGCGGGAGGGCTAGAACAGTCCGCCGCCTTCGGATTGCTCCCTCGAGTGACGCTGCCCGGACGCGCGGGAAAGCTCGACACAAAGGTGGCGCGACGTGAAAGCCTTCAGGCTCGATGGAATTTCACCGCCCGCTGTTTCAGAGAAACTCTGGCCGCGAAGCCTGCCTGCAGCCACGCCATGGCCTGCGTGTGCCCCGCTTTGCGCGAACTCTCATTTTCTCACCAGGCACTGAACTTGTAAGCTGACGGCGGTAACGGCCTCCCGAGAATTTCCTCGATGTCCGAGAACGTGAGCCGAATAGTTTGCTCCCTTGTGCGCCCCAGCTCCTCTGTAGCGGATCGTAAACCCTCGTCGCAACATCGAGGGTGAGTCGCCTCATTTTATGGAGGGGACATACAGTCTAGCGGACATCGGGCAGTGCCTGGCTTGGTCCAAACGATCTAAGTGCTCGACGAGACCGCCTTCAACAGGAGTGCCCTATTTGTCGCCTGCCGCGTTCGTTCAAACCGGCTCTGTCGCCAATGGTCAATCGGGCATTCCACCCATCGGTAAAACGCCATCGAAACAACGAGCGATAAGGCCAGCGATCCGTACGCGCTCGCAACGGTTTCCGGCAATGTGATCCACCCAACCAGGAAGTGGCAGATGTAAAGCGGGTAGGACAGCTCGCCGAGATATCGGTCCCACGCGATGTTTCTGGTAAGTTCGAACAGACGGGGTATGCCAATGATGACGGCCCCCAAAATTGTCAACGACATCAGTCGTGAAGTGCCATTCCACTCGCTGCAGGCCAGGCCGGCGAGCAAAGGGATAATCAGCAGGAGCCGTCCGGCATTGGCGCGCTTGCGTTCCGCTTCGCCTCGCGACGCAGACGCGTAGTAGCCAAGCGAGCCAGCCAGGAACAGAGCCAACTCGGACGGAAAAAACCGACAAGTCCATGGATCTCTGCCGAAATCGAAACCCCAAAGCAGTGTCAATCTCAAAAGAATGCTCGCGACAATTGCTGCCCCGACAACCAAGGGGCCCCGTCGCACGATAAATGGCGCGACTAAGTAGAAATAAATTTCTAGCGCGAGCGTCCAAGCCTGGGGAACCGGTGAAAATTTAAAGAGGATGGTGGGTGTATCGGCCGCATGGAGAGAAAAACGCAGAGCGTCATGATCCGCGAACAGGAAGAAGTAGCTTTCCTGTCCGACGACGAAAATCTGTGAGACAAGGAAATAGGCGATACTAATGAAATCTAGGGACGCAATCGGCCACCAATTCCTGGCGACTCCAAAAGATGCGACCAACACCATAAGGTAAGTCGGCCAAAGCCTGAGCACGCGATTTGAAATGAACAGCCAATATGAGCCAGGCGGGTACTTCTCATTGAGGACCAGCGCCATATAGAATCCAGAAACGACGAAAAAGCATTGGACTGCAACATCGCTGGTGGGCATTTCAAGGGGGATCTTGAAATGGCTCAATGCAACGGCGAGTGCTAGGAATAATCTGAGGCTGCCCACTCAACGGATTTTAGTCGGGCAACGTTAAGGCTTCGTCAAGGCTGTGACGAGAGGACTGCCCGAGGAGATGGAGGAGCAAAGTTCGGACCAGAGCGACAACCTTGCGGGAATGGTCGTTGGGTTACCTCCCTTGGCTGCTCTTTTTATTCGTAAGGGCGTACTCCGGCGAGGGTGACAGATCTTATGAGTGCACGTCCTTGTTCGAAATCTTTGCAAATCTCTGAAACTCTTCAAAGTCCGCAGTTTGTCCGTCGCGGATCTCGAACGAAAGGTTGATCCTTCCTCCGACACTTGATGCGCGCGCTCCTGCGGTTTGGCCTCATAGTTTGCGGCCGGCTCATGGCCGAATCTTCTGCATTTGCCGCGGGAACGATCTCCGGCATCTCAATGATGCAGCAGCTTGACGAGTTCGCAAAGCCGCTTGGAGGTGGAAAGCTCTTCCTTATTCAAGCTGGCACCACATCCGCCCCTCAGAACTGCTACCAAGACACGGCTCTCACCCTAGCCTGGCCGAAGCCGATCACGCTTGATGCCGCCGGCCGCGTGCCGCAGCTCTTCTGCGTTGACGGCAACATCAAAATCCGCTCACGGGGACGGCCCTAAAAAAATTGACACCCGAGCTACAAAAGACTTTTTCAACAGAATCGGTCAAAAGGCGAAGAACTGGACGTGAGCAAATCTAGTCCGCCATGCCTCGCTGAGCAGACCTCAATATGGCGCGCCACGACTTCGCTGATGGGCCACAAGTGGACTTCAATCTGCTTGACCTCTGCCAAGACAAATCGCTCTGTCGCTTGCAGGGCGTGGATTACTATCCGGCCGCGTGAGATGGCGAGGTGTTCCATCGCGCAAACAAAACGCCCCAGCGAAGCTGTCGAAGGCAAGCGAGGCAGAGAACGACACCCGCGCCAGCGATGACATCAATGAAATAATGACCGCCGACAGTAGGTGTTGCAGCAAGCATCACCATGTTCAAGACAAAGTATAGCGGGAAAAGCATCTTCACGCCTCGACTGGCGTATATAAGTATTATGGCCAGCGCAGCGTGGAACGAAGGAAATGTGATCAGGCCATTCACGTGCGTCAACGAAATGCGTGTCATCTCGCCGCTTCGGAGTGCATTAAAATCGATCAAATGGTACGCGTCGACGCGTTCGACGACGCCGAAGTATACCCATGCGCTCGCTGCCGGCAGTATCCACGAGATCGGAAGAATCACGAGGAGGGATGTTACGAACAGCCAAACAAACTCTCGCATCCTTTCAAATCGCCCGCACGCACTCAACCACACCAACAAGATGGCGACCTGCGGCATACAGCTGTGATACGCGACTGCGAGGACCGCTTTGATAATTGGTCTGACCTCAACCCACTCAAAGAAAGCCAGCCAATTCAGTTTCAGCAGGGTGTCGACACCGGCCAGCTGGGAATCGACCAACGGAAACTTTGCCGTGATGGTTAGATAACTCAGGATCGCGCCCACGACCGTAAAGGCAATGATCTGAGCCAAAGCCGTGGCAAGCTCAGCGATACGCCGATCCGGCCTCAACCTCGTGTAAACAAACGAGAGAAGAGCGGCAGCGCAGAACGCAATTGCTTGCGTCGGATCGATGGCCATCGTCATCCCAGCGGCGCGAAGCCATATGAGGTCGACGGCTGCAACAATTGCAATTGCGATCCATAAGCGCAGAATTTCGCTGCCTCGATAAGCATTCAAAACGGCAAAGACAAAGCCTCCCTTTCGCATCACTCAGTCCATCCATCGCATCGTTTGGGATCCCTGACCCCTCTTAGATTGTCGATACCTGAGGCTCATCTAATGCTTTCTTAATTCGGCTTGTACATGTTCAGGGTGTGCGCCTCGGTAGGTTCCGCGCTGCTCATCAAATTTTACTACGCCTGTTCGCATTGAATCATCGGCTGGCCGTAGGCCCGGCGGGGCTCACGTAGGTACGAGTCACCGTGGCCCTGGAACGGCTGCTGGCGGCAGGTCGGCTGTGGGCCATGTGCGGCATCAGCGGTATGTCGACTGAGGAGTCGCCGGACAAGCATGCCGCTCGCCCGGTGACCACGGTCATGGCTGCGCAACAGGACAAGGGCTGAAGGGAAAGCTGGCGCCGATCAGACTGCTCGAGGGAACGCGTTCCGGAGCATACATCAGCACGACGACGTCTGATCGCTACGTAGCGCCGCTGCCGCTATACTGAGCGAGACTTGTGTATTTGGCTTTGTATAGACCCGACGAAGCCGAAGAAAAGGCGCTTCCACGTAAGTGAAACTGATGACCCCGATCGGAATCATCAGGGTGAAACAGGCGAATGACCACGCGAGCGCAACGTAGAAGTTAGAGATGTCCATGAAGTGGCGTTGAACGAATTCCGCTAGTTGGAACACGAAGAACGTATGCAGCAGGTAGATCGAATAGCTATATTCGCCGATCTTCGAGAACGCCCATGAAATGCCAGCGCTTCCCAGCTTGAAGCTCGTGTCATAGTAGGCAATAAGCGATGAGTAGGTGACGGCTTCGGCGGTAGGGAGGATTATCCACAGCGGATTGCGCTCTGTTCCGTAGAAGCCTCCGGCAAGGTCGAAATTCCAGAACCCAATAGTGAACGCTGTGAGTATCCCGACGGCGGAAAAATGCCTTCCGGTGAAAATGTGACGATAGCTGAACGCGGTGATGCCCAAAGCGAACTGGTCTATGCGGCCAATGATCGTGTAGTACGCGAAGTATTCGATTTCCCCGAGCATCAGGAAGATGATGGAGCGCAGGGCCATCGCTGCCGCCACGAAGACGACTGGCGCCCACTTGTGGCGCCTGCTCATGTAGATCAGGAGGGGTAACGCGATGTAGAAATGCATTTCGACCGTGATGGACCATCCGCCATTCGGCCAAGCGGGGACGACGAATCCGCTGACCATATTGGCGACGTATACACCTAGGCTCTCGCCCACCGCATACCTGCTGATCCCAACTAGGATGAGGACGAGGACTAGGAGGGGTGCGAGCCGGATGAAACGGTTCCAGAAAAATGCAAGGTAGTTTATCGATTTTCCGTCAAGCAATTTCGCGAAAAGATATCCGCTAAGCACCATGAACAGCGCCACTCCCGTGTGACCTTCATCAAATAGGGCCAGCGGAAACACAGCTGGGGCGCCCTCGAACGTCCCAGGATAACCACCAGTGGCATGCGTGAAGTGCCAAGCGAACACCATGAGCACCGCCACTGCCCGAACGTGGTCAAGCCCGATGAAGTGCAAGCCGGATGATGACCTCAATTGTGACCCTCAACTATCGAAACGTGCGGAAACCCAAGTGGCTTTGCGTCTTAGAGATAGATGAGCAAAGTAACTAACGTTTAAGGCCAGGTTCTCACGAAAGCTGCTTCGGTTCTCGAAATCGGTCAACTGTAGGTCTAACCCGTTACTCGGCTCCTAAAAATGTCCGCAATCAGTCAAAAGCGCCGGTCCGGCGCTCCATTGTAAACTTCCGGTCTGCCCTCTAAACCGACATGCCGCGGCTCCACGTCAACGGTAGCGAAGGGCTAAAAGCTGCCCTTGCGCACCATTCCGCGATTGGGCCGCTATGGGCCATGCGCGCAAATTCAGCCGGCCCGTGTTGGCGCGAAACGCCTGATTGACACTCGGCTATATCTCGGCGAAACTTCGCGCCGGTTGATACGACCAGCTGGTTGCACCCTTACGGGAACGGTAAAAGTATCGGGCCGCCCTTCATGGCTTCCCTTGATCGGAGCATCCGGGTCAGAAACGCACCACCTGACATACCGGGTTCGCTCTACTCAAAGGAAGAAGTCACGCGCGATTTTCGCGATGCAAAGGCTATGGCGCATACGCTGCGCAGTTCTCTTTCCGCAAGAGCTGTCAATATCAGTCATAGCGAGAGCCTTGAGCTGGTTTCTAAGATGTTTGGCGTTGCGGATTGGAATACGCTGTCTGCCGAAATCGAGAGCGGTGGTCAAAAGCTGTTAGTGCGGTCGGACGCGCCGATGAATAGGGCCGTGAGACGCTTCTTTGCGATTCTATGCGCGACCTTGAGCCATTCCCCGGTGCGACTTATCCGGTGTTCGCCTGCCGCCCGAAACCCTTCATGCATTGAACCAAGCTTCTAGACAGCAGCGCGAAATTGTTATCGCAGTTCAGAAGACTTCGTCGGTCGACGATCCAATCTTGGATGATATCCATCATATCGGCGTTCTCGCCGGTACCCACGCCAGTTCGCATCGGCGATAGGCAATGCCCGGTGGACGAGCACCAGGAAAAACTCCTTCAAAAGCAGCCCCTCCACGGAGCCCTCAATGAAAGCTTGGCTCCGACGTCAGATACGTCTTTCAAAGTGCAAGCGCGCTGCCACGTTCCGTCGATCGCCATCATGCTCGCCGGAATGGCCCGCTCGAACTCAACTCGCCGCGCTCCTCGCTTGTCCGGCGATCTCATCACGCGCCCTCCAGATCAGGCGTTGAGGGCACCAGCGACGGCATTTCCAGGCGCGAGGATACCAGCGAGGAGTCTGCGACCGAGCAGTCCCGGCCCTGTTCCTTTGCGTGGTACAAGGCGATGTCAGCGTCACGGGTGAGCGCCAACTCATCCGTGGTGGCGTCGCCCTTTTCGGCAACGCCCAGGCTTATAGTCACGTACTTTCGTGGCGAGCGCGGATGGTGGATCTGCAAACGAGCGACCAGCATCCGAATCGCGTCGGCCACCTTCACCGCCCTTTCTTCGTTCACGCCGGGCAGGATCACCGCGAATTCCTCGCCGCCATACCGCGCCGACAATCCTCCGGTGTTTGCGGTGGCGCTTCCGATCACCTCGGCAATGCGCTGGAGGCAACTCCCTGGCCTGGTGGCCCAGGGCGCCCTTGAACTGGTCCATGTCGATCAGCAGCACCGATTGAATGGCGTGCTTGACATAGGCCTCCCGCAGGAAGGTATCGAAGCTGCGCCGGTTCGCGAGCCTCCTCAGACCATCTGTGGTCGCGAGCTGCGCCAATGTGAGGTTGGCCAATGACAGCGCCAGAAGCGGACGGGACATGGAGGAAGTACTCTTGTTTCAAAATTACGCTAGGCAGGAGCGGACGACGTGCCCTCGCTTGAGGGCATTGCAACCAGCAGGCAAATTCGTCTTAAATGCCGGTGCATAGGGAAGCCCTGTGTGTTGTTGGCTCGCGACGCCGTCCTCATCCGCAACACGAACCCGGAAACTGCGAGAGGTCGATGCGGGCGATGATCGACCGCAGCAGCTTTCGAGCCGAACGATAGAGATGCCGGGCGAATCTCGGCGTCCTTGCCGCGGGCAGGCCAAAGCTTGTCGTATCGAGTCTTTTTGTATCGAGGCTTTCGATGGAGTGCGACACGTGCCTCTCCGAGATGGCGAGGCCTTTCTATCGTGGTCGGCTCGCGGCAGCCTTGATCTGCCGCAAGGGCCGGACTAATAGTCGCCGGGGTTCATGATCATCGGGCTTCGCGTATCGGCCGGGGCGAGCGCGCTGCTGGCGCTGTCGCGCAGGAAGCGGTCGAGTGTCGCCTGGATCTTCTCCTTGACCGCATCGGGACCGCGATCGCTCATCTCGGTATGCTGTGCGCCAGTGTGGATAATGTCGATGCCGCGCGCCTTGGCCTCTTCCGGCGTCGGCAGCACGCCGGGATCGGTTACAAAATGCGGATCCTTCGAGCGGAACGACAGGATCTTCATGTTGTCGCTAAGCACGAAAGGCACCCGCAGATTGTCGAGCGTGATCACTTTCGACACCAGCTCCGGGTGCTGATGGGCGACATACATCGAAACGTCGCCACCGTTGGAATGGCCGACGAGCGTGATGTGGTCGTAGTCGGCGTTCTCCTGCCGCCGCTTCAACTCGCCCAAGGTGAAGAGGATGTTGGCCTCGCAGCGGATATAGACCTCGCGCCGGCCGACATATTGCTGACCGGCCTTGGTCATCAGCGGCGGATCGCTCGGCAAATCCTGCTGGATGCTGGCGACGAGATAACCGCGTGCGGCGAGCACGTTGGCCAAGAAGGAATATTCGGTGGCCTTGACGGTATTGCCGTTGCTGATGATGGCGAGCGGGAGCTTCCAGAGCCCGAGATTGGCCTTGGTCTCGTAATCGCGCCGTACAGCGATTTCGACCGCAATCGGCCGCTGGCGGGCGGCGTCGAACAGGGTCAACACCTCATGGCGGATCGCGAACCGGCTGACGACGAAATACTGGCCGACGCCGAGGACGGAGAGAAACGCCAGAACTGCAAACACCTTTTTCATGGTTCCGTCTCAAATCACTTTTGACTGAACATGGTCGTTGGGAACTCCCGGATCGAGCGATCGTGAGCAGGTTACGGGATTAAATTTAGGCAAGACTATGAGCCTGGGCCCAAAAAGGGCCGCACCTCGAGGGCTACAGCGCGAAGGACAAGGGGTTTACAGACAACCGCCCTTGCCGCGTTCGGAGCAGAGCCGCAGCGCGCTTGACAGAGTAAACAGGAAGCGCGGGCTGCGGCGCTCGTTGTCGGGCGCCCGGTAGCTCAGGGGGACGGCCACGCCGAGATCGGCCTGGAAATCGTCCGGCAGGAAGAACCGTACGCCAGCTCCGGCGGAGGTCAGCGACAGGCCCTCGCTCAGGCGGTAACCGTGGTTCCAGACTGCGCCGGCGTCACCGAAGGCGTAGAGCTGATAGCCGGTCCAGTAGCGGAAATTGAGCTTCTGGTCGAAGCGCAGTTCGAGCGAGCCGGCAAGACCGTTGTCACCGCTGATCTCGGCTGTGCCATAGCCGCGCCCGAAGGCGGCGCCGCCGAGATAGAATTGCTGCGAGGTGAACAGCGGCCGTGACGCCGTCTGGCTCGCAGCCGAGAGCTTGAGCGACCAGACGTCGTTGAGCGTCTGGTAGCGCGTGAACCAGAGGTTCAGCACGGAGAAGTTCGATGACGCGCCGTCGCGCGACAACAGGTCGTCGTCGAAATGCGAGGCACCGAAGATGTCGAGCCCCTGGCGGTAGGTCAGCGTCGCGAAATTGGTGCCGCCGAAATGATCCTGGAGCCGGTAGTCGGCGGTCAGGCTCGCGGTCCTGATGTGGTCGTTGTACCAGGGGCCGTAAAGGTCATGCTCGGACACGTTGCTGAAGGTCGTCGCCGTGGTCAGGGTCAGCGAGGAGGATTGCGACTGCAATGGGACGATGCCGGCACGCAGCTCGAACGCCTCGGTCGTGGTGATGTCGCTGTCGAGGCGGCGGGCATCGCCCGGCCTAACCGCGCTATACAGCACGGACCCGCCGAGACGCACGCCGTCGACACCGACCGGTGCATCGTAGGACAGCCGTGCGAAGCCGAGCTGGCGGGGGTCATTGGCGATGGTCGACAGGTTGACCCCCAGCGTGTCGCCGGGCGTGAGATAGGAATTGAACGCGCCGGTCGCGTAGGTCTGCCACGGACCGACTGATGATGAGCCGAGATTGTCCAGACCGAATGAGGAGAAGACGTGCCATGTCTTCAAATAGACGATGAGGCGGAAGCGGCCGGTTGCACCGCCGATCTCCTCCAGTGCGGTATCGGTGATCCGGACGCCAGGTCTGCCGCCAATGAGAAAGAGCTGGCGTTCCAGCGTTGCTAGGCGCGACGGTTGCTCGGCCAGAACCGGCCCAAGCATCGGTCTAACGCCGAACTGCTCGGCGCCGTCGCCTTTCAGCTCTGCCTGCACGATGGCGCCTTCGATCACCTGGATCCGGAGCAGGCCGTCGGCAATGTCCTGCGGCGGCACGATCGCACGGCTCAAGTGAAAACCATCGGCGCGGTAGAGATCACTGATCGCGCCGGCGATCGCGGCGAGATCCGCCTGCGAAACCTTCTTGCCGACATAGGGCTGGTAGACCGCGGCGATGCGATCGCGGGAAATGGCCCGGGCTCCGCTGACCTCGATGCCGCGCAGCACGAACTGAGGCTTGGTATCGCCGCCGGTGTTGGGCTGGTCGACTGTCGGGAGCCTGACCGGCGGACGGTTCAGCGATTCCCGCTCGGTTTGGTTTTCAAAATATTTCTGAGGTTGGCGCGGATCGAACCCTGGCTGGTTCGCCTGCTGCGCGAAAGCCTGAGGAACTCCCGCGAAGATCGGCGCCAACAGCACCGCTGTGGTAACGAGATGCCGCTTCCCAACGCGCGCGACTCGCTTGTCCCCGTAGTTTGACGGAGATGCGCCCGTGAAGCGGTAAGGGTTCGTTAGCCACATGATTTTTCATAGTTTTTTATGGTCAACGAATGGTTAACGCGACCGCTCCGGTGGCCGCTTCCTGCTAATCCTATGTTGAGTGATTTCGGATACCCCTCAAGGCCGGCTGTAACGGGGACTGAGGATCGTCATGCTGAGCAAAATTGGAATGCGGTGCGCCTTGGCGGCTGCGCTGATCCTGGGAACGGCCTCCGTCGCATCCGCCGCGGACGAGGGCGTCTGGTCGGTCGGCAAGGCCAGCGGCGAGGTCTGGGTCGCCACCAGCGGCGCGCAGCAGGTTTCGCTGGACCAACAGGAGGCACTCAAGCCCGGCGATACCATTCGCACCGGACGAAATGGCCGCGTGCTGCTCGTCCGCGGCGAGGAAACGATCCTGATCTCTCCCAACTCGGTGGTGGGTTTACCGACCGAGAGCAAGGAAGGCCTTTCCACCACCATCATCCAGCAGGCAGGTTCGATCCTGCTCGAGGTCGAGAAGCGCAAGGTCAAGCATTTCGAGGTCGAGACGCCCTATCTCGCCGCTGTCGTCAAGGGAACGCAGTTCAGCGTTACCGTGAATGCGGGCAGCACCAAAGTCGGCGTGCTCCGCGGCCAGGTCGAGGTCTCCGACTTCAAGACGGGACAGATCGCCCAGCTCCTGCCGGGGCAGGCCGCCACCGTCTTCGAGCATGGCAAGCCCGGCCTTTCTCTCAGCGGCTCCGGGACCTTCAATCCGATCGAGCACGGCAAGCCGCGCGCCTCGAGCATCGAGCGCGTCCCGGTGCCGAAATCAGGCCTGTCGGCCCCGCGCAACGCAGCGAACGGCCATGCGATCCACGCGCTCGGTCCGATCGACAAGGGCGCCAAGGCGGCCGCCGCGCTCAAGCCATCGCAACAGGCGGCCGGAGCTCACGCGCCCAAGGGCGGTGCTGCGAAGGCTGATGCTGCAAAGCCCGGCGTCGTGCGCATCTCGAGTTCGCTGGGGGAGGTCAAGCTGAACGTCCACAAGGTCACGCACGGGCTCGCCCACGGCGGCGGTGCCCCCGAACAGGGGCGCAACGCGCACGCCAGCACCGAGACGGTCTGGGGCGACTCGAAAGCGGGCACAACGGCATCCAACGGCACCGCCCAGACTGCGGTGACCACGAGCAGCGGCGTGACGGCTGGCACCAGTTCGTCGGCTGCGAGCACGACAATAGCCGCCACCACGGCCGGTGCATCCAGCGACGGCTCTGGCGGCGGCAACGGAGACTCCGGTGGCAAGACCAAACCGGACAAGGGCAAATCCGGTAACGGCAATTCCGGCAGTGGGAATTCCGGCAATGGTAACGGCAACAACGGCGCCACCGGTAACGGCCGGGGTAACAACGGCAACGGCAATGGCGGCGGCAACGGCAGCAATGGTCACGGCAATGCCCTTGGCCACAACAAGCACTGAGGCGATGTCTTAGGGGATGAGGGGGCGCACCTGCGGAAGCGGGTGCGCAGGAGGATCGGGTGGGACGCTTTCGGCCGCATATTCTTGTCGTGACAGCGCTGGCGATCGTGCTGTCCACGGGGTGGCATGGTGCGCTTCGCAACGCGCTGACCGACCTGCGGTTCGCCTGGCAATCGCGTGCCGCGACCGGCAATGTCGTCGTGGTGGCCATCGACGCGCCCTCGATCGATCAGATCGGGGTGTGGCCCTGGCCGCGCCGGCTGCACGCGGAACTGTTGCACAGGTTAGAGGCCGCGGGGGCGCAGGACGTCGCTTTCGACGTCGATTTCAGCTCGCCATCCGATCCGGCCTCCGACGAGGCTTTCGTCAAAGCGCTGCGTGAGGCCGGGGGCTCGACCATCCTGCCGTCCTTCAAGCAGCCCGCGCCGAATGGCGGCGCAGCTCACATCAATCGCCCCCTGAAGCCGTTCGGCAACCAGTCGTGGCCGGCGCTGGTCAATGTCGCGATCGAATCCGACGGGCTCGTTCGCCGCTATCCGTTCGGCGAGAAGCTCGGCGAGGCCGTGATGCCGTCGATGGCCGTCGTGCTGGCCGGGCAGGACGCCAATCGGCGGCCGCCTTTCCTGATCGATTTCAGCATTCGGGCGAACTCGGTTCCGAGTGTCTCCTATGTCGACGTGCTCCGCGGCGAAACCGCCGCTCTGGACAAGCTGAGAGACAAGAAGATCATCATTGGAGCGACGGCGCTCGAACTCGGCGACCGCTTCAGCGTTCCGAATGGCCGCATCATCTCCGGACCCATCCTCCAGGCGCTGGCAGCGGAATCGATCCTCCAGAACCGGATGCTGCGCTGGACCTCCGATACCGGGATGATCCTGGGTCTCGCTGGGATCTGCCTGCTGATGGTGTATTCGTGGCGCCGCTTCGGACCGGGAATTCGCGCCGCAATCCTGATCTCGGCCGGGGCGGTTTTCGAGCTGCTGGCGGTCCTCGTGCAAGCAAGATGGCCCTTCATCATCGACACATCGTTGTTCCACATCGCGATTGTGGCTTATCTGACGGCGATCGCACTCGACGAAATCGATTTCCGCGGTCTCTTGGGGCGCATCGCCGAAAGCCGCTTTCATCGTATCGCGATGTCGCTCGGCGATGGCCTCGTTTGCACCGACGAAGGTCAGCTGATCACCGTGTGGAATCCCGGCGCCAGTGCGATCTTCGGCTATATGCCCGCCGAGATCATCGGCCGCCCGTTCGAAACGCTGTGCGCCGTGTCGGTGGACGGTGACGCGAGGCCGTCCATGCGCGACGCCGCGCGCCAGGCCCTCCTGGTCCCTGGCGGGGCGGTCGTCGTCGAGTTCGAAGGGCGGCGCAAGAACGGTGAAACTTTCCCGGTCGAGGCGAGCTTCTCGGGCTGGCAGGGAACGGACGGCTTCCAGTACGGAGCCATCCTGCGCGATATCTCGGTCCGCAAGCGTGAGGCCGAACGCGTCAGATATCTCGCCGAGTACGACGCGCTGACCGGTCTTGCCAACCGCAACACGCTGCATGCAGGGCTGGTCGGCATGATCGCGGATGCGGGGCAGCGCCCTTGCGAGGTCGCGCTGCTCGTGATCGGGCTCGACGGCTTTCAGAGCATCAATGACATGCTGGGTCATTCCGCCGGAGATCTCGTGCTGCAGGCGGTCGCTGGTCGCCTGAGAGCCGAGGCGTGCGGCGCTGTCGTTGCCCGGCTTGGCGGAGACGAATTCGCCATTGCGCGTAAAGGCGCCGATGGCGACCCGCCAATCGCAGAGTTCGCCGAGCGCATCGCGCGCGCCTTCGAAGCGCCGCTTGCGACCGGCACGCGGCAGCATCGCGTCAGAATCAGCATCGGCGTCGCCATCCATCCGGAAGGCGGGCACAACGCCGACGATCTCCTGAGCAATGCCCATCTCGCTCTGAGCAAGGCAAAGCTGACCCGGCGGGGCAGCCATGTGATCTTCGAGAGCGCGATCCGGGAGGAGCTGGAGAACCGGCTGACGCTGGAGAGTGAATTGGCGCTTGCCGCCGATCGCGGCGAGTTCGAGCTGTTCTACCAGCCCCAGGTTCGCCTGGTCGACGCCAGCCTGGTCGGGGCCGAAGCGCTGATCCGCTGGCGGCATCCCGTGCGCGGCTACGTTTCGCCAGGAGAGTTCATGCCGGTGGTCAATAGCTCGGCCCTGTCCGAGCGGATCGGAAACTGGGTGATGGAGAACGCCTGCCGGCAGGCACGCGCCTGGGAATTGTCCGGCGACAGAGTGCGCGTCGCGATCAATTTGTCGCCCTCGCAGTTGCAGTCCGGCGATCTGGCGCATTCGGTTGCGGGGATGCTCGAAGCGACGGGGCTCACACCGTCGCTGCTTGAGCTCGAGGTTACCGAGGACATCCTGCTTCATGATGAAGCGCGCGTGCTCGACATGTTCAAACGCATCCAGCAGCTCGGCGTCCGCGTCCTGTTCGACGATTTCGGCACCGGCTATGCAAGCCTGAGCTATTTGAAGAAGTTTCCGCTCGACGGGCTCAAGATCGACCGGTCGTTCGTGTTCGGTCTGCTCGCGGACTCCGACGATGCCGCGATCGTCGGGTCGACCATCGGCCTCAGCAAACAGCTCGGATTGACAGTCGTGGCCGAAGGCATCGAGAACCGCGCGACGGCCGATTTCCTGGTGAGCATGGGATGCGAGGAAGGTCAGGGTTATTTCTTCGGCCGTCCGATGCCGGCGGAAGCATTCGAGCGGCAATTCCTCGCAGCCGAGTGCGCCGCCGTCAGTGCCGCCTGAACACTTGAGCTTCGATGCAGGTTCCCGCGACATCGCTCAAGTCGCAGGACGGCCGCTGACGGAAAAACCGGAAAGCTGATCGATCTTCCGTATCTGGCCTATCGGCGAAGTGTCGGCCCCTCCCAAGAGGTCCGCTTATCAGGGCATGACGGACCAGAGTTGCTGACGTTGAGATCTTGGCATTGTGACCACAAGCGGTCGTCGCGATGACCAGGAGCTGTTCTTACCGACAGCGCACAGCATCCCCGAAGCGGATCTACTGCTACGAGGAGCGCTGATGACGAATCGGGGAGCGCGAGCTGGGCACCTGGATGATGCACTGATTTACGCGGAATAATTCGGAAGAGTCGCCGCAGACGTCGCGACGACTCTTCGTGGCCACAGCACATCAGGACGACTTGGCCCTTTCACGGGCTGCTTCGACTGCATCCATCCCGGTCTGCCTGATTCGATCCAGAGCCTCGCCGCCGGTATCGGAGACCTCTGCTAACAGCGTGTCGGAGTTTTCGCGCAACGCCTGCGAGACGGCACCAACACGGCTGTTCAGGTCGGCCTTCACAGCATCGCTGGTCTCTCCGACATACTCATTCTCAATGTCGGTGGTTCTAAATGCCCCTGCGACTGCGGCGCCAATGGCCAAGCCGACGACGCCAAGCACCAGCGGTTGCTTTTCGAGCACATCAGACAATGACGACTTTGCTTTTGAGACGGCTTCGCCGCCCGGAATCTGGTCGCGCACTTTAGCGAAGCCGTCCCGCGCCATCTCTAGGCCGTCCTCGAACTGAGCCCTCATCTTGTCCGCGGTTCCTGACAGAACGCCGGATGCAGCGTCCTTAGCTGACTGCAACGTGTCTTCGCCATCGAGGGACCCTATGTGATCCATTTCGGGCGCCGTGGGCGGCGCCGCAGTGCGCTGGATCGCCGATGCCGCAGTCCGCATCGTGCTCACCCCGCCATCGACCACACCGGACGCGGCGGCCGCCGTCGACCGAGCTGCGCCCTTGATCCTGTCGTCACCAGCCATAAGCCACAGCGCGCCGCCTCCAATTAGAACGGCGGCAAGGGGATTTTCCTTGGCCGCTGCGACCAGATTGTCGAAAAAGCCGGTTTGCGTGCTCCTCATCGGACCATTCCCTTCACGGTGTCCTTGTCCTTTTCCAGCTGCCGGATGGTCTCCCGCGGCGCAAGATTACGGGCGTCCATCCGATTGATGCCGACCGCAAACAGCACGCCCGCAATGGCGCCAGCGAGGATCGCGGATGTCAGGTAGGAAAGCGGTTGCGACCATCCCGCGGAGATCAACGCCGCCGACAATGCGAACAGCGCCATCACAATGGCGGGGGTCACCAGAAGGGCGCCACCGGCAATGAAGCCTGCTGCTCCCGTTATCTTCTGCACTCTGTCGCTGAGTTCAGCCTTGGCCAAGTCGATTTCGTTCTGGAACAGCTTGGCGAACTGCCCCATCGCGTCCGCTACAAGCGTGGAGATGGTCCGAAGATCGTTCTGGCTTGTCTTGATATCGTGCTGAATGGTCATGATACGCTGCCGCCTTTGAAGGACGTCGTTCGCTGCGGATTGTTGCCGGATACCGATGAGCCCTGCATGGAAGCCTGCCCGGCTCCCGTGGAAGACGTGCTTCCGCGCCACGTGTCGCCCTGCGTCGACGACGTTCCACTACTCATCCCAGGTCGCGATGAAGGCGAGTCACCGCCGGAGGCCTTCAGGAAACGGACGGCGGCGAAACCGGCGAGCACCGAAACGCCAAGGAAAGCGGCAGGCTGACGCTTTGCGAAATCGGTTGCGCCATCGAGGAGATCGCGGAAGCTGCCGTTGCGGATCTTCTCGGCGGTATCTTCAACATAGTCCGCGGCGGAGTTGATGCCGCGGGCGGCAAAAGGCACATCGCTCTCGAAGGCGCGAGCCGCTTCCCGAACATTGCCGGCAAGTCGCTCAATGAACTCGGCTCCAGTCCGCTGCTGCTCGCGTGCCTGGCCGCGAATCTGGTCCATGGTCCCCGAAGCGAGGTCCTTGGCCGCATCCCCGGCTTCCTTGAACTTGTCCTGGGCGATGTCAGCGGTTGCCCGGAAGGCCTCGTCGGCCCGCTGCTTCACAGTCGCTCCAGCCTCCGCCATTTGGTCCTTCAGGTTCTTCGGAGAACCCGCGTTCCGATCTTCATTTGAATTCGTGCCTCTGCTCAGGTCTAGATCGCTCATGGTGTGTTCCTTCAGGTATTGGAATTGCGGGAGGGATTGAAAGCGGCTCCGACGACGTCGTCGGCGGCTGTCTTGAGCGAGTCAGCGAGGTTCTGAGTCATGCGGCTGGCATGCTCACCGAGGCCGGCCTCGGCGACTCTGCTTGTTGCCGCGTCGGCTGCCGACATTGCGGCATCTTTGGCGGCGTCAAATCCGGACTGAGCGGCCTCGGCGGCGGCCCGCTTCACGCCGTCGCTCGCCTGGCTCATGGCCTTGGCTTCAACCTTGGTTTCCGGAAGAGCGGCTGCGATAATGGCTCCGATCGCCACCCCAAGACCGGCGATTAGCGCGGCATTATCGCTAATGATCGCGCGAGCTTGTTCGGGCGCCCTTCCGGCAGCGTCCTTAGCTGCGGAGGCACTGTCCTTCGCCGCATCCACCCCGCTCTTGAGCTTTTCGCCAATCGTCTCGGCGGCCTGGGAGGCCCGTGCGCGTAAATCCGCCGCGAGACCGGCAGTCGAATCTTGCGCCTCGTCGGCCATGCTCGCGGCCTGATTGCGGGCGGAAGATAGTTGATCCCTGAGATCGCCTTGCATGGCGCGCGCTCGATCCGCCATGTCCTCGAAAACCTCGTTCGCCTTGTCCATCGCAGGGCCGGAAACCTCGGCGGCGCGGTCTCGCACGGTTTTCGAGGTGAGCGCCAAGCCGGCACCGATCATCAAAAGCGGCAAGGGGACACCACGCGCCAAGCGTAGGAGTGGAACCACCACGGCGGTCCCGGCGGCCACGCTCCACATCGGGTTGTCCATAACTTGCTGTTTCAGTCCGTCCACCCAGCTCTTTGTCGTGTGGGTGACATAGTCGGATACTTCCGACTTGATGTGCTGCGGCGACACCTTATGGCGGATGTCCTCGGCCGTCTCCGAGACCTGCTCTTTCAGCCGATCGACCGTAGCGGCCAACTCAGCGCGACTTCGCTCGGACTCACGCCTCAATTCTTCCACGGACCGCGTCATCACATCCCTCTCTCGCTTTTCGGATTTCTTGTATTCAAACTCACGGTTTTTTGAATTGTTCCTATGAGCCGCTTCGCAGTGGATTCGATCCACAGAGCGCACCTGGGATGGGCGAGAGCGCGACCTGATCTTCGTCAAAGTCGAGACCGCAATACAACTCAGGAGCCATTAGCGGCAGCTGCGATAGGAGTAGATATCAGCCAACGGGCGCAGGTGGCCTTATGGTCTACCCCACGTGCGGCCCGGGGCGTCGACCGTCGTCCGTGGTGTGCACCGCTACTGCAAGCCCTTCTTGTCATAAGCAGCAATTCTGGTGCCGAAGAGGATCGAAAGAGCCGGAGCTGTGATTGAGGACCCAACTGGCTGAGCGCCAGGAACGAACCAGCTGAACGACAGCCGATCTCCGGTCAGGAAGAGTGGCGCACATGAGCTCTGGACGATCGCCCAGCGGCATCTAGTCAGCTTCTGGACTCGCCGGATCGGGGGCAGAAATCTGCAGTCCCGCCTCGTTGAGAGCATCCGCAATTTGCTTCGCGAGCAGCTTGGCTTCTTCAATTCCTATTTTTGCGTCTGGGTAATGTGCAAAAAATGCGCAAATGGTCGTGGAGATAATCGTATTCACCTGGTGCGGATCAATCATTCTACGGCACTCGAAAATGCCGCTGCTTATCGCGCGACAATTAGGATGAGATCAGTGAGGAAAAGTCCGGCTCTCATTGCGATGATGATCCCAATCGCGGCAGGTCCGCCTCTTTCTGCGGTGACCGAAAGGGACACGCCTGCTGGGTGTTTCTGAAAGAACGCAATCCCACTCCCAGAAGCGCTATTTGCCCCCAACGCTAAAGACGTTGTGCGGAAGCTCTCAGGCGCCAAGCCGAAGTGGGGCAAGTTTGATGTCTTTCTAGCGCCGACGTGCCACCGCGACGCCGAACAGGAAAGCAACGAACAGGCTGGCAAGCGGTGCTTCGCGCGTGATCGCGGCGACGGTCGCGAGGGGTTTTCCGGGCTTGCGCGCGTCGTCGATTGCGGAGGTCATGCGGTCGACAGCTGCGTGCAGGCCACCTGCGACTTCACCGATGGTGCGGGATACGTCCGTCGCGACATCAATGGCGCGCTCGGCTATGCCGGGATGTGAGGTGGACTGCGGGATCTCCGTGCTCAAGTGCGCGACCTCCGGGCTGATCAAGTGACGGAGGCCGATACCTTTGGCTATCCGCGCGAGCGCTCGTTCTGAACAGCGCATGACCTTTGGCTATCCGCGACAGGCGCCGTGGTTTTACGGCGGGTACCGGCCTTGCATGAGCAATTCGGCGCGCGGGCTTTTGTTCCGAGACGATGCGCCCCCCGCGCCGACCGCCCCCGTGAAACGACGGATGCGAATCTCTGTTAGGCTGGCTCAAGCTTGCTGATCTCAGGAGACAGCTGTGACCGACAGGACCACGACGGATCGAGCCCGGCGCATCGCCTTGCTCGGCGCTCCCATCGACATGGGGGCTTCGCAGCGCGGTACCCTGATGGGCCCTGCGGCGCTCCGCACCGCCGGCCTTGCGACATTGCTCGAGAGCCTGGATTTCGAGGTCGTCGATTACGGCGATCTCTCGGTGGCCGAGCTCCGGGACCTCGCCGACAGGCCCCCCGACAAAGCCAATCACTACCGCGAAATCCAGCGCTGGACACGCGTGCTGAGCCGCAGAGGCTACGAGATCGCGAAAACCGGCGCGCTGCCGATTTTTCTCGGCGGCGATCACACGTTGTCGATGGGATCGGTGAATGCCATGGCCCGTCACTGGCAGGAGCGCGGACGCGAGCTGTTCGTGCTCTGGCTCGATGCACATGCCGACTACAACACGCCGGAGACGACGATCACCGCCAACATGCACGGCATGTCGGCGGCATTCCTGTGCGGCGAACCCGGCCTCGACGGATTGCTCGGCGATGACCCCCGTGCTCCGATCGGTCCCGACCGGCTCGACTTGTTCGGCGCGCGCTCGATCGACAAGCTCGAAAAGGAGTTGATGCGCACGCGCCGGATCAGGGTTGTCGACATGCGCCAGATCGACGAGTTTGGCGTCGCCGTGCTGATCCGCCGCGTCATCGAGCGCGTCAGGGCCAGCAACGGCGTCCTGCATGTTAGCTTCGACGTCGATTTTCTCGACCCCTGCGTCGCACCCGGCGTGGGCACGACGGTGCCGGGCGGCGCGACCTATCGTGAGGCGCATCTGATCATGGAGCTTCTGCACGATTCCGGCGTGGTCGGATCAGTCGACATCGTCGAGCTCAATCCGTTTCTCGACGAGCGTGGCCGCACCGCGCGCACCGCGGTCGAACTGATCGGCAGTCTGTTCGGCCAGCAGATCGCCGACCGGCCGACCCCGAGCAATGCGATCGCGCCGGGCGAGTGACGGACGAGCCGTTTGTGCATTGCGAAGAAGAGAACTGCCGTCGCCGCCACCGGATTTAGATCAGTCCAGATGGAAATCGCCTGTTTTTGAAACAGGTGCGAATTGCAAATGCTCGTCGCAGAATGTTTCATGCGGGTCGCGCTTCAGCCGAGGATCCGCAAATGAGCCGCACGTTCGATGCCGACGACAAACCCGCGGGGACGACTCGCCGCCGCTTTCTGCGCGGCGGTGCTGCGGTGGCGGGTGGTACCGTCCTGGGCGCCCGCGCATCGGTTGCCGCCGAGACCGACAACCTTCCACCCAACATTCCCGAATGGATGAAGGCGCCCGGCGAACCGATGGGAAGCCAGCCCTACGGCGCGCCGTCACCGTTCGAAAAGGGCGTCGTCAAGAACATCTCGAAGACGCTCAAGCAGTACATCTCGGCCTCCAGCCGGACGCCATTGCAGGAGCTCGATGGCATCATCACGCCGAACGGACTGTTCTACGAGCGTCATCATGGTGGCGTTCCGACCATCGATCCGGCCCAGCACCGGTTGATGCTGCACGGGCTGGTCGAGCGCCCGCTGATTTTTACAATGGACGATCTCAGGCGTTTCCCGTCGGAATCGCGCGTCCACTTTCTCGAATGCTCCGGCAATCCCGGCTACAGCAAGCCTTACGGCAAGACCGCGTCGGACCTTGTAGGTCTGGTCAGTTGTGCAGAATGGACCGGCGTCAGCCTCAAGCTGGTGCTCCAGGAGGCCGGATTGAAGCCGGATGCCAAATGGATCGTCGCCGAAGGTGCCGACGCGGCTGCGCTGACGCGCAGCATCCCGATCGAGAAATGCCTTGAGGACGCCATGCTGGTCTACAGCCAGAACGGGGAGCGGCTGCGTCCGCAGCAGGGCTATCCGCTGCGGCTGTTCCTGCCGGGCTTCGAGGGCAATATGAGTGTGAAGTGGCTGCGGCGCCTGCATGTGACTGCGGAGCCGGTTTACTCGCGCGAGGAGACCTCGAAATACACAGACCTGCTGCCGGACGCACCGCGCGTGAATTTTCGTTCTACATGGAGGCGAAGTCGATCATCACGCGGCCTTCGGGCGGCCAGCGTCTGAACGGGTCCGGCTTCCACGAGATCACCGGTATAGCCTGGAGCGGGCATGGCAAGATCGCGCGCGTCGAAGTGTCCGTCGACGAGGGAAAGAGTTGGCAAAGCGCGCAATTGCAGGAGCCGGTGCTGACGCGAGCGTTGACGCGCTTTCGCCTGCCCTGGCAGTGGGACGGCAAGCCTGCCGTGATCCAGAGTCGTGCTATCGACGAGACCGGCTACGTGCAGCCGACGCTCTCCGAGTTGCTCGCGGTGCGCGGCGAGAACTATTTCTACCACAACAACGCGATCTGGCCTTGGCGCATCGCGGCTGACGGCGAGGTGACCAATGCGCTGGCGTGAGACTTGCGGCATTGCTGTCGTCATCGTGCTGTGTGCGTTCGCGAGTGGCGCGCAGGCGCAAGCCCCGTACGGCCTCGGACGGCCCGCGACGGCTGCGGAGATTGCGGGCTGGAATATCGATATCGGACGCGACGGCAGCAATCTGCCGAAGGGAAGCGGCTCGGTGAGCCAAGGGCGCGAGGTGTTCGCCCAGCAATGTGCATCATGCCATGGCGACAAAGGCGAGGGCGGGCTCGGTGACCGGCTCGTCGGTGGGCAGGGCACGATCGCAACGCCAAGGCCGATCCGCACGGTCGGTAGCTATTGGCCGTATGCGCCGACGCTGTTCGACTACATCCGCCGCGCGATGCCGCAGAACGCGCCGCAATCGTTGAGCGATGAAGAGGTTTATGCGGTGTCCGCGTACATCCTGAACCTGAATGGACTGGTCGGAGCGGATGCGACACTCGATGCCAGATCGCTTGCGGCGGTCAAGATGCCGAACCGCGACCGGTTCGTCGGCGACGCGCGGCCGGATGTGAAACACTGAGCGCCTTGGGGCGATCAGGTTCCCGTATCGGCCTGGAACTTGCCTTGGCCAAGGGCGGAACTCGCAGGACGCGATTGCATTAACCTGTGAGAGGAAAAGCCTATGGATTCCACGATGGCAACGGATCGCTTCGCAAACTCCATGTCCTCAGCGCTTCGCCATCCCGGCGTAATCGCGTTGATTGTGGCCGCGGTGACGATTGCTGCGATGCTCATCGTCGATCACGGACCATGGAATCGCGCCAAGACGCAGCCCGCCCACGTTGCGATGTACGCAACCACGGGTGAAGCCGCGCGCGCCGCTGGTGCCAAAATTCTCCCGACCGAACCGCACTCCCCGATCGAGCCGGAGCGGCCGGGGCCGAAGACGTCCCCAACCGTCAATCCAGTGACGCCGTAAGACGCTCTAGCCCTTCCGGCCGTAGTTGAGCAATCCGCCGGTGGTCTTCGGCGGATGCGCGCGCAGGGCTTCCTCGTTCGGATCGGTGCCCCAGCCGGGCCGGTCCGGAATGACCAGATGGCCGTTCTGAATGTCGGGCTCATGCGTGAACAGTTCGCGGTCCCACGCCAGGCGATCGATGTCGATCTCCATGATGCGCAGGTTCGGCACGGCGGCGCAGAAATGCGCGTTCATCATCGAACAGAGATGGCCGTAGAAATTGTGCGGGGCAACGTTGACTTCGAACGCTTCCGCGGCGGCTGCGATCTTCATCGACTGCCAGACGCCGTTCCAGGGCGTGTCGATGATCGCGACGTCCATGGCCTGCTCGCGAAAATAGGGCAGGAATTCCCGCAAGCCCAATAGCGTCTCGCAGGACGAGATCGGATGCGGGCTTTGCCTGCGGATGTAACCGAGCGCTTCCGGATTGAAACTGTCGATCTCGATCCAGAACATGTCGAGGTCCGCGATGGTGCGCAGGATCTCCAGATAGCCCTCCGTCTTGGCGTTGAAGTTGCAGTCAAGCAAGATGTCGACGTCGGGGCCTGCACCGTCCCGGATCGCTTCCAGATGCATGCGCAGATCGCGCAGGATTTTGCGATCGACGTTGATCTCGGGAGCGAAGGGCGAGCCGAAGCCCGGTCGCCAACCGGTCGGTTTGCCGTCATCATAGGAGAAGATGTTGGTTTTGAGCGCGGTGAACTTCTTCTCGCGGACCTCGCGTCCGATTGCCTTGACGCCGTCGAGGTTCTCGATCGGCGGCTTGTACCAGGACGGGTGATTGATCCGCCACGTTGCGCAATGCGACCAATAGACCCTGACATGGTCGCGGATCTTGCCGCCGAGCAGTTCGTAGCAGGGCACACCAAGACATTTCGCCTTGGCATCGAGCAGCGCATTCTCGATCGCCCCGAGCGCCTGCGCCACCACGCCGCCGGCGGCGGGACGCGTGGCCGCGAACAGTTCGGCGTAGATGCGCTCGTGCCGGAAAACGTTCTGCCCGACGACGCGGGCAGACAGGCGCTGGATCGCAGCACCGACGCCGGGCGAGCCGAAGCCCTCGTCGAACTCGCTCCAGCCGACGATGCCGTCCTCGGTTGTCAGCTTGACGAAGTGGTAGTTTCTCCAGCCGGCGTCGCAGGCGAGAATTTCGAGACTTGTTGCTTTCGACGATTTGGTCATGTCGCTCCCTGTTGCCCGGCTGGGCTTTTTTCTTTGGCGGGCGCAAGCCCGGGTCCAGCCACGATTGTTAGGCTAACGGCCTTGCGCAGTGAAGCCTGGCGAGGTGTGCAGGGAAGCCCCTTCCGAACGTTCTATTGGAAAACGCGGGGAATCCGGTGGGGACAGCCATGATCTTGCCCGGGATCGTCCTGAAAAGGCGCCATGCTCTGACGTTTTTGGCCACAATCGGGATCGATCTTCCGGCCATGAGATTTCTGGCTGTGATTACGATCCTGGCGCTGCTCACGATGAGTGGAGCCGCCATTTCCGATCAGTTTCTGACGGCCGATCAGCACGTCGCGCACGGGGTGGAATAGCGCGGCGGCGTATACGTTTTTGTCTTGGGGGAGACAGCGATGCTTTCGATCGACCAATTCCTGCGCTTCATCAGCGTGCCGGCTGTGTTCGCGGCCTTCATCATCGCCTCGCAGATCTCGGCAGTCTTGTCGCAAGGCTAGTCAAAGGCTAGTCAGCCCATCAATGACGAGCCGAGCAGGGCGAGCACAGCCAGCGCCATCAACGCGGTGCCGAGCCAGCCCAGCGCGACGAGCCATGACCGGCCCTTGAAGCGACCCATGATCGCCTTGCTCGAGACGATCAGCATCATCATGGCCATGATCGGAACGGCCACGATGCCGTTGAGCACGGCGCTCCAGACCAGCATGTGGATCGAGTCGATGCCGGTGAACCCGAGACCGAAGCCGATGATGGTGGCGGCGGCGATGATGGTGTAGAAGCCGACCGCCTCGTCGGGCTTCGCCTCCAGCGTCGCGCGCCAGCCGAAGATCTCCGCCACGCCGTAAGCGGCCGAGCCCGCCAGCACCGGAATTGCGAGCAGGCCGGTGCCGATGATGCCGATCGCGAACAGGGCGAAGGTGAAATCGCCGGCGAGCGGCCGCAGCGCCTCGGCGGCCTCCGTCGCCGAGTTGATGTTGGTGACGCCATTCGCGTGCAGCACCGAGGCGGTGGTGAGGATGATGAAGAAGGCGATGCCGTTGGAGAGCAGCATGCCGGAGAGGGTGTCGGCCCGGATGCGCGCCAGCTCCGGACTGCCGCCGCGCTTCAGCTCGCGCAGCGGCTTGTCGCGCTTGCCCTGGTTCATCTCCTCGACCTCCTGCGAGGCCTGCCAGAAGAACAGATACGGGCTGATCGTGGTGCCGAGCACGGCGACGACCATCATGAAATAGTCGGCGCTGACATTCGTCTTCGGCCACACCGCCGCGAGCAGCGCCGTGCTCCACGGGATCTTCACGGTGAAGGCGGTCGCGACATAGGCGAACAGCGCCAAGGTGAGGAATTTCAGCACCGGCGAATAGCGCCGATAGGGCAGGAACACCTGCAGCAGGGTCGAGCCCGCCGCGAAGATCAGCGCGTGCTCGTGGTTGAGGCCGCCGATCACCAGCGAGAGCGCCTCCGCCATCGCCGCGATGTCCGCGGCAATGTTGAAGGTGTTGGCGGCGACCAGCATGGCGACGAGCGACAGCACCGCCCAGCGCGGCGCGATCTGCATGACGTTGGCCGCCAGCCCCTTGCCGGTGACGCGGCCGATCCGGGCGCTGACGAGCTGGATCGCGATCATGAACGGCGTGGTCAGAAATACCGTCCAGAGCAGTCCGTAACCGAATTGCGCGCCGGCCTGCGAATAGGTGGCGATGCCGGACGGATCGTCGTCGGCGGCCCCGGTGACGAGACCCGGCCCCAGCCTCTGCAACAGCGACGGTGCGGATTTCGTGGGGCTGACGGCATCGTCGGTCATGGCAGGAGGGGTCTCGGTCGGGGCGCGTCCTTCACAAATGCTAATGAGGGAACAAGGTTCCCGGGCTGCGGGTAAGGCGCGCCTCGCTGATTTCTGAAAAAGCTAATTTTGTTTGACTCGTCGGGCAAAACACCTGTATAAGTGCATCATCGAAGAATACCCGGTGCAGCGTTGGCACGCATTCCGAGCGCGACCGGACTGCGATGGCCGGCCAGTGCGCAACCCGCGCACCGGCGAGACGTTTGTCTCCTGAGCGCGTGCGGTCGGGACTATTTGATGCTGACGAACATGCCCCAGGCGCCGGCCAGCGCGGCGCCGGCAAAGACGATCAGCGGGTTGTTGCAGAACGCACTGCCATAGGTGCACATGGTGACGCCGAACGAGCCGATCTCGTGATGGCTCGCGGAGTAGAACAGTCCCGACAGTACCAGCAACGCGGCGGCGACGTAATACATCGATGATCTCTCCGGCCCTTGCCCGATTGCGTTGGTCGCAAGGGACATTGTCCAGCATGGCGCGAACCAATTGCATCCTGGCGAACCCGCCCTGCTGCATTTGAACTAAAGTCGACCAATCCCGGGAGATGCCGTCCCAGCGGGCCGCAATCTGAACGTGCGATCGGGGCCAGAACATCTGCGCGGGAACTGTTGGACGCGCTCTCCATTAACGAACACGAACAGTCGGACCAATCGAGGGGAGTGGCCCATGGGCACCGAGCGGATGCACCCTCCGCGCTACTGGCGGATGCGGGCGGAAGAATTTCGCACCAAGGCGGACAATTGCGAGTACCCCGAGACGCGGGACGTGCTGCGCAAGGTGGCGCAAAATTACGACGAACTGGCCCGCCGCGCCGCGCGCATCTGCACCGTCGAGAGCCTGGACGAACTGCGGGGGGGGCGCCAACAGCAAGCCGGTTTGATCGTTCAGGGCAAACCCGCTTGATGGTTCACGACGAAGCCGATGATCGGCGGGCGCGATCATGGGGCGTCTAGGCCGTCGCTTCCATCAGAAGCGCTGCCCGTGCGATTTGGAACGAATGTCCACTTTGGTACTTAGGAACTCAGTCCTCCAACGAGGGATGAGATGAGCAGCGAACAGCAAGCAGGCCCGGCAACGAGGCCGGATCAGCATTACAAGCCGGGGCCGGCGTGCCCCAAATGCGAGAGGGGCACGCGCTGCCTGACCTCGATCTTCGACGTGAGGCGCGATTGCTCGATCCTGATCTATCGGTGCGATTCGTGCCGCGAGGACGTCTGGATTTGAGCGCGCGCCGTCGTCGGCCCATCTGCGGGACGCCCCGTCGGAGATCTCATAGCAATCTCGGATAGGAACTTCGCGGGTTTCGCCCGCTTGTCGCCTGCATCGACCACGCAGGCGAGACAGCTTCTAATCATGCAATCACGCTACCCGTTGTTGAAGAAGTGGACAGCGGAAGAGCACGAGCGGCTGAAGGCGTTGGCCGAAGCGGGCTCGCGGCCGGACGAGATCGCCGGCGAGCTTGGTCGCAGGGAAGCGGCAGTGAGGGTGCGCGCCTGGCAGCACGGCATGGCGCTGCGCCTCGTCACGCAGAAGCGCGGACCCTGAAGACCGGCTGGGTCGAAGGCGGGCATCCCGCCCTGTGTTCACTTGTGAACGGTCCTCAATCGTCTCTCGACGACGTACTCTGCGAATGGGCAGCAACACGGGAGCTTGTCATGCTCACCCGCGAGGACTTCGAGACGGATCTCGACCGGCAGAAAATGCACCAGCTCGATGCAAGCCAAACGACACGACAATTGCTGCGCCGTTCGCGGGAGCAGATCGCGGCATCGATCTCACTGCTTCAGCAGCAAGTTCCGAAGATCTGGCACCCTCAACCTCCAGAACGATAGAAACCTCTTCCGCCGTTCCCGCGTTTGCGCGCATGGCGGATCAAGACACCAGGCAGCGGCCGATTTGTGCTGCGTGCAACAAACCCATGACATTCATCGACGCGGTGAGTTCACCGGACGGCGCGATGGCCATCTTCCGGTGTTCCGGCTGCAACAAGCTGTCTTGGGAGAAGCCCAGCAAGATCAAAACTAGGCCGTCGAAAAGAAACGGCCCCAGCCCGGGGGGCGAGCTGAGGCCGTGGGGGGCGCCGGTCGTGCATCCGGACCGACGCACCGATAACCCTTTGGCCCGAGGAGCTGTTCCTATTTCAGGCGACCATGGACATGGCGCGGCCCGATGAAACACGCCTGAAACAGTGCTGAAACCAGATAGTCTCGAACGTCCCGCCGGCTGCGTCCGACCAACCTAGCGAAAAGGAGATCATCATGATCCAGGTTGGTTCGAAGGAAGAAGTCGCGTTTTTGCTGGCGCTGTTCGGCACCCACACCCAGCCGGTCAAGCGGCCGGCGAAATCGCGGCAGGCGTGAGGCGCTGATCCCATGCCAGGCTTGGCCGAATGCCAGAGCCTCTTGCGGCTTCTGATCGCAAGGGGCGACCCGAAGGCCATCCCGCTCGCGACAGGCGCCATCGATCAATATCTGAACACCGCGCCGGTGTGCATGCGCGGCCGTGGCCTGCGCGTGCTCCAGCGCGACGCGCTCGACCAGCATGGCACTGCGGTCGGCGTGCAGCGCTCGTTCGCGGAAACGGTGGATGCCTAAATCGTCGGGAAGCTTGCGGAGGAGTGAGGGGGCCGAATGTCGTTTCGCCCGTGTCGCTTCCGGCTTCCTGAAGAGGCACGAACGCGGCAGGAGGGAACCGGGAAGTTCCCGGAACCCATTGATCCCCCGTAGATTTTTTTGCGGCTCCAGAAACCCTTTGTCCGCTTCGGACCTATTAGGGCAAAGGATGCTGCAATGCCCCGATATTATTTCGACCTGCGCGACGACACCGGTGTAGCGCTCGACGAGGAAGGCTTGGAGCTGGCCAGCTGGCGCGCCGTTCAGGCGGAGGCCGCCAAGTCGGTCGCGGACATGGCGCGCGATGCCATCCTCTCCGCGCCTGCCGCGGGCGGCAGGCAGACGATGGCGATCGACGTTCGCGATGCCAGGGGTCCCGTGATGCAGGTCAAGTTCTCGTTTGCGATCGAGACCTTCAGGACGCCTGCGGTATCACGCGATCATTGACGCGTGAGAACGCCCGGCGGGGATGACTCGGGCTCGAGCACGGCGATCTTGCGGCCGAGCTGCCAGACCTCGACCTTGCCGTGCCGCGTGAACTGCTGCGCGAAGGTGAGGGCGATCGCATCCGACGCGGCCTCGAACGCTTCGGCGGAGCGGAACACGCCGTTGTCGCCGACCAGGTAAGCGCGATATTGCTGGGTCATGTCGGCGGCCTCAGCCCCGGCGATTGCAGCCAGGCGGCAATATGCATGGCGGTCTCGTCCTGCCGCGCCTGGCGCAGCAGCATCTCGCGGCGGCGCCCCGGCGCGAGCGTGCGCGCCTCCTCGCGCAGCCGCGCGGCCTCCGCGGCGAGCCGTTCGTCGAGTGTCGTGGTCTGCTTGAATCGTCGTCGCTTCTGCATGCACGTCTCCCTCGTTCGCGTGGGGCGGGAGCGCTGTTGGGCGTTCTCATCACCGGCAGATGCCAATGGATAAAGCTTACAGCCGTCGTCTGAGAAGAAGACATATCATATGATATGTCGGTGGATTAAATTGCGAGAGCAGGTTCAGTGGTTTGAGCGGGTTACTCAACTTGAGGCAATGTTCACTTTTGGACAGAGGCGAGCTCAGCTCGGGCGGGAAGGGACGCGCCGGATGATCAGCGTGGAATGTGTGGTCTCTGCGCCGGCTCGAGCGCTGCCCAGCTCAGTGCAGCAAAGCCGATGTCATCGTCACGCGCGAGAAGATTTCAGAACAACGTGCGTGTGGCTCGCCACCCGATGCGGGCGAGAGGATGAGTTGACAGTGTTCGCGTTTGTTCTAGCAAGGCAAAAATTCACCTCGGGGCGAAGAGCAGTGTATCTGATCTCGCTCCCAAAATTTGTGCGGGGTAGCCGATGAGCAATTCACTGCTCGCTTTGGTCCTTTTGGACACGCCGGCAACGCCGGACATGGCGGCGCTTGCGAAGGCCCTCCGCGCCCGACATCCTGAACTGGCAACTGAGGTTGCAGAGCATGGAGACGCGCAACAGGCTCAGGCAAACTCGTCGCTCATTCGCTGTGGCAACGAGCTTGTTGCCGTCATGTCGATGCCGGCGCCCATTCCTGACGATCTCGGCTTGTGGTCGCGCGCTTCCACGACATGGCCGCAGGCCAAGGCGGCCGCGGCGCGACATCGAGGGCATCTGATCGTCTCTGTGCTTGGCCAAAATCAGCGTCCGTTGCCCGCCGCTCGTCTCACGACTGCCGTTATCGGCGCATTGATTGCGACGGTGCCGGAATGTTGCGCTGTTGTATGGAATGGCAAGGTCGCACGATCCGCCGATCTATGGTTGGACATGTCCAGCCGATCGTTTGCGCCGTATCCAGACTATCCTTCCTCACTGTGGGTGGACATATTGCCGTTCCGATCAAAGACAGGCATCGGAGCGGTAACGATGGGGCTGTCAGCATTCGCTGAGCGTGAAATCGAGTTCGAGACCCACAAGCTGACACTTCCCACGCTGGTCAATAAGGTGGACGGTCTTGCCGTCTATCTGGTTGAGCACGGGCTTGTGGTCAAAGACGGCGATACGTTTGGTCGCGACTCGCGCGAGCGCTTCTCGGCTCGTTATCAGGCCTCCGATCGATTCGAAGGCTTGCCCGTTCTTTTCTGTACCGATGGTTCGGCATAATTGACTGTAACGATACGCGGAGAGAGTTGCGCGCGTCCCATTCAGGATACGTCATTTGACACGTCGGGCAAAACACTGGCAGAATGGCATGATCGAGATGAATTTGGATCGAGCCCGCGGGGGTTGCCGCGGGCTTTTTTGTTGGCAGTTGATGGCCGTTCTTCGTCGTGCCCCGATGGGCATGATGTTCAATGGGACGTAGTCATGGGCGCGGATAGGGCAGTTTCTATTGCGAAACGACCCAGAGCGCGAAACCACAGCTTTTACGAAATGGGTCCCTACTACAGCGTGGGAGGCAAAGGGGGTATTGGCTCGAGGACGAAAGTATCCTTCCTCCGTACAGGGTATTCCGTCTGCCGGCTTCTACCGCGCCTGCGCGGTTCGTGTTTGATAAATCGGCTGGCAGCTCGCCAATTGACCTGGAGCCTTACTACGGCTGGTGGCTCATTTCGGGTCGGACAAAAGCAGTATTGGAGTGGCTTGATCCGGAGGCCTTTGTGTTTGTGCAGTGCACGGTGCGAGTGCCGCATGGTAGCTACGATGGCCCGGACTATTGGCTCTGCGATGTTGTTCGCGTCCTTGATGCACTTGATGAAGCGCAATCGCGTTTGACCATCCGAACTGAGGACGATCCTCGCTCCCTCAAATTTGGAAAGAAGGTCTACTTGACCATGCTTGGCTCCAAGCTGAGGCTGCAGTCGGCAAAGCGCATATCTTTCGTATGGCTCATAGCGAGGCTGACGTCGTATGCGATCAAGACATGAAGGATGCCTGCAAGTCGGCCGGTCTGATGCATAGTCAGTGCAGGCCATACTAAACTGTCGGGGCAGCTTAATCCTGGGGACACATACCGTGCAGATTAAGCTACCCGAAACGGACCTCAAATCAGCCCAGAGCCTCCTAACCATTGAACTCAAGGATGGTAGCGGCCAGCACGTGGGCCAATACTTCTTCGGAAAGGGACACGGCCGAACGGTTTTCCTGTTCGGCAAGTACAAGGGCGCCTTCAAAACGCACGCTGAGTGTCAGGCCTTCGTCGACGGCGTTCTTGCAGTGCTCTTCCCCTGAGAGTGGGTAGCAGCGACTGCCCTGAAAGGAGTGGAATGCTGGCGAAGGAAGCTCGCCGAAGCGGAGATACCAGATCGATAGAGGTTTGACATGATGCCTCCAGAACAGACGGGTGCGAACCCTTTACTGCGCGACCACACCCTTGACGCCCACATGGCGGCTTCTTCGACCTTGGTCTTGGAAAGGTCGAGCTCGCGGATCGGGTTGCCATTGGGCGCGAGAAAGGCGATCAGATCGAGGAACGCGGCCTCGGCCGCCCTGATCTCGCCTATGCGCGGGCGCTTGCGGTCGTTGAGTTCGACGCCGCCCAGCTCGGTCACAGCCTCGCTTGCGTCTGCCGGCGGCGCCTGATCGGCCCGCATCTCCGGAGGCTTGGCGTTCGTCTTCGCGTTCATGGTTGCCTCTCGTGGGATTAGAGGAAGTCACCGCCGAAATGATCTTCGAGCTCGTTGTCGCGGCGGTCGTAGATCACCAGCGTTTTGAGTTTCTTGGGCCGGACTTACTTCTGACCAGCAGCGGATCGACGCGATTATCCAACGACGACGTGATGAAACCGGCGCGCATCGAATGTCCGGAGAAGGCCGCCTCGTCGAGGCCGGCGGCCACGATCGGGCTTCGCGATCCGCGCGACGGATCTGTGGGACTGGGCGCCGACGGGGCCGTGTCAATCGACTTCGCCGAAGACCGAGCTGCCATTGGCCGAAAGGCGGGCAATCTCGCATCGATCGTCAAGGAGAGCTGTTTGTAAGTCCGCCCCATGGCAACACCTCCAGATGGAAGTGTTGCACTTCGTTTGTGAACTCAGGAGACCTTTCCGCCTCGAGATAGGCCCGCACCGCGGCCATCGGGTCGACGAAAGCGCCAGGAACCACTAGTCTGCAACGTCAGTCGAGGATCTCACCGGGACCGCCCTCGGAAAGAAAATAGCCGTGAGGTTGCCGATCAACAAAGGACTCGATCTGACGCCTGCGCAGTGGACTGCAGCTGGTGCCGGGCTTTTTTAGTGGTCGTGGCTCGAATACTTGTCTTCGAAGGCTACATCCCGCGAAACTGGGCGATAATCCTGGTCATCATTGGATTTGGTGTGCCGCCCGCTTTGATCGGCTGGCCCAGGAAACGCACGATCTCCCAGGCTCAATGAGGCGGAGGCAGGCCACCGCCGCCGGCTGGAGTCCGTTAAGGGCGGACCCATAGCAGACCTCAGACATAGCTGCCCCTGAGGTAGCGGACAGGATTTCAATGCGTATGCGGCGCCGCCGAACCCGTTTTAGATCGCACGATGTAGGCCTTCCGCAGTCGTAGAAGCGGTTTCTCGAAGAACTCGAATGACAGCCCCGCCAACGGTGCGAATGCCGCGAAAAGCACGCTCGCAGCTGGGAGTGCCCACCAAAAATTGGCGTCTTGGCCGGCACGGTCTTCGATGAGGGGTATCGAGACTTCGCGCAGGAAAAAATGCAGGAGATAAATCGAATATGACCACTCTCCGACCTTGCGAAGGCAGAGATCAACCTTTGGAGGAACGCTTATTCCTGAGTTGTCGTACCACGCCACGAAACTGCCAAAGGCGACGGCCTGCGCCGACGGTATTATTATCCACAATGCTGAGGGAGACGGATAGGCCCCATCGAGGTTGAAGAAGCCGCCCTTGGCATCGAATATTTGCCAGAAGACCAGGAACAGCAGCCCACACGTGAAAGCCAAGATGCGACGTGCCTTTACGCCAAGTCCAGCCGTTGCGAAGAACATGCCCATAAGAAATTGGTCGATCGCCCCGACAATGGTCCAATACGCCACGAGCTGGACCTCTCCGTATTTTACCCAGAGGAGCGCACGCAGGCAGAGGCTTAGACAGATGCCGATGAGTAGGGCACAAGGCCCAAAGCGGTTGCTCAGCGCAAGTAGGTACGGGAACAGCAGGTAGAAGTGAAATTCGACCGTGATTGACCACGCTCCGTTCGGCAATGTCGGCAACAGGACTCCGCGCCAGATCTGATTAAAGTAAATTGGAGACCCAACGTGAAGCTTGCTAAGAATATACCAAGCGACCAAAGACCCGGCGAGCAGAGGTACTAATCTTACTGCTCGACTCCAAAGAAACGCGGGATAGTTGATCGCTTGCCCGTTGACCAGCTTGGCGAATAGGTAGCCACTCAGTGTCATGAAGAGCCCAACGCCAACGTGGCCCTCTTCCACCAGCGCGAAAGGGAACGGCGGCACGGTCGAGAACGGCACCGGAAATTGAGTAGTTAAATGGGTGAAGTGCCACACGAAAACGAGGTAGGCCGCCAGAGCTCTTATGTGATCGAGGCGAGAAAAATATAAGCCACTGCTGGATTTCATGAAATCACGAACCATGCTCGGTCTAAATTGACCAGATATGCTAGGACCAAGTCTTCGGTCTGAGCCTGGAGTGCGGCGTTCCGATAGATGACAATCTCGGACTCGTCAGCCCTGCGAACTATCAACTTCGCCGTCGAGAAGCAAAGCGGCACGCCGAGTTCGTGGGCAACGTCTCGTTAGGCCTGATGCAGAGGCCGGGATCGGCCGACGTGCCGATAGTGTCGTTTTTCACGCGATCGCTTTTGCTGTTGAGGTCTTTGAAGGCGCTGCGACTTCATTTTTGTGATCAACCTAGACGAGCAATCCTTCCAGTTTCATAAGGAGCGGTTCTGCCATGGGCAATTTCTCTCAGAATGGATTGTTTGGTTAGCAAAGCCTTAGTGGAACTGATGATCGTTTAAAGTGGCCGGCCGCAGGGACGCGAGTTCGCATTGGGCCGCCTTCATGGTCCTCTGGTCGCCGAATGCGCCCGTGGAAGATGCGTTGACTGCTTGGTCGCCGGTGAGCATTAGTTGCGCCTCCTCGTATGGATTAAAGGCCGCGCCGGTCGCAAGGCCGTTCGCGTGATCTCAGGGGCCATCGGCGAGCTACCGCGTATGTCTGCTCAATGAAGCGCTTTGTTAAAAGGGCAGATCGCGAGCAAAGCATGCTGTTTCCGGCATCGCTCGATGACTATGTGACCGTGGATAATCCAGTGCGGCGGTCGACGTGTTCGTCGAGAGTCTAGATCTCGGCAAGCTCGGGTTCATCGGCGTCCAGCCATGGGCCGACCCAGCCATCACCCGGGTACGATGCTCAAGCTTACATCTACGGCTATCTTAATTAGGTTCCGTCGAGCTGACGCTTGGAGCGGGAATGCCAGCGCAATATCGAGATGATCTGGTTGACTGGCCAGCTGGCGCCGGATTTCAAGACGATCTTTAAGTTCCGCAAGGACAATGGCAAGGCCATTCGTGAGGTCTGTCGCGAGTTCGTAGCGTTGTGCCGAAAGCTTGAGCTGTTCAGTGCGGCGGGCATCGCCATCGACGGGTCAAAATTCAAGGCCGTCAATTCGCGGGACAAAAACCTCGCAGGGGCCAAGATGAAGAGGCATGAGCACGGAAGCGAAAGGGCGTCTAAATCGCGTTGAAGCAGGTAGGGGCACCGGATGGCCACAATGGATCGCCGATGGGCTAGCATATGAATCGGAAAGGCCGGCTCTGGAATTTGGCTTGCCCGGAAACGCAGCCGCACCGGAAGCCGACGAGCGGCGCAACATCCGAATCTTGAGTCGGGTTGCAAAAACCTGATACTCAACAGCCTGCGGCGAACCGCGGGCTGTTTGTTTCGGCGGCGGGTGCACTGCTTCTCGTTACGCCGCAGGCGCCCCGAACCACCTCGTCAGCGCGTCCGCAAGTCCGTGATGACTTTGATCTCTCACCCAGGCCACGTGCCCGTCCGGCCGCACCAGCACGGCGCTTGGTACTGCGACTTGTCCGATGTTCGGAAGCTCCCAGGCGCCGTCGTGTTCGACATCCACTGTTTTGATGCGATCAGCCCATGGTGCGGTATCGAAGCTATTCTTCTCGCCAAAATTGAACAGCAAGCCCCGCGCGTCGTGCAGCAGCGTGAATAGTCGCAGCGGACGCCCTTCGACTGTCAAATCGAGATCGGGGATGCGGCGCCCGAGCAGTGCGTGTCCTTTGCCGAGATCATAGTGCACGTCGAGCCCGCTCATCATCGCGCCAAAACGCTTACGCGGCTCGTCCATGCCGAGCAGTTCGGAGACGACCTCACGCGCGGCCTTGAGGCCGTCCTCGCCGCGGCGGAGCAAGGCGATTTGCGCCATGGTGTTGCGCAAGGTCCGCGCGCCGACGGGATGGCGCTCGGCATGGTAGGTGTCGAGCAGGGTTTCGGGCGATAGGCCCTTGACCACTTGCGCGAGCTTCCAGCCGAGATTGACGGCGTCCTGCACGCCGGTGTTGAGGCCTTGTCCGCCGACGGAGTGATGGATATGCGCGGCATCGCCGGCGAGCAGCACGCGTCCGCTGCGATAGGACGCGGCCTGCCGTGCCGCATCGGTGAAGCGGGAGATCCAGGACGGGTTTTGGAGCCCGAAGTCGGTGCCGTATACGGCGACGAGGGCTTCGCTGAGATCGCGGGGGCCGGGCGCGCCCGTGCGATCGAGCGTCGCTTCGGTCACGACCACCAGCACGCGCCCACTCGCGGTCTTGCTGAGGCCGTGAAAGCCGAGCGCGTCGTGGCGCAGGCCCCATTCCGGCTCCACTCGCATCTCGACTTCGGCCATGAGGTTGCTCAGCGTCGGACCTGTGCCGATGAAGTCGATGCCGGCGGCCTTGCGCACCAGGCTGCGGCCGCCGTCACAGCCGACCAGATAGTTTGCGCGCAAGGTCTCGCCGCCGGAGAGCGTCACGTCGATGCCGGTCTCGTCCTGCGCAAAACCCGTCACCTCGCGGTTGCGATAGATCGGCACCGCGAGCTCGCTGACCCAGTCAGCCAGGATGCGCTCGATGTGGCTCTGCCGCAGGGCGAGCCCGTAAGCGTGGCGGGTGGGGAGGTCGCTGATGTCGAGCCTGGTCCAGGCGAAGCCAGCGAGCTGGGTGATCTGTCCTTCGCGCAGGAAGCGATCCGCGACGCCGCGCTGGTCGAGGATCTCGATGCTGCGCGCGTGCAAGCCGCCGGCGCGCGTGCCTGTTAGCTCCTGGTCGGCGCGCCGTTCGACCACGGCGACGTCGACACGCGCGAGCGCGAGCTCCGCGGCCAGCATCAAGCCGGTCGGGCCAGCGCCGGCGATCACCACCGCGTGGTCTTTCACTTGGTCTTGCGCGTGGCGGGCGCCAGCCCCTTTGGCGTGGCCGCGCTTCCGGGACGTCGGAAGCAGTACAGGCATGTGATGACCCTTGGTGTTGAATGGTGCTCGGGTCGAGGGTTCTACGGCAGGGTCGGGGGCTTGAAGCAAGCCCGTTGCACACCACATATCTGAGTGGGGAGAGAGAATCCTTTGTCCGCGTTCGCCGCGTTGACACGTCGGGCAAAACACCGGCATAATGCCATCATCGAAAAAGAGTTTGGTTCAACCCGCGCGGACGCGATCCGCTGCGGGTTTTGTTTTGCGTTTTCTGGGCTTGCGACCTTCAGCAGATGCCGGTGGTCCGCTGCATGGTGCTGGCGAGTTCCTCGAACGAAAACGGCTTTCTGATCATGGGAAGGCCGTCGCGCCGGGGTTCACGCCCGGACAATTGCAGGATCTTCAGTTCCGGGCGGTCTCGCCTGGCCCGCTCGGCCAGTTCATGACCGTCCATGCCAGGCATGTTGATGTCGGTAATGAGGATGGAGATATCCTGGTTCTGCTTGAGCCGGTCGAGCGCATCGTGGCCGCTCCGGGCGCTGATGACTTCGCAGCCGAGATCTTCCAGCATGTCAACGATGACGTCGAGCACGCTGGGATCGTCGTCAACAACCAGTACGGTATGGCTCATCGCACAACGTTCCTTCTGAAGGAATAAACGCGGCCGCCGTGGCGTAAGTTCCGGCGAGATGCGCCCCGTCTGCGGAGCGGCCTAATCGTCCTTCGACAAATCGCCGGGCTTGGTGGGAAGGTCGATGGGGCCGCCCTCGCCATTCACGAGATCGCAGTCCTTGTCCTCCATGTCGCCGGCGTCCTCAACGACGGCTTCCTGCGTGTCCCGCTCCTTGTCGCTGCGCGGCTTTCGTCCAGGAAGATTTGGCGACGTGTTTTGTGAGGTCGTCTTGAGTGTCATCTGCCGGCCCTCCTGATCGCCTAACGCGGCTTAAGCGAATTCGTTCGTTTGACACGTCTGCGAAAACACTGGCAGAATGGCATCATCGAAACGAGTTTGGTTCACCCGCGCGGAAAGCTTCCGCCGCGGGTTTTTTCGTCTCGATCGAGATCGGACGGCCGCGGCGCGTTGCGGCCACGCACTCGTCGAACCTGGTGCGCCGCCGGCCGTACCATTGCTGGCCGCGTACGCGCGAACGTGCCGGCCCACGGCGCTGGGCCAGTGCTCGCGCCGCTGCGGTCTCCGGAGCCAATCTGGTTGTCTCCTACTTCGCTACGCGCGGCTTCGAGAACTTTGAAAGGATCATCAAGCGGTGAAGATGACAGATGATGAAGTCAGGGCGATGGTTGCCGAGATGCTGGCTGAGCAACATAGGCTTCAGCAGGCGAACTTTGATGCCATCGTATTGCGGACGGTGGCATCGGTGCTGGCGTCTTTCGGAATTGATAATGACGATCGAAAGGAGCTAAGGGCGGATTTTCAGCATCTGCGCCGATGGCGAACGAGCGTCGAGCAGGCGCAGAGCTACACGCTCAAGGCCGTGATTACGGTGATCGCCACCGGTCTGATGGGTGTGGTTGGGCTAAGCGTCAAGGTCGTGCTCGGCAAGTGAGTCTCAGCCGCGACGACATTGCTGCATTCCACTCACGTCGTCCTTACCCAACGGACCGTCTCATGCACAGAATTCGCATCGTCGATGCATCCGATGGCGACATCGCCGATACATTGGTTGACCTTCACCGGTTGACGTACTTCAATGCGGCTCCCTTGCCACAATTCAAGTTAGGGGCGTGGTGGCTTGCCTATCACGGCGCTGAGCCAGTAGCCTTCGCCGGTATCGTGCCGTCAACGCACATTCGAAATGGCGGTTATTTCTCCAGAGTCGGTGTGTTGCAGCGGCACCGGGGACGTGACCTCCAGTGCAGGCTGATGCGGGTGATCGAGGCAAGGGCACGGCGTACTGGACGGGACAGCATCGTCCCGGATACGACGGACAATCCGGTGTCTGCCAATAATTCATCCGGGCGGGCTATCGGCTCTTCGAACCCCATGTGCCCTGGGCTTGGCCGCATACGGTACTGGCGAAAGTGGCTTCGCTGAACGAGGAGCCAAGTTTCCCGTGGTGCGGAACGCGATTCACGCAACGCAAAAATGGTTCGCGCGAGATGAAGCGAAACACGGAACGTTCAAGGCCCGGCAGCTTGACAGCTGCCGGCCCTGTTTGCGTATTGAAGCGATGCGGGCGAAGGACTTGCGAAGTCCGCGGTGCCGGGCTTTAAGTTTGCTCCTGCGGAAAATTCGGCAACGATAAGCCGATGTAAGGGAGCGCCGTCGATGCCCACCAAGCCTCAATTGCCGGAACGTTCGTCGCGGGCGACGGGCGCGCCTACCGCGCTCGATGGTCTGCTGGTCGTCGATTTCACGCGTGTGGTTGCCGGCCCGGCCTGTACGCAGACGCTTGCTGATTTCGGCGCGCACGTCATCAAGATCGAGAATCCAGACGGAGGCGATGACACGCGTGCGTATGAACACGCCGAGATCGGTGGAGAGAGTGCTGCCTATCTGAGCCTCAATCGCAACAAGCGTGGCATCACGCTCGACCTTACCGTGCCGGAGGCTCGTGAGATCGCGCTGGATTTGATTCGCCAGGCCGACGTGGTCGTCGAGAACTTCTCCAGCGGAGTCATGAAGAAATTTGGCCTGGACTATGAAACTGTTGCGCCGCTCAATCCGCGGCTGGTCTATTGCTCGATCTCCGCCTACGGGCGCACCGGGCCGTTTGCATCGCGTCCCGGCTTTGATCCGATCACGCAGGCGGAAAGCGGCTTCATGTCGCTCAACGGATTTGCCGATGGCCCGGCGGTTCGCACCGGACCGCCCATCGTGGACATGGCGACGGGGATGTCTGCCTGCAACGCCATCCTGATGGCGCTGTTGGCGCGGGATCGGCTCGGTCGCGGCCAGCATGTCGAGGTCGCCCTGTTCGACGTCGCGATGGGCATGACCGGTTTCTATGGCATGGCCTATCTGATCAACGGCGAAAATCCCGGTCGGTTTGGTAATTCGCCGAGTGGCTCTCCTACCGTCGGCGTGTACGAGGCCTCCGATGGACCGCTTTACATGGCCTGCGCGAACGACCGGCTCTATCGCCGGCTCGTTGTTGAGGTGCTGAACCGGCCCGATCTCATCACCGATCCGCAGTTTGCAACGCGCAAAGCCCGCTCCGAGCACAAGGAACTTCTGCGAGCAGCCATCGCGGAGGTCTTTGCAAGCGATACCCTCGAGAACTGGATGGCGAAGATGAAGCTGGCCAATATCCCGGTCGGCTATCTCCGGACGGTCGAGGAGGGGTTCAATGCACCGGAGGCGCGAGAGCGCCATCGCTTGAACCGGATTCCACATCGTACGGCAGAGTGGGTCCCGAACATCGAGCCGCCGATTACCATGAGCTTGACCGGCTCGATTGATCCTGTGGCTGCTCCATTGCTGGGCGAGCATACGGAGCAGGTCTTGCGTGATACGCTCGGTTACGACGAGCGTCGGATATCGCAGTTCACCCAAAAGGGCGTTTTCGGGTCGGGCAAACCCTCGACGTCGGGCTGAGCCTGAAGGGCGATCCTACAGGCCAGGCCTCGCGCGGCTGGCGGACCATCGCTTGGCAATGCCGCCACCTTCGCTGTATCGCATCCTTCCCGCGCCTGTTCAGGACGGCCATACTCAGACAGCGCTGCCCCGGCTTGATTTGGCAAGGGTCTCGCCGCATAAATGCATGAAAGCGAGGGATACGAATGGCGCCTGGTCAAGAGCGGAGCGTGGGCCGGCCCGCAGCGGCGCAATCCGATGAACCTGCCCATGCGGCAATGATCGCGAAGGCCCGGGCGCTCGTCCCACGGCTGCGCGAGCGAGCGGCCCGGACAGAGGAGTTGCGGCATCTGCCGCCGGAAACGGAGAAGGATCTGCACGACGCCGGCCTGTTCCGGATGCTTCAGCCTAGGCGCATTGGCGGCGCCGAGCTCGATTATGTCGCCTTGATCGATTGCGCGGACCTGCTCGGACAAGCAGACGCCTCGGTGGCCTGGAATCTGGCCAATCTGGCGAGCCATCATTGGATGCTCGGCATGTTCGAACCGACGGCGCAGGATCTGGTCTGGAGTCGTGATCCGGACACGCTGATCGCGTCCTCGTTCATTTTTCCGGCCGGACGTGCCACGCGAGTTGAGGGCGGATACCGGCTCCACGGCAGCTGGCCGTTCTCCTCGGGCGTTGCCTCCTGCGCGTGGAACATGCTTGCAAGCGTCGTCTACTCCGACGATGAGGCAGACGGCATCGAGTATCGGATATTTCTGCTGCCGAAAGCCGACTACAAGGTCCTCGACACCTGGAATGTCGCGGGGCTGCGCGGGACCGGGTCCTGCGACGTGGAGGTCAGGGACGCTTTCGTGCCCGACGACATGACGGTCGCGGTCGGCGATCTTGACGGCGGTCCGACTCCGGGAAGCAAGCTCAATCCCAACCCGCTGTATGAGCTCCCCGTGTTCTCGCTGTTTCCCTACGTCCTCTCCGGCGTCGCGCTGGGGAACGCGCAGGCGTGTCTCGACGATTATGCGGAGGTCGTCCGTCATCGCATTTCTACCTACAACCACGCCAGGCTGAGCGACTTTCAAAGCACCCAGATCAAGATCGCCGAGGCCTCGGCGAAGATCGATGCTGCACGCTTGATCATGCGCTCGGCCTGTCTGAATGCCATGGAGGATGCAAGGCGGGGTCATATCCCCGATATGGCGACCAAGACCCGATATCGGCGCGACGGCGCTTTTTCAGTAAACTTCTGCACGGATGCGGTGTCGATGCTGTTTGCCGCGAGCGGAGCACGGGGCCTGTTCACGACGGGCGCGTTGCAGCGGCAGTTCCGCGATGCGCACGCGATCAACTCGCATCTCGCGTTCAATTTCGATGCGGCCGGGACCAATTATGGACGCGTGGCGCTGGGGCTGCCGTCCGAGAATCTCACGCTGTGAGGCCGGCCGATGAATGATCTGCCGAAGCAGCCGGCCGTTCCCGATCCGGCCAACGAACTCGCGAGCGACAGCTCGCCGATCGATCCCCGTGATTTTCGCAGCGCGCTCGGCACCTACGCCACGGGGGTGACGATCATCACGGCTGCGGCTCCTGATGGCAAGCCCTATGGCCTGACGTGCAATTCGTTCGCCTCGGTCTCGCTGAATCCCCCGCTGGTTCTTTGGAGTCTGGTCGTCTATTCCTCTAGTCTAACCACCTTCCAGAACGCCAGTCATTTCACGGTCAACGTTCTTGGCGTTTCGCAACAGGCGCTTGCGAGCAAATTCGCCAAGTCGTCTGATGACAAGTTCACCGGTGTCGGCTGGACGCCGGGCCTCGGCAACGCGCCGGTGCTCGCCGAGAGCGTCGCCAATTTTCAATGCCGCTCGGTCAATCGCTATTACGGCGGCGACCACGTGATCTTTCTCGGTGCGGTCGAGGCCTATACTTACAATGCGAAGGAGCCGCTGCTCTTCGCGCGCGGCGCGTTCGGCCGATTTCTCGCCGACGGCTAGCACAAGCAGTCACAGCCAGCGTGCTTCACTTCGCGCTCGACGGTTCAGCGCTCCCGGCCGAAAGCTGGTAGATTTCGAGCGCATCCGCGTCCGCGCCTCGCGCGGCCTTGGCGAGCCTGAAAAGTTGTCCTGCGAGCGAGGCCATGGGCACCGGCGTCGACGTCGACTGCGCGACGTCGACGACGGTATCGAGGTCCTTGAGCATCGTAGCGATATGACCAAGCGGCGGTGAGTGTATGCCCTGGACCATCCGCGGCACAAACAGCTGCAACGGAATGGAGTCCGCGAAGCCGCCGGCGAGGGCTTCGGGTAACCGGTTGGCATCGATTCCGGCGTTCACGGCAAGGCGTGTTGCCTCCGCAAGAACGGCCATCGCGCATCCGACGATCACCTGGTTGCATAGCTTTGTGGTCTGGCCGGCGCCGGTCGGGCCCATGTGGGTGAACCTGCGTGCCATGGCGAGCACGTAGGGGCGGACCCGCTCGATATCGCCTGCTTTTCCGCCGGCCATGATGGCAAGCGTGCCTTCCTCGGCCCCCTTGGTACCACCGGACACCGGCGCATCGATCCAGCCCGCGCCGTTCGCAGCTAACAATCGCGTTGCAAGGTCTCGTGCGGCGTCAGGATGGATCGACGAGAAGTCGACCACGAGCTTGCCCGCGCCGGGCGCAGTTGAGATGCTCTCGGGCCCGAAGATCACCTCTTCCACGGCAGCCGCATCCGTCACGCACATGAAGACGATGTCGGAGCTCTCCATCAAGTCGCGGGGGGTGGCTGCGCGCCTGGCACCCGCCTCGACGAGCGCGGCCGTCTTCCCTTCGGAACGGTTCCAGACAGTGACCTGATGGCCGGCCTTGAGCAGGCGCCGGCTCATCGGTGTCCCCATCAGCCCAAGGCCGAGATAGCCGAGCCGCTCGACGCCCTGCGGGTTTGTCTTGCTCGCTTCAGCCAAAGGTTGCCTCCATCTGTTGCTCCGCGACGCCGCGCGGTCGCTGCACTACCATACATGGCGTATCCCACGACGAAACCGCAGGGCCTGCATGGCTTGCTTGATTGTTTGAACCATGAAACATTTGCCACGGTCGGGTTGGATGGCGCCGGTCGGCGCCTGGGCAGCGGAGTGGGCACGATGCGAACCGTTTCGAAGTGGATCCTGGCTTTGGGGGCGGCAGCGGCCGTGAGCGCGAGCGCAGGCTCGTCATGGGCACAGCAGACAATTCGCGTCGGCTGGACGATTCCGGCCGAAGAATCCAAATACTGGATGATGCGCCGCCCGGCTGAGTTTCCCAACATCGGCAAGGCCTACAACATCGAATGGACCCAGTTTCAGGGCACCGCTCCGATGACGCAGGCCTTGGCGGCCGGCGCGCTGGATTGCGCGACCCAGGCGCCGCTGTCGCTCGCCAACGGCGTGGTTGGCGGCAACCTCAAGGCCTACATCGTGGCGCAGCATGTCTTCGAGAAGGCCGGTGGTTTCTCGGTCTACTGGGCTGTCATGGACGACTCCCCGATCAAGACGATCGCCGATCTCAAAGGCAAGACGGTCGGAATCTCCGTGATCGGCGGTGGCACCCAAGGCCCGTTCAATCTGTTGCTGAAGCAGAATGGCATCGATCCGGCCAAGGACATCAAGCTGGTCGAGGTCGGCTTTGCCGTCTCCGAAGATGCGTTGCGGCAGGGCCGCGTCGATGCGGTCAACATGAACCAGCCATTTGCCGCGCGCGCGGAGGCAAAGGGCGGCACGCGCAAACTGTTCTCGCTGTCGCAGGCGATGCCGAACATCGTGCACATTCTGGAAGCCTGCCGTGCCGATTTCGTCGACAAGAACCCGGAACTGGTGAAGGCTTACGTGCGTGACATTACCTCTGGCATGAAGAAAGCGCTGGCGAACCGCGAAGAGACGTTGAAGGTCGTCAACGAAGTCCTGAAAGCACCTATTCCGGTTCTCGAGACCTATCTGCTTAAGGACAACGATTTCGGCCGCGATCCGGGCGCGGCACCGAATTTCCCCGCGATCCAGAAGATGCTGGACATCTACGCGGAGACAGGGATGCTGCCAAAATTGGATGTCGCGCAATTCAAGCATTCGACGATTGTCGCTCCGCTGCAATAGGCGATCGGGCGAATGAACCGAGCGAGAACGTCGCCGCGTCCAGGATGATCCGGGACGTTGCATGAAGAAGATGCACGTATGAAGAAGCTCCGATCTCGGATCACGACGGATGGCCTCGACCGGGCTCCGCACCGCGCGTTCATGCGCGCCATGGGGCTCGACGACGCTGCGATTGCCAAGCCGATGGTCGGCGTCGTCAGCATGAAGGGCGAGCAGACGCCCTGCAACATGACGCACGACTTTCAGGTCGCAGCGGCCAAGACCGGTATCGAAGAGGCCGGCGGCACGCCGCGCGAGTTTTCGACCGTGTCGGTTTCCGACGGTATCAGCATGAATCACGAAGGGATGAAGTTCTCCCTTTTTTCGCGGGAGCTGATTGCCGACTCGATCGAAGCCGTCGTCCATGGTCTCGCCTACGATGCGCTGATCGGATACGGCGGATGCGACAAGACGCTTCCCGGCGTGATGATGGGCATGGTCCGGTGCAACGTCCCGTCCATTTTTATCTATGGCGGCAGCGCGCTGCCGGGCCGCATAGACGGGCGAACCCTCACCGTGCTCGACTCCTACGAGGCTGTCGGCAGCTTCATGACCGGAGAGATCGACGGCGCCACGCTCGAGCGGATCGAGCGCGCCTGCCTGCCGACCATCGGCGCGTGCGCCGGCCAATTCACTGCCAACACCATGGGGATGGTGTCGGAGGCGATGGGCCTCACCATTCCCAATGTGTCGATGGTGCCGGGTGTCTATGCCGAGCGCGCGCAGATATCCAGGCGGGCCGGCCGCCTCATCATGGAGATGCTGGAGCGCGGTGGGCCGTTGCCGCGCGACGTCGTGACGCGGAAATCCCTGGAAAACGGTGCGGCGATCGTGGCTGCCACGGGCGGTTCGACCAATGCTGCGCTGCATCTGCCGGCGATCGCGAACGAGGCCGGGATCGCATTCACGATCGACGATGTCGGCGAGGTTTTTGCCAGGACGCCGCTGATCGGAAACCTGCGGCCTGGAGGCAAATATACGGCGAAGGATGTCTACGACGTCGGCGGCGCTGCCGTGGTGATCCGGGAGCTGATCCAGAGCGGGCATATTGATGGCAGTTGCCTGTCGATCACGGGCCGTACGCTTGCCGAAGAATATAGCGCCTCCAACGCTCCTGACGGAGAGGTCGTTTACGCGGCTCGCGCGCCGATCATGCCAGATGGCGGTGTGGCAGTGCTGAAGGGAAACCTCTGCCCTGATGGCGCGGTGATCAAGGTCGCGGGGCTGAAGAGCCAATTGTTTGAAGGTGTGGCGCGCATCTTCGAAGACGAAGAGGCTTGTGTCGCAGCGGTTCGCGAACGCAGCTACAAGGCGGGCGATGTGCTCGTGATCCGCAACGAGGGACCGGTCGGCGGCCCCGGCATGCGCGAAATGCTCGGCGTCACCGCGCTGATCTATGGCCAGGGCATGGGCGAGAAGGTGGCCCTGATCACGGATGGACGGTTCTCCGGCGCCACCCGCGGAATGTGCGTGGGCTATGTGTCTCCCGAGGCCTTCATCGGCGGTCCGCTGGCGCTGGTACGCGATGGCGACAGGATCCGGATCGATGCCGCGAACCGGCGGATGGATATGCTGGTCGACGAGGAGGAACTCACTGCTCGCCGACACGATTGGAAGCCGCGTCCGCCTCGTCACCGTGCAGGCGCGCTAGCGAAATATGCCCGATTGGTTGGCCAGGCACCGGGCGGGGCCGTCACACATGAGGGGCCCGCAGAATGGCCCTGGTTCGGATGACGCGGCGAACCTGCCGGAAACAGCCACTGGTCTGGCAAGTTTCTTGCTAAGCTCGTGTCGCTGGCGGATGTTCAGCAAGCCTGTTGCGCAGGGTTCGCGAACGAAGTGAGACGGGATGAAGGTAGTGCCTTCGAGATCGAGCGAATGGGTGAGACCGGTGACGCCGCAAAAACCGGCTTCTGCAATCATCGAGATCGAGAGCGTCTCCCAGGTATTTCAGACCTCGGCGCGCAAGGATCATGTGGCGCTATCGGACATCTCTCTGGCGATCGAGGAGGGAGCCTTCGTCTCGATCCTTGGTCCGTCCGGCTGCGGCAAGTCGACATTGCTCTACGTTGTCGGCGGCTTCGTCAGCCCAACCAGCGGCTCTGCAAAGATCAGGGGACGGATAATCACGGGACCAGGGCCGGATCGCGGTCCGGTATTCCAGGAGTTCGCGTTGTTTCCGTGGAAGACCGTGCTGGGCAATGTGATGTATGGCCCTCGCCAGCAGGGCGTGCCCACCACCGAGGCGGAAGCGCAGAGCCGAGCTCTTATCGAAATGGTCGGGCTCAAGGGCTACGAGAATTTCTATCCCAAGGAGCTGTCCGGCGGCATGAAGCAGCGCGTGGCACTGGCTCGAACGCTGGCTTACCATCCTGAGGTTCTGTTGATGGACGAGCCTTTCGGCGCGCTCGATGCTCACACGCGAACGCGCCTGCAGAACGATCTGTTGAGTATCTGGGAGCGTGATCGCAAGACGGTGCTGTTCGTCACCCATTCGGTGGACGAAGCGGTTTTCCTGTCGGACAAGGTCGTGATGATGTCGAAATCCCCCGGCCGCATCCGTGAGGTGATCGACATCGATCTGCCGCGGCCGCGCCGCCGCAGCGAGCTGCTGCTCGACACTCGCTACCAGAAATACGTTGTCGACATCGAGCGGATGTTCGACGAGGTCGAAGATACGGGATCAGCGTCATGACATCGCTGACGGCCCTGGCCAAGCGTACCGCCCCGGTGTTTGCCTGCATCGGGCTTCTTGCGGCATGGCAGGTTGCATCACTCGCGCTAAAGAACGACAGCTTTCCGACGGCGATCGAGGCAATCCGCGCAATCCCGGACATCCTCGGAGACAAGGAAGCGCTGATCAACATCCTGGCCTCGCTCCGCCGCATGGCGGTCGGGTTTGGCATAGCGGTATCGGTTTCGATCCCGCTCGGCCTGTTGATGGGCCGCAGCCGGGCCGTCGCGGCCTTCTTCAATCCGCTCCTGATGGTGATCTACCCGGTGCCGAAGGCCGCCTTGATGCCGATCATCATGCTGTGGCTCGGCGTTGGTGACATCACGAAGACGCTGGTGATCTTCCTCGGCGTCAGCCTGCCCGTGATCTATCACAGCTTCGAGGGCGCCAAGGCGGTGGAAGAGAAGATGCTATGGTCGGGCGCGGCGATGGGGCTTTCGCCTGCGCAACGGCTGGTCCGGATCGTACTGCCGGCGGCGCTGCCGGAAATTCTGACCGGTTGCCGCACCGGACTCGTGCTGGCGCTGATCACGATGATCACCAGCGAGATGATCGCGCGTCAGTCCGGCGCCGGCAACATCCTGTTCAATGCACTCGACATGGGCCAATACGACACCGTCTTTGCGATGATCATCATCGTCGGCGCGATGGGAATCTGCCTGGATGCAATCTTCGAGCGGGTCCGCGCAAGGCTGGTGCGCTGGTCTGAACCGCAGTTCGATATGCCGCTGAGCTTCTCATGATGCCGCAGCTTCGCTCCACCAGCATCATCCTTGGGCTCGCGCCGATTGTGCTGGTGATCGCGCTGTGGCAGGGCCTTGTGTCATTTGGCTTTGCGCCTGCGGTGTTGCTGCCGCCGCCGGGATATGTCTTCGGCAGGTTGCTGCAGCAACTCGTGACATGGTCGTTTCAGCAGGAGATCGCGGCGACCCTGATCCGGTTGTTTGCCGGCTTCGCGATTGCGGTCGTGCTCGGTGTCAGCTTCGGCATCGCGGCCGCCGCCAGTCCGGCTATCAACGCCGTGGTCCGGCCGATCGTGCGCGTGCTCGCGCCCTTGCCCAAGGTCGCGCTCTATCCAGCATTGCTGCTGCTGCTCGGCTTCGGTCATGGATCGAAGATCACCCTGGTCGCGGCGGATGCACTCTTTCCCATTTTGTTGTCTACTTATTACGGCGCTTCAACGGTGGAGCAGAAGCTGATCTGGTCGGCCATGGCGGCGGGAACGCCGCGCTATCAGATCCTGTTCAAAGTGGTGCTGCCGGCCGCGATGCCGTCGATCCTGACCGGTTGCCGGATCGGCCTTGTCATTTCCTGCATCGTGGTGTTTCTGGCGGAGATGATCACGTCGAGCGACGGGCTCGGACATGTGCTCGTCACGGCGGCCCGGACCTTTCAGGCCGTCGACATGTTCGTGCCGCTGATCACGATCTCGCTGTTGGGCCTGATCCTCAATGGTCTGCTGGGGGCAGTGCGCGCGTATCTGCTGCGGGGTTTCCCCGAAGCATGAACTGACGAAGAAGAAACAGAAAGACGGGAGTAGGCCATGCTGGCTGATCGCATTGAGGCAAAATGGATCGACGCATTTTGCGAGATTTTTGAGCGATGCGCCGTCAAGGCCGGCGATACCGCGGCGATCCTCTCGGAAACCCAGTCACGTGCGTTGAATGTTCACCTGGCGGAGCTCGCGCTGCTGCGCCTGGGCGCGCGACCGTTTCACGTGGTCATGCCGACCCCGCGTAACCGGAATATCGTTCCGGTTCGCTCGACAGGGGCGAGCGAGGCGATCCAGCGGCTCGGCCCGGTCATCACGGCGCTTCAACAGGCCGGCTTTGTGGTGGATTGCACCATCGAGGGCCTGATGCATGCGGTGGAGACACCCGAGATCCTCAAAGCCGGCGCGCGCATCCTGGTGATCTCCAACGAGCATCCCGAAGCGCTGGAGCGGATGGTGCCGGATTCCGCGCTCGAGAAGCGCGTTCGCGCGGCGGCGAAGATGCTGCGCGGGACCAAGCGGATGCGGGTGACGTCAAAAGCCGGCACGGCGCTCGACGTCGATATGGTCGGCGCGTCCACGGTCGGCGTTTGGGGCTGGACGGACAAGCCCGGTACGCTGGCGCATTGGCCCGGGGGCATCGTCGTCAGCTTCCCCAAGAGCGGAACGATCAACGGCACGCTGGTGATGGCGCCCGGCGACATCAACCTGACCTTCAAGCGTTACCTGACCTCGCCGGTGAAGATGACACTGAGGGACGATTATGTTGTCGAGCTGGAAGGCGAGGGCACTGATGCCGCAATGATGCGTGCCTATCTTGCCGCCTGGGGCGATCGGGAAGCCTATGCGGTCTCGCATGTCGGGTTCGGCATGAATCCGGGTGCGCGCTACGAGGCGCTGTCGATGTATGACCAGCGCGACACCAACGGCACCGAAATTCGCGCTGTCTCCGGCAACTTTCTGTTCTCGACCGGTGCCAACGAATTCGCTGGCCGCTACACGGCGGGTCATTTCGATCTGCCGATAATGGGGACGACGATCGAGCTCGATGGCGTCGCGGTGGTGCGTGAAGGGGTGCTTCAGAACGTCTTCGGCTAGGTCCGATCGAGCACAGGCGGGCGAGCCAGGTCAAAGTGCCGGAGCAGGTCGACCATGGCCTGAAGCCGTTTTGCTCGATAGGCGTCGACGTCCATGCCGGAATAATCGAGAAAGCCTGCGCCCGTGCGCAGGCCGATCCGGCCTTCGTGCATGTTGCGGCTAATGACGTCCGGTGCGCGATAGCGGTCGCTGCCGAGTGCGCCCTCGAGATAGCGGCTGGCGTAGTACAAAATGTCGCCGCCACCCCAATCGATGAATTCGAGCAGCCCAAGCACGGCGTAGCGGAAGCCGAAACCGTAGCGGATCGCCTTGTCGATCTCCTCGGCGCTGGCGACGCCTTCTTCGACCATGCGCGCGGCCTCGTTCATTGCCAGCGCCTGGATGCGCGGGACGATGAAGCCGGGAGACGCTGCGCAGACCACCGGCACCTTGCCGATGCCTTCGAGTAGCGCCTTGACCTCCTCGATGATGCCTGGATCGGTGGCCTTGCCTGGCGAAACCTCGACCAGCGGAATCAGATAGGCCGGATTGAGCCAGTGCACATTGAGGAAGCGGCGAGGATTCACGATCGCGCCTGAGAGATCGTCGACGAGGATGGTCGACGTCGTCGATGCGATGATCGTATCGGGGCCGACTTGTTTTGAGGCCGCCCCCAGCACGTCCCGCTTCAGCTCGACGATCTCGGGGACCCCTTCGAAGACTATTCCCGCATCGGACAGTGCCGCCGCGCTCTGGCTGGCGGGCACCACCGAGACCCGCGCGATCAGCGGATCGACATCCGCCTCGGTCAGTAGCCCCAGCTTCGCCAGGTTGGCAAAGGTCTTGCTGACTTCGCCGAGCGCATCTGCCTCGAGCCTGGCGAAATCTTCGGCTGAACGGGCCTTGATGTCGATCATCGTGACCATATGCCCGGCATATGCAAACGCGACGGCGATGCCGCGGCCCATGCGGCCGGCCCCGAGACAGGCGATTGTGGCTCGGTTGGTCATCGATCAAAATCCCTTGCGAAGAAGCGTCTGCAAAGCGGCCTTGTCGAGATTGCCGAGGCCCAGCGTCTCGAGGGTTCGGCCGCCTTGCGTAAAATCCTCACCGCAGATTGCGCCACCGATGGCCAGAAATCCCTTGGCCAGCGGCGTAGCCACGCCCGCGAGGCCGGCGACAGAGACCAGCAGCGATAGCCCAAGCCGCAAATCCTCTCTCATGTAGCGGTGCTCAGTCAGCACGATCTGCTCGCGCCAGTCGCCGGAATCGGTCAGCCGGTCGTGCGAGCCGCGGCCATACATCCAGATCTCGCCTTCCTTGGCATAGTGATGGGTGAGCGGAAAATGCGGCGCGCCATACCCGAGCGCCTCACGCACGGCCATCCGTTCGGCATCGAGCGCGTCGGTGACACGGCGAATCGCGGCTTGCGTTCCTTCCTTGTGGATGTCCCACTTCTCGAAATGCTCGATCGGGCCAGCATTCATCACGATCAGCGGCGGATGGATAATCGGGCCTGCGTTCATGAGCGCACCGGAGAGAGCATCTCCGCACGGCTCGACCGCGCCGGGGAAAGCCTGTCCGATCACCTCAAGTGCGCGCGGCGCCTGATCGAGCGGGAAAACGCCGACCGGCAGTCGCTTGGCGCGGATGGTGATCGCCACCTCGAATGGTCCGTGCTTGCGGGTCAGCCAGGGCAAGGTCCCGGTTTCGGCAAAGCACGCCTTGGCGTGGTTGCCGGCATCCCGCGCAGCCTGGGCGAAGATCATCGAGCCGAACGTGGCCGGCGGCAGAAACACGACCTGTCCATCCCGCAGATGTGGAGCAAGCAGGCGCGCGATATCAGTCTGCGCGAAGGCGGGGGCGGGGCACAGGATCAGCTCTACGCCGTTGACGGCCTCGGCGATGCCGGTCGTCACCAGCGCCAATTTCACGTCGTGACGGCCGTTATGATCCTTCACCAGGATGCGCGAGCCGGCGGCGCGATGTGCTGCGACTTGATCTGCGTCGCGGCGCCAGAGCCGGACCTCATGTCCCGACAGCGCAAAATCCCCCGCGGCCGCGAAAGAGCCGTTTCCCCCACCCAGAACCGCAATCTTCAAGATGCTTCTCCTTGCGTGCGCGATTGCGCATCAAGCTGTTTCAGCAGGAAATGCTGGACCTTGCCGAGCGCTGTGCGCGGCAGGTCCGTGACGAAAATGATGTCGCGCGGAACCTTGTAGCGGGCGAGCTGGGCCTGGAGATGCACTTTCAACGCGTCTGCTTCCAGTCGACCGCCGGATCGCGGGATCACATAGGCGATGGGCACTTCGTCCCAGCGTGGATCGGGCCGGCCGATCACGGCGCATTCGCTGACATCGGGATGTTCGAGCAGGACGCGTTCGACCTCCGCCGGATAGATGTTCTCGCCGCCGGAAATGATCATGTTCTTCTTGCGGTCGCGCACCCAGAAATAGCCGTCCGCGTCGCACAGGCCGATATCGCCGGTCCGATACCAGTCGTCGTGCAGCGCATCGCGCGTGGCGTCCGCATTGCCCCAATATTCGAAGAACACGTTGGGGCCGCGCACCGCGATCTCCCCCGGTGCGCCCGCCGGCACCTCGTTGCCGGCCTGATCAATCACTTTCGCTTCGCAGCACAGGCCGGCAAGTCCGGTCGAGCCCGCGCGCGAGAGATCGCCACCAAGCCGGGTGTAGACTGCAATGGGGCATGTTTCCGTCGAGCCGTAGACCTGGAGCACCGGGACGCCACGCGCGACGAAACGGTCGATCAGATGCGGCGGCACGATGGTCGAGCCGGTCGCGACGGCTTTGAGTGACGAAAGGTCGGTCGTGGTCCAGGCGGGATGCTCGCTTACGGCCTGGATGATCGCCGGCACCATCACGGTCAAGGTCGGCCGCTCCCGTTCGATGGCTGCAAGCGCGGTGTCCGGCGTGAAGCGTGCGTGAACCGTGACCATCGCGCCCAGCTGGAGCGCCGCCGTGGTTTGGATGTTGAGGCCACCGACGTGGAAGAACGGCAGCAGCGTCAGCACATGGTCATCGGACGTCATGTTGTGCATGTGCTGGCTCATGACGCCGTTCCAGAACAGCGCTTCTTGGCGCAGCACCGCGCCTTTCGGTCGTCCGGTCGTTCCCGATGTGTAGACAATGAGGAGCGGGCAGGAGAGATCGGTGTGCGGGTTGCGGCCGGTGCCCCGGCTCCGAGCCAACAGGTTTTCGAACGTCGTGCCGTGAGGCGGTTCGAAATCGAGCCCGACAATTGCAGTGCCCTCGAGTTCGGCAAGAATTCCCTCAAATGCCTGCTCGAGCACCAGGACCTTGGCGCCGGCATCATTGAGGATGAAAAGCTGCTCGGCGATCGCCAGACGCCAGTTCAGGGGCACCAGCATCGCGCCGAGCCGCGCGCAGGCATAGAGCAGAACCAGATAGTCCGGCCGGTTCAGGCTGAGGATGGCAACGCGGTCGCCGCGGCCGACGCCGAGCTCCTGCTTCAATGTCGCCGCCGTCCGCTCGATGCGTGCCGCGAACGCTGCATAGCTCAACCGTTCGCCTTCGAAGGCAATGGCTGTCTTGTCTGGCGCGAACGCCGCGTTGCGATCGATCAGACTGCAGAGATCCACCGTCAGTCGTCCGTTTCGCCGGGCTCGTACAGCGCTTCGCGCCCGATCCGGTCGAGGCAGAGCTCGGCGGTCCAGGGCAACATCAGCGAGCCGCAGCGGCTGTCGCGATAGATCCGCTCGAGCGGCAGCGAGCGGAGCATAGCCTGACCGCCACAGGTGCGGATCGCGAGCGCGGCGAGCTCATTGGCGCCCTCCATCACCGAATATTGCGCGGCATAGGCGCGCAGCACCTGCTCCTTGCTCGGGTTGGCGCGCGCCTCGGTGACCGCCTGGAACCAGATTGCCTTGATCTGCTCGAGCTTGATCTGCATCTGCGCGACCGCAATCTGCTTGGTCGGATACATCCTGCGCTTGACCGGCGGCATGCCCGGTACTTCGCCGCGCAAATATCGCACGGTGAAGTCATAGGCGGCTTGCGCAAGGCCCATATAGGTCGGCGACAGCGTCAGGAACATGTGCGGCCAGCGCATCGCGGCCTGGAAATAGACACCCCGCGGCATCAGCGCCGAATCTGCCGGCACGAACACGTCCTTGAACAGCAGCGTGCGCGAGACCGTTCCGCGCATGCCGAGCGGATCCCAGTCGCCGACGACCGAAACGCCTTCCGATTTTGCAGGGATGGCGAGGTAAAGCGTATTGCGGCGCGAAGCCTTTTCGCCTTCCGCGATCTCGGTGCAGAGAACGCCGTAATAGTCGGCATGGCCGGAGAGCGATGCAAAGATCTTCTTGCCGTTGACGATCCAGCCGCCCTCGATCGGCCTTGCTTGCGTGCCGAAAGCGACGCCGCCTGCCGCTGCCGCACCGCCCTCCGAAAAAGGCTGCGAATAGATCGCGCCGTCCTCGACGATGCGCTTGTAGTGGACTGCACGCCGCCCCTCGTGCTCGTTCCGGGTCTCTGCATCCATGTCGAGATCGTCGGCGAGCGGGCCCGACCACAGCGTCGAGCAGACATGCATGTTCCATGTGAGCGCAGTCGCGCCGCAATAGCGGCCGATTTCGGCTGCCGCGAGTGCGTAAGTTTGATAATTGGCCCCGAGCCCGCCATGCTTCTTGGGGACGGCAATACCGAGCAAGCCGACACGATGCAGGTCGCGATAATTCTCCGACGGGAAGATCGCCTCGCGGTCGTAAGTCGCTGCGCGGCCGGCGAACACGCTTTGGCCGATCTCGCGCGCCCGCGCGATGATGCCGGCCTGCTCGTCGCTCAGTCGGAATGCGACAGGATCGAAGATCGGCGCATCCAGCGCGACCTTGTCGGTTGCGCCGATGGTCTTGCTGACTTGCATGGTCATGGCGCAGTCATCCTACGTGTTGATCGCGACGGAGTTCAGGAACCGGCCGAGGGCCTCGTCAAAGGCATCGGGGCGCTCAAGGTTTGCAAGATGGCCGACACCGGCCAATTCGACATACTCGGCAGATGGAATGTAGGTCGCCGTCTTCGCCATCATTGGGGCTGGTGCGTTGTTGTCCTTGGAGCCGGACAGCAGCAGCGTCGGGATGGAAATGTCCTTGAGGGTGCTGCGTTGGTCGAAGCCAATCAACGCCAGCATCATGGCGCGATAGGTCGCCTCGGGCACGCTTGCCATGCACTCGCGTGCAAGCTCCATTCCCTTGGGATCAGGATCGTCGCCCACCAGTTCCTTCACTAGAGAGGGCGCCAGCGACTTCATCGTTTCGCCGCGATCGAGCGGCCCCAGCCGTGCGGCGATAAACGATGTCTGCCAATCGCCGTCGGCCTTGCCGAAGGCGGGGCTGGTCTGCGCCAGCACGACCGCGCGCGCCGGTTTCGCGGATTGCACCAGCCATTGCTGAACGATCATGCCGCCGATGGAATGCCCGACCAGAATTGGCTTGCTCGCACCAAGCTGCTCGATGAATCGCTGAAGCGCATCCGCCAGGGCAGCAATGCTGACGCTGGCGAGCGGCGCCGATCCGCCATAGCCCGGCATGTCCCATGCAATCGCGTGAAAGCGGTCGCCGAATGTGGCAAGCTGCCTCCGCCAGGCCCGTGCCGCACCGCCGATGCCATGCAGGAAAATCAGAGGTGTCCCGCCCGGATCGCCCGCGGCTTCATAGGCGAAGCGGCCGTCCTTTGTTATCATTGGCGCAGGCTGCGACACGCGACATCCTTTTGCTCGGCCCTTCGATGCTAACAGGCCTGTGAGGGATGGGAAGAGATAATTTTATACTTAAAGCAATTTTCGGGCCGCTCTTCGGCGTGCGGTTGTTCGCGGGGCGAGTGAGCTTCGTTTGCAAAAGTTTGAAGGTTAAAATATATCGGGAAGAGCGATTAGCTGAATGCAAGGAAGCCAGCGCATGTCCGGATTACCGCATTCGCCGCACGCGCTGGTGACCGGGGGCGGTCGCGGCATCGGTCGCGCCATCGCAGCAGCGCTCGTCGAGGCCGGTGCCACGGTGACTGTCCTTGGGCGGAACGCTGCGACGCTTGAAGAGGCTGTTAGCGCAGGGGCAGCGCATTTTGCGGCCGTCGCCGACGTCTCGGACGAAACCTCAATGAAAGTCGCCATCGCTGAAGCGAGCGCGCGGAAGCCGATCGATATCCTAATCGCCAACGCGGGAAGCGCCGAGTCCGCGCCGTTCTCCAAATCCGACAGCGCCCTGTTCGCGCGCATGATGGACGTCAATTTCATGGGCGTGGTCCATGCTGTCAGCGCTGTGCTGCCCGGGATGAAGGACCGTCCCTATGGTCGTATCGTCGCGATCGCGTCCACGGCGGGGCTCAAGGGATACGCCTATGTCAGTGCTTACACCGCGGCCAAGCACGCTGTGGTCGGTCTCGTGCGGTCTCTCGCTCTCGAGATGGCCGGCAGCAACGTGACCGTCAACGCGGTGTGTCCCGGTTTCACCGACACCGATCTCGTCGCCGGCAGCATCGAGAACATCATGAAAAAGACGGGGCGCAGCCGCGAGCAGGCCATTGCCGATCTCGCGAAACATAATCCGCAAGGGCGATTGATCTCTCCTCGCGAGGTCGCGGATGCCGTGCTCTGGCTGTGCGGCGAGGGCGCCGGCGCAATCACCGGGCAGGCAATCGCTGTTGCCGGTGGTGAGATTTAGCGCGCATGGCAAAGGTGCGGAGCAAGGAAGCCAAGGAGATCGTATGAGCAGACCAGCCAATCCCGTGACCTTACCGCTTGCGGACTATTCGCCGCAGCACTTCCTGCTGGCCGTCGTCGATGGTGTTGCAACCGTGACACTCAATCGTCCGGAACGAAAGAATCCGCTGACCTTCGAGAGCTATCGCGAACTGACCGATTTCTTTCGCGCCTGCGCGTTCGACGATGCGGTCAAGTCCATCGTCATGACCGGCGCCGGCGCCAATTTCTCGTCCGGCGGCGATGTGTTCGAGATCATCGGGCCGCTCGTGAAGATGGACACCAAGGGGCTGACGGCGTTTACGCGGATGACCGGCGATCTCGTCAAAGCGATGCGGGCCTGTCCGCAGCCGATCGTTGCCGCGGTTGAAGGCATCTGCGCCGGCGCGGGCGCGATCATCGCGATGGCATCGGACATGCGGCTTGCGGCGAGCGGGGCCAAGGTCGCGTTCCTCTTCAACAAGGTGGGCCTTGCCGGTTGTGACATGGGCGCCTGCGCGATCCTGCCGCGGATCATCGGACAGTCCCGCGCCTCCGAGTTGCTCTACACCGGCCGGTTCATGACTGCGGAGGAGGGCGAGCGCTGGGGCTTCTTCAGCCGCCTCGTCACCCCGGAGCAGGTGCTGCCCCAGGCACAAGTGCTCGCCAAGCAAATCGCGGAGGGACCGACCTTCGCCAACACCATGACCAAGCGGATGCTGGCCATGGAATGGGCGATGTCGGTGGAGGAGGCGATCGAGGCGGAGGCTATTGCTCAGGCGCTGTGCATGACGACGGCCGATTTCGAACGGGCCTTCGAGGCTTTCGCCAATAAGGTCAAGCCGGTCTTCAGGGGCGACTAAGCCGGGCTTTGCCGGCAGCCTCTGCAATGGGGACTTGCGCGAGATTATTTTAGGCTTAAAATAGTTTCGGCGGGTTGAATTGGCGAGGCTCCCATGAAAGTCGCGATCATCGGTGGCGGACCTGCGGGTCTCTACGCTGCAATCCTGCTCAAGAAGCAGCGACCGAGCGCCGAGATCGCGGTATACGAGCGCAACCGCGCCGACGACACCTTCGGCTTCGGCGTGGTGTTCTCGGACGCCACGCTCGATAATTTCGAGAAGCACGACCTTCCGAGCTATCGCCGCATCACCCAGGAATTCGCCTACTGGGACGACATCGCAGTGCACTTCCGCGGAACGGTCCATCGGGTCGGCGGCAACGGCTTTTGTGGCTGCTCGCGGCAGAAGCTGCTCCTGATCCTGCAGGCGCGCGCGCGCGAACTGGGCGTCGTCCTGAATTTCGAAGCGGACGTCGAAGACGAATCCCGCTTCGCCGACGCCGATCTCATCCTGGTCGCTGACGGCATCAACAGCCGCTTCCGCGACAAATACGTCGATCATTTCGAGCCGGAAGTCGACCTCCGGACCAACAAATTCGCCTGGATGGGCTCGACCAGGCCGCTGGATGCCTTCACCTTCATCTTTCAGGAGACGGAGTGGGGTCCGTTCATTGCCCATGCCTATCAATATGAAGCCGGACATTCGACCTGGATTTTTGAGACTGATCCGGAGACGTTTGAACGCGCCGGGCTGACAGGGCTGAACGAGACCCAGTCGGCTACGCGAATGGCGGAGATCTTCGGCTGGTTCCTCGATGGGCACCAATTGCTCACCAACCGCTCGACGTGGCGCAACTTCCCAATGATCCGCAGCATGCGCTGGGTCAAGGACAACATGGTTCTGCTGGGCGACGCCAAGGCGAGCGCGCATTTCTCGATCGGCTCGGGCACCAAGCTCGCGATGGAAGACGCGATCGCGCTGGCTGACGCAATGGACAAGGCGCCCAGCATCAAGGCGGCGCTGGACGTCTACGAGCACGGCCGCCGCGAAGAGGTCGAGAAGACGCAGCACGCCGCTGACGTCTCGCTGGTCTGGTTCGAGCATGTCGACCGATTCTGGGATTTCGATCCCGTGCAGTTCGCCTTTGGCGTGATGACGCGCTCGAAGGCGATCACCTATGACAATCTGAAACTCCGCGCTCCCGACTTCGTGGCTGAAGTCGATAAGTCGTTTGCCAGGCAGGTTCGCAACAGCGGTTTCGAAGTCGACACCGAGAAGCCGATGGTGCCGCTGTTCCAGCCTTTCCGGCTGCGCGAGATGGAGATCGCCAATCGCGCCGTGGTGTCGCCGATGTGCATGTATTCCGCGAAGGAGGGCGTGCCGACGGATTTCCACCTGGTGCATTATGGATCGCGCGCGATCGGTGGTGCCGGCCTGATCTTCACGGAGATGACCTGCGTTACCCGCGACGCCCGCATCACGCCCGGCTGCACAGGATTGTGGAATGACGCGCAGGAGGCGTCCTGGCAGCGCATCGTGGATTTCGTCCATGCCAATTCAGCCGCAAAAATCTGCCTGCAACTGGGGCACGCCGGGCGCAAGGGTGCGACCAAGCTGATGTGGGACGGCATGGACCGTCCGCTGGACGAAGGCGGCTGGGAGGTGTTTTCGGCATCGCCGCTGCCCTATTTCCCCGACAGTCAGATTCCGCGTGAGCTCGATCGGGCCGGCATGAACGTAGTGAGAGATGCTTTCGTCGCGGCGGCCGAGCGCGGCGAACGCTGCGGCTTCGACATGCTCGAATTGCACTGCGCCCACGGCTATCTGCTTGCGAGCTTCATCTCGCCGCTGACGAACACCCGCACGGATGAGTATGGCGGCTCGCTCGAAAACCGCCTGCGCTTCCCGCTCGAGATCTTCGAGGCGCTGCGGGCCGTATGGCCGTCGCACAAGCCGATGTCGGTGCGCATTTCCGCGACCGATTGGGCCGAGGGTGGCATCGGCGGCGACGACGCGGTGGCGATCGCGCGGGCTTTTGCCGAAGCCGGCGTCGATCTCGTCGACGTCTCGACCGGGCAGACCGTGCGCGATGCGCAGCCGATCTATGGGCGCATGTTCCAGACCCCGTTTTCCGACCAGGTCCGCAATGAGGCGCGCGTGGCCACCATGTGCGTCGGCAACATCACGACGGCGGACCAGGCCAACACCATCCTGGCTGCCGGCCGGGCGGACCTGGTCGCGCTCGGGCGGCCGCATCTGGTCGATCCCTTCTTCACCATGCGGGCGGCGGCCTGGTACGGGGCGGACGACGCGTTCTGCCCGCCGCAATATCTTCCCGGAAAAGATCAGATTTTCCGCAACAGCGTGCGCGACCGGCAGGATCTCGAGGAGCTGAGAATTAAGGCTAAGCCCAAGACCCGGGCCGAGCTCAAGGCGGAGGCGACGAAGCCGCTTGCGGCGGAGTGACCGCCCGTGCGAATTTGGCCGCGTTGCCTGGTGTGTACCGAGTGGAGTGAGGGCGATGAAGGCGATTATCGTCGGTGGCGGTATCGGTGGTCTCACCACCGCGTTGATGCTGCGCTCGCGGGGCCTCGCTTGCGAGATCTTCGAGCAGTCCGACACCATCCGCGAGCTTGGCGTCGGCATCAACACGCTGCCGCATGCCATGCGCGAGCTGGCAGGCCTTGGTCTGCTCCAGCAGCTTGACGATGTCGCGATCCGCACCGACCAGCTCTATTACCTCAACCGTCACGGCCAGGAAGTCTGGCGCGAGGCCCGCGGCATCGACGCCGGCCACGATGTGCCGCAATTCTCGATCCACCGCGGTCGACTTCAGGGCGTCATCCATCGGGCTGTCGAGGAGCGGCTCGGGCCGGAGGCCATCCACACTGGCTGCCGCCTCGGTGCCTTCACGCAGGACGAGAGCGGCGTCACCGCTTACTTCTTCGACCGCTCAGGCGCGCACATCCATACCGCGCGCGGCGACATTCTAATTGGTGCCGACGGCATCCATTCGCGGGTCCGTGACACGCTCTTCCCGAGCGAGGGGCCGCCATGCTGGAACGGCCTGATGCTGTGGCGCGGTGCGCGGGATTGGCCACTGTTCCTTACCGGCAAATCGATGATCGTGGCCGGTGGCCTCAACGCCAAGGTGGTGATCTATCCAATCGCGGAGGGATCGAGCCCGGCGAGCCGTCTCACCAACTGGGCGGTGCTGGTGAAGGTCGGCGAGGGCAATGCCCCGCCGCCGCGGAAGGAAGACTGGTCGCGGCCGGGCCGGCGCGAGGAGCTGATGCCGCATGTGGCGCGCTTCTCGGTGCCCTACGTCGACGTGAAGAGCCTGATCTCGGCCACGCCCGAGTTCTACGAATATCCGACCTGCGACCGCGATCCGTTGCCCTATTGGTCGTCGGGCAGAGTTACGCTGCTCGGCGATGCCGCGCATCCGATGTATCCGGTCGGCTCAAATGGCGCCTCGCAGGCGATCCTCGATGCGCGCTGCCTCGCCGACGCACTGGTGCGCGCCGAGCATCCGCGCCAGGCATTGCTTGAATACGAGAAGAAGCGCCTGCCGATGACCGCGGATATCGTCCGCTCCAACAGGCGTGGCGGTCCCGAGGGCGTCATCGACGCCGTCGAGCAGCTCGCGCCTGATGGTTTCGACAATGTCGACAACGTGCTGAGCTATTCCCAGCGCGAGGCGATCGTGCGCGGCTATGCCACCAAGGCTGGCTTCGCCGCAGTGCCGGGACTTGCGGCGGTGCGGGCTTAAAGATGCCCTGCTAGCCGCCGGGAGGTGGCGGCAGGAAGTGGATGTTGAACTCGGCGGCCATCGCCACCACGTCCTCGGGCTTCTGTTCCTTCATGTTGTGGAGGCCCCAGAACAGGTCGAACAGCTTGCGGGTCGGTGACACCCAGAACAGCACCTTCGCGGTCTGCCCCGATTTGTTGAAGATGCCGTGCGGCACACCCATGCCGAGCCGGATCAGGTCGCCCGCGGTCGCCTGCGACTCGGAATTGCCGAGCATGAAATCGAGCTTGCCCTCCAGCATGTAGAGATATTCATCCTGGTCGGGATGGATGTGCGGCGGCACGAACGTGCCCGGTGGCAGCGTCGCATGCCAGGAGAAGCTGTGCTCCGTGTTGCTCTTCGGCACATAGGTCTGGCCAAGAATGTTCCAGGAGATGCCCTGGATACCCTCATTGGCCCGTGTAATGCCGGTGATTTCGCTCTTCATTGTGATCCTCCCTCAACGCGACGTGCGGCTTAGTTCGCCGCCTTGCAGTCCTTGGCGTAGCGGTCGCCGTAATTCTCAAAGACCTTCTGAACGATCTCGGTCTGGAACTTGCCGTCCGCGCGCTTGGCGACCTTGGTCAGGTAGAAATCCTGGATCGGATAACCATTGGTGTTGAACTTGAAGGCGCCGCGCAGCGAGGTGAAGTCGGCCTTTTTCAGAGCGGCCGCGACCGCATCCTTGTTGGAGAGATCGCCCTTCACGGCTTTGACGGCGCTGTCGATCAGCATCGCGGCATCATACGCCTGGAAGGCGTAGGTGCCGGGCACGCCGTTATAGGCGGCCTCGTAGGCGGCGACGAACTTCTTGTTCTGGGGATTGTCGAGATTGGGCGCCCAGTTCGCGCCGCCGAACATGCCGACCGCCGCGTCCTGCTGCGCCGGTAAGGTCGATTCATCCACCGTGAAAGCCGAGAGCACCGGAATGGTGTCGGCGAGGCCGGCCTGCTTGTATTGCTTGACGAGATTGACCCCGAGGCCGCCGGGCATGAACGTGAAGAGCGCATCCGGTTTCTGCGATGAAATCTTGGAAAGCTCCGGCTGGAAGTCCAGCGTGTTGAGCGGCATGTAGGATTCCTCGACGATCTCACCCTTGTAGTCGAGCTTGAAGCCGGCGACCGAGTCCTTGCCGGCCTGATAATTCGGCACCATCAGATACATGCGCTTGTAGCCGCGATCCTGCGCGACCTTGCCGAGGATTTCGTGCACCTGATCGTTCTGATACGAGGTCACATAGAAGAACGGGTTGCAATCCTTGCCGGCAAAAGTGGATGGGCCGGCATTGGGGCTGATCAGGAAGGTTTTCGATTCCGTCACCGGCCGGTGGATCGCCTGAAGGATGTTGGAGAAGATCGGGCCGACCACGAAGTCGACCTTGTCGCGCTCCAGAAGCCCCTTGACCTTGGTGACCGCTGCGTCCGGCTTCAATTCGTCGTCGACCACTACGACCTCGACTTCGCGGCCGCCCATCTTGCCGCCGAGATCCTTGACCCCGAGCGCAAAGCCGTCGCGAACCTGTTGGCCGAGTGCAGCGGCGGGTCCCGACAGGGTCACGATCACCCCCAGCTTGATCTTCTCCTGGGCGAGGGAAGGACTCACCGCGGTGCCAAGCAGCAAGGCGGCTGCGGCCAACGTCATTTGCGTCTTCATGATCTGTCCCCCGTGACAACAGGACTTGCGCTGCAAGCCGCTACTCCAATCCAAGTTTATGCCGATGATTGCTGCCGCGGCAAGCGAGCTCAAAGCGTCGTCATCCGGCGGGCAGCGGTGCATGCAAGTGGCGCGCCAATTATTTGAAGCCTAAAGAAATCGGCATGGGGTTGATTGTTGCGGCTTTACGCTTGCAGCCGGCGTCGATTTATTTGAAGCTCAAAACGTGGGGATCCGTGCCGGGCGCCAATGCCGGCCGTGAGTGACTGCATCAACATGCTCGATTCCGAGACCAAGGCCGTCGAAACTCCGGAGGATCACGCCGAAGAGCTTCGGCTGTGGCTGCGCCTCTTGACCTGCACGACCCTGATCGAGGGCGAGGTTCGTGGCCGGTTGCGGCAGCGCTTCGACGTCACATTGCCCCGTTTCGACCTGATGGCGCAGCTCGACAAGGCACCCGACGGCATGACGCTGTCCGACGTCTCCAAGCGCATGATGGTCTCGAACGGCAACGTCACCGGTCTGGTCGAGCGCCTCGTGGAATCCGGTCATCTCGACCGCCGCACGTCGGAGACCGACCGCCGCGTCCAGGTCATCCGGCTGACTAAACTCGGTCGCGCCGAGTTTCGCAGAATGGCCGCGGAACACGAGACTTGGATCGCCGATCTCTTCGCCGATCTGACGCCGAAGGATGTGCGCGAATTGATGCGGCTGCTCGCCAAGACCAAGGCATCGGCGCAGAAATCGGCCGCTCGCCGCCGGGCGTAGGTCCGCGGCTGAGGCACCACCAATCCCGTTGCCGCCGGAAAAAGCACGGGATGCCCAAAATCCGCTATTGCGCGAAATTGCTTTAAGCCTAAAATGTTTCCGAGTGAGTGCTGCCGGGTGCTTTCCATGCTGAAAGGAGCGTGCGATGGCCAACGCCGCCAAGGTTCAAATCTCGGGCTCGCATGACGACAATGCCGCGACAGCCCATGTCGATGCGTTCGCGCGGCAGCATCTTCCGCCACGCGAGCTCTGGCCGGAATTCATCTTCACACGACCGGAACTGCAATATCCGCCCCGCCTGAACTGCGTCAGCTATTTCCTAGACCGCTGGGTCGAGCAGGGACATGGCGACGCTGCCTGCGTGATCAGCCCCGCCGTCAGCTACACCTATCGTGAGCTGCAAACGCTCGTGAACCGCATCGCCAATGTGCTGGTCGGCAAGCTTGGTCTCGTCACCGGCGGGCGCGTGCTGCTTCGCTCGGCCAACAATCCGATGATGGTCGCGACCTATCTGGCGGTGATCAAGGCCGGAGGCATTGTGGTGGCGACGATGCCGCTGTTGCGCGCCAAGGAGCTGTCCTATCCGATCCAGAAGGCGGAGATCACACTCGCGCTCTGCGATGGCAAGCTCGCCGAGGAAATGGAGAAAGCGAAAGCCGCAGCCCCCAGCCTCAAGCGCGTGGTCTATTGGGGCACCGCCAGTGGCGACTCGCTCGAGGCGCTGATGGGGGATGCAAGTCCGGAGTTCAAAGCCGTCGATACTGCATCCGACGACGTCTGCCTGATCGCGTTCACGTCGGGCACGACCGGCGATCCCAAGGGCACCATGCATTTCCACCGTGACATGCTGGCGGTCTGCGATGGTTATGCGCGCAACATCCTGCGGGCGGAGCAGAAGGATCGCTTCGTCGGCTCTGCACCGCTCGCCTTCACGTTCGGCTTCGGCGGCGTGCTGTTTCCGATGCACATCGGCGCCTCCTTTGTCGTTCTGGAGAAGACGGCGCCCGACGACATTCTGAATGCGATCGAGCAGTACAAGACCACGGTCTGTTTCACCGCGCCGACCGCGTACCGGGCGATGATTGGCAAGCTTCCGGGCCGCGATATTTCCTCGCTTCGCAAATGCGTGTCCGCCGGCGAGACGCTGCCCAAGCCGACATTCGATGCCTGGCTAAAGGCGACCGGCATCAAGCTGATGGACGGCATCGGCTCGACCGAGCTGCTGCACATCTTCATCAGCGCGACCGAGGACGAGATCCGCCCCGGTGCGACGGGCAAGCCGGTGCCGGGGTATGAAGCGAAGATCGTCGACGATTCCGGCAATGATTTGCCGCCGGGCACGATGGGACGGCTCGCGGTCCGCGGGCCGACCGGATGCCGCTATCTCGCCGACGAGCGGCAGCGCAAATACGTCCAGAACGGCTGGAACATCACGGGCGACACCTATCTGATGGATAGCGACGGCTATTTCTGGTATCAGTCGCGCTCGGACGACATGATCGTGTCGGCCGGCTACAACATCGCAGGCACGGACGTCGAGGCGGCGCTGCTCACGCATCCCTCGGTCGTCGAATGCGGGGTCGTCGGCGCGCCAGACGAGGCGCGCGGCATGATCGTGAAGGCCTATGTCGTTGCCGCGCCGGGCGTAACGCCGGATGCCGAGCTCGTGGCTGCGTTGCAGGAGCATGTCAAACGCGAGATCGCGCCATACAAATATCCGCGCGCGATCGAGTTCGTGACGCAACTACCGAAGACCGAGACCGGCAAACTAAAGCGCTTTGCCCTGCGGCAACTGGCGCAGACCGCGGTGCCGTCCTCCGGCGTCGCGGCGGAATAGAAGGATAGAAAATTGTCAGTGACCACGCCGAAAGGCCCGCACCTCGCGGTGCTGCCGACAACAGCCGAGGATAAAACCCGCTCCAGGGCGCAGGTGCTCCAGCCGTCCGGTTGGCCGGTACCGAAAGGCTATGCCAACGGCATGGCCGCCGAGGGACGCATCGTCGTCACTGGCGGCGTCATCGGCTGGGATGACGAGGAGCGTCTCGCGGAGGGTTTTGTCGCGCAGGTGCGCCAAACCCTAGGCAACATCGCCGCGATCCTTGCGGAGGCCGGCGCGCAGCCCGAGCATCTGATGCGCCTGACCTGGTACGTCGTCGACATGGACGAGTACCTGACGAACCTGAAAGAGCTCGGCAAGGCCTACCGCGCGATCTTCGGCGCGCACTACCCGGCGATGGCGCTGGTTCAGGTCGTCCGGCTCGTCGAGAAGGCGGCGCGCGTCGAAATCGAAGCCACCGCCGTCATTCCGCGCTGAACCGACGGCTGGCCCAGCTCGTCTTTTTTAGGTTCGCCTTGGCGAGATCACCTAGCATTACAGTTGCTTTTGTTGCGGGCTTCTGAATCCATGGGCAACCATGATTCGAATGTCGTGGGCGCGGGCCGCGTCGGTTGAGGCGACGCTTGCG
>NZ_JADPIX010000015.1:0-78486 GCF_023073155.1 Bradyrhizobium sp. 45 | reverse complement strand
CGCGCAAATGCCTTGACTTCAGAACCCCGGCAGAGGCCTTCTCCTCTCAACTGTTGCACTTCGAGTGTGAATCCACCTCCTGGCTTTCGCCAGGACGACACTGAGGGTGTGGCGCCGCGTCCTTTCCTCCCGCCTCCGCCGCCCCCGAATCGCCGGAATATTTCGGCTTGTTAATCTCGGCGCCCTTGGCACGCGGACGGCCTGTTCCCATGTCCTTCCACGGGAGTCCTGCCACGGGAGTTTCCCTCGGGAGAATGGTCATGTCGTACTCGGACTCGGGCAATGCCTGGCGCAATGACGGTGGGGCGCAGCCACATGCCTACGATCCCTATCTGCACCCGGAACTGTTCCGCGGCGTTGCGACGCGGCGGGTCTTCGCCTTCCTGATCGACATGGTTGTGATCTCGGTGCCGGTGATCCTCGGCTACCTCTTCATCGCGGTGTTCGGCGTGGTCACGCTCGGCATCGGCTGGGCGCTGTTCTGGCTGGCCTGGCCGGCCTCCGTGATCTGGGCCATCGTCTATTACGGCGCCTGCATCGGCGGTCCGTCGTCCGCGACCATCGGCATGCGCGTGATGGATCTTGAGTTGCGCACCTGGTACGGCGCGCCCGGCTATTTCGTGCTCGGGGCCACCCACGCCGTGCTGTTCTGGGTGACCGTCTCGTTCCTGTCGCCTTTCGTCGTCCTGGTCGGCCTCTTCAACGGCCGCAGGCGCTTGCTGCAGGATTTCTTGTTGGGAACGGTCGTGATCAACAATTCCGTTCGTGCGCCGGTGCCCCAGGGCGCCAGGACCTACTGATCAGCGACCTTTCGATCAAGGACCTACTGATCAACCAACCTGGATCAAGAACCTATCAACCTGGACCCGCTATGCTGTCCGATCTGACCTGCCGAGTAGACCGATTGACCGGGGGCTTTCGTAGCGCGATGCTGATGCACATTTTGGAGGCCCACGACGTCCCTTGACCCAGCACTCGCGCGACACCCCACAATTTTACCTCACGGCGCCCTCCCCCTGCCCCTATCTGCCGGGCCGGCACGAGCGCAAGGTGTTTACGCACCTCGTAGGTGAGCGCGCCGGTGACCTCAACGACCTCCTGACCCATGGCGGCTTTCGTCGCAGCCAGTCGATCGCCTACCGTCCCGCCTGCGACCAGTGTCGCGCCTGCGTCTCGGTCCGGGTGATCGCCAACGAGTTCCGCCCCTCCCGCAACTTCCGCAAAGTCATCGCGCGCAACGCCGACATCATCGGCGAGCAGCGCAGCGCGGTGCCGACCTCCGAGCAATATTCGGTGTTCCGCGCCTATCTCGATTCCCGTCACCGCCATGGCGGCATGGCCGACATGACCGTGCTCGACTACGCCATGATGGTCGAGGACAGCCACGTCGAGACCCGTATCATCGAGTACCGCAAGCGCGGTCCCGACAGCGGCATCACCGGCCGCGGCGAGGAGTTGATCGCGGTGGCGCTGACCGACGTGCTCAGCGACGGCCTGTCGATGGTCTATTCGTTCTTCGAGCCGGGCGAAGTCAGCCGCTCGATGGGCACCTTCATGATCCTCGACCACATTGCCCGCGCCCGGCGGCAGGGATTGCCTTACGTCTATCTCGGCTACTGGATCGAGGGCTCCAAGAAGATGGACTACAAGGCCCGCTTCCTGCCGCAGCAGCGCCTCGCGCCGTCAGGTTGGCTGCGCATCGACGCGCAAGGCGATGCGACGTCCGAGCCGCAGGATTAGCTCTCCGTCATGCCCCGCGAAAGCGGGGCATCCAGTACGCCGCGGCGCCTCGGCTCAGTCACTACTGTCTCTGGAATACTGGGTCGTCCGGTCAAGCCGGACGACGACAGCCGTGGTGTGGTCACCCGAACAGCGTGTCCGCGAGCAGCTTCAAGTTCAAAACCACGATGATGCCGGCGACGATCCACGCGATCGCCGCGACCCATACCGGTATGACGAACTTGCCCATCTTGCGGCGGTCGGAGACGAAGCGGACCAGCGGGATGACGGCGAAGGGCAATTGCATCGACAACACGACCTGGCTGAATACCAGCAGATCAGCCGTGCCGCGCTCGCCATAGATCGCGGTGACGACGATCACGGGAATGATCGCGATGCCGCGGGTCAGCAACCGCCGCGCCCAGCTCGGCAGGCGCAGGTCGAGAAAGCCCTCCATCACGATCTGGCCGGCGAGCGTCGCCGTCACCGTTGAATTCAGGCCTGAGGCGAGTAGCGCCACTGCGAACAGCGTCGAGGCGATGCCGAGGCCGAGCAACGGAGACAGCAGCTCGAAGGCCTGGCCGATCTCGGCGACGTCGGAATGGCCGCTCTTGTGGAAGGTTGCAGCAGCCACCACGAGGATCGCGGCATTGATGAACAGCGCCAGCATCAGGGCGATGGTCGAATCCGTCGTCGCCCATTTGATCGCCTCGCGCCGGCCTTCGTCGTTGCGCTCATAGGCGCGCGTCTGCACGATCGAGGAGTGCAGATAGAGATTATGCGGCATCACGGTGGCGCCGATGATGCCGATCGCGATGTAGAGCATTTCGGGGTTGGTGAAGATCTCGGTCTTCGGCACAAATCCCCTCAGCATCTCGGCGACCGGCGGGGCTGCCGCGGCAAGCTGGACGGTGAAGCAGACTGCGATCACGACGAGCAGCGCGATGACGAAGGCTTCGAGGAAACGGAAGCCCCGATTCATCAGGATGAGCAGCAAAAAGGCATCCAGCGCGGCGATCAGCGCGCCGCCAATCAGGGGAATGCCGAACAGCAGCTTGAGCGCGATCGCGGTGCCGATGACCTCGGCGAGATCGCAGGCGATGATCGCCGCCTCGCAGGCAAGCCAGAGTAGAAAGTTCACGGCCGGCGAATAGGTCCCGCGGCAGGCCTGCGCGAGGTCGCGGTCGGTGACGATGCCGAGCCGTGCCGCCAGCGATTGCAGCAGGATCGCCATCAAATTCGAGAGCAGGATGACGGAGAGCAGCGTGTAGCCGAACTTGGACCCGCCGGCGAGATCCGTCGCCCAATTGCCGGGGTCCATGTAGCCGACCGAAACCAGATAGCCCGGGCCGACGAAGGCGAGCAGGCGCCGCCACCACACCCCCGCGATGGGGAGGGCGACCGAGGCATTCACCTCGGCCAGGCTCTTTGTCATCGGCGCGTCATTGCGCCAGCCGGCAGCATCTCGGGTCAGATCGGGAGAGCGAGCATCCATGCGGCGAGAATACCGAAGTCGAGCCTTATTGCAACTCATTTGCAACTGCATCTAGCCGCGTCGGTCCCTCGGCGGTCGCTATGTGTCGCCCCTGTCGGGAAGCGGGTGGGTTTGGGAGCCTCCCGAGGCGGATACTGGCGCCAACCCGACTTTGCAGGAAACGAGCCATGTCAATTCCCCCGCGCCTCCCCGAGACATTCAACCGCCTCGCCTGGTCCAATTTGGCGGCACAGTCGGCCGAACAGATCGCGCTGGCCGCGGCCCCCATCGTCGCGGTGCTGACGCTCGGCGTGGCAGAAGGCCAGACCGGCCTGCTCCAGACCGCGCTGACCCTGCCCTTCGTCCTCTTCGCCATCCCCGCCGGCCTGCTGGCCGACCGCATCTCCCGCCGTTCGCTGATGGCGGGCGCCGAGGCGCTGCGGGCCGCGGCCCTTGCAGCGATCGTGCTGCTGCTCGCGCTCGGCGCGCTCAATCTGCCGCTGCTGGCGCTGCTCGGCTTTGCCGCCGTGTGCGGCACCGTCGTCTACAGCGTGGCCGCGCCGGCGCTGGTGCCCTCGCTGGTGAGTTCGGACCTGCTACCGGCGGCCAATGCGCGGATCGAGCTCGCACGCACCATCGCCTTCGCCAGCGGCCCTGCGCTCGGCGGCGCGCTGGTCGGGTGGTGGGGCGCGAGCCCGGCCTTCGGCTTTGCGGCCGCGCTGTCCGCGATCGCCGTCGTGCTGCTCTCCGGCATCTACGAGCCCGCCCGCACGCCGGCGCCACGGCGGCATCCGTTTCAGGACATCCGCGAAGGCGCGGCCTTCGTGTTTCATCATCCGCTGCTGCGGCCGGTGTTCATCACCCAGTTCATCTTCAACACCGGATGGTTCCTGCAGATCGCGGTGTTCGTGCCCTATGCCGTACGTCACCTCGGCCTAAACGCGGTCGGCGTCGGCACCGTGCTGACGATGTACGGTGTCGGCATGGTGATCGGCGCGCTGTTCGCGACGCGGGTGATGAAGCGCATCGCGTTCGGCACGGTCGTCGGCCTCGGCCCCGTTACCGGCTTCGTCGCGGCGGTGGTGATGGCGCTGACGGTGCTGGTCCCCTCGCCCTGGCTTGCGGCCTTGAGCTTCTTTCTGCTCGGCGTCGGGCCGATCCTGTGGGTGATCTCGACCACGACGCTGCGCCAGTCGGTGACGCCGCCTCGCCTGCTCGGCCGCGTCTCCGCCATCAACATCATGAGCTATGGCGCCCGTCCGGTCGGCTCGGCGCTGGGTGCGATCGTCGGCGGCCTGTGGAGCGCCGAAGCGTGCCTCTATCTCGCCGCCGCCGTGTTCGGCGTGCAGGCGCTGGTCATTTGGCTCTCGCCCGCGGTGGCGCTGGACCGGCAGCCGGACATGGTGGGCGATGAGGCGGTGGCGCGGTGTTAGCTGCACCGTCATTGCGAGCGAAGCGAAGCAATCCAGAATCCGTCCGCGGAGACAGTCTGGATTGCTTCGTCGCAAGAGCTCCTCGCAATGACGGAGTATGTTGAAGCAGCCAGCCTAGTTCGCCAGATACCGCTCGTAGCTGCCTGTCACCGGCTCGCTCGCGTCCACCTCCGGATCAAGCGTGTAGAGATCCTGCGCACGGCCGATGCCACGCAGCGCGTAGCGGCCTGTGGAGACGAGATAGCGGCGGCCGGCGGCGTCGAGGCCCTTGTAGAATTCTGCCGATGCCAGCAGCTCGCGATCGACCGAACGGCTCATCGAGGCGATGCGGCTGACCTCGTTCACGGTCGGACCGACCACGGTGAAGTCGAGCCGGTCCTCGCTGCCAATATTGCCGTAGAAGACCTCGCCGACATGCAGGCCGATATAGGCGGACGTGGTGGGACGGCCCTCCGCGCCCCGCCTCAGGTTCAGCGCAGCGACGTTCTTGCGGAACAGATGCTCGGCGCGCAGCGCCGCGCGCCGGGCATGCGCCATGTCTTCACCGGTGAACATCGCAAGCACGCCGTCGCCGATCAGCTTCAGCACGTCGCCGCCGGCGTCGTGGATCGCGTCGATCACGGCCTGCGCATAGTCGTTGAGGAACGGGATGATCTCGTCGGGGCCGATGCTCTCGCTGATTCCGGTCGAGCCGCGCAGATCCGAATACCACAGCACGGCGTTGATGCGCTCGGTGACGCCGCGCGAGATACGTCCGCTCAAGACCTGCTCTGACGCATCGCGGCCGAGATAGACGCGGCCGAGCGTGCGCGCGATGTCGACCTGCTGCGCCGACTTGATCGCGAGCCCCAGCACCGGCACGAGATCGCGCAGCGCGGCGAGTTCGGCGTCGGCGAAGCCGCTGTCGCGTCGCGTTGTCCAGGAGGAGTAGAGGCAGTCCATCTGCCCCAGCGCTCCGGTCTCCCCGAACCGGTGCACAAAGGCCAGGAAATGGCGATGACCGGTTTCGGCGAGCTCGCCGATTTGTGAAAAATCGAGCGAGGGCGCGTCGGCGAGGTCGATCACCATCTCGTCGTGACCGTGCTCGAGCAAATGATAGAAAACCGACCGGCGCCAATTGTTGGCCGCGTCGCCCTCGGCCGTCGAGCCGTATTCGACGACGTCGCTCTCGTTGGTCGGTGTATCGCTCCAGCGGAAGGCGCGACCCTCGTAGATCGGGTGCAGCGTATCGATGACGACAAGGCCACGCGAGAGTTCCAGCCCCTCGGCGCGGCAGCGCTCGCAGAAGCCGCGCAGCAGTTCGGGTTCGGGCAGGCCGGTGAGCCCCTGGCCGGCCAACCAGTTCATCAGCGCAAGGCGAGAGGTCAATTGCATGCGCCATTATGGCGTGCATTCGTGACGAGCGAAAGGCGGCGCGCGGAGCTTGCGTCGCCAAAGCTCCGCTCACGGCCAAGGCTCCCGCCCGCGGCAGGTCGCATATGTCGCGGACGCTGTTGACGCGCTCCCGCCTCGGGCGGCAAATGCGAATGATGACACCGCCGATCAGAAATACGGGGATATGAGCCAGCGCCAGCTTCCGATCATCCTGGCGCTCGGTACCACGCAGACCCTGGCCTGGGCCTCGAGCTACTATCTGCCGGCGCTGCTCGCCGATCCCATGGCGCGCGATCTCGGTATCTCCTCCAACTGGGTGTTTGGCGCGTTCTCGGCCTCGCTGGTGATTTCGGCGCTGCTCGGGCCGCGCATCGGGCGACAGATCGATCTGGTCGGCGGCCGGCAGGTCCTCTCGGTGTCGAACCTGACGATCGCCGCCGGCCTCGTTCTGCTCGGCCTCTCGCAATCGGTGGCGGTGATGGCAATGGCCTGGCTCGTGCTCGGCATCGGCATGGCGATGGGTCTCTACGACGCCGCCTTCGCCGCGCTCGGGCGCATCTACGGCACCGAGGCGCGCAGGCCGATCACCGGCATCACGCTGATGGCGGGCTTTGCATCGACCGTCGGCTGGCCGCTCACCGCCTGGGGCCTGTCGCATTTTGGCTGGCGCGACACCTGCTTCGCCTGGGCCGCTGCCAATATCCTGATCGGCCTGCCGCTCAATTTCTTCCTGCTGCCGACGATCAAGGGCGCCAAGCAAGCAGCGGCGACAGCGGCGAAGCCGCATCTGCCGCTCGACCGCACCATGGTGCTGCTCGCCTTCATCTTTGCCGCGGTCTGGACCGTCACCGGCGCGATGGCCGCGCATTTCCCGCGCATCCTGGAGGCAACCGGCGCGACGCCGGTCGAGGCGATCGCGGCCGGTGCGCTGATCGGCCCCGCGCAAGTGGCCGCACGGGTTCTGGAGGCAGGCTTCCTCAGCCGCTTTCATCCGCTGTGGTCGACGCGGCTCGCCTGCCTCACTCACCCGATCGGCGCGGTGGTCGTGGCGATCTTCGGCGGCGCCGCGGCCAGTGCGTTTGCGCTATTCCACGGCTCCGGCAACGGCATCCTGACCATCGCGCGCGGCACGCTGCCGCTGTCGATCTTCGGCCCCAAGGATTTCGGCTATCGCCTCGGCATCATCGGCGCGCCGGCACGGATGGCGCAGGCCGTGGCGCCGCTGGCCTTTGGCCTGCTCATCGACGTCATGGGCGCCAAGGTGCTGATCGTCTCCTCCGCGCTCAGCCTCTCGGCGCTGGCCGCGCTGTTCATGATCCGCGCGCAACCGCGGCCGGATTGACCGGGCCGGAGCTTTCGCGCACAAGCGCAGCATGACCGAAGACACGCGCCCACCCCGCACATTCAAAGGCCTCCTGCGCTGGGCGACTACGCCCGCCGCAGGCCTGGGGTGTCTATCTCCTCGCCGTCATCCTGGTCTGGCTGATCTCCTTCTACGCCGGCTCGCTGAAACCGAAGAAGGCGCCGGAAGCGAGCCCGCCGCCGGTCACGGCACCGCGCACCTAGGCCGGCTTCGTTTCGCCGGTCGCGATCCAGATGCCGGCGAACACGGCGACCAGCCCGATCAGTAGATTTGGCGTGATCGGCTCGCCGATCAGCAGCGCGGCGAGCAAGGTGGCGGCGATCGGATTGACCGTCATCGTATTGGCGACCCGGGTCGGCGTCGCGCGCGCCAGCGCCATGACCCAGAGGACGAAGGCGAGCGCACCGCCGCCGATGCCGAGATAGATGCCGGCAATCCACTGCGCCGTCGTGAACTGCCCCAGCGCTGCAAAGCTGCCCTTCACGATACCCGCAAGCACCAGCACGGCGGCGCCTGCTCCCATGCCGACCGTGAGAAAGCCGAGCGGGCTGGAGCGCTGCATCAGCGGGCGCGACAGCACGTTGTAGAACGCCATGCAGAACACGGCACCGGTCATGATCAGCTCGCCGCGCCAGGCCTCGGGCGGCCTTTGCGCCAGGCCCGCGGCCAGTGCCGCCGCCACGCCGAGCACCGCGATGCCGACGCCGGTGATCTTGCGCGCCGTCAGCCGCTCGACGCCGAGGATGGCGCCGACCACCATGGTGTGGAGCGGCAGCGTCGCCAGCGCGAGACTGGCGCGCGCGGCGGTCGTGTAGGACACCGCGATGTTGTAGAGGATGAAGAACACGCCGAAAAAGCAGATGCCGAGCAGCGCCACGGCCGGCCAGTCGGACCGCTGCGGCCAGCGCACGCCGAGCAGAAGCGCGCACGGCAGCAGGCAGAGAAAGCCGATCCCCCAGCGCAGGATCGCGAGCAGGATCGGATCGGCGCCGCCGACCAGATAGCGGGTGATCGCCGCGGCAGTGCCGCCAAGGCTGCTCGACGCCAGCGCGATCGCAACCCCGGCCCACTCACCCACAATCGTCTCCCGTTGCGGAGCTTGCTGAGGGCGCTAGCACGCCCCTGCTGCCACCGTAGTGGCAACAGGGGCGTCGCGGGAAGCTAGTCGTAAAACTCGGGCGACATCTTCTGGCTGTCGCGCTGGATCTTGTCGTGGTTGATCCAGAGTTGCGCCTTCTCCTTGCCGAGCGTGTCGGCGATCTTCTGCATCGAGGCCGCGCTCTGGTCCTTGTTGGCGTTCATGCTCGGCACACGGCGGTTGTCCCAATTGTCTTTGAAGTGCACCGCATCGCCCGACAGCACGACGGCGCCGGTCTTCGGCAGCGTCACCAGCAGCGATTGGTGTCCCGGCGTATGGCCGGGCGTCGACAGGATGGTCACGCTGCCGTCGCCGAACACGTCCTTGTCGCCCGCAAGCAGCTCGACCGGATGCGACGGCTTGAAGCGCGGCTCGTTGTTGGCGCCGGGCCAGTCATACTCGGCCTTCTGCACATAGAGCATGGCCTGCGGGAACAGCTCGACATTGCCGGTATGGTCGGGATGGGTGTGCGAGACGGCCATCATCTTGACGTCACCGGGCTTGAGGCCGAGCTGTTCGAGCTGCGCGGCAAGCGTCTTCGGCCGGCGCCAGGTCACGGCTTTGGGATCGGCGGGCGCAAGGCCATTCGGCATCGCGGCGACTGCGTCGGCGATGCCGGTATCCCACAGGAACCAGCCCTTGGCGTGCTTCACGAGATAGCAGCTGTCGACGAAGTCCATCGTCTTGCCCTCATTGAGACCGGGCGTCCAGCGCGAGATGTCGCCGGCGGTGCCCTCGCCGCAATTGAGCACGTAGAGTTTTTCGACACCGGTCTTTTCGGACTGCGCGAGCACCGCATGACCGGACAGAACGAGTGCAGCGACAACGACGGCGAGCTTGATCTTTTTGATCTTTGGCATCATTCGTTCCTCCCTTGCAGCCAGGTCGGCTGTCTTGTCGGCTGTGACCGAGGGTCAACCCCGGTCCGTTCGCAGAATTCCCGCAGACCGCTTCAGTGCGGGCAGGTCTCGACCTCGACGGTGACGTGGCTGAGGCCCTTCAGCCCGGCGAGCCGCTTCTTGTAGACCGCCGGCTGCTTCGGCTTGTCCGAGACCACCGACACCAGCACGGCGCAATGGCCGGGGCCGACCTGCCACAGATGCAAATCGGTGACGCGGTCGTCACCGATCTCCATGCGCGCCCGGATCACACGCTCGAGCTTCTCGTCGGCGCGCACGTCGAGCAGCACCGCGCCTGATGTCTTGATCAGGCCGAACGCCCAGCTTGCGATCACGGCACTGCCGATCAGGCCGACCGCCGGATCGGCCCAGGCCCATCCCGAATACATGGCGACCACGAGCGCGGCGATCGCCAGCACCGAGGTCGCTGCGTCCGCCATGACGTGGACATAGGCCGCGCGGAGATTGTTGTCGTGATGGTGGTGGTGATCATGGTCATGATCGTCGTGATCATCATGCGCATGGCCGTGATGGTGATGACCATGGCTGTCGCGGAGCAGCCAGGCACTGGCGAGATTGACGCACAGGCCGAGGGCAGCGACCACGATCGCCTCGCCATAGACGATCGGCACCGGATTGATCAGCCGCAGCACGCTCTCATAGGCGATCTCGACCGCGATCAGGCCGAGGATGATCGCGCTGGCGAAGGCGGCGAGATCGCCGAACTTGCCGGTCCCGAAGCTGAAATGCGAGCTCCCCAGATGCCGCCGCGCAAAGCGATACGCGAACGCGGCAATCCCCAGCGCCGCCGCATGCGTGCCCATGTGCCAGCCATCAGCGAGCAGCGCCATCGAGCCGAACAGCGAGCCGGCGACGATCTCGCCGACCATCATGACCAGCGTCAGGATGACGACGAGCAAGGTGCGCCGCTCGTTCTCGTCGTGCTTGTCGCCCAGAAAGGCGTGGTCATGGGTCCATTGTTCGATGGAATGGGAATGCATCGCAAAGTCTCCGAAAGGTCCGGGCCGTTGACCCCTAATATAGACCTGCGAGTCTTCTGGGCAAAATCGCCGGAATGAGCCGATTGACAGGTAGGTGCCGTTTCGGTGTAATGACGGCCATGGGGATTTGAGCGATCTCCCCACGAGGCGACATGCCCAAGTATCGCGTCCCGTTTGTTCTTACGAGGGCGCATCATGTCTTCCTACACGACGATATCATCTGACAAATTGGCACGGTTGATCGGCACGGCGAACGCCCCTGCCCTGATCGACGTGCGCACCGACGAGGATTTTGCCGCCGACCGGCGGTTGATCCCAGGTTCGATCAAGCTCAGCCACGACAATGTTCCGGAATGGGGTGCCGAATTCGCCGGCCGCACCGCCATCGTCTCCTGCCTGCGCGGCGCAAAGCTGGCGCAGGGCACGGCGGCCTGGCTCAGGCAGCTTGGGGTCCAGGCCGAGACGCTGGAAGGCGGCTTCGAGGGCTGGAAGGACGCAAAGCTGCCGCTGCTCGATACCCGCAAGCTGCCGCCGCGCGACGCCAAGGGACGCACCGTCTGGGTGACGCGGGCGCGGCCCAAGGTCGACCGCATCGCCTGCCCCTGGCTGATCCGCCGCTTCGTCGATCCCAATGCGGTGTTCCTGTTCGTGGCGCCCTCCGAAGTGGTCGCCGTCGGCGAACGCTTCAAGGCAGCCCCCTTCGACATCGAGAACGTGTTCTGGAGCCACCGTGGCGAGCTCTGCACCTTCGACGTGATGATCGAGGAGTTCGGGATTGCAGCGCCGGCGCTGCTCCGGCTCGCAACACTGGTGCGCGGCGCCGACACCGGGCGGCCCGACCTTGCGCCGGAGGCGCCCGGCCTGCTCGCAGCTTCGCTCGGGCTGTCGCGGATGTATGATGACGACCTCGAACAGCTCGAGGCCGGCATGCTGCTCTACGACGCCTTCTATCGCTGGTGCCGTGACGCCACGTCCGAGACCCACAACTGGCCGACCAACAAGGCGAAGGCTTGATGGATACCCGCACGATCGAAGCAGGAGCTGATGCCGGTCACGGCGTCAGCTTCAGCGAAGCCTTTCGCGTCTGGCTCCGCGTCGCCTGCCTGAGTTTTGGCGGGCCCGCGGGCCAGATCGCCGTCATGCACCGCATCCTGGTCGAGGAGAAGAACTGGATCTCGGAAGCCCGTTTCCTCCACGCGCTCAATTACTGCATGCTGCTGCCGGGCCCGGAGGCGCAGCAACTCGCGACCTATGTCGGCTGGCTGATGCACCGCACCGCCGGCGGCCTGATGGCGGGCGGGCTGTTCATCCTGCCCGGCATCATCGCCATCATGGGACTGAGCTACGTCTACGCCGCTTACGGCAATGTCAGCTTCGTCGAGGCGCTGTTCTTCGGCTTGAAAGCCGCCGTGCTCGCCATCGTCGTCGAGGCCGTGGTGCGAGTCGGCAAGCGCGCATTGAAGAACCGCATCATGATCGCGCTCGCCGCGATCGCCTTCGTCGCGATTTTCTTCTTCGCGATCCCCTTCCCGGTCATCATCATCGCCGCAGGCGTCATCGGATATATCGGTGCCAAACAGGGACGTCCGGAATTCGCGCCGGCCGGTCACGGCGCTAGCGGCAGCAGCGCCGTGATCGACAGCATGCTCGGCGACGCCGTGCCCGAGCATGTACGCCCCAACACCGCGCGCACTATTCGCGTCGGCGCGTTGTGGTTGGCGCTCTGGCTGGTGCCGGTGATCGCGCTGTTGCTCGCTGTTGGACAGGACAATGTCTTCAGCCACATCGCGCTGTTCTTCTCGAAAATGGCGCTGGTCACCTTCGGCGGCGCCTATGCGGTGCTGGCCTATGTCGCCCAGCAGGCGGTCGAGCACTATCACTGGCTCAAGCCGCACGAGATGCTCGACGGCCTCGGCATGGCCGAGACCACGCCGGGTCCGCTGATCATGGTGCTCCAGTTCGTGGGCTTCATGGCCGCCTACCGCGACGCCAGCGGTCTGTCGCCGATGCTTGCGGCCACGCTCGGCGGATTGCTCGCGACCTGGGTCACCTTCACGCCCTGCTTCCTCTGGATCTTTGTCGGTGCTCCCTACATCGAACGGCTGCGCGGCAACACCGGGCTTGCGGGCGCGCTGAGCGCTATCACCGCCGCCGTCGTCGGCGTGATCCTCAACCTCTCGATCTGGTTCGCGCTGCACACGCTGTTCCGCGAGACCGTGCCGGTGCATGCGTTTCCGCTGGACTTCGACATGCCGGTGCTGACCAGCATCGACATCCCCGCGCTGCTGCTGTCGATCGCGGCGGCAACTGCGATCTTCCGGTTCAAGCTGGGGATGTTGACGGTGCTGGCCGGCAGTTGCGCGGCGGGCGTGGCGTTGCGGCTGGCGGGGGTGATCTAGGACACCGACTGATTGGTTCGTCACGTCCGGTTTGCCAATGGAAGGCATCGCTAAGCGGTCAGGGTTGCATGGCGACTATGCTCAGGGGCAAGGACCCAAGGACCGACCTTGATGAGCAGGCGTTTGGCCTAGAGGCCACGCGCGCTCGAAACACCGCAGCGACCCGCAGCAGGATCTTTTGGACCAACCGAGCGCTTTCCAAATAGTTGAGCGAAGGTGTCGGAACGAGGTGCCGCCGGACGTCTTCCCAGATATCGGCCCCAACCAGAGGTCATGCAATGGATAGTTCCATCCTGAAGCCTGCTTCGGAGCTTGCTGGTACGAACAAGGCTCATTTTCCCAACGAAAGCGTCGATTATCGCCGCGCCCGGCAAGACCTCCTGACGAAGGAGATCGAGCTGCGTCGTCAGATCGAGCGTGTCGCTGAACTGCGCCGGGCGCTTCCGCCCGGCGGCGAGGTGAAGAAAAACTACGTGTTTGAAGGCGAGAATGGCAAAGTGAATTTCGCCGATTTGTTCGACGGCAAGCAGACGCTCGCGGTCTACAGCTACATGTTCGGGCCGCAGCGGCAGACGCCCTGCCCGATGTGCACCTCATTCATGAGCACATGGGAGCACAAATTACCCGACATCGAGCAGCGTATCGGGTTCGTCTTCATCGCGCGGTCACCGATCGCCAGGTTGATCGAGGCAAAGAAGGCGCGCGGCTGGACGCGGCACAAGGTCTTCTCTGACATCTCCGGCGATTACACGCGCGACTATGTCAGCGCCGAGGATGCCGACGTGCCCGGCTACAGCGTGTTCACACAGCGCGACGGCACGATCCGACATTTTTGGTCCGGCGAGATGAGCGGCACGATGGCCGACCCCCAACAGGATCCGCGCGGCGCGCCCGACTTCGATCCGCTCTGGACCATCCTCGATACCACGCCAGAAGGCCGCGGCACCGACTGGTACCCAAAGCTCGCTTACTGAGCCTCCTGCCGTCAGTGATAGTGATAATGCGCGCGCGGCTTCGCTAGCATGTTGCAATGCCATCCGCGCGAAAGCGATGCCTGTGATCCTGACGAACCCGGACGAGGTCGAGACGTGGATGACCGCGCATGGGATGAGACCAAGGGCCTACAAATGCCAAAGCTGCGTTGTTGATCGTAGCTCGACCGGCATCCCGCTAAGCGTGACCCTCGCCGTCATTTTCGACGGAGCCGCCTTTCGGCGCTTTGTGAGGCATATCCCATCCAAAGTAGACTTCCACCCGAACGATCTTGTCTCCGCGAGCAGTGGTTACCTCGCAATTACGAAACCTGTGCCCCCTGCGGCAGCTGCCTCATAGACGATGACTGCTCGGCTTCCATCCTCGGTCGCGATGACTTCATCGAACGAATTGGTCTTCTCGCTGTTGGGCCAGCAACGGCGCAGATAAGTCGCACGATCCAACTCATTGTCGACTGGACTTGAGAAGTGATAGTCGTCCGCAAGAAGCGCTTCGATCGCTGTCCGATCCTTATCGACGTATGCCTTTAACCTGGCACGTGCCAGATCGAGCGTGCTTTTCGTCATGCCGTTTTTCCTTTTAGAGTTCGACCGAACGTAAGGCCGACCGCGACTCTTCAACAAAGAGCTCGGGGCCTCAAGCTGGGCGAAAGCGCCTTCCCTTGCTGGCGTCATGCCACGATAGAAGCGACATCAGATAATTTGAGCCTTAACAACCTTCGGTAAAAATCGTTCCGGGCTCGCGCTGCACGCGCTTGGCCAGAATTCCATGAGGAATTTCGAGGTTTCCGTTGAATGTCCGTCCAGGGGCACAAGCCGTCGATGATGACCGCGCCGGCGGACTTACTCTCTGTCCTCAAAAGCTGCCGTCTCAACTCTTTGGGCGAAGCCGTCGTCCTCGCCTGCCCGTGCCCGTCGGGCAAAACAGCGACGACCACTTCCGCCACATCGCCCGTCAAGCCCACCTCGTAAAATATTCCACTTTACCGAAATTCGGATTTGACGTACAAGCGACATACCCTGGCCCGAGACAAGGGGCGGATCGCGATCGTCACGAACCGCGGGCTGGGCAGCGATGGACGCGACGGCGTCGGGCATAATAGGCATTGCAGGGCGGCTTCGGCTGTGAGCAATGGCTTTCGTGCCTACGACACGATGCCGAAAGCGTCTTGGCATGGCTTCGGGTGTGAGCACACGCCAGCACCCGAAGTCCCAGCGAGGACGTGCGCGGACGAACAAGTCGTGTGGTCCTGACGCCCGGGGTCTGTGCGTCAAGTCCTGCGGTGATGTGGCGGCCCAACCGGGCCGCGCGCATCAGTCATCTGCATGGCGACGGGGGCAATAGTGCATCGCTCCCCGAGGAGAGCACGAAGGACACGTTAAAACCATCGTGCACGGAAGGCCGGGCGATCCGGCGAACCTGTGGTCCACCCCGTGTGCATTTCTATCGCGCACGGACCTGCGGGTGCCAGCCGGCGCCCGGCCTTCCCTGCGCCCTTGTCTCAATGAGGGCGATGCGACGACGCAAGACTCGGGCGGAACGCGCCGCGAGATCGCGAACTCTCGTCCGCCGTTTGAAACGTGCATCGGCGCGACGACTAATCTTGCCCACTCTCGCTGTCGTCGCCCGGCTTGACCGGGCGACCCGGTAGCCCGAGACAGTCGAGATTTGAGAAGAGAGGCCGCGGCGTACTGAATGCCCCGGTCGAGCCTGGGCATGACAGGCTAGCGCTATCGCATCAGTTCCAAGGTCGAAAGATTGGAACGGGGAGAATTCGCCCCGGTTAGCTCTCACTGCCGAAGAAATCCGCTTTTGGATGAGCCATGACCGATCTATCTATCGATGCGCGGCTGCTTGCCCCTGACAATGACCGGCACGGCGCCAATCTCACGGTCGTCGCTGTCGCGGCGGCTGGCGGGCGCAGCGGCCTTGTCAGGCACGATTTCGTGGCAACAGGGATTGTTGTTTCTTCTCGGAGGCGCACTTGGCCTGACGCTGTACCATGCGCTGTTCGGGTTCACCTCGGCTTGGCGCGTCTTCATTGTCGCACGACGAGGCGCCGGCCTTCGCGCCCAAATGGTCATGCTTGTGCTGGCAACCGCCCTCTTCTTCCCGGCCCTGGCGCAAGGCACTCTGTTCGGCGTCGCCGTGCGTGGCGAGCTCGGCGCGGTGGGCGTGGGCATGCTCACCGGGGCATTCCTGTTCGGCCTTGGAATGCAGCTTGGCGGCGGCTGCGCGTCGGGAACGCTTTATACCGCCGGCGGCGGCAACACCCGCATGCTTGTGACACTGGCGGCCTTCATCGCCGGATCGACGCTCGGTGCATTGCATCTGCCGTGGTGGAGCGCACTGCCGAACATCGGCGCCGTCTCGTTGATCGAACGGCTCGGATGGCTGCCGGCGCTCGTGCTCTGCTGGGCTGTTATGGCTGCAATTTATCTCATCACCCTCAGGGCCGAGATCGGCCGCCACGGCGAACTCGAGCCGGGAGCGCGGACGAAGCTCCGCGGCGCGCGCCGCTTCATGCAGGGGCCATGGCCGCTGCTGTGGGGCGCGATCCTGCTCGCGATCGGAAATTTCGCCACGCTGTATCTTGCGGGACGTCCCTGGGGCATCACCTCCGCTTTCGCGCTCTGGGGATCGAAGATCCTGATGAGCCTCGGCGTCGACGTCGCGTCATGGCCCTATTGGCAGGGCGCTCGCGCGACCTCGCTGCACCAAAGCGTCTTCGCCGACATCACCTCCGTCATGGATTTCGGCATCATCCTGGGAGCGTTGCTGGCCGCAGGCCTCGCCGGCAAATTCCATCCGACATGGCGCATCTCCGCATCCTCGCTCCTCGCCGCCATCATCGGCGGCCTGCTTCTCGGCTATGGCGCCCGGCTCGCCTATGGCTGCAATATCGGCGCTTATTTCAGCGGGATCGCATCGGGCAGCCTGCATGGCTGGTGCTGGCTGGTGGCGGCTTTCGTCGGCAACATTCTGGGGACACATCTCCGACCGCTGTTCGGCTTGGCCGTCGAGCGGTAGGTTTTCGTCTGCGCGCCGTTTCATCAGACCGCCATGGCGGACGACGATTGAACCTAACGCATCATCATCCGCGCGATCGCCTCGCCAATCACCACGGTCGTGAAATGCGTGTTGGCCCGGCAATCCGATGGCATGATCGAGGCGTCGGCGATGCGCAGGCCGGAGATGCCCTTCACGGTGCCGTCAGGGTTGACCACGCCGTCGGCGCTCTCAAAGCCGGTCATACGACAACTGCCGGCGGCGTGCTGGATATCGCCGGTCTCACGGCGCAGCAGCGCATCCAGTTCATGCTCCGGCAAGGCCGCGGCTTGCGGCAGCGTCAGATCGGTGTCCGCGAGCCGGATCCAGTCGACGATGCCTGATAGCGCCGGCTGGGAGGTGATCACGGCGAGCCGCTTCACCGCATCCTTCATGCGCAACATGTCGCGGGGATCGGCCAGCATGTTTTCCTCGACGACAGGATCAATCGCGGGGTCGGTCGAGGCCAGCTTGAGCGAACCACGCGAATACGCGTTGAACAGCCCGGCGCCGATCGCGCCCGGCACGCCGATGCCGCGGTGATTGAAGGCGATCAGGATCATGTCGCGCTTGCCGCCGTCGGCGAGGCCCGACGAATAGGTCACGCAGCAATTGGTATGGCGGGTGTCCGGATCGGTCGGCCGCAGATTTTCGTGGAGCTGGATCGTGGCGCGAAACAGCGGATGGTCAAAGAAGTGCCGGCCGACCGGCAAGTCCCGCTCGACCGCAATCCCCATCGCCTTCAGCTCATCCGCAGGTCCGATGCCCGAGCGCAGCAGGATCGCCGGACTGTGGATGGCGCCGGCGCACAGCACGATCTGGCGCGCGCTGATGTCGCTGGTCCCCTGCCCTTCGATGTGGACGCGGAGGCCGGTTGCCCGGCCGTCGCTGATCAGCACGCGGTCGACCAGCGCATGCCCGCGAATTTCCAGATTGGCGCGGCCCCGCGCGGGCTCCAGATAACCCTCATTGGTCGTGATGCGGCGGCTGTCGCGGCTGTTGATGGGATAGCAGGCGACGCCCTCGCCGTCAGGGCCGTTGACGTCGGCGCACCAGGGATAGCCGCTCGCCAACGCCGCATCGCGCAAGCCGCGGTCGATCGGCCCCCATTTTTCCGGCGGCGCCCGATAGACCGGCAGCGGTCCACCGCGGCCGTGGCCGGCGGCGTCGCCGAATTCCAGATCATCCTCGATCACCGAGAACAACGGCATCACGTCCGTGGCCGACCAGCCGGTGCAGCCATTGGCGGCCCATTCGTCGAACGCAGCAGCGACGCCGCGGATGGCGATCTGGCCGTTCATCATCGACGAGCCGCCGAGCCCCTTGCCGCGCCAGTAGAAGCGCGGCTCCTGGCCGGCCACACGGCGCGTCAGAAGATCCGGCCATTGCCACTTCTCCTGGTACTCGCGCTTGTGGATGATCGGGATGGGATTTGGCGTCATCACCTCCCAGGGCGCCTCGTCGGCGCGCCAGTCCAGACCCGCCTCCAGCAGCAGGACGCGCCGTGCGGGATCTTCCGAGAGCCGCGCCGCAACAGCAGCGCCGGCCGAGCCGCCGCCGACAACAATGACATCGTACATCGCGCTACTTCTCAACGTTCCAGAACACCGGGATGGCGGACGGTATCAGACCGCGCGCACCGGCGGAACCAGACTGTCGCCCGACTACCCGATCCCCCTGCCGAACTTGTTCGACTTCGGGAATCCCTTCGGCGGCAGACGGCCGGCGTCCGCGCGAGAGCCTTTCCACTCGGCGAGCTCCTTCATGGTCGCGGAGAATTCGCGGCCGGCGGAGTCCTTCCAGGTCAGGCCCGTCTTGGCGTCGAACACTGCAATGTCGGAGAGGCCGCCGTCCTTGTACTTCTGCAGACGCACACCGCGGCCACGCGCCATCTCCGGCACCTGGTCGAGCGGGAACACCAGCATCTTGCGGTTCTCGCCGATGACCGCGACGGTGTCGCCGATCACCTCGGTGACTGTGCGCGCCTCGTTCGGCATGTCGACGTTGAGGACCTGCTTGCCCTTCTTGGTGGTGCCGACGCAATCGTCCTCGCTGACGACGAACCCTTGGCCCTCGTGGCTCGCGACCAGGAATCTGCGTCCGCCCTTGTTGACGAACAGCGTGACCGGCGCGGCCTCCGGCTCGAGATCGATGAACTGGCGGATCGGCTCGCCATGACCGCGGCCGCCCGGAAGTTTTGCGACATCGAGCGAGTAGAATTTTCCGTTGGTGGCGAACAGCAGCAGCTTCGAGGTCGTTTCCGCGAAGAACGCGAATCCGAGCTTGTCGTCCTGCTTGAAGGCCAGCCCCGAGAGATCCTCGACATGGCCCTTGAGAGTGCGGATCCAGCCCTTGTCGGAGACCACCACCGTCACCGGCTCGCGCTCGACCAGTGCCTCCTCGATCGCAGCGAGATCATGCTCTGGCGCGTCGGCAAAGGTGGTGCGGCGCTTGCCGAGCGGGGTCTTCGGTCCGAACATGTCGCGAACCTTGCCGACCTGCTCGCCGACTTTCTTCCACTGCTCGGGTTCGGACGCCAGCAGTCCCTCGATGCCCTTCAGCTCCTTGCGAAGATCCTTGTCCTCGCCGCGGATCTCCATCTCCTCGAGCTTGCGCAGGCTTCGGAGCCGCATGTTGAGGATGGCTTCGGCCTGCACCTCGGTGAGCTTGAACGCCTTGATCAGCGCCGGCTTCGGCTCGTCCTCATTGCGGATGATCCTGATCACCTCGTCGATGTTCAGATAGGCAATCAGCAAGCCGCCGAGGATCTCCAGCCGGCGCTCGATCTCGGCCTTGCGATGGTTGGTGCGACGGATCAGCACGTCGCGCAGATGGTCGAGCCATTCGCGCAAGCACTCCGCGAGCCCCACGACTTTGGGAATGCGGCCCTTGATCAGCACGTTGAGGTTCAGCGGAATCTTGTTTTCGAGCTCGGTCAGCCGGAACAGCGATTCCATCATCAGCGCGGGATCGACGTTCTTCGATTTCGGCTCGATCACGATGCGAACGTCTTCGGCCGACTCGTCCCTGATATCGCCGACCAGCGGCAGCTTCTTCTGGTCCAGCAGCTCGGCGATCTTCTCGATCAGCCGGGACTTCTGCACCAGAAAGGGTATCTCGGTGACGACGACGACCCAGGTGCCGCGCGCGCCCTCTTCCTGCTCCCATCGGGAGCGGACGCGAAACGAACCGCGACCGGTGGTGTAGGCTTCAGCGATCGCCTGCTTGGAATCGACGCAGATGCCGCCGGTTGGAAAGTCCGGACCCTTGACCCATTTCAGCAAGGCCTTCGACTTCGCGTCGGGCTTCTCGATCAGATGCAGCGCGGCGTCGCAGAGCTCGGCGGCGTTGTGCGGCGGGATCGAGGTCGCCATGCCGACTGCGATACCTTGCGCGCCATTGGCGAGCAGATTCGGGAAGCCGCCGGGCAGCACGATCGGCTCTTTCGACTGGCCGTCGTAATTGGGGCGGAATTCGACCCCGTCCTCATCGATTCCGTCGAGCAGAAGCCGCGCGACGTCGGTCATGCGCGCTTCGGTGTAGCGATAGGCGGCGGGATTATCGCCGTCGATATTGCCGAAATTTCCCTGGCCGTCGACCAGCGGGTAGCGCGAGGAGAAGTCCTGCGCCAGGCGCACCATGGCGTCGTAGATCGCCTGGTCGCCATGCGGATGGAACGAGCCCATCACGTCGCCGACGATTTTGGCGGACTTCTTGAATGCCGTGCCCGGGTCGAGCCGGAGCAGCCGCATGCCATACAGGATGCGCCGGTGTACCGGCTTCAGGCCGTCGCGCGCATCCGGCAGCGCGCGGTGCATGATGGTGGAGAGCGCGTAGGCGAGATAGCGCTCTTCCAACGCCTCACGCAGCGGCACCTCGTGAATTTCGGCCGGTTCCTCCGGCGGAATCAATCGTTTTCCCATGCCGCCCGGTTAAACCGTGGAAGCGAATCGGGCAAGGATCGATTGGTTCCCTGTGGCGGCCTACTGGCCGGCCCAGCCTGCGGTGAAGGTCTGGGTGGGTGGCGCGGCTTTAGCCTGCGTGGTGGCCGGGGCATTGGTCAGGCACCGCCGCGCGGTGTCGATCTCGGCCTCCGTCGCCCCTTTGGACCGTGCCCATGCCTCTGCGGCTGCAGCGGAATATTTAGCCACATAGAATCTGACGACGGTACAGGAAGCACGGCGAAAGACGCCCGGCTGCTCACCCGCGAGGGCGTCCGGCGCCAGCGCAATCAGCGCTGCCGATATCACAAGTCCCTTGATCAGCATGAGGCTATCCCCGGTTGGAACCCAAAATGGCAAGTCCGGGGAACCGAGTTTTGTTCCAGCAAGGGCTGGTCCACTGAGGCAACGCAGAGCCGCGCCAAGCTCATGGCGCGGGAATGGCGGCCTTTGCCTGCTGTCGCGTCAGCGCGTTGATGAAGCCTGCCCGCGCATCGGAATGGCCTTGCCCGCGTGGTTCCAGCACGTGGCGCAGCAGGAACAGGCCGGTCAGTCGAAAGCCGTCCTGGAGATCCTGATCGGTGAGGTCGCCCTGCACCTCGCTTTGGCGCAGGAACGGTGGCAGCCGCAACAGGCGGTCGCGCCACGGCTCGCCCGCCCCGCGGGACACCGCGCCGCCGGATTTGGGCGAGACGTAGATCAGGTCGGTGGTCTCTCCTGTCACCGCGCAGTTTTCCAGCGCCAGCCCGAAGCCGAGTTCGGTGAGCATTGCCAGTTCGAAATGGATCACGTGCACGGCCGCGCTGCCGATGTCGTCGAAATCGTCCAGCGAATGTTCGAGCAGCGCCAGGAGGTTTTCGTGCGGATCGCGCTCCGGCAGCAACCGCGCGATCGAGGCGAGATGGGTGATGCCGTAGACGCCGTGGGATGATCCCAGCAGCGTCGCCGCCCGCAGCTTGAGGCCCTCGATGGCATAGGTGCCGAGATGCTCGTCGAGCCGCGCCCGCCATACCACGCGGAGGCTGTTGCCGGGCTGCAGCAACGGACGCATCCGAGAGCCGGCGCCGCCGCGGACGAGACCGAGATGGCGGCCGTGGGCACGGGTTAGCAACTCGACGATGGCGCTGCTCTCGCCATGCCGCCGCACCCCCAGCACGATGCCTTCGTCGGTCCATTCCATCGGTGAAGTCTAGCGGATTCCGGTCTTCAATCGTAGGGCGGATTGGCCGAAGGCCTAATCGGCCAATCGCGGGGGCACGCCTGGAAGGTGAATTGCGCGCCGCCAATCCACCCGACACGGCCTCACGCGTTGAACCAGCCCTGCGCGTCGCCGCGGAACGAGAAATACAATCCCATCGCGGTCAGCACGCAGGAGACGATCTCGATGGCGCTGTCGAGTTCCATGCCTTTCTCGCCGATGATCTGGCCGAGCGAGATCACCGACAGCACGAGCGCTGCCGCCAGCACCCAGCGCGGCCAGTTCTTGCGCCCGTGCGCGGCCAGCCGGACGAAATACACCAGCAGCAGGATCATGCCGCCGGCGAGCAGCGACGACGTCATGATCATCTGTTCGGTCATCTCGGCAGTCGGCGTGCGGTCCTGCACCGCCACCGACAAGGCATCCAGCATCAACGATGCATAGAGCAACGCTTCGAAGCGCCGTACGTTGCTGGGTACGCTCATCGTCGACCGATCTTTTCTTGGTTATTCTTTGGGAAATTCCAGGCCCATCTCGCGGTAGCGATCGGGATCGTCGCTCCAGTTCTCGCGCACCTTGACGAACAGGAACAGGTGCACCGGCACGCCCAGGATCTCGCCGATCTCCTTGCGCGAGTCCGCGCCGATCGACTTGATGGTGGCGCCACCGGCGCCGAGCACGATCTTGCGCTGGCTTTCGCGCTCGACGAAAATCGTCTGCTCGATGCGCACCGACTTGTCCTTGCGTTCTTCCCACTTGTCGGTCTCGACGGTGGACTGGTAGGGCAGTTCCTGGTGCAGTTTGCGAAAGATCTTCTCGCGCGTGATCTCGGCCGCGAGCTGCCGCATCGGCGCGTCCGACATCTGGTCTTCGGGATAGAGGAACGGCCCCGGCGGTACGATCTCGGACAGTGTACGCCTGAGGTCATCGACGCCGTCGCCGGAGATCGCCGCGATCATGAACGTCTTTGCGAAGGCCATGCGCTCGTTGGCAGCCTGCGCCAGCGCCAGCAGCTTCTCGCGCTGGACCAGGTCGACTTTGTTGATGACCAAAATCTTCTCGTGCTTGACGCTGGCGACCTTGGTGAGGATTGCCTCCGCTTCCTCGTCGATGCCGGCCTTGGCATCCAGCAGCACGCAGACGAGGTCGGCGTCATGCGCGCCGCTCCAGGCGGTCGAGACCATGGCGCGGTCGAGCCGGCGCTTGGGCAGGAAGATTCCGGGCGTATCGACCAGGATGATCTGCGCGTTGTTCTCGATCACGATGCCGCGGATCAGCGCGCGCGTGGTCTGCACCTTACGCGAGACGATCGTGACCTTGGCCCCGACCAGCGCATTGACCAGCGTGGATTTGCCGACATTCGGCGCGCCGATCAGCGCGACGAAGCCGCAGCGCGTGGCAGTGGGCGCCTCGCCGCTTGCTTCAACCGTCATTGCCGCCGCCAACGCCTTCACGTTCGATCATCACTGAAGCTGCCACTTTCTCTGCCGCGCGCTTGCTGCCGCCGATGCCTTCCGCCGGTGCCAGCCCCGGCAGGTCGACCGCGACGCGGAATTGCGGATCGTGATGCGGGCCGGTGCGCTCGACCTCGCGATAAACCGGCGTCGGCAATCCCTTGCCCTGTGCCCATTCCTGGAGAACGGTCTTGGGATCGCGCAAGGGACGTCGCGGCTTGTGCATGCGCTCGGTCCAGTTGCGCTTGACGAAATCGGCCGCTGCCGCGTAGCCGCCGTCTAGGAAGACGGCGCCGATCACGGCCTCGCAGATGTCGCCGAGCACGCTCTTGCGCAGGCGCGCGTCGGCGCTGGAGCCGACCGAGCCGAGCTTGATGTCGTCGAGCAGACCGAGCGACTTGGCGACATCGGCGCAACTCTCCTTGCGCACCAGTTCGGCAAGTCGCTTGGACAGCTCGCCTTCGTCGGCGTTCGGGAAGGCGTGATAGAGCATGTCGGAGACGACGAGCCCGAGCACATGGTCGCCGAGGAATTCCAGCCGCTGATAGCTGTCGCCGCGCTTGCGCCCGGACTTCAGCGCGGAGACATGCGTGATGCCTTGCATCAAGAGGTTCGGATCGGCAAAGCTGTAGCCGATGCGTGCCTCGAGCCCCGCATTCGCATCCGAGCCCCTGACCTTGCTGCTCCGCACCCGCTTCTTCTTTGCGGGCGTCTTGATCTCAGGCGTCTTGACCTCAAGGGTCTTGGTATCAAGAGTCTTGGTCGCAGCTTCGCCGTCGGGGCCCGCTTGCGCCTCGGTCGGTAGGATCGCGATGTCCTTGGCTTCGTCTTTCATCGGACGATTTTGAAGAAGCGATTCCAGCGCACCGCCCAGGGCCAGCGCCAGAACATCCAGGCATGCTCGCCTTCGGCGATCGAGAAGAAGATCATCTGGGCGCGCCCGATCAAATTCTCCTGCGGCACGTAGCCGACCTGGCCGAGGAAGCGACTGTCGGTGGAGTTGTCGCGGTTGTCGCCCATCATGAAGAAGTGGCCGGTCGGCACGGTGTAGACGTTGGTGTTGTCGACGTAGCCGTTGTCGGCGCAGTCCAGCGTCTCGTAGGACACGCCATTCGGGAGCGTTTCCTTCCAGCGCTTCACCCGGGAGACGCCGCTGCCTTCGGCGCCGCAGGGGTCCTCGCCGACAAATTCGCTCATGCGCTGCCGCTCGACCGGCGTGTCGTTGATGTAGAGCAGCCCGTCCCGCATCTGGATGCGGTCGCCGGGCAGGCCGATCACGCGCTTGATGTAGTCGGTGGAATCGTCCTTCGGCAGGCGGAATACGACGATGTCGCCGCGGTTCGGGTCCGAGCCCCAGATCCGCCCCGAGAACAGCGGCGGCGAGAACGGGATCGAGTAATGGCTGTAGCCGTAGGAATATTTCGAGACGAACAGATAGTCGCCGACCAGCAGTGTCGCCTTCATCGAGCCGGATGGGATGTTGAACGGCTGAAACAGGAAGGTGCGGATCACCAGAGCGATCAGGAGAGCGTGGATCACGACCCGGATCGTTTCGCCGATGCCGCTCTCAGTTTTCGTTCCTGAAGTCACGCTCATTGCTCTCTCAATTCCGGCGGGCGGTCACAGCGCGCCCTCCTCCCGCGAACAGCCCATCGCTCGCGGCCCAAGGAGATTGTCCTGATTCTGATAATGAGGGCCAATTCCGGCGTAAAGCCGAATTCGCCCAGCCTGATTTGCGTCCGCGGACTTTTAGACGGTTGTCGGAGACCACGCAATCAAGGATCGCGTCAAAACTGCATAAGCGCTTGATTTTGAATGCGAATTATAAAATTATCGGAGCACCGTCAGGGTTTGGCCAGCGGCACGGCCGAAATGATGACGAAGGCCTGTGCCAGCGGCCAGTCATCGGTGATCGACAGGTCGATCTGCGCCGCGAACCCTTCGGGCGTCAGGGCCTGGAGCCGGGCCAGCGCCCCGCCCGTCAATTGCATGGTTGGCCGCCCTCCCGGCAGGTTGACCACCCCCATGTCGCGCCACCACACGCCGCGCCTGATGCCGGTGCCGAGTGCCTTGGAGCAGGCCTCCTTGGCGGCGAAGCGCTTGGCGTAGGTTGCCACCACCATCTTCTCGTTCTTGGCGCGCCGCTCCGCCTTGGCCCGCTCGGCCGCGGTGAAGATGCGGTCGAGGAAGCGCTCGCCATGGCGGTCGATCACCTTGCCGACCCGGGTGATGTCGATCAGATCGGAGCCGATGCCGATGATCATGCCCGGCTCCGGCCGCGGTCCATCGCCGCGCGCATGCTGCGAACCGTCTCGGCGAGACCGACGAACAGGGCTTCGCCGATCATGTAGTAGCCGATGTTGAGTTCCATGATGTCCGGCAAGCCGGCGATCGTCTCCGCTGTCGCGTAGTCCAGCCCGTGTCCGGCGTGAACCTCCAGCCCTGCTTCTTTCGCCAGCTTCGCCCCTGCCACGATCCGCCGCCATTCGGCCTCGGCCTTGTCGGCGTGACCCTCGACGACGGCGTCGCACCAGGCGCCGGTGTGGATCTCGATCACGGGTGCGCGCAGCCGCGCCGCCGTCTCGATCTGGGCGGGATCGGCCGCGATGAACAGCGACACCCGGATGCCGGCATCGTTCAGCCGCGCGATATAAGGCGCCAGCGCATTGTGCTGGCCGACGACGTCGAGCCCGCCTTCGGTCGTCACCTCCTGGCGCCGCTCCGGCACGAGGCACACCGCATGCGGCCTGGTGGCGAGCGAAATACGCATCATGTCCTCGGTCGCCGCCATCTCGAAATTAAGCGGCTTGGAGATCTCGGCTTTCAGCCGCGCCATGTCCTCGTCGCGGATGTGCCGGCGATCCTCGCGCAAATGAGCGGTGATGCCGTCGGCGCCGGCCTCGATCGCCAGCAGCGCCGCGCGCACCGGATCGGGATTGCGGCCGCTGCGCGCGTTACGCAGGGTCGCGACATGGTCGACATTGACGCCGAGGCGGAGCGGAGGTGCAGGCATTTCAGGACTCACGGAATCATAGGAATGGACCATGACGGAAGGCGTCTATCCATTAACACGTTCGGCGCGGGCGACGACCGCCTTCGCGCGCAGCTGGGCCAGGATCGCGCTCAAATGCTTGAGATCGTAGACTTCGAGATCGATCGTCGTCTCCGTGAAGTCCGGTGAGCGGCGCTGCATGCTGATGTTGTCGATGTTGCCGTCGTGCTCGGCGATCACGGTCGCGATCTGCGCCAGCGCGCCGGGTTCGTTGACATTCTCGACCTTGATGCGGGCCGGGAAGCGCTGCGGCGCGGAGTCCTCGATGTCCCAGCGCACGTCGAGCCAGCGCTCCGGCTCTTCTTCGAAATCCTTCAGGGCCGGCGCCTGGATTGGGTAGATGGTGATGCCCTCGCCCGGCGTGACGATGCCGACGATGCGGTCGCCGGGCACTGCGCCGCCATTCGGCGCAAACTTCACCGGCAGGTCGGAATTGATGCCGCGGATCGGAATCGCGACCGGGGTGCGCGGCGGTTCGAACGACTTCTCCTTGAGCTTGCCGGCAAGCCCCTTCTTGACGCCGTAGCGCGCGATGCGCTCCTCCTTGTAGTCGGGATACATCGCACGCGCGACGTGGGAGGCCTTGATCTCGCCGCGTCCCACAGCCGCCATGACGTCCTCGATCGAGGTTCGTGCCAGCCGCGGCAGCGCGCCCTTGAGCTTGTCGTCGGCATATTCGATCTTGGCGCGCTCGAACAGGCGCTCGACGATGCGCCGGCCGAGACCGACATATTGATCGCGCACCGCAGTCCTGGTGGCGCGGCGGATTGCGGCGCGCGCCTTGCCGGTGACCGCGAGCGTTTCCCAGGCGGACGGCGGCGCCGCTTGCGCTTCGGAGGTCAGCACCTCGACCTCGTCGCCATTCTGGAGCTCCGAGGACAGCGGCGCAAACTGGCCGTTGATCTTGCAGCCCACCGCGCTGTTGCCGACGTCGGTATGCACGGCATAGGCGAAGTCGATCACGTTGGCATGGCGCGGCAGCGCGATCAGCTTGCCCTTTGGGGTGAAGCAGAACACCTGGTCGTGGAACAGCTCGAGCTTGGTGTGCTCGAGGAATTCCTCGGGGTTGGCGCTCTCCGAGAGGATGCCGATGGTGTGGCGCAACCAGGCGAACGCATTGGACTCGCGCTTGAGGAATTCGGTCGGCGAGCCCACGCCTTCCTTGTAGAACACGTGCGCGGCGATGCCGCGCTCGGCGATCTGGTCCATCGCCTCGGTGCGGATTTGCAACTCGACGCGCTGGTTGCCGGGGCCGATCACGGTGGTGTGGATCGAGCGATAGTCGTTCTGCTTCGGCGTCGAGATGTAGTCCTTGAACCGCCCGGGCACCACCGGCCAGTTCGTGTGGACGATGCCGAGCGCGCGGTAGCAGGCCTCGATGTCGTTGACGACGACGCGGAAGCCGAAGATGTCGGACAATTGCTCGAAGCCGACCGACTTGCGCTCCATCTTGGTCCAGATCGAGAATGGCTTCTTGCGGCGGCCATAGACCCGCGCGCCCAAGCCCCGGTGGCGCAGATTGTTGGAGAGCTGGTCCTCGATTTCGCCGATCAGATTGCGGTTGCGCTCGGCCAGCGCATCGAGCCGCTGCATCACCACCGAATAGGCTTCCGGGTCGAGGGTCCGGAACGACAGGTCCTCCAGCTCCTCGCGCATTTCCTGCATGCCCATGCGCCCGGCCAGCGGCGCATAGATATCGAGCGTCTCCTCGGCAATGCGCCGTCGCGATTCCGTCGGCACGAAGTCCAGCGTGCGCATGTTATGCAGGCGATCGGCGAGCTTCACCAGGAGCACGCGGACGTCGTCGGCAATGGCCAGCAACAATTTGCGCAGGTTTTCGGCCTGTTTGGCTTCCCGCGACACCAGCTCCAGCCGCTTCAGCTTGGTCAGCCCTTCGACCAGCGCGCCGATCTCGGGCCCGAAGATCTGGTCGATCTCGGCCCGCGTCGCTTCGGTGTCCTCGATCGTGTCGTGGAGCAGCGCAGCCACGATGGTGGCGTCGTCGAGTTTCAGGTCGGTGAGAATCGCCGCCACTTCGAGCGGATGGGAGAAGTACGGGTCGCCCGAGGCGCGGGTCTGCGAGCCGTGCGCCTTCATGGCGTAGACATAGGCGCGGTTCAGCAGATCTTCGTCGGTGTTGGGATTGTAGGACCTGACGCGCTCGACGAGGTCATATTGACGCATCATGCGTGCGCGAGGCTTCGCCGGGCGCGCCACCGGCGCAGTCGGGGCCACGGCAACCGATTCGGTTGCGGCCTGCATCTGCGTTGGTGTGCGGCGTCGATATACCATGCCGTCCTGCCTTCAAACGGACCACGACAGAGCCCGTGTATACATCTTAGCTCCGATCGCGCGCGTGTCCGATCAATTCAGTGACAGGGACAGGCGCGAACCGACGACGCTATGGTAACCACGAAAACGCCAACAAAAGCAAAGGCCCGAACAACGGTTCGGGCCTTTGATCAGATCACAAAGAAGTCGATGAGCGCGACGGGACGATTTACTCGTCTTCCTCGGGTTGCTCCTCGGGCGGCGCGAGGCCTTCGAGACCCTTCAGGAGCTCTTCTTCCGTCATGCGCTCAACGGCGACTTCGGTATCGTCTGCATCCACGCTTGCACCGGCGGAACCGATCAGCGGCACAGTGTCAGGCTCGGGCTCGTCGACCTCGACGAACTTCTGCAGCGAGTGCACCAGCTCCTCGCGGAGGTCCTCCGGCGAAATGGTGGTCTCAGCAATTTCGCGCAAAGACACAACAGGGTTCTTGTCGTTATCACGGTCAACCGTTAGTTGTGAACCAGACGAAATCATGCGGGCGCGGTGGGCGGCCAGCAGGACCAGGTCAAACCGGTTGTCGACCTTGTCGATACAATCTTCTACGGTGACGCGAGCCATCGACTGTCGCTCCGTTGTGGGTGGGACGAAATATGTGGATGAATGCCGGTAGTTATAGGGACCGGGAGGGTTTCGCAAGGCCAATTTGTGATTTGGCCTCGCCAAACGGCTCTGCTACCCCCACATTGGCGCTGGGATGGGTGGTTACCCGGGCCGCCGGCGAGGGCGGCGCCGGGTATGTGCAAGTTGGCCATAACTATACCTTGATTGCCCCGACTTCTCCGGATTTGCGGTTTCGACGGGTTTCGGCGGGACTTTAGAAGCGCGCGGCTTGCTGTCGCCGCGCCAACAATAAACGATCAATCACGAACTCTACGCGAGCAAACTGAATGTCACCTTCCTCTACCGACAAGATCGCGCTCTTCATCGATGGAGCCAATCTCTACGCGACGGCAAAAACTCTGGGCTTCGACATCGATTACAAGCGCCTGCTGAAGGAGTTTCAGAGCCGCGGGACGCTACTTAGGGCGTTCTACTACACCGCGATCATCGAGGATCAGGAGTACTCCTCGATCCGGCCGCTGATCGACTGGCTCGACTACAACGGCTACACCGTCGTCACCAAGGCGACCAAGGAGTTCATCGACGCCTCCGGCCGCCGCAAGGTCAAGGGCAACATGGACATCGAGCTCGCCGTGAACGCCATGGAGCTCGCCGAGCACATCGACCAGATGGTGCTGTTCTCGGGCGACGGCGACTTCCGCTCTCTGGTCGAGGCCGTTCAGCGCCGCGGCGTGCGGGTCACCGTGATTTCCACGATCGCCAGCCAGCCGCCGATGATCGCCGACGAGCTGCGCCGGCAGGCCGACGTCTTCACCGACCTCGTCGAGCTGCAGTCCAAGCTCGGTCGCGACCCGTCCGAACGCCCCGCCCCGCGTGACCGCGGCGACCGCGAGGCGCGCCACCACGCTCCGCAGTTCCTCCAGCGCGCAACCACGATGGCGCCGGCGAGGGGCGATGACGACTTCGAGGAGTGAGGCGGCCCGGTCAAGCCGCCAGCCTCTCAGCCTCGTCCCCGACCGTGACTGTCCGCTCTGTCCGCGCCTGGTCGCCTTTCGCGAGGCGAACCGCGCGCGCGAGCCATTGTGGCACAATGCACCGGTTGCGCCTTTCGGCGACATCAAGGCGCGCCTGCTGATCGTCGGCCTTGCGCCGGGGATGCAGGGCGCCAACCGCACCGGCCGTCCCTTCACCGGCGATTATGCCGGCGACCTGCTCTACACCACGCTGCTCGAATACGGATTCGCCAAGGGCCAATATCGGGCGCGTCCCGACGACGGCCTGAAGCTGGTCGACTGCCGGATCGCCAATGCGGTGCATTGCGTGCCGCCGCAGAACAAGCCGCTGCCGGTCGAGATCAACACCTGCCGGCAGTTTCTCGCCGCGAATCTCGCAACGATGCCGAACCTGCGCGCGATCGTCGCCCTCGGGCGCATTGCGCACGACACCGTGCTCAAGCCGCTGAACCTGAAGGGATCGCAAGCCCCCTTCGGCCACGGCGCCGTGCATCAGGCCGGCGCATTCAGGCTCTACGACAGCTATCACTGCTCCCGCTACAACACGAACACCCGCGTGCTGACGCCGGACATGTTCCGCTCCGTGTTCGCGAAGGTGAAGGCCGACCTCGACTAATCCCTAGACAAGCCTTTGGCCGGATTGGCCTTCAGCCAGTCCAGCACATCGCCGGCGTTCCGGTCGGGCGGAAACACCGGATAGAACACATGCGTGATCCTGGCGTCGTCGACGATCAGCGCAAGGCGCTTGATCAGCGTCAGGCCCGCAACCTCCATGGTCGGCAAATTCAGGGCGCGCGTGAGCGCCAGCTTCTCGTCCGAGAGCACCGGGAACGGCAGATGCAGCCGCGAGGCCATCTCGGTCTGGTACGCGTTGCTCTGGGTCGAGAGGCCGAACACCTGCGCGGCGCCGGCGGCCTTCAGCTCGGCGAACAGATCGCGAAACGCGCAAGTCTGCGGCGTGCAGCCGCGCGCGCCCGGGATCATGTCCCAATCGTCGACCAGCGCGATCTTGCCGGGCTCGCCGGTGCGCGGATAGGCGAACACCACGGTCCGGCCACGCAGCGCCGACAGCGCGACTGACGTGTCGTCAGTGGCGAGCAGGCTGACCGGCGGCAGCGTCATGCCTTTCAGGTGCGCGGCGCCGCCGTCATCCGCGGGGGCGGGAATCCGGGTCCAATCAACCTCGAGCAGGTTTCTCTGAGTCATCCCGCTATCCCCTCGCCCGCATCAGGCGGCCCTTCTCCCGGCTCCAGTCGCGCTTCTTCTCGGACTCGCGCTTGTCGTGCAGCTTCTTGCCTTTTGCAACCGCGAGCTGCAATTTCGCGCGACCACGCTCGTTGAAGTAAAGCTTGAGCGGGATCAGCGTCATGCCTTCGCGGTCGACCGCCCCCATCAGCTTGTTGATCTGCTTGCGATGCAGCAGCAGTTTTCGCGGCCGCTTGGGCTCGTGATTGAAGCGGTTGCCCTGAAGATATTCCGGAATGGTGGCGTTGATCAGCCAGATCTCGCCGTCCTTGGAATCGGCGTAGGATTCCGCGATCGTGCTCTTGCCGTTGCGGATCGACTTGACCTCGGTGCCGGTCAGGGCAATGCCGACCTCGATCGTATCCTCGATCGCATAGTTGAAGCGGGCCTTGCGATTTTCCGCCATGACCTTGATCGGACGTTCGTTCTTGTCGGCCATGGGGGACAAACCTGATCGAGATGCGCGAGGACGCTAACAGTTTGGATGAAGCGCGCGCGTCAAGACTTCTTGAGGAGATCGCGGATCTCGGTCAGCAGCTCGACCTCGGCCGACGGCTTCGGCGGAGCGGCCGGCTCCGCCTCGTCCTTGCGCTTCAACTTGTTCATGGCACGGATCACCAGGAACAGCACGAAGGCAATGATGATGAAGTTGATCGTCAGCGTGAGGAAGTTGCCCCAAGCCAAGACGGCGCCCTGCTTTTTCGCGTCCGCCAGATTTGCGGCGGTGACCTTGCTCGAAAGCGGCGTGAAGTAGTTCGAGAAGTCGAGGCCGCCGGTAACTGCGCCGATGATGGGCATGATCACGTCGCCGACCAGCGACGTCACGATGGCGCCGAAGGCCGCACCGATGATGACGCCGACCGCGAGGTCGACGACGTTGCCCTTCATGGCGAATTCGCGGAACTCCGTGAGCATCCGCGTGCCTCTTTCCTCGATCGCCATGAAAGCTCCCCGATCGGCCAGCGCGTCAGTTGATGAGGCCGGCATGAACCATTGCGCTGCGCACGGCAACGCGGGTCGGCTCGGTGACCGGCACCATCGGCAGCCGCAGCGTCTCGTCCAGCTTGCCGAGCAGCGACAGCGCGTACTTGATCGGCGCCGGATTGCTCTCGATGAAGAGGTTGTTGTGCAGCGGCATCAGCTTGTCGTGCAGCTTCAGTGCGGTGGCATGATCGCCCTTCGCCCAGGCGGCCTGGAACTCCGAGCACAGCCGCGGCGCGACGTTCGAGGTCACCGAGATGCAGCCATGGCCGCCATGGGCCATGTAACCGAGGATGGTCGCATCCTCGCCCGAGAGCTGGTTGAAGTCCTCGCCCATTGCCGCGCGCTGCTGCGAGACGCGAACCATGCTGGCGGTGGCGTCCTTGACGCCGGCGATGTTCTTCAGCTCCCACAGCCGCGCCATGGTGTCGACCGACATGTCGATCACGGAACGCGGCGGGATGTTGTAGATGATGATCGGAATCCCGATCGCGTCGTTGATCGCCTTGAAGTGCTGGTACATGCCTTCCTGGGTCGGCTTGTTGTAGTAGGGCGTCACGACCAGAACCGCGTTGGCGCCCGCCTTTTCAGCGTGCTGGGCGAGCTCGATCGCCTCCTTGGTCGAGTTGGAGCCGGCGCCGGCGACGACAGGCACGCGGCCTTTCGCTTCCTCGATGCACCATTCGACGACCTTCTTGTGCTCGTCATGGCTCAGCGTCGGGCTCTCGCCGGTGGTGCCGACCGGGACCAGGCCGTTGGTGCCCTCCGAAATCTGCCAGCTGACCAGGGAGCGGAACGCCGCCTCGTCCAGCGAGCCGTTCTTGAACGGCGTGACCAAGGCGGTGAACGATCCCCGGAATTTCGTCTTGGCTGCCATGGACTTCCTCCGTACGCGGCGATCTCGAGCAAGCCGCATTCATATCGGGTCTATCCCGCCGGTAAAAGACCCGCTTCCGTGTGACGCACGGGTTTAGGCCGCGATTTTGCCGCGGTGGTGGTGCAAACCCGGCAAAGGTAAGCGGCTGTTGGTATTTGTCCGCATATTCAATCAAATATAGCCAGATCTTGTACAGCTAGGTCTTGAGCCAATTGACTGATTCGGGGCGACGAAACGCCGTGATCTCCTTTCCGCGCGCCGCATGGCGATCCACCGGTCTGGTCGTGTGCCTGATGGCAGGGCTGTCGGCCGGCTGCGCCGCCTGGGCCAAATCCAATGAGACAACCGCGGAGACCGCCAAGGAAACCGCGAAGGAAATCGCAAAGCCAGCCGCCAAGGACACCACGAAGGGGGCGTCCAAGGGAACCGGCAAGGACATTTCGAAGGACGCCGCCAAGGGCGCAAGCAAGGGCGCGACCAGTCCACCCGCCAAGGATGCCGCGAAGAAGCCTGCCAAGGACGCTGGCAAGGATGCTGGCAAGAACGCAGGCAAGGAACCTGCAAAGGACAAGCTGAAGCCTGCGGCTGTCGCGCCGAAACCTCAGCCGGCCGCTGGCGGCTCGGTCCCGAAGACCGCACCCGCACCGGCAGCAACGGCCATCGTCAGACCGACCGCCCCGGCCTCCGCCAAGCCCGTCGCGGCTCCTGTCCTGGCTCCGGCGACCCGCCAGCATGCCGCCCCGCGCAAGCCGGTCACACCGGCTGCGGTTGCTGCGACCTCCTCGACGCCGCAAGCCGACAAGGACACGCTGGAGACCGTGATCGAGCTCGTGCGCAAGCGCAAGGCGGGCGACGCCACCAGTGCCGCGGCCACGATCTCGGATCCGGTCGCGCGAAAACTCGCGGAATGGATCATCCTTCGCAGCGAGGACAATGGCGCGACTGTGGAGCGCTACCGCGCCTTCCTGTCCGCCAATCCGAGCTGGCCCTCGCAGACCTTCCTGCGCCGGCGCCTGGAGGCCGCGATGTGGGACGACAGGCGCGACGACCAGGTCGCGTGGTCGTGGTTCGAGAACGAATCCCCCGTGTCCGCCAAGGGCCGCTTCACGCTCGCCAAGGCGATGCTGGCGCGCGGCGACCGTGCCAACGCCGAACGTCTGGTGCGCGATGCCTGGCGCAGCGACCCGATGTCGGAAGAGACCGAAAACAACGCACTCGACCAGTTCGGCGCGCTGCTGACGCCCGGCGATCAGAAGGCGCGGATGGATACGCTGCTCTACGGCAGCGAGAACGAGGCCGCATTGCGGGCTGCAAAGCGCCTCGGGGCCGGCTATGTCGCACTCGCCAAAGCCCGCATCGCCTCCCTCAAGAAAGCGCCGAACGCTCGTGCGCTGCTCGAAGCCGTGCCGCGCGAGCTGCACGGCGATCCGGGCTTCATCTTCAGCAAGATCCAGCTGCTGCGCCGCGAGGAGAAATTTGCGGAAGCCGCCCAGCTCATGCTGTCGGCACCGAAGGATCCGGGCCGGCTCTACAATCTCGACGAATGGTGGATCGAACGGCGCCTCCTGGCGCGCAAGATGATCGACACCGAGGAATTCCGCAGCGCCTATCTGATCGCGCGCGATGCGGCCCTGCCCTCGCGCGATATCTACAAGACCGAGCAAGAGTTCACCGCCGGCTGGATCGCGCTGCGCTTCCTCAACGATCCCGCGGCCGCCACCCAGCACTTTGCCCGCATCGGGATCGGCAGCGTCAATCCGACCACGCTGGCGCGCGCCGGCTATTGGCAGGGCCGCGCCGCCGAAGCTGCAGGCCGCCAGCAGGAGGCGCGCAACGCCTACGCGCGGGCCGCCGAGCAATCCACCAGCTATTACGGCCAGCTCGCACGCGCCAAGCTCGGCCTGCCGCAGATCGAGCTCAACGCTCAGCCGCGCAGCCGCGGTGCCGAACGGCTGGAGATCGTGCGCGCCGCGCAGCTGCTCTACGAGCTCGACGAGCGCGAGATGGTGATACCGTTGCTCGCCGACATGGGCGAGAACGGCGATCCCGAAGCGCTAGCCGGCCTCGGCGAGCTCACCCAGCGCCACAGCGACGCGCGCGGCATGCTGCTGCTCGGCAAGGCCGCGCTCAATCGCGGGCTGCCGTTCGATTTCTATGCCTATCCCGTCAACGGCATTCCGCAATTCACGCCGATCGGACCCGAGGTCGAGCGCAGCATCATCTACGCCATCGCGCGGCAGGAGAGCGCCTTCAATCCCTCGGTCGTCTCGCCGGCGCAGGCCTATGGGCTGATGCAGGTGACGCCGGACGCTGCGCGCTATGTCTGCAAGCGGCACGGCGGGACTTACGATCTGGGGCGTCTGAAGAACGATTCGGCCTACAACGCCACGCTCGGCTCGGCCGAGCTCGGTGGACTGCTCGAAGACTATCGCGGCTCCTACATCATGACCTTCGCCGCTTACAATGCCGGCCGCGGCAGTGTGAAGAAGTGGATCGACCGCTACGGCGATCCGCGTGACCCCAAGGTCGACGCGGTCGACTGGGTCGAGCTGATCCCGTTCTCGGAGACGCGCAACTATGTGCAGCGGATCATGGAGAACCTTCAGGTCTACCGCGCCCGCTTCGGCGGCGGCACCCGGTTGCAGATCGAGGCTGATTTGCGCCGTGGCGCCGGCAGCGTGGAATAGCGGCGTGCCTATGAGACTCGCTTGCGGCGATCCGATAACAAGGTATCCGCGCGAGGGGGTAACGCGGTCAGCTCCCGGCGTTTGAGGCGGGGCCATCAACATGGGCCGGAGTGCTCCAGACCGTACGGTGAGAAGCTGAACGAGAAGATCGTGCAGGGCGGATCGGGCGCGCCTCAATAAGAGAAGAAAAGAACTACAAACATGGATCAGGCAATGTTGAGCGTCGCCCGTGCAGTAGAGGCAGGCGCGACGACGATGAAGGGTGTGATCGACGCCACGGGACTATCTCGTCTCAAAATCGAACGTGCGTTGAATGCGCTGGAAAAGCAGAAGCTGCTGGTCCGCGACGGGCAGGGTTTTCGCGGAACCAGCCCGACGAGGACAGCCCAGCCAGCCCGGCAATGCGGCTCATGCAATGCCTGCTGCGATATCCTCGAAGTGGCGGCCGTCGACAAGCCGGTGAACCAGCTGTGCAGGCATTGGAAGACGGGCACTGGATGCACCATCTACGAGCGCCGTCCGCAGATGTGCCGGTCCTTCGTCTGCGCCTGGCTGCAGGGCCATCTGGATGACGACTGGTTTCCGGCGAAATCGGGCATCATCGTGCATTTCAGCCAGGACGCGGTCAACGTTACCGTCGATGACCATTGCCCCGATCGCTGGCGGGAGGAGCCCTATTTCAGCAAGCTCGCCGAATGGTCGCTGAATGGCATCAAGAGGATCGGAAACCGCGGCTACGCGACCCTCGTCGTCTCCGGTGCCAGGCGGTTCCTGCTGCTCGGGCGAACCGTCGTTCCGGAGCCGACGCTGTTCGGCACCGCGTTCCTCCCGCTCACCGCCGATACATTTCGATTCTGGCGGGCGAAATCCCCGGAGCATCTGCAGCGGCTGCACGAGCGCATCGCCGAGATCGAGCGGATCAGACAGGAATTCGGCTCCTGCACAATTCCCTCGAATGAGGACGACGATCCGCAAGCCCCCTATCGGCCGGCGCTTCTACGGCTGTCGCACCACGCCTAAACTCCGGCGTCGTCGACGCGGCCTAACCCGCTCTATGCCGCTCGACTCGCGCTGGTTGCGGTCTAGACGGGCAGACCACGTTGGACGCCGTGGTGGCCATGAATCTCAAGGACCTGCCGGCGCCTCCGCCTCTTGCCGCGGCGGCTGAAGTGGTCTTGATCGCGCGATCCGAACCCAGCTCTTGATCACCCAAAGCTACTCATCATTCCACACTCCACTCGTTCTTCAGAACATGTCGGAGATCCGTGGTCCGCCTGGTGCAAAAAAAGCCCCGGCGGTTTCCCGCCGGGGCTCTCTGTCAGGTCGTTAGACCGAACTTACCAGTTGCGCTGAGCGCGGAGGAGCAGAACGAGCGTGTCCTGATCCTTCAGCTCGTACACGGCGGCCGGCTTGGCCGTCGTGCCGGCACCAGCGTAAGCAACCGTACCAGCGTACTTCTGGTCCAGATGGGTCCAGGAGAGGTCGGCCGAGAACGTCAGGTTCTTGACCGGGGTCCAGCGGGTGATGACACCGACCTGGCCGATGGCGAAGTCAGGATTACAACCCGTCACGCCCGCCAGGCCGCCGAACACGCCGCCAGCACCGCCAGCGCCGCAGAGGGTGGTCTTGGCAAGAGTGCCGTACTGCGCCTGAGCGTAAGCACCGTAGATCGCGGTGTTCCAGTATGGATCCCAGTTATGGGTGTAGGCACCCCGGAAGCCCCAGGTCTTGACGGTTTCCTGACCGCTGCCGGTCACGAACACGGTGTCCGGAGCGATGGCGAAGCCGACGCTCTGGTAGGCAACGCCGGAGCTGCCGAACATCGAGTAGCTGCCGCCCGCCAGGTTCTGGAAGTTGTAGCGGGATGCGCCGTCGGTGTAGACGCCCTGGATGTTGATCACGTCACCCGCGCCAGTCGGGATGTTCTTGATCGACAAAGCGAGCTGAGCAGCCCAACCCCACTTGTCGTCGGGATGGCCAGTCGGCTCGGTGGCGCCGTAGTAGGCAACGTGGTTGTCATGCGCAGCGACCGACGCCTGGAACAGACCCCAAGCCTGGTCGACACGGACCATACCGACGAGGTTCGGCGAACGCGAACCGCCGATGGCGTTGGAGCCATACGAACCGCCGATCATGCCAGCCGCAGTCGCGCCAGTCATGTTCAGGTTGCCAGCCTGGTAATAGGCCGTCGCATCTTCAGCCGAGAACGACGCCGTCACGCCCTGACCGAAGTCAGCGGTGTAGGTGAACTGGTTGACACCAGTGACCGTGCCGGAACCGCCGACGAGGCTGTCGAAGTTGTTGCCGGGATAGTTGGTCCAGGGCGCGTCGAACTGCGACACGGCCTTACCCATGGTGAAGCCAGCGAACTGGATGAAGGCGTAGTACACGCCGAGCGAACCGCCGGAGGTCGCGCCGTCGGTGCCGTTGACGGCCGAACCAACGAGCGCCGGGGCGGCGCCGGAGGTGTTGAGCGCCAGCGTGCTGCTGTAGGCAGTGGTACCGGTCGCGCTGCCGGTGCCGGCGTAGTTGCCGGTGGTCCAGGAGAACACGCCGTCGAAGAAGGTACGGACGACGCCGTACTCGGTCGCGGTGCGCGTGTCGATGTTGAGATCTTCACGAGCGCGCATGGTGTAGTAGTTCGTCAGACGGTTGCGCGCGCCGTTGTTCGACGTGAGCTGACCGCTGAAGTCCGAGTTGGTGTTCAGCGCGACTTCAGCGCGCAGATAACCACCCAGCTTGATGCAGGTGTCGGTGCCGGGGATGTAGTAGAAACCCGCACCGTACAGGGAGCAGATCTTCACGTATTCGACCGCTTTGGCCTTCACGGGGAGATCGGCTGCCTGCGCTCCGCCAACAGCGAGCAGACCCGCCGCGGAACCGAGCAAAAGGCTCTTAACCAACTTCATGTTAAACCTCCAAGTTTGCCATAGGGAAGGTTCCGGATCCGCTGGGTGAAGACACCCTAAGGTTGGTTCCCTTGTCCCTTAAATTCACCGCTTAGTCGCTTCGCGCCTTCGGACACACCCGCTGAACGCGAGGGACTTAAGCGAACCACCTAAGACGGGACGACCTCGGGATGCCCCCCTCCGTCGCTCAGTCACAATTACCGAACCCCCTTGCACACACAACAACAGAACGCTTCAGAACCGGCCGATCGAGCGTGTTTTCCAGCGGGTGTTGCACAAATAACACGCAGATGTGATCAGGGCGACTTTGTAACACTTTGAATCTACTGATCTTTTTCGACAGATTTCATCTGCCATCAAAAGTTCCGGCACCAGCCCCTCACATCCGTGGAGACGCCTCGCTGTGGGTCTGGGGCGCCCGAATCGTGGAATCAACCAGGGACTCGCCGTGCGCCAGCCCTTCGGGAACTGGCTGGCCTGACCATCAAGCGGCTGCAAGATCGACAAAATATCGATCTGCGCATCGTCGATCGCTTGCAGGACTTCACCGTCGAGCTTGTCTCGCAATCGACAAAGCTATGAATGACTTTTCGAGCGGCTTGCGGAGATCGCTGTTGTCGTCAGGACCGATTGAAAACGCGTACGTCTCGAAGCGGTCGGGATATTGCCTATCGATATCTCGCAGTGAGCTACCCAGCTGGATGCTCTACGTCCTGACTATTGTAAGATGAGATCCGTAGCGGCGGAGTCCTGACAGTTGAAGAATGAAACAGCGTGCCAGATCGTCCCTGCTTTGATTTCCAAGGCCGTTTCCACGGAAAGAGAAATCGCCAGTTAAGGCCCTCCCTGGTTACGGCGACGCCTGGCGCGACGGGGCAGATCCTCGGCCGGCGAGCGAGTTATCCCGACTAATAGTGAGAGCGCCCTTCCCGCAGCCCTGACACGGGACCCCGTCGGCCGATCTGAGGGCAATCACCGCTCATAGTTTGTGGCGAATCGCGGAAGAGACAATCAAATCAATCGCTTGCAAATGATTCACTTGATAGAGGCGGTCGGCGACGAAGGCAGTCGTCCCACACGCGGGCCATCCGATCCAATTTGAAAGCAAAATCAATCGTTTATATGGATGAAGGGAGCCTTTGTCCGCGCCAGAACCACTCTTAATACAAGCGCCAGAACCTCCAACTTGGCGTCCGTTATCGCGGCGTTACGTTCTCGGCCCGAGAGCAAACCGCCTGGTTTCGGAATTCGCTGGGAATATTCGAGCAAAAACACACGCTTCCAAATTGACCAGCCCAAGTAATTAGATGCATAAGGCTCGCACCGGAGAGGTGGCCGAGTGGCTGAAGGCAACGCTTTGCTAAAGCGTCATACGGTCTCAAGCTGTATCGAGGGTTCGAATCCCTCCCTCTCCGCCACTCCGCAGCTGTCCGGCCCGAAGACATGGGTAACGGAACGTACCTAAGACATGGGTGACAGCCTCGTGCCGAACGGGTTGTCGAGAGGTTGCAGGGTTATCTGCTCCGGGTCGAAGTATCCCAGATCATAGTGCAAGGGCGCGATCTAAATCCGCCGCCTCTGATCTGCGCCCAGTCATCTCGTCGGGATCGCTCACGCCGCTCCGAATCCGGATGGCGGACCACGAGGGAACCGATTAGCGAAAATCAGGTTCGCCTGCGAAAACGACCGCCGGGACGTGATTCACCGCTCAGTGGGCGGAGACCCAGGCCCTCGCCTCGCGCTGGGCGGCTGAGATATCGGCATCCGACATCTGCCCGGCGACTTCCTGGCGCAGCGTCACGGCGTCCTTGCGGCCCTTGAGCGCGGCGAGGTTGAACCATTTGTGCGCGGCGACGAGATCGACGAGGCCGGCGCGTCCGCTCGCCCAATAGAGGCCGCGCTCGAACAGCACGTCCGACAGCGCGCCTGCATCGATCGGCGTCGCGGTCTCCAGATCGAAAGTACCCTGAAACATAACGCATCCCCTTTTTTCTTATGCCGTCTCGTACCCCGAGCGCGGCTCCCGTCCGATCAACTGTTCAACTCATCCCCGAGGCTTTTTGCCCGTGCCGTTTGCCGGCTTGTTGGAGGTAATGATGGCGGGCAAATTTGAATGGCAGTTTAAGTATCGCGATGAAGCAGACGTAAACGCGCCCGCGCCAGGCGCGCACGACAAATGCAAGAAATCCCTATTTTGCAGGGACTTCTGCAATTCGTCAGATTCGGTTTACCTTGGGATTTTGGGAGAACGATAACCATTGCGCACGGTGACGCGCGTCCTGTGGTGTCCCCGCCTGCTGTCGTCACCGTATTCCAGAAACAGCAATGGTCCCACGAGAAGCTGCGGGGTACTGGATCGCCCGGTCGGAGCCGGGCGATGACACCGCAAATGGAGAAGAGGTGCGCGAACTGCCTGCAATTGCGCTGCAGCCTCCCTGCTCAAGTAGGGCGCGCATATGAAGAAGTATATGGCTGGAAGCTCGACTGCGGCCATCCTTCGAGACGCCCGCCTGCGGCGGGCCCTCAGGATGAGGGATGAGGATGCGGCAGCATCAACGCAGATGGATGCAGCCGAGCCTCATCCGGAGGGGACGGCTAAGCGGTCCTCTCGAAGGACGAGGTGCTCGCTCAGGCGCCGCTGACGTCATATGCGACAACCCTGACTGCTCAAGGGCAGAACGGCCACATCGCGGTCAGATCAACAATGTCGGGATATGGGAATGCCGGCAATACCCCGGCCTCATGAGAACGAGGGCGTCGGCGAACACGTCAGGACCAGATTCCACGTTGGCCGAAGGCCGCCTGTGAAATTGCGGAGCCCCTTACGGAGAGCCGCACCGAACGAAGAAAACTTGTTTCTTCTGCCGGACCGGGCTTAGCGAGCGAACCCGCGAAGAGAACAATCCGACCGTTGACCTGATGTCTCGCCGACACCCTCTATCGTCGACCAGAACCTTTCGAGAGGCGCTGATGACGTGCCGGCTCTCTAGGAGCCGGCAACTTCAAAAAGCGAAGTTACTTCTTCTTGGCGACCTTGCGGGTCTTCTTCGCAGTCTTCTTCACTGCGCTCTTCGCCTTCTTCGCCTTCTTTGCCTTCTTAGCTTTCTTGGCCATGTTGCCCTCCGATGTGTGAGATGGCTTAATCGCTGCATGCAGTCGGGGATCGAGTGCACACTCATCCCGAATACACCAACACAACGAAAAAAACAGCGTCTCGCTTAAAGAAGTGTTGACGGCGAAACGCGCCTGCGCCGGCGAACGCGATGCAAACGGACTGCATGAGGTGTGCTTGCGATCGCAGAGAGTGCCTGCTGCATCGACGTTTGCAACAGATGCGATTGTAGAAAAACACTATGCAGCAAGTATTTTCTTGCACGCGTGCATCGCGCACGATCGTTGCAATGATGCATCCTGCCGATCGCCCGAGCGCCTCGCGAAGGCGCTTCGCGGACTCTGAGTCGCGACTTTTGGCAACGAAAATATTTTCATGATTAACGGCGCGAGCGCTCGTCAGAGCGCGTGCAAGTCGCCGTTTTGCGCGAATCGCGTGACGGCGATTCGGTCGGCGTGTCGCGTTCGATCGGGATGAAGTTCGTCGCAGAGGATGTGCGCGAGCGTCGCATCGCGAACCGAAAGCGAGGTGACGAAGCCTGTCCGTCACCTCGTTCGAACGCGCGAGGTCAGATGCCGAGCTTGGACTTGAGCAGCTCGTTGACGCTCTGCGGGTTGGCCTTGCCGCCGGATGCCTTCATCACCTGGCCGACGAACCAGCCGAGCGACTGCGGCTTGTCCTTGACCTGCGCCGCCTTGTCGGGATTGGCCGCGATGATGTCGTCCACAACCTTTTCGATCGCCGAAAGATCCGTGACCTGCTTCATGCCGCGGCTTTCGACCAGTGCGCGGGGATCGCCGCCCTCCTGCCAGACGATCTCGAACAGATCCTTGGCGATCTTGCCGGAGATCGTACCCTCGCCGATCAGGTCGATGATCCCTGAGAGCTGTGCGGCATCGACCGGAGAGTCCGTAATATCCCGGCCTTCCTTGTTGAGACGACCGAACAGCTCGTTGATCACCCAGTTCGCGGCGACCTTGCCGTCGCGCGCGCGGTTGGCGAGTTTCTCCAACACGGTCTCGTAGAACACGGCACTCTCGCGCTCGGCGACCAGCACGCTGGCGTCGTAGGCCGACAGGCCGAGATCCGCGACGAAGCGCGTCTTCTTCTGGTCCGGCAGCTCGGGCAGCTCAGCCTTCAACTCGTCGACGAAGCTTTGCGAAAACTCCAGCGGCAGCAGGTCGGGATCGGGGAAGTAGCGATAGTCGTGCGCCTCTTCCTTGGACCGCATCGACCGCGTCTCGCCCTTGTTGGGGTCGTAGAGCCGGGTCTCCTGGTCGATCGCGCCGCCGTCCTCGAGGATTTCGATCTGGCGCCGGGCCTCGTACTCGATCGCCTGGCCGATGAAATTGATCGAGTTCATGTTCTTGATCTCGCAGCGGGTGCCCAGCGGCGCGCCGGGCTTGCGCACGGAGACGTTGACGTCGGCGCGCAAGGATCCCTTCTCCATGTCGCCGTCGCAGGTGCCGAGATAGCGCAGGATCGAGCGCAGCTTGGTCACATAGGCCTTGGCCTGCTCGGCATCGCGGATGTCGGGTTTCGACACGATCTCCATCAGCGCTACGCCGCAGCGGTTGAGATCGACATAGGACATGGTCGGCGACTGATCGTGCAGCAATTTGCCGGCGTCCTGTTCCAGATGCAGCCGCTCGATGCCGATGGTGGCGGTCTTGCCGCCGTCCAGTTCGACCACGACCTCGCCTTCGCCGACGATCGGCGACTTGTACTGGCTGATCTGGTAGCCCTGCGGCGAGTCTGGATAGAAATAGTTCTTGCGGTCGAACACCGAGCGCAGATTAATCTGCGCGTTCAACCCGAGGCCGGTCCGGACAGCCTGTCTGACGCATTCCTCGTTGATCACAGGCAGCATGCCTGGCATCGCCGCGTCAACCAGCGACACATGCGAGTTCGGCTCGCCGCCGAATGCGGTGGGGGCGCCGGAGAACAGCTTCGCGTTCGACGTCACCTGAGCGTGGACCTCCAGGCCGATGACCATCTCCCAGTCACCGGTTGAGCCCTTGAGAAGTTTGTGGGGTGCGGCAGGTGCGTTCATGGCTTGCTCCCGAGCAGCGTGGCAGCGATCCGCTCCCACTCTGCCTGTAATGAATCCGTTGCCACGGGCTGGCCGGCCTGGCGGTACCAATAGCCGGCGTTGCCGAGGTCGCCCTCGACCCGGTGCAGATAGGCGTGCACCCAAGCGGCCGCGCGGCCGCTCTCGTCCTGGACGATCTTGTGCGCCTCGTCCCAGTCGCCCTTGGCGGCCCACCATAGTGCGGCAAGTGGAGCGCTGAGGTCCGGCGGCGGCGCGGCGCCGTCGAGGCTGGCGATATACGCCGCCATCTTCACCACCATTTCGCCGGCGTGAAGCGGCCGGCGGCCTGCTCGATCACCTCGCCGAGCGAGAACAGCGTCTCCTCGTCGAAGGGACGGCCGATCAGCTGCAGGCCGAGCGGCAGGCCCTGCGCATCCTTGCCGGCGGGCACAGCGATGCCCGGCAGGCCCGCCATGTTCACGGTCACCGTGAAGATGTCGTTGAGGTACATCTCGACGGGGTCCGCGCCGCCTTTCTCGCCGATGCCGAAGGCTGCCGACGGCGTCGCCGGCGTCAGGATCGCGTCGACGCCCTTGGCGAAGCAATCCTCAAAGTCCTTCTTGATCAGCGTGCGCACCTTCTGGGCGCGCAAATAATAGGCGTCGTAATAGCCGGCCGAGAGCACGTAGGTGCCGATCATGACGCGGCGCTTCACCTCAGCGCCAAAACCTTCTGCACGGGTGTTCTCGTAGAGTTCGTTGACGTTCCGGCCCTGCTCGCGCAGGCCGAAGCGCACGCCGTCATAGCGCGCGAGGTTGGAGGACGCCTCCGCCGGCGCCACGATGTAATAGGCCGGCAACGCGTATTTGGTGTGCGGCAGTGACACTTCAACGAGCTCGGCCCCGGCCGCTTTCAGCCAGGCCGCGCCCGCTTCCCAAAGCTTTTCGATCTCGGCCGGCATGCCGTCGAGACGGTATTCCTTGGGAATGCCGATCTTCATGCCCTTCACGGACTTGCCGATCGCGGCCTCGTAGTCCGGCACGGCCATATCGACCGAGGTCGTGTCCTTGGGATCGTGGCCAGCCATCGAGCGCAGCAGCATCGCGGCATCGCGCGTGCTGCGCGCGATCGGACCAGCCTGGTCCAGCGAGGAGGCAAAGGCGACGATGCCCCAGCGCGAGCAGCGGCCATAGGTTGGCTTGATGCCGACGGTCGCGGTGAACGCCGCCGGCTGGCGGATCGAGCCGCCGGTGTCGGTCGCGGTCGCGCCCATGCAGAGCAGAGCCGCCACGGCGGAGGCCGAGCCGCCAGACGAGCCGCCCGGCACCAGCGTCGTGTTGGAGCCATCACGCCGCCAGGGATTGCCGACCGGGCCGAAGCACGAGGTCTCGTTCGACGAGCCCATCGCGAACTCATCATTGTTGAGCTTGCCCAGCATCACCGCGCCATCGCGCCACAGCTGCGAGGTGATCGTGGACTCGTAAGTCGGCACGAAGTTGCCGAGGATTTTCGAGCACGCCGTGGTGCGCACGCCCTTGGTCGCGAACAGGTCCTTGATCCCGAGCGGAATGCCGGCGAGCGGCCCCGCGTCACCCTTGGCGATCTTCTCGTCGACGGCCTTCGCCATGTCGCGCGCGCGGTCGGGCGTCTCCATGACGAAAGCATTGAGCACGCGCGCGGCTTCGATCGCGTTCAGATGCGCGTCGGTCAGCTCGAGGGACGTGAAAGTCTTTGCCGCGAGGCCCTTGCGGGCCTCCGCGAGCGTCAGCGATGTCAAATCGGTCATTTATTGATCGGGCTGCAGAAGAACGGAGACAGGGATTTGTCGTTGGCCGGGTCGTCTTTCTTGGCGGCCGCTTTCGCAGCCGCCTCGATCTCGTCGAGCACGGCATTGACGGCGACGTTGGGGTCGGCAGCCTTGCCCTGCCGCTCCATCTTGTCGAGATAGTTCATGTAAGCCTGATAGGCCTTCTCGTCGTCGCAAAGCATGCACATCGGACCACGTCCTAAAAGTTACTCGACGACCTTCGGCACCAAAAAGAAGTGGCCTTCGATCGCGGGCGCGTTGGCAACGATATCGTCGGCGATCTCGCCGTCATTGACCAAATCCTGCCGCTTTTTCATCTGCATCGGGGTGACCGAGGTCATGGGCTCCACGCCCTCGACATTGACCTCCGAGAGCTGCTCGACAAAGGCGAGCATGGCGTTGAGCTCGCCCTGCAGATGCGGAACCTCGCCCTCGGAAACCGCAATGCGCGCCAGATGCGCGATGCGGCGGACGGTAGCGGCGTCGACGGACATTATATAAGGCCTCTCACGGCAAAACCTATGTGCCGTATAGCAGAGGCCGCTTTTGCGCCGCAACCGGCGCCAGCGCATGATCCGGAAAAGTATGAAGCGGTTTTCCGAAAAGATCATGCGCAAACAAGAACCAAAAGCACGATCAGGCTTCGCCCGAAGCTCATCGCGCTTTAGGGACCTATCCGGCCAACGCCTTCATCCGGGCAAGCGCCGATTTGGCGAGATCGCGGGTCAGTTCAGCTGCCGGGACCTCGCGGCCCAGGCCGATCGCCTGCCCGGCCCAGAGATTGGTGAAATCCACCCTGCCCTGCTTCTCGGCCGCAGCCTTGAGCGGTCCCAGCGCCGTTGCGGCGTGGGGAAATGGCGGCGCGTCCGGCGAAATCGGGCCGGCCTCGCGCATCAGGCGGTTCTGAACGCCGCGCGCCGGCCGCCCGGTCATGACATTGGTAATGACGGTGGAATCATCCTGTCCCTCGGCGAGCGCCGCACGGGCCGCCGCACTGACCTTGGATTCCGGGCAGCGCAGGTAGGCACTTCCGATCTGCACGCCGGCCGCGCCGAGCGCGAAGGCGGCTGCAATGCCGCGGCCATCCGCAACGCCGCCGGCCGCAATCACTGGGACCTTCACCGCGTCGACCACCTGCGGCACCAGCGCAAAGGTGCCGGGCTGCTCCGAGATCTTGTCGGTCAGGAACATGCCGCGATGTCCGCCAGCCTCCGCGCCTTGTGCGATCACCGCGTCAGCGCCGTGCTGCTCGAGCCAGACCGCTTCCCTCACCGTCGTCGCCGAAGAGATGACCAGACAGCCGGCCGCCTTGACCCGCTTGAGCAGCGCGGCCTCCGGCAGGCCGAAGTGGAAGCTGACGATCTCGGGCTTCAGCTCCTCCACGACCTCGCAGAAGCCGGCGTCGAACGGCGCGCGGTTCGCGGCATTGATGGGTGCGGCGGGATCGAGGCCATGCTCGCGGTAGTAGCCCGCGAGGCGCTGCTTCCAGCGCGTCTCCGCCTCGGCCGTGAGCTCGACCGGTGTGTGGCAGAAGAAGTTCATGTTGACCGGCGTGGAGACGCGCTGCCGGATGATGTTGACCTGCTCGCGCGCTTTCTCCGGCGACAGCATCGCGCTCGGCAGCGAGCCCAGGCCTCCGCCTTGCGCAACGGCGATCACCAGCTCCGCGTCCATCACGCCGGCCATCGGCGCCAGCACGATCGGGAATTCGGTCTTGAAGAGATCGATCAATCGACGGTTCGGCCACATGGTTGTTCTCTCGCAGTTTAGGCGGACACGCTGGAATTACGCCGGCCGGTTAGCAGTTGCTCGGCCTCGGTCGCGATCCGTTCGACGATTTCGGCGGCGGACGGAATATCATTGATCAGGCCGACGGCCTCGCCGGCAAAGACCGCGGCGACCTCGAAATTGCCAGCGGCCCTTGCCGCGGCATATTCGACGGTCACCTCGGCGGCGCGCTGCATCAGCTCGACCTCGCGGCCGGTCCAGCGCCTGATATGATCGTTGACCAGCGTTCGCGCGGTGAACGGGGCCGGCCAGAACAGGCTGCGTGACCAGTCGACGATGACGCCGCGCACCGTGTCATTGGGATCAGCGTCGCGAATGCGCTGCTTGGCTTCCTCCGCGCCATTGGCCTCCACGCTCGCATAGAAGCGCGTGCCGATCAGCACGCCGGAGGCGCCCAGCATCATCATCGCGGCGAGCCCGCGACCATCGGCAATTCCGCCGGCGGCAACCACCGGCACGCGCCCGGCCGTGAGATCGACGATCGCAGGTACGATATCGACGGTTGTGCGCGATGCGCCGTGACCGCCGGCTTCGGTACCCTGCGCGATCAGGATGTCCGCACCGGCATCCAGTGCCTGCTTCGCCATGTCCTCGCTCTGCACCTGGCAGATCAAGCGCGCCCCGCACGCCCTGATGCGCGCTGCAAATTGTGCAGGATCGCCGAATGACAGCATGATCGCTTGCGGATTGGCGTCGAGTGCGATGTCGAGAAGTCTTGGCTGTCTTGCCAGGCTCCACGTGATGAAGCCGATACCGAACGAAGCAAAGCCGCTTAGTTGCCTGGTCTCGGCCTCGAGCCGTTCCTGATCGCCGTAGCCACCACCCAGGATCCCGAAGCCGCCGGCCTCGCTGACAGCCCGTGTCAGCCGGCTGCCGGCGATCGTGTCCATTGGAGCCAGCAGGATCGGATGCTTGATCCCCAGGAGCTGGGTCAGCGGCGTGGTGATCGGCATGGCTCCTCCGCTCTCGACACGAATATTAGTCTAGAATACCATTCTCCAAAATTGATTTCTTACGAACGCTGCCATCTCAAAAGAGAAACGATATTATGGAACTCAGCGACCTCCAGACCTTCGCTGCCGTCGCCCGGACCGGGGGCATCACCCGCGCGGCGGAAGAGCTCAACACGGTGCAGTCGAACGTCACCCAGCGCGTGAAGGCACTGGAAGCCGAGATCGGCACGCCGCTGTTCGAACGGCATAGCCGCGGCATGACCTTGACCGGTGCGGGCAAGCGCCTTTTGCCCTACGCGCAACGGATGTCCGCATTAGCGCGCGAAGCCGTGCTCGCCGCCTGCGACGACGGCGAGCCCAAGGGACCGCTCGCGATCGGCTCGATGGAAACGACCGCAGCGGTGCGGCTGCCGCCGCTGTTGGCCGATTTTCATCGCCGCTTTCCCGCCGTCCGGCTGAGCCTGCGCACCGCACCCACCGCCGACCTCGTCGCCTGCGTGCTCGAAGGCACCCTCGACGGCGCCTTCGTCGCAGGTCCGATCGTGCATGCCGATCTCACCGCGACAAGCGCGTTCCGCGAAGAGCTGGTGCTGGTCAGTGCGCGGCGCTGGGCCACGCTCGCCGAGCTGCGCGCCGGCACGCCGGAGTCGGGCCCGACCGCACTGACGTTCCGCACCGGCTGCACCTACCGGCAGCGGCTGGAACAGATCTTTGTCGAGCTCGGCTGGCCGTCAGCCGCACGCTTCGAACTCGGCACGCTCGACGGCATGATCGGCTGTGTCGCCGCCGACATGGGCGTGACACTGCTGCCGCGCGCCGTGGTCGAACGCAGTGCGATCAACGGCAGCGTCTCGATCCACGCGCTGAGCCATTCGCACGCGCAGGTCGAGACGCTCTTCATCCAGCGTCGTGCCGGACATCAAACCAGTGCACTGAACGGGTTTGCCGCCTGCCTGAAACAAGACGACGAATTCATCGCGGCCTGAGATGCCAGCGCGTTCCACCGCGCGAAATTCACTGTCACAAATCTGTCGTACTTGATTCAATCGACGCTGCGCACGGCGAGCGCTGCGTTCAGCCGCCGCAGCATGTCACCGCGAAAAGTTTTGAAGCCGACGGCTTTTCTACGTTAGGATGAGCGACTGGCCAGCGCGAAATCATAACGAAGCCAAACATCGGCAAAAACATCGGGAGGACTATCGATGCGCAATACACTCGTGTTGTGCTGTGTCGCCGCGTTGTCTGCGACGATCGAAACAGCAAGCGCTCAAGACTGGACCAAGTCGAAATGGGGACCGAACGACGAGATCGGTGCCGCCAACTACATGACGCCTGAACTCGTGCTGAAGGCTGCATCTCTGGTGAAGACCGGAAAGACCTACGCACTCGGCATCCCCGTTACGTCCAGCACGCCGGCCTATCCGCCGCGCAGCTTCAAGATCACCGTGGTGCAGCCGGGACAGGCAGGCATCGCCGGTCTCGGGCCGAACAAGGCGACCTATAACGACGACATCCTGGACACCTGGGTCGGCATCGGCAGCCAGCTCGACGGCCTTGGCCATCTCGGCGTCGAGCACGTCTACTACAATGGCAACAAGCTCGCCGACTTCGCCGATCCCACCGGGTTGAAGAAGCTCGGCATCGAGAAGGTGCCGCCGATCGTCACCCGCGGCGTGCTGCTCGATATGGCCGCCTATTACAACGCCGATATCGTGCAGGAAGGCACCGCCTTCAACGTCAAGGAGATCGACGAAGTCGCCAAGAAGCAGGGTGTTGAGATCCGCCAGGGCGACGTCGTCATCTTCCACACCGGTTGGCTCAGCCTGATCGGCAAGGACGACAAGCGTTATTCGGCCGGCGAGCCCGGTCTGGGCGTCGAAGGGGCAAAATACCTGACCAGCAAGGGCGTCGTCGCGATCGGCGCCGACACCTGGGCGCTCGAGGTGCTGCCGTTCGAGTCCAAGAACGTGTTCGAGGTGCACCAGATCCTGCTCGCGATGAACGGGACCTACATTCTCGAGAACATGGATACGGCCGCGCTTGCCAGGGACAAGGGCTACGAATTCCTGTTCGTGCTGGGCCAGCCGCGCTGGACCGGCGGCGTGCAGGCAATGATCAACCCGATCGCGATCCGTTGATCCGATACCCGGGCGAGGACCCTGCCGTCCGCAGACGCCCTCGCCCGGCCTGTCTCTCCGGCCTGAGATGCCAGCGCCGCAGCGCCACGACGGCCCAGATCGCCTCGACCACGCCAAACGGCCAGGCCCCTTGCAGGAAGCCGTAAGCCGAACCGAGCACGCAGGCCATTGCGAACATCAGCACGAACCAGTGGCTGCGGTCTTCCAGGGCGTAAGCGACCAGCATCGCTGTCACGGCGAACAAGCCGAATAATGTCAGCGCATCCATGTTCCGGGTTCACTCCGTAGCGCGACGCGTGATATGCGCTAACACCATGCCGGCTCTTATCCTGCCTCTCGTCGATGCTGCAACCCACTGGCCCGAACGCGGCGGGTTGGTCGGCCTTGATCTCGGCACCAAGACAATTGGCGTTGCCGTCTCCAATCCAGACCGCCGGTTAGCTACCGGCGTCGAAACGATCCAGCGCAAGGCGTTCAAGCAGGATGCCGCCCGGCTGCTCGCGATCGCCAGTGAACGCAAGGCCGTCGGCTTCGTGCTGGGCCTGCCCATCAACATGGACGGCAGCGAGGGCCCGCGCGCGCAATCGACCCGGGCGTTTGCCCGCAACCTCGCCGGTCTGACCGCGCTGCCCATCGGCCTCTGGGACGAGCGCCTGTCGACCGCCGCGGTCGAGCGCGAGCTGATCGGCATGGATGTCAGCCGCGCCAAGCGCGCCGAAGTGATCGACGAGCACGCCGCGATCTTCATCCTGCAAGGCGCGCTCGACCGCCTCGCCAATCTGCGCGCAGCCCCGGGGCCTGACTGATCCATGGCCGTCGTGATTGCGGCGCTCCTCCCCGTCTTTATCCTGATCGTGCTCGGCGTGGTGCTGAAGCGCACCCTGATGCGGCTCGATACGCAATGGAACGGGCTTGAGCGGCTGACCTATTTCGTGCTGTTTCCGATGCTGCTGATCCAGACGCTGGTGAAGGCCGACCTGTCCAAGGTCCCGGTCGCAGGCGTCGGCGGCGCGCTGCTGCTGTCAGCGCTCGCGATGTCGCTGCTCTGCCTCGCGCTCCGCCCCGCCCTGTCGCGGCTCGATATCGACGGCCCCGCCTTCACCTCGATCTTCCAGGGCGCGATCCGCTGGCAGACCTATGTGGCGCTGTCCGTCTCCGCCAATATGTTCGGCGAGGTCGGGCTGGCGCTCGCCTCCGTCGCGATGGTGGCAATCATTCCGCTGGTCAACGTCCTCAGCGTCGCGGTGCTCGCGCACTACGCAGCGCCGAAGAAGCAATCCGCGCGCACCGTTGTCATGACGGTTGTCCGCAATCCCCTGATCTGGGCCTGCGTGATCGGGCTCGTCGTCAACGTCATCCACCTGCCGTTGCCGAAGATCTGGCATGAGGTGGCGGACGCACTCGGCCGCTCCTCGCTCGCCATCGGCCTGCTCGTCACCGGCGCCGGACTGCATCTTGAAGGCCTGCTCCGTCCCAGCGCGGGCGCGGCTATCGGCGTGGTGTTCAAGCTGGTGCTGATGCCCGCGGTCGCGCTGGTGCTCGCCGTCTGGTTCGGACTATCCGGCGACAGCCTCGCGATCGTCGCGATCTGCGCCGCGGTGCCGACCTCCACCAGCGCCTATGTGCTGGCCCGCCAGATGGGCGGCGATGCCCCGCTGCTGGCGCAGATCATCACGCTGCAGACGATTTTGGCGGCGATCACGATGCCGATCGCGATCGCGCTGGTGGCCTAACTCCCCAGCCACATCGTCAGCACCACCGCCGTCAGATTGTTCAGCGCGTGCAGCACGATCGTGAGCCAGAGCGAGCTGCTGCGGTAGCGCATGTAGCCGAACCACAGGCCGATGGAGAAGACCTCGGCGAGGAAGTACAGGTCGTATTGCAGATGCACGACCGTCCACACCAGCGACGACAGGATGATGGCGCCGGGCACGCGCAGGAAGCTCGCAGACCAGCCGCGAAACAGAAAGCCGCGGGCGAGGACCTCTTCGGACATCGGCGCTGCCACGCTGAAGGCGAACAGCAGCATCAGCGCCGCGCCCTTGTCGCGACCGGATTTCAACAGGTCGGTCATGAAGCCCGGCGTCGCCTCGCGGCCCAGACTCCGCGACATCGTCTCCCAGGCGACCACGATCAGGATCAGCCCGACGGCGCCGAACAGGAGTTGCTTCCAGGACGGCCAATAGAACGCGAGATAGTCGACGAAGGAGGCCTTCTTGATGCGGATGGCCAGCCACACGGCGGCCAGCGTCGCCGGCAGGCCCATCGTGACCGAAAACGCGAGCGACGCCGGCTCGCGACCGATGTGCTGCATCGATGCGAGGTCGATTGGGTCACGGGCGACCCAGACCAGATAGACGATGGCCCCGATCTGCCCGACGAACATGGCTGCGAAGATGGCGATGCCCCACAGCGCCGTGCCCCAGAACTTCCAGACTCGCGGCGGCGCCGGCGTCTCGGTGAGCGGCGGCAGATCGGGATTGAGGGAGTCCATCAGGAGGCTTTCGTTTGGCAGGCTCACGGCAGCGCCCGCTCCAGCAGCGTGCGCACGTCGCCGCTCTCGAGCTCGACCGCGCCGTACATGCTGGCGTGGTTCGTGGCGAGGCGCGTGGCGGCGAACAGTTCTGCTTGACGCGGTGACACGCCGTTGAGCGCGGCGGCGGCCGCAAGCAGCGCCAGCTTCTCGACCGCAAGGCGCGCTACGCGCTCGCCGTCCGGGCGGCCGAAGGTCTTGCCGATGAATCCCGCCGTCTCGCCTGCCCCTGGCAGACCTTTGGTCTCGGCAGCAAGCGCTTGCAGGACCGACATCGCTGCCTCCGGCTCGCGCGAGAGCGCGCGCAGCACGTCGAGACACATGACGTTGCCCGAGCCCTCCCAGATCGCATTGACCGGCGACTCCCGGTAGTGCCGCGCCAGAATGCCGTCCTCGACATAGCCGTTGCCGCCGAGGCATTCCATGGCTTCGTAGAGAAACGGCGGCGCGCTCTTGCAGGTCCAGTATTTGATCGCAGGCGTCAGCAGCCGCATGTAGGCGGCCTCCGCCGGATCGAGCGGCGTCCGATCGAAGGCGCGGCAGAGCCGCATCACCACAGCCGTGCTCGCCTCCACATGCAGCGCCATGTCCGAGAGTACCGCCTGCATCAGCGGCTGATCGGCGAGATGTTTCTGGAACACGCTGCGGTGCCGGGTGTGATGCAGCGCGTGGGCGAGCCCCGAGCGCATCAGGCCGACCGAGGCGATCGCGCAATCCTGCCGCGTCATTTGCACCATCTGGATGATGGTACGGATGCCCTTGCCCTCATCGCCGACGGCTTCCGCATAGGCACCGACGAACTCAACCTCGGACGACGCGTTGGAGCGGTTGCCGAGCTTGTCCTTCAGCCGCTGGAACTGGATCGCGTTCACCGAACCATCCGGCGCGAAGCGCGGCATGAAGAAACAGGTCAGTCCCTGGTCCGCCTGCGCCAGCACCAGGAAGGCATCGCACATCGGCGCCGACATGAACCATTTGTGGCCGGTGATACGATAGGCGCCTCCCTCGCGCACCGCGCGCGTCATGTTGGCGCGCACGTCGGTACCGCCCTGCTTCTCGGTCATGCCCATGCCGAGCGTCATACCGCGCTTCTCCCACCACGGCGCGAAGCTGGGATCGTAGCTTTTCGTCGACAGCACCGGCATGACCTTGGCGCGCAGATCAGGCTGCATCGCCAGCGCCGCAACGGAGGCGCGCGTCATCGTGATCGGGCAGAGATGGCCGGTCTCGACCTGCGAGGCCATGTAGAATTTTGCCGCGCGGATGACCTCTGCGGCATCGCCCGCGGGTCTTCCATCCGCAGTCCAAGTCGAATTGTGCACGCCGGCACGGGCGCTGTGAGCCATCAGCTCGTGATAGGCCGGATGAAACTCGACCTGGTCGCGCCGATTGCCCTTGGCATCGAAGGTGCGCAGCTTCGGCGTGTTCTCGTTCGCGACGCGCCCCCGATCGGCCATCGCAGCCGAGCCCCAATGCTTGCCGAACTCCGAGAGCTCCGGTTCCGCCGCCGCAGCGCCATTGGCCCTGACCGCCGCGACCAGCGGCTGGTCCGCGGCGAACAGATCGACGTCCTCGAACGGCGGCGACTGGTTGAAGACCTCGTGGGTCGCGAAGCTGGGCTGGGTCATCTCGTGTCCTCGGCGCGGAATCAGTTCCGCCGCGGCTGGATCGGGAAATCATAGGCCGCACCGCCCGCTCCCGGCAGCGAAAAGTGCCACCACTCCTTTGCATAGTTCACAAAGCCTTGCCTTGCCATCGCAGCCACCAGCCGCTTGCGCCAGGCGCGCTGATCCGGACTGATCGTTGGTGCGGCGGTATGCCCTTTCACGTCGGTGCAGTCATAGCCGGTGCCCATGTCGACGCTGCCCTCCGGCAATCGCGCCTCGACCGGTGCCGTGCAGTCCGCGTAGGTCTTTGACGGGTCGTATTTGCCTGAATTGTCGGCGTTGAGATCGACCAGCGTGAGATCGAGCGCTGCGCCCGTCGAATGCTGCGAGCGGCTTGCGATGTAGCCGAGGCGGAACAGCTCGGTCTTGGGAATTTTGGGATTGTAGCGCCGCTCGGCGGCCGTCTCGTGGCCGTTCTGCGACCACCTGACCATGTCGAGCGAGGCCCGCGCCGGCCGGTAGCAGTCGAACATTTTCAGTGAGAGATTTTGCGCCGCCAGTTCCTGCTGGACCGCCTTCAGCCGCAGCCCAACCTCCCGCTTCACCACGCACTCGCCGGCCCCGTAGCCGGCGAGCGGACGGCCGACGAAATTGTTCGAGGTGGCGTAGCGGATGTCCTGGATGATGCTGGGCTCGATGTCGTGCAGATAGACGAAACCGCCGGGAAGCGATTGGGCGTGGGCCCCGGAAACAAAAGCCGCGACCAAGAGCGCTGTTAGAGTTGTTTTCAGCGGAAATCTCCCCTTCGTCATGGCCGGGCTTGTCCCGGCCATCCACGCCTTTTCTGCGACAGCACCTTAAGAACGTGGATGCCCGGGACGTCTAGCGCGAAGACGCGCTTCGCGCTTCTGCCCGGGCATGACGGAGAAGACGGGGACAGCTCACGCCAGCGATAAGACCGACAGATCGGGGGATAACTCCCCGCCCGGGCTTTGGCCCTTGCCCCCCCGGCCATCCCCGCCTATAGCTCTCGCTTTAATGACATCGAAATCGACCTTCGTCCTCGGCCACCGGCATTTGCTGGGCATCGAGGGCCTTTCCGCGGCCGACATCACCGGCCTCCTCGACCTGTCCGAAGAATATGTCGAGCTCAACCGCCAGGTTGACAAGAAGCGCACCGTCCTGCGTGGACGGACGCAGGTGAACCTCTTCTTCGAGGCGTCCACCCGGACCCAATCCTCGTTCGAGCTCGCCGGCAAACGGCTGGGCGCCGACGTCATGAACATGTCGGTGTCCTCCTCGTCCATCAAAAAGGGCGAGACGCTGGTCGACACCGCCATGACGCTCAACGCCATGCATCCGGATATCCTGGTGGTGCGCCATCACGCCTCCGGCGCGGTGGAACTGCTGGCCCGCAAGGTCGACGGTTCCGTGATCAATGCCGGCGACGGCGCGCATGAGCATCCGACACAAGCCCTGCTCGACGCGCTGACCATTCGCCGCAACAAGGGCCGGCTCGAGGGCCTCGTGGTCGCGATCTGCGGCGACGTGCTGCATTCGCGCGTGGCCCGCTCCAACATCATCCTGCTCAACGCGATGGGCGCCCGCGTCCGCGTCGTCGGCCCCTCCACACTGCTGCCGCCCGGCATCGAGCGGATGGGCGTCGAGGTCGCGCGCGACATGCGCGAGGGGCTCAACGGCGCCGACATCGTCATGATGTTGCGGCTCCAGCGCGAGCGCATGAACGGCTCCTTCGTGCCGTCGACCTCCGAGTATTTCCATTATTTCGGGCTGGACCAGAAGAAGCTCGCCTACGCCAAGCCAGACGCCCTTGTCATGCATCCCGGCCCCATGAACCGCGGCGTCGAAATCGACACCGCGGTCGCGGACGGCGCGCAGTCCCTGATCCGCGAACAGGTGGAGATGGGCGTGGCCGTGCGCATGGCGGTGCTGGAAGCGCTCGCCCGCAACCTGCCGAACGCGTGATGCTCATGTTGACCGACCGCCGACCCATCCTGCTTGCCAATGCCCGCGTCGTCGACCCCAGCAGGGATTTCGATGGCCCCGGCGATGTCCTGATTGCCGACGGCATCATCCGGGAGACCCGCCGCGGCATTGGCGCTGCCGGCGTCCCCGAGGGCACCGACGTCGTCAACTGCGCCGGCAAGATCGTCGCACCCGGCCTGATCGACATGCGCGCCTTCGTCGGCGAGCCGGGCTTCAGCCATCGCGAGACCTTTGCGTCCGCGAGCCAGGCGGCTGCGACCGGCGGCATCACCACCATCATCTGCCAGCCCGATACCCTGCCGGTGATCGACAACTCGGCGACCGTCGACTTCGTGATGCGTCGCGCCCGTGACACCGCGATCGTCAACATCCAGCCGATGGCGGCGCTGACCAAGGGAATGCACGGCGAGGAGATGACCGAGTTCGGCCTCCTCAAGGCAGCAGGCGCGATCGCCTTCAGCGACTGCGACAAGAGCGTGAGCAATGCGCAGGTGATGCGCCGCGCGCTGACCTACGCGCGCGATTTCGACGCGCTGATCGTGCACTACACCGAGGACCGCGATCTCGTCGGCGAAGGCGTGATGAACGAGGGCGAGTTCGCCTCGCGGCTCGGCCTGATGGGCATCCCGAACGCGGCGGAAGCCGTGATGCTGGAGCGCGACATGCGCCTGGTCGCGCTCACCGGCGGCCGCTATCACGCGGCGTCGCTGACCTGCATCGAGTCGCTCGACGTGCTCAAGCGCGCCCGCGACGCCGGCCTCGCCGTGACGGCCTCAGCCTCGATCAACCACCTTGCGCTGAACGAGAACGACATCGGCCCTTACCGTTCGTTCCTGAAGCTGTCGCCGCCGCTGCGCACCGAGGACGACCGCCGCGCGCTGGTCGCCGCCGTCGCCTCCGGCCTCGTCGACGTCATCATGTCCGACCACAACCCGCAGGACGTCGAGGTCAAGCGCCTGCCTTTCGCAGAAGCAGCCCCCGGCGCCATCGGGCTGGAGACCATGCTCCCGGCGGGCCTGCGCCTCGTGCACAATGACGAATTGGACCTCAAGACGCTGATCCGGGCGATGTCGACCCGGCCGGCCGAGATTTTGGGATTGCCTGGCGGAACCCTGCGCACGGGCAGCCCCGCCGACGTCATCGTGATCGACCCCGATGTGCCCTGGGTGGTCGATCCCGCCGACCTCAAATCGCCCTGCAAGAACACGCCGTTCGACGAGGCCCGCTTTACAGGCCGCGTGGTGCGCACCATTGTCGGCGGACGGACAGTGTACGAGCATGTCTGACGTGCGGAGCTGCAGCCAGGGAATTTGCAGACATGGCGCTTGAACTGTTTCTGCCGGTCGCTTTCGTCATCGGCTACCTGCTCGGCTCGATTCCGTTCGGACTGATCCTGACCAGGCTCGCCGGCACGCAGGATATTCGCTCGATCGGCTCGGGCAGTATCGGCGCCACCAATGTGCTGCGCACCGGACGGAAGAGTCTGGCCGCGGCGACCCTGCTGCTCGACGCGCTCAAGGGCACCGTGGCGGTGGTGATCGCCGGCTACATCGCCGGTCCCAACGCCGCGATGCTGGCCGGGCTCGGCGCCTTCCTCGGCCATCTCTTCCCGGTCTGGCTTCAATTCAAAGGCGGCAAGGGTGTCGCCGTCTATATCGGCATTCTGCTCGGGCTGTTCTGGCCGGCCGCGCTGGTGTTCTGCCTGCTATGGCTCGCGACCGCCTTCACCACCCGTTATTCCTCGCTCTCTGCGCTGGTGGCGTCCTTTATCACGCCGCTGTTCCTGTGGTGGTTCGGCCATCTCGCACTAGCAGCGATGGCCGCGGTGCTGACGCTGCTGCTGTTCTACGCCCATCGCGAGAACATCAAGCGGCTGCAATCGGGCAAGGAAAGCCGGATCGGCGAGAAGGCATAAGCCGGGAATCCACGGATACCGCGGCACCCCTTCTGCATTATATCTCAAATGGTGTTCGCAACTTGCAGCCGAATCACGGCTGTATGGACGAATGGGTTCCTGGCTTGGCCCTGACGTGGGCATGGCTCTACGCGGTTGCTCAGAATGAGCGAGAAGATTGTCAGCGCGCAAGACGATGGCGATTTGCGAGGTGCTGCCTGCACCGCGGCAAGCCGGCTACTCTCGACGACGGACATCTGGTCTAGTGCGCCCTCGCCGCTTGTCGCTCCAGCGCCTGCTTCCGTCCCACCTCCACCGCGCGAGCCCGATCCGATCGTGGAAGCGGGGAAACCAGCCGAAATCCTAACTGCAGCGCCCGTCACGCACGATCGGACCCCGCGGCAATGGCCGCCGCGAAAATTGTCGCTGGCGCTTCAGGGCGGCGGCACCTTCGCTGCTTTCACCTGGGGCGTGCTGGAGCGGCTGCTGGAAGAGCCATCGATCGCGATCGACACCATCAGCGGCGCCAGTGCCGGCGCCATCAACGCGCTGTTGCTCGCCTCCGGTTTCGCCGAGGGCGGCCGTGAAGGCGCCCGCGCGCGGCTGAACCGGTTCTGGATCCGGCTGATGCACGAAGCCTCGTTCCGATCGCTGATGCTGATCGGCGGCTTCTCGCCGGCGGGAAGCTCGGTCGCGTTCGGCCCGACGCTGCGCTCCGGCCAGTTCGATCCGTTCGATCTCGATCCGCTGCGGCAGGCGCTGTCGCGCGACATCAATTTTTCCGCCTTGCGCGACCCGCGGTGCCCGAAGCTTCTGATCGCGGCGACCCGGATCCGCGACGGGCAGCAGCAGATCTTCCGCAACGACGTGATCACCGCCGACATCGCGCTGGCCTCGACCTGTCCACCGCTGGTTCATTGCGCGGTCGAGATCGACGGCGAGGCTTATTGGGACGGCGGCCTCGGCGGCAATCCCCCCCTGCTGCGGCTCGTGCAGGACACGACGAGCACCGAAATCCTGCTCGTCCAGGTCACGCCGGCGCGCGACAGCTACGTGCCGATCACGCTCGCCGCGATCGACCGCAGGCTGGATCAGATCGCGGCCAACGCCGCCCTCAATGCCGAGATCGCCGCGATCGAATGGGCGCAATCGCAGGCCGCATCGTCGTTGCGGCTCTCCAGGATCGCCGCGGAAGATTTCGTCGACGGCCTGGCGCAGCGCTCATCGACCGATCTCGGCCGCGGCTTCATTCGCGCGCTGCACCGGAACGGCCGCGAGGCTGCCGGGCGCTGGCTCAAGCAAGGTCCAGATCACAGCGCAGCGCCGGCCGCATCCGGCCAGCGCATCGTCGCTCTCGAACCTGCGCTAGCCTGATTTCGCCAGCGCCTGCTCCAGGAACCACGCCGTCGCCAGCGCATGGGCGTCGTTGCCGAAGCGCGCGATCACCTGCACGCCGATCGGGAGGACATTGGCTTTCAGCACGGGCACGTTGACGCAAGGGTTGCCCATCAGCGTCCAGAGCCTGTTGTAGCGGGGGTCGCCGGTGCTCGCGAGCTCCTTGGCCGGCGGCGTGCCCGGCGCCGAATAGGTCAGCAGCACGTCGAACCGCTCGAACAATTCGCCGATCTCGCGGCGTCCGCGGCGGCTGATCCGGCGCGCGTCGTCATAGTCCTTGGGTGTGAGACCGACCGTCGCATCGAGACTGGCGCGCAGCATCGGCGCGATCTCATCGTGGCGTTCGGAAAATTCCCAGGCGAGCGCGCGATGCGCCTCGAAGTCCTGGATGATCGGGTGGATGCGCCAGGCCTCCTGCACCGCCTGCGGCAGATCGATGGTCTGCACGCTGGCGCCAGCCCGCGTCGCCGCCTTGATCGCGGCCTGCAGCCCCTCCTCGGCGGCCGGCTCCACGGCGCCGGCAAACTCCTGCCTGATAACGCCGATGCGCGGCGCCTTCGCCGGGACGATGCCGGCGAATTCGGTGCGGCCGGTTATTGCCAGCAGTCCGCGCGCGAGATCTTCCGCGCGGGCGCCGAACAGACCGACGGTGTCGAGCGCCCACGAATAGCATTTGACGCCGACCGTCGGCAGCATGCGGAACGACGGCTTAATCGCGGCGGTGCCGCAATAGGCGGCGGGCCGGATCACCGAGCCGCCGGTCTGGGTACCCAGCGCCAGCGGGATCATGCCGGCACCGACGGCCGCGGCCGAGCCCGAGGACGAGCCGCCCGGCGTATGCCCGAGGTTATGCGGATTGAGCGTCGGGGTCGGATCGCGCGAGGCGAATGCCGTGGTCGTGGTCTTGCCGATGATGGTGGCGCCCGCCCGCTTCAGCATCATCACCACAGGCGCGTCCGCGCGCGGCTGCCAGCCGCGATAGATCGATGATCCCATCTCGGTCGGAAAATCGGCGGTGTCGATGATGTCCTTGATCCCGACCGCGATGCCGCGCAGCGGCCCGGCGCCTTGCGCCTTCGCCGAGCTGTCGTAACGGACGAAGGCGTGGACCTCCTTCTCCCGCGCCTCGATGGCTGCATGCGATTGCGCGATGGCGGCCTCGGGCGAAAGCTCGCCCGCTTCGATGCGGCGCTGAAGGTCGGCGAGTGAGATCATGGCAATACCCTTCTTATTGGGATCGCTTTTAGCATCGGGGCAAGGTCGCGCAAGCGCACGTCGCTGTTGCCCACGCCTTCAGGTTGTTCCATGCTGTCCCTGCAAGGAGCCGCCGTGGACGCCATCAATCCAAGTGTAGAGCTGACCGAAGCCGACAGGATCGACCGCCTGCGGCTGATCCGGTCCGACAATGTCGGGCCGCGCACGTTCCGGTCGCTGGTCGAGCATTTCGGCACGGCGCGCGCGGCGCTGGAGCGGCTGCCGGATCTGGCACGCCGCGGCGGTGCGCAGCGATCGGCGCGCATCTGTAGCGCCGACGAGGCGAAAGCCGAGCTCGCCGCGAGCCGCAAGTTCGGCATCACCTGGCTCGCGCCCGGCGAGGACGGTTATCCGGCACGCCTGGCAACACTCGACGATGCGCCGCCGCTGCTCGCCGTGCGCGGCGACCATGCAACGCTGATGCGGCCGATGATTGCGATCGTCGGTTCGCGCAATGCCTCCGGTGCAGGCTTGAAATTCGCCGGTCAGCTCGCCCGCGAACTCGGCGAAGCCGGCTTCGTCGTCATCTCCGGCCTTGCCCGCGGGGTCGACCAGGCCGCACACCGCGCCAGCGTCGAGAGCGGCACCATCGCCGTGCTCGCCGGCGGCCATGACTGCATCTATCCGCCGGAGCATGGCGATTTGCTGGCCTCGATCCTCGACCGCAAGGGTAGCACGATCTCCGAGATGCCGCTCGGCCACGAGCCGCGCGCCCGCGACTTCCCCCGCCGCAACCGGCTGATCTCGGGCGCCGCGCTCGGCGTGGTCGTGGTGGAGGCGGCGCACCGCTCGGGCTCGCTGATCACCGCGCGCATGGCCGCCGAACAGGGTCGCGAAGTGTTCGCCGTGCCGGGCTCGCCGCTCGACCCGCGCGCCGCCGGCACCAACGATCTGATCAAGCAGGGCGCGACGCTCGTCACCGAAGCCGCCGACGTCGTCAACGCGGTCGCACCGATCATGGAGCGGCCGCTGATGCGTACCGCGCGCGAGCCCGACAGCGAGCCGTTCGAGAGCGATCCTCAAGGGCACGACCGCGACCAGATCACCGGCCTGCTCGGCCCTGCCCCTGTCACGATTGACGATCTCGTGCGGATGTCCGGCGCCTCGCCGGCCATCGTGCGTACCGTGCTCTTGGAACTCGAGCTCGCCGGCGGGCTCGAACGCCACGGCGGTGGCTTGGTCTCGCTGCTTTAAGGAGTGGTCCGCTCGTCGAAGCGCGTACGCGCCGCGGCGATCTGCTGCTGATGCGTGATCGCCCATTCGCCGAGTGCCTTTACCGGCTGCTGCAGTCCCCGGCCGAGATCGGTCAGCTCGTAATCCACCCGCGGCGGAATGGTCGGGAAGATCGTGCGTGTGACCAGGCCGTCACGCTCGAGCCCGCGCAGCGTCAAGGTCAGCATCCGCTGCGAAATGCCATTGATCATGCGCTTGAGCTCGTTAAAGCGCTTGGGCCCGTCACTTAGCATCATGATGACGAACACGCTCCATTTGTCGCCGACGCGCGCGAGGATCGAGGCGACGCCGCGGCAGTCCGCATGGTTGGGATCCGGCCTTGGTGAGGCGGGCAAATCGATGTGCGCAGGTTTCAGGGATGTGCCCATGGCTCAAAAAGGTGCGTTCTTGCGGGGATTTCGATAGTCACTCATGTAGCTCTGGTTACAAACTTATACCAGGGTGATCCCGAATGAAACTCCTCCACATCGACTCCAGCGTGCTCGGCCCCCACTCCGTTTCCCGGCAAGTCTCCGCCGCCATCGTCGACCGTCTCAGGCAGGCGACGCCATCGCTCGACATCGTCTATCGCGACCTGACGCAGAGCCCGCTCGCCCATCTCTCCGGCTCGCATCTGGCGGCCGCGCAAGGCGCGCCTGCGCCGGCGGAGCTCGGCCCCGATCTCGCCGCCAGCAAGGCCGCGCTGGACGAGTTTCTTGCCGCCGACATCGTCGTGATCGGCGCGCCCATGTACAATTTCACCATTCCGAGCCAGCTCAAGGCCTGGATCGACCGGGTCCTGGTGGCGGGGAAGACGTTCAGCTATGGGGCCAACGGCCCGCAGGGCCTTGCCGGCGGCAAGCGCGTAATCTTCGCGGTTTCGCGCGGGGGCTATTACGGCGCGGGCTCGCCCGCCGCGTCGCTGGAGCACCTCGAAAGCTATCTGCGTGGCGTGTTCGGTTTCATGGGGATTCATCATCCCGAATTCATCAGCGCCGACGGAATCCAGGTCGGGCCGGAGCATCGCGAGAAGTCGCTCGCAAGCGCGCTCGAGGCGGCGACCGCCCTCCGCGCGGCCTGACAACGCGCACATCATCAGCCGCCGCAAGGCGGCTGATCGACCGGTGCGCGATCGGCGAAGCTAAAACCAGGCGCCCTGAATGCCCAGGATGACGGCGACGAGGGAAACGAACAGGCCGATGCCGGAGAAAAGAGCGACCCCGACGAACTCGGAGGTGTCGGAACGCTTGGCAGGAACGGCGGAGTTTTCGGTGTAAATACGCGGTGCTGAAATCGGGGAAATAATACGAGCTGCCTTTGGCATATCGGGCTCCCTTGAAATGAGTCTTCGTGACCCCCTGCCCGCAAAAGTGTCTTGGCAGCGCAAGCGAAGGTTCAATGCCTCCCGCAAGGTTCAGAAAATACAGCTCGCGAGACGTGGGAACCGGCCGGCGCAACCGCTCGCCGCTGCGCCGACCGATTTGCACCAAGATTGATCAGCCGCGATAGATCGGCGCGCCGCTCGGAGAGGCAACCGCGCCGCCATCGACGAAGATTTCCTGGCCCTGCACATGCGCGGAATCGTCGGAGGCGAGGAACAGCACAGTCTTGGCGACGTGATCTGTTTCACCAATGCGCCCCAGCGGCGTCGTCAGCGCGATCCGCTTCTCGAACGCCTTCTCGGCTTCGGGCGTCGCGGTCGCGGGTCCCCAGATCGGCGTGCGGATCGCACCGGGCGCGACCACGTTGACGCGAATGCCGCGCGGCGAGAGCTCCGAGGCCATGATCCGCGCCATCGCCCGCACGCCGGCCTTGGCGGCGCCATAGGCCGAATAGCCGGGAATGCCGAGCACGGAGATCACCGAGCCGTTGAGGACGATGGAAGCATTGTCGTTGAGATAAGGCAGCGCGGACTGAACGGTGAAGAACACGCCGGTCAGATTGGTGCTGATGACCTTCTCGAAGACCTCCAGCGTGGCCGACCCCAGCGGCGTACCGCCGGCGATGCCGGCATTGGCGAACAGGATGTCGAACTTGCCGAACTTTTCGGCGCCCTTCTTGATCGCAGATTCGGTCGCGGCAATGTCGGTGGCGTCGGCGGCGAGCGCGAGCGCGTTCGGCCCGAGCTCCTTCGCGGCCGCCTCGAGCGTCTCCTTGTTGCGCCCGGTGATCACCACCTTGGCGCCCTCGGCCACGAACAGCTTTGCCGTTGCCAGTCCAATGCCGCTATTGCCGCCGGTGATCAGGGCCGTCTTGTTCTTCAGTCTCACGTTCGCCTCCAGTGGTTTCATCATAAAACTACGATTGCCATCTAACCCACCTGGTTTTAAGATGCAACCACAAGAGCGCGTGAACGGTGACAGGACCGTGCGATCGGCGAAAGGACCAGATCATGGTGAAACGGACGAGCTTCGAGGGGGACGCCTGCCCGATCGCGCGATCGCTGGAGGCGATCGGCGACCGGTGGTCCCTGCTGATCATCCGCGAGGCGCTGTTTGGGCTGCGCCGCTTCGGTGAGTTTCAGAGCAAGCTCGGCATGGCCAAGAACATCTTGTCGACGCGGCTGCGCGCGCTGGTCGATCACGGCATCCTGACCACGGCCCCCGCCTCCGACGGCAGCCCTTACGAGGAATATGTGCTGACGCCGAAGGGCCGCGGCGTCTTTCCGGTGTTGGTAGCGCTGCGCCAATGGAGCGAGGAATTCGACGATCGCCCGTCGGAGATCGCGACCATCCTGGTCGATCGCGAGAAAGGCCGACCGGTGAAGAAGCTCGAACTGCGCGCGGAGGACGGGCGACTGCTCGCCCCCGCGGACACGACGCTGAAGCCGCGGCCGGCGCCGCGGCGGCGGTCGGCGGGATAAGGACGCACCGCCACCCCAACCGTCATTGCGAGCGAAGCGAAGCAATCCAGAATCTGACCGCGGGGAGACCCTGGATTGCTTCGCTGCGCTCGCAATGACGGGATGGCGGGACTTGTACAAGACATCGACAGCGTCAAAGATGGCGAGGTCCCACCAAGCTGGCACCACCATGCCCCTGCTCGCCATCGCCTATTTTTCCATCTCGGGCACCACCGAGAAGCTGGCGCATGCGGTTGCGCGCGGAGCAGATGGCAGAGCGCAGGTCACGCTGTGTCGCATCACCGGCGGCGACATCGTGTCAGGCCGCTTTCAGAATGAGAGCTTACTGGAGACGATCGATGGCGCCGACGCAGTTGCGTTTGGCAGCCCGATCTATATGGGCGGACCAGCCGCTCAATTCAAAGCGTTTGCCGATGCTTCAAGTGATCGATGGAGCCAGCAGCGCTGGGCCAACAAGATCGCAGCCGGGTTCACCACGGGCGCCTGCGCAAGCGGCGATCAACTCCACACACTGTCCTACTTTTCCATTCTGGCCGCGCAGCACGGCATGCTCTGGTGCGGACTGGATATTCCCGGTGGCGAGGATCCGAGCGGCCGCAATCGTTTGGGCAGCCAGCTTGGCCTGGCGACGCACTTGATTGACGGCTCGTTGCCGGAGAGCGACCTCGGCACGGCCGCATATCTCGGCCTGCGATTGGCCAAAATGGCAAGCCGCAACGGCTAACCGCACCGTCGTTGGAGCAGTACATCGCCCCCTTCACGACAGCCTGCGCTTGCTCCGCAGCCGCAGATGCTCGTCCGCCTCGAGCTTGGTCATTCCCAGGAGATAATGCAGCACGTCGAGCCTGTGCCGTTCGGCAAGCTTGCGCAGGGCCCCGACCTGCTCGGCGATGAAGGCGACCGCCTCCTCGACGCCGCCCTCCCCCGGTTCCTCGTGACGCAAGCCTCCCCCCGCGCGCGATGCGGCGCCCGCCCGTTTCTTTCCTGGCTTAGTCACCAGCCCCCACCCGAATCCATGCCCCGCGGCAACATTACGCCGACATCGACCGCAACTCAAAGGTGGTATTTTGCAACTTTCTCGATATGAAACTTTTCCCATCGGGAGGGCTCTCAACAGCCCTCGATTTGACAGCGACGGCCTCACCACCCATGTTCGGGACGAAAGGGCCGACCCGAATCTCATCGAATTCGGCCCCAAATTTCCCCATAAGTTACTGGAACTACATGAATATCGTCATTGTGGAGTCGCCGGCGAAAGCCAAGACGATCAACAAGTATTTGGGCTCGTCCTACAAGGTTCTGGCCTCGTTTGGCCATGTCCGCGACTTGCCGGCAAAGAACGGCTCCGTCGATCCCGACGCCAATTTCAAGATGATCTGGGAGGTCGACCCCAAGGCGGCCGGCCGGCTCAACGACATTGCCAAGTCCCTCAAGAACGCCGATCGCCTGATTCTCGCCACCGACCCTGATCGCGAGGGCGAGGCCATCTCCTGGCACGTGCTGGAGGTCCTGAAAGAGAAGCGCGCGATCAAGGACCACAAGATCGAGCGCGTGGTGTTCAACGCCATCACCAAGCAGGCGGTGACGGACGCGATGAAGAATCCGCGCCAGATCGACGGTGCGCTGGTCGACGCCTATATGGCGCGCCGCGCGCTGGACTATCTGGTCGGCTTCACCCTCTCCCCCGTGCTGTGGCGCAAGCTGCCGGGCGCCCGCTCGGCGGGCCGCGTGCAGTCGGTGGCGCTGCGTCTGGTCTGCGACCGCGAGCTCGAGATCGAAAAGTTCGTTGCGCGCGAATACTGGTCGCTGATCGCGACCCTGCTGACGCCGCGCGGCGACGCCTTCGAGGCCCGTCTCGTCGGCGCCGACGGCAAGAAGATCCAGCGCCTCGACATCGGCACCGGCGCGGAAGCCGAAGACTTCAAGAAGGCGCTGGAAGCAGCCGCCTACGCGGTGACCGCGGTCGATGCCAAGCCGGCCCGCCGCAATCCGCAGGCCCCCTTCACCACCTCGACGCTGCAGCAGGAAGCCAGCCGCAAATACGGCTTTGCGCCGGCGCACACCATGCGCATCGCGCAGCGGCTCTATGAAGGCATCGACATCGGCGGCGAGACCACCGGACTCATTACTTATATGCGTACCGACGGCGTGCAGATCGACCCGTCCGCGATCACCCAGGCCCGCAAGGTGATCGGCGAGGATTACGGCAACGCCTATGTGCCGGACGCGCCGCGTCAGTACCAGGCCAAGGCCAAGAACGCCCAGGAAGCCCACGAAGCGATCCGGCCGACCGACATGTCGCGCCGTCCCGACAGCATGAGCCGCAAGCTCGAGTCCGATCAGGCGAGACTCTATGAACTGATCTGGAAGCGCACCATCGCGAGCCAGATGGAATCGGCCGAGCTGGAACGCACCACGGTCGACATCACGGCGAAGGTCGGCGGCCGCACGCTGGACCTGCGCGCCACCGGCCAGGTCGTCAAGTTCGACGGCTTCCTCGCACTTTACCAGGAAGGCCGCGACGACGAGGAGGACGAGGACTCCCGCCGCCTGCCCGCGATGAGCCCCAACGATGCGCTGAAGCGGCAGTCGCTCGCCGTCACCCAGCACTTCACCGAGCCGCCGCCGCGCTTCTCCGAGGCCTCGCTGGTCAAGCGCATGGAAGAGCTCGGCATCGGCCGGCCCTCGACCTATGCCTCGATCCTTCAGGTGCTGAAGGACCGCGGCTACGTCAAGCTCGAGAAGAAGCGCCTGCACGGCGAGGACAAGGGCCGCGTCGTAGTCGCGTTCCTCGAAAGCTTCTTTGCCCGCTACGTCGAATACGACTTCACCGCCAATCTGGAAGAGCAGCTCGACCGCATCTCCAACAACGAGATCTCCTGGCAGCAGGTGCTCAAGGATTTCTGGACCGGTTTCATCGGCGCGGTCGACGAGATCAAGGATCTGCGCGTCGCCCAGGTGCTCGACGTGCTCGACGACATGCTCGGACAGCACATCTACCCGCCCCGCACCGATGGCGGCGACATCAGGCAATGCCCGAGTTGCGGCAACGGACGGCTCAATCTCAAGGCCGGCAAGTTCGGCGCCTTCGTCGGTTGCTCGAACTATCCGGAATGCCGCTACACCCGTCAGCTCGCCGCCGACGGCGAGGCAACGGCCGATCGTTCGCTCGGCCAGGACCCGGATACGGGCCGCGATGTCTGGGTCAAGGCCGGGCGGTTCGGCCCCTACATCCAGCTCGGCGAGCAGAAGGATTATGCGGAGGGCGAGAAGCCGAAGCGCGCAGGCATTCCGAAGGGGATGTCCCCTGGAGATGTCGAGCTCGAGCTTGCGCTCAAGCTGCTGTCGCTGCCGCGCGAGATCGGCAAGCATCCGGAAACCGGTGAGCCGATCACCGCGGGTCTCGGCCGCTTCGGGCCGTTCGTGAAGCACGAGAAGACTTATGCCAGCCTCGAGGCCGGCGATGAGGTGTTCGACATCGGCATCAACCGCGCGGTGACGCTGATCGCGGAGAAGATCGCCAAGGGCCCGAGCCGCCGCTTCGGCGCTGATCCCGGCAGGGCGATCGGCGATCATCCCACCCTCGGCACCGTCACGGTAAAGGGCGGCCGCTACGGCGCCTATGTCACCGCGGGTGGCGTCAATGCCACGATCCCGAGCGACATCGAGAAAGACGCCATCACGCTGCCGCAGGCAATCGCGCTGATCGACGAGCGTGCGGCCAAGGGCGGCGGCAAGAAGCCGAAGAAGGCGGCGAAGCCGGCCAAGGCCAAGAAGGCTGCGGCGAAGGCCGCCGACGGCGATGACGCCGCACCAAAAACCAAAAAGCCGGCCGCGAAGAAGGCGGCCAAACCCAAATCCGAATCCACCAGCAAGGCGCGCGCAGCCGTGTCGTCGACGGCCAAAACGTCACCGACCAAGGCAGCTGGCGCCAAAGCTCCGGCCAAGAAAAGTGCCGGCACCAAATAGAGGCTAAGTGAAACGCAAGAATGACCGTGGCTTTCCCGACAGGGCAGCCATCGTCGCCTTCATCAAGGCAAATCCCGGAAAGGTCGGAACCCGCGAAATTGCACGCGAGTTCGGCCTGAAGAACGCCGACCGCATCGAGCTCAAGCGCATGCTGCGCGAGCTCGCCGACGACGGGCTCGTCAAGAAAAAGCGCCATACGATTTCAGAGCCGGACAGCCTCCCGCCGACGCTGGTCGCCGACATTACCGGCCGCGACGCCGACGGCGAGCTGGTCGCCTCCCCCACTGAATGGGACGAAGTCGAAAGCGGCGAACCGCCAAAGATCCTCATCACGATGCCGCGCCGGCCCAAGCCCGGCACCGCAGCAGGCGTTGGCGATCGCGCGCTGCTGCGGGTCGAGCGCTCCGACGAGACCGAAGGCCCGGCCTATCGCGGCCACATCATCAAGGTCTTCGACAAGACCAAGAGCCGCATCCTCGGCGTCTTCCGCAGCCTGCCCGAAGGCGGCGGACGGATCATCCCCGTCGACAAGAAGTCCGCCGACCGCGAGCTGAATATCGCCCCGACCGAGACGCACGGCGCGCAGGACGGCGATCTCGTCAGCGTCGACATCATCCGCTCGCGCGGCTTTGGGCTGGCGTCAGGCCGCGTCAAGGAGAAGCTCGGCTCGGTCAAGTCGGAGAAGGCGATCAGCCTGATCGCGATCTACGCGCACGACATCCCGCTACAATTCCGTCCCGCGGCAGAGCGCGAAGCCGAAGCGGCGGAGCCGGCCAATTTGAAGGGGCGCGAGGACTGGCGCGATGTGCCGCTGGTCACCATCGATCCGCCGGATGCCAAGGATCACGACGACGCGGTACACGCGCAGCCGGATCCTGATCTCAACAACAAGGGCGGCTTCATCGTCGATGTCGCCATCGCCGATGTGAGCTTCTACGTGCGACCGGGCACCGCGCTCGACCGCGATGCGCTCGATCGCGGCAACTCGGTCTATTTCCCCGACCGCGTCGTGCCGATGCTGCCCGAGCGCATCTCCAACGATCTCTGCTCGCTGGTGCCGGGCGAGCCGCGCGGCGCGCTCGCGGTGCGGATGATCATCGCGCCGGACGGGCGGAAACGGTCGCACAGCTTCCACCGCATCCTGATGCGCTCCGCAGCCAAGCTGAACTATGCGCAGGCGCAGGCCGCGATCGACGGAAGGCCGGACGACACCACCGGCCCCCTGCTCGATCCGATCCTGAGGCCGCTTTATGCCGCCTATGCCTGCGTCAAGCGCGCGCGCGACGAGCGCGATCCGCTCAATCTCGATCTGCCCGAGCGCAAGATCTTGCTCAAGCCCGACGGCACGGTCGACCGCGTCGTCGTGCCCGACAGGCTCGACGCGCACAAGCTGATCGAGGAGTTCATGATCCTCGCCAATGTCGCGGCAGCCGAGATGCTCGAGAAGAAGTCGCTGCCGCTGATCTACCGGGTGCATGACGAGCCGACCCTGGAAAAGGTCCACGCGCTCGCGGAATTCCTGGCGACGCTGGACGTTCCGTTCGCGAAAGGCGGCGCGCTGCGCCCCGCTCTGTTCAACCGCGTGCTGGCGCAGCTCGAAGGCCACGACCACTTTCCGCTGGTCAGCGAGGTCGTGCTGCGCGCCCAGGCACAGGCCGAATACTCTTCGGAGAATTACGGTCATTTCGGCCTGAATTTGCGCCGCTATGCGCATTTCACCTCGCCGATCCGCCGCTACGCCGACCTTGTCGTGCACCGTGCGCTGGTTCGCGCGCTCGGCCTCGGCGAAGGCGCGCTGCCCGACACCGAGACGCCGGAAACGTTGAGCGAGGTCGCAGCTCATATCTCAGTGACCGAGCGGCGCGCGATGAAAGCGGAGCGCGAGACCGTCGACCGCCTGATCGCCCATCACCTCGCCGACCGCATCGGTTCGAGCTTCCAGGGCCGCGTCTCCGGCGTCACGCGCGCCGGCCTGTTCGTCAAGCTCGCCGAGACCGGCGCCGACGGCCTGATCCCGATCCGATCCCTCGGCACGGAATATTTCAACTATGACGAGGGCCGCCACGCCCTGGTCGGCACGCGCAGCGGCACCATGCATCAGCTCGGTGATGTCGTCGACGTCCGCCTGATCGAGGCGGCTCCGATCGCAGGCGCATTGCGCTTCGAGCTGCTGTCCTCGTCCGGCGAGACCGCACCGCGGGGCCGCAGGTCCTCCGGTCCGCAACGCCGCCCCTCGTTCAAGGCGCACCCCGGGCGCAGTCCCGACAAGAAGCGCAAGCCGGACAAGCCGAAGAAGCCCGGCAAGGGGAAAACGGCCAAGGGAAAAAGCAAGGGCAAGGGCCAGAAGGGCAAGGCATGGTGACGACGAGCACGGCGCCGAAGATCTGGACCCGCGACACCGGCCTCGTCGAGAAGCGCGACGTCTTTGCTGCGATGAGGCGCGGCTTTCGCGGCCGCTGCCCGCGCTGCGGCGAGGGAAAGCTGTTCCGCGCCTTCCTGAAGACCGCGGATAACTGCTCCGTCTGCGGCCTCGATGTCACGCCGCATCGGGCCGACGATTTGCCAGCCTATCTCGTCATCGTCATTGTCGGGCACATCGTGGTGCCGACTATTCTGTGGATCGAGACCAACTATACGACGCCGGTCTGGATCAGCTTCGCGGCCTATCTGCCCTTCACCTTCGTCGCCTCGCTGGCACTGCTGCAGCCGGTGAAGGGAGCCGTGGTCGGATTGCAATGGGCTCTGCGCATGCACGGGTTTGACGAGAACCCGACGGATGGTATTCCGCCGGTGTAAGCAAAATAAACAAGAATTGGTTTGGGTGAGGACATGACGGATACGTCGCAGGCAGCCGACAAGGCAAAGATCCACCAGGGCAAGGAAGCCGATCATCATCCCTATTTCCGCCCTAGGGATGCCGCGACACTGATCCTGGTCGACCGCAGCGGAGCCATTCCAAAAGTTCTGGTCGGCAAGCGCCACGACAAGGTGGTGTTCATGCCCGGAAAGTTCGTTTTTCCCGGCGGCCGCGTCGACAAGGACGATTATCGCGTACCATGCGCGGCGCCGATCACCGCCGAGCTGGAAGCCAATCTCGCCAAGGGCAGCCCGAAGACGCCGGCCTCGCGCGCAAAATCGCTGGCCATCGCCGCGATCCGCGAAGCCTGCGAGGAGACCGGTCTCTGCTTGGGACGCAAGGCCGAGGGCAAGGCAAAACTCGAAGGCGCCTGGAAGCCGTTCGCGGATGCGGGCCTGTTGCCGGATCCCTCCAGCCTGTTCCTGATCGCGCGCGCGATCACCCCGCCCGGCCGCGTCAAGCGGTTCGACACGCGCTTCTTCACGGCGGACGCCTCCGCGATCACCCATCGCGTCGACGGCGTGATCCATGCCGATGCAGAGCTTGTCGAACTGGTCTGGGTCGAGCTCGGCTCGAAGCCGCTCGCCGATCTGCATCCGATGACACGCAATGTGCTCAACGAGCTCGACGCGCGCCTCGCCACCGGCCCGCTCCGCCACGATGCGCCGGTGCCGTTCTTCCATTTCTACGGCGGCAAGATGCAGAAGGATATTTTGAGCTGATCAGTTCGTGACGTCCGCATTGTCCGCGTCGGGCTCGGTGCCGACATAGTCGCGCGCGGGAAGGTTCAGCACTCGCCCGAGCTCGCTGGTGAAGCGACTGGCTTCCTCGTGCTTGGTGAAGCTCATCAGCGTGATCGGCTCGGTCCCTTTGTTGCCGCTGAGATTGACATCGTATGTCGTCAGCTCCGGATCGTCGTCGTCGGTAATGCTGATGAAATGATAATCGGCGAGATCGCGATGCTTGCGAAAATTCAGCGGGCCGAACTGCCTGGTGATGACGATCTGGCGCAGCGTCTCGTTCAGCACGACGAAGGTGCGAAAGGTGAGCAGGATGATTCCGGGGATGCCGACGAGCAGCCCGAGTCCAGTGAACACCAGCACCGGCATGAGATCATCGGCGAGCCGCCCAAAACCGGAGAAATCCTGCCGCAGGCCGAGCGCGACATTCCACAGCAGATAGAAGCTCGCCGCCAGCAGCGGCAATGACAGCAGCCGCCCGACCCAGGGCATGGGCCGGTCGATGCGGACGATGCGCCCGTCCACGGTCATTGCACCTGCCATCGAAGGTCTCCTCGGGAGCGAAAGTCATGGCTTGGTCGGAGTGAGCCGTGGATCGGTTCGATGGGACTCCCCCGTCATTCCGGGCGCGGCCCGGAATGACGCGAATGTGCTGAGGGCGTCGCGAAAAACAAAATAATCTTCCTGCCTCCCCCGATGGCGGAGTTCCGCGGCGTGCCTATGTCTTCCGGAACGACACCAAGAACGGACACCGGGCGATGGCACAACGGCAACTCAAGCTTGGCGCGTTCATGCGCCCGATCAGCATCCACACCGGCGCCTGGCGCTATCCCGGGGCCTGGCCGGACGCCAATTTCAACTTCGGCCACATCAAGACGCTGATCCAGAAGCTCGAGGCCGGCAAGTTCGACGCCTTCTTCATGGCCGATCACCTCGCCGTGCTGAACATGCCGGTCAATGCGCTCAAGCGCAGCCACACGGTCACCTCGTTCGAACCCTTCACGCTGTTGTCGGCGCTCTCGGCCGTCACCGAGCGGATCGGCCTGATCGCGACGGGCTCGACCACGTTCGACGAGCCCTATCACGTCGCACGGCGCTTCGCCTCGCTCGACCATCTCAGCGGCGGGCGGGCGGGCTGGAACATCGTCACCACCTCGAACCCGGATGCGGCGCTGAATTTCGGCCTCGACGACCACATGGAGCACGCCGAGCGCTACAAGCGCGCCCGCGAGTTCTACGACGTCGTCACGGGCCTGTGGGATTCCTTTGCCGACGACGCCTTCGTGCGCGACGTCGAAAGCGGCGTGTTCGTCGATCCCGCCAAGATGCATGTGCTCGACCATCACGGCAAATATCTGAAGGTGCGCGGTCCCCTCAACATTGCCCGCCCGGTCCAGGGCTGGCCGGTGATCGTGCAGGCCGGCGCCTCCGAGGACGGCAGGCAGCTTGCCGCCGAGACCGCGGAAGCCGTCTTCACCGGCGGCGGCAGCCTTGCCGACAGCCAGAAACTCTATGCCGATATCAAGGGCCGCATGGAGAAGGTCGGCCGCGATCCTGAACACCTCAAGATCCTGCCCGGCGCCTTCGTCGTGGTCGGCGACAGCGTCGACGAGGCCAAGGAGAAACGCGCGCTGCTCGACAGCCGCGTGCATTACGACAGCGCCATCGCCTCGCTCTCGGTCATCCTCGGCACGGATGCCTCCGGCTTCGATCCGGATGGGCAATTGCCGGAAATCCCGGAGACCAATGCCAGCAAGAGCGGTCGCCAGCGCATGGTCGACCTCGCGGCCCGCGACAAGCTCACGGTGCGCCAGCTCGCCCAACGCGTCGGCGGCTATGGCGGGCTATCCTTCGTCGGCACGGCCAAAACCATCGCCGACCAGATGGAGGAATGGCTGGTCGGGTGCGGCTCCGACGGCTTCAACATCATGTTCCCGTTCCTGCCTGCCGGCCTCGACGATTTCGTCGACAAGGTGGTCCCGGAGCTGCAGCGCCGCGGGATTTTCCGGAAAGAGTACGAAGGGCCCACTTTGAGAGAGAATCTGGGCCTGCCTCGGCCCAAAAACCGGTTCTTCGAGGCGTAATCGGCCTGATTTGGGTGCTTTTCGAGCCCTAAAATCTTGACATCAGGCGGTTTCTGGCTAGGTTGCCGGCCAACGCGGGCCATTTGGCCGGCTCCAGATTCCCTTCATTCCTGAGGTTCTGAACATGGCCAAAGCGGTCACCATCAAGGTCAAGCTCGTGTCCTCGGCCGACACTGGCTTCTACTACGTCGCCAAGAAGAATTCGCGCACCATGACCGACAAGCTGGTCAAGAAGAAGTACGACCCCGTGGCGCGCAAGCACGTCGAATTCCGCGAAGCCAAGATCAAGTAAGATCGCGGAACGTAGAAGACTTTTGCGGGGCCCTTTCGGGTCCCGTTTTATTTTGGCCCCTCTCTCGTGTCCGGATACGCAGCAGCGCCCCGTGGACGTGACGCTACGCTGCGAGCTGGGCACGAGGGCTGAGCTCGGCACAGCGAGTCATGGCCAGATTTTTTTCAACCCTCGGTTGCTCGCTCCCGAATGTATGTTACCGTGCACTTGCCGGGCGGAAATTTCCGTCCGGATTTGGAAGGACATGGTCATGAGATTCTCATCAAGCCTTGTCGTGCCTTCAACCATCGCTGTCTTGTCGACCGTCTTGCTGTGCGCGCCGGCAGCGTCGCAAATCCCAACCGGCTCCGCCGCCACGATTCCTCCCGTCACGGCCGACGCGCCGAAACAGGTGGCAAGGCCGCACGTGTCGGAGCGAGGAGCAAACACAATTGCGCCGCGTCGGACTGCCTCAACAGCTCAAACGTCAGTCGCGCGAACGCCTTCGTATGCGCCGGGTTCTGTGATGGGGAGGATTGCCAGCCTGGAGAAAGTCGCCAGCAGCTGCAACGGTGGCTGTGCATCAAGCTTCCCAAGCGGCAAAGATCCCTGGGTTGGATGCAGCGTGTCGGGCGGCAACATAGACTACGGACCTTTCTCGCCGACCTGCCGAGACACCATCACCCACAAATCCTACCTGGACTGCGTCGAAACCAGGACGTTCCTGGGCGACAACCGAAACAAGGCTCACTGGTTGTGCAGCAGTCTGGCCGCCGGCAACAGGTTTAAGGTCGCCGATCTCAAGCGGTCAGGACGCACGCGTTAGTCCATCCCGTCCGCCGGCTTTCTGGCGCAGTTGAACTTAGCTCTCCTGTCGTAAGTTCGCGGACGTCACGGAGCTTGAATGGGCTTTTTCTGGCCCGTCTTGGGCGCTCGCGTGTCCCGGGCGCGCTGCAACGCGCAAGCGTTGCTGCGCAGAACCGGGACCCAGAAAGCCACACAATACAACCAGCGACTGGGCCCCGGCTCTGCAGCGCACCGCTGAAGAAGCGCTGCGCTGCGTCCGGGGCACGAGAGCGCGAGGAGCGTGCTTCTGGAACTGTCGCCTCCGCTATGCGCTCCCGCTTCGGCTGATCACGCGAGACGATCAGGGCGCTGCGACTGCAACCGTTTCTTCGATAATCCTCAGTTGTCCATTTTCGCTGGTCAGCATGGATGAGTAATAACCGTGAAACGGACGGTCTCCTACCTTGGCCTCCCATGTTCCAGCGTTGAGGACAAAGCTCGCTGATCTGAAGGCCATGTTCCCTCCGTTGGGTTCGCTATTGTGAATTGATATCGCTCAGCGCCGTTCGACAACTGAGCGTTGCTGCACCTCAATAAGCGCGGCAAATAAGTCGTCTGCTAAACCTGCACTTCCGCTTTCGTACCCTGGCCATTTCGAACCAGACGCGGCTCCGTTCCCGCCAAAAGCCTTTGGATGTTGGCACGATGGCGGATGATCACGTAGAGGCCGCCTCCGATCACCAGCAACCGATACGGCAATGGGTGCTCGACCGCGCAGACAAGAACGATTGACGTCAAAGCCGCGAGCATCGAGCTCAAGGAAACGATCCTGGTCATAGCCAGCACGAGGCCAAAGACGGCTGCAGCCCCCAATCCGACGGGCCAAGACATCGCCAGCAACACACCGAGCCCCGCGGCAGCCGACTTGCCGCCCGTGAAGTTCAGCCAGATCGATCGGCTATGTCCCAACAGCACAGCAAGTCCAGCCAGACAAACAGCCCATGGCACCCAGACCTGCAGATCAGACGCTGTCGGCGGCGGGGATATTTCCGCGTACAGCAAAGGGCAGAACGAACGCGCGACGATGATGGCACCCACGCCATTCAGCACATCGCCGACGGGCACGAACAAGGCAGGCCCTTTGCCGAGAGTGCGCAAGACATTCGTTGCCCCGGTGGACTTGGAGCCATGCCTTCGGATGTCGATGCCCCTGAGCAGCTTCCCCGCCAGATAGCCCGTGGGGACCGAGCCAAGGAGATAGGCGATCAACAACCCAACCGCGCCCGCTGTCCAAAAAGCCATGGGTTTTGGATCCAGTTTCCTGAACGCTGTTTTATCCCCGACTTCGTCTGACCGCTATACGTCACAAGCGGCCGATCACGGCCCCGAGGCTGCGACTGCGATCGAAGGTCTCTGCAGGTTGAAACGCGATGATAATGTCCGGCTGCCCCCGCGACGGGAAGGGTTCCTTTTTTCTCGCCGCCGGTGTTTCATCTGCGCGGCGGAGAACGGACATGCAGGGATCGCTGGGGGAAAAGATCGGTGAAGGCGCCTTCTCCGAGGCCTACGCCTGGGCGCCCGGTCAGGTCGTGAAGCTGTTTAAGGCCGGCGTCTCTCATCTGCTCGGCCGACACGAGGTACGCATGATCCGCGCCGTGCACGCCGCCGGCGTCCCCGTGCCGGCGGTGTTGGGAGAGGTGACGCTGGACGGGCGCTTCGGCATCGTGCTGGAGCGCCTCGACGGACCGACCCTGCGGCATCTCTCGCGGACCGGCGCGGTGACGTTCGAACAGGCGGGCGCGATCATCGCGGCTCTGGCCATGTCTCTTCACAAGACGTCGCCTCCGCCGGAGCTCCCCTCCATGCGCGCGTATATGGAGAGCGAGTTGCGGCACGACGACGGCAAGGTCCCGAAGCACGTCGCCACTGACATCCTCACCCTGATCGATCGCCTGTCGACCGGCGGCGGGCTTTGCCATTGCGACCTTAGCCTGCGCATTTCGCTGATGGTGAGCGGCGATTTCAGGCGATCGTGAGCAGCTGTTTCGCGCGATGGTGAGCAGCGGCTTTGACCGACATGGGTGATTGGT
>NZ_JADPIX010000038.1:0-83635 GCF_023073155.1 Bradyrhizobium sp. 45 | reverse complement strand
CGTATTGCCTCACTTGCAGATGTTACCCTGGCGGCGCCGTGGCCGATGACGATCCGAGGTCGCCTGATGGGTCGCGCCAGGTAGCTTTCCCGGCTTGCTCGATGAGAGGGGCTGTGGGCGGGTCGGGCCCTACATAGCCCGAGCCGTCCACAACCCCGGGCAATGGGGCTGCGGTCGTGACGTCCGCAAGCGGCTCCTTCGCGAGCAACTGCTTAACAGTCTTCCGTCGAAGCACCCTCAGCAGACGCTGCACAATAGAATGCTGCGTCGGCCCGAAATCCTCGGGGTATTTCTCGCTCAGCCGGCAGACAATGGTGAGCGCAGTTAGCTGCGGCTGCTCGGCGAGCCAACCCTCGATCACAGCAATATGCGGATCGAGCTTGGACGGCATGCGAACCCTGGTTTTATAGGGCCGACGGGTGCGCCGGTGTGTGGCACGTGGCTCGCCGGAGGTCGTCGTCTTGCCGAGCGTCTTCGCAAAGGTGGCTGTGGTGGCTGGCGCGGTGCTCGTGCTGGCGGCTTGCAGGCCGCGCACTTGTCCGGCACGACGATCGACGCGATTGCCGAGTTCGTCCTGGGTCGCGCGAATCTCGGCCAACAGCCCGACCGGATCGAGCGAGCGATACTGATCGCGCAGCCGCTTCTTTACGGCTGCGGTGACCTTGGGATGCGCCAATGCACGCTCATAGGGTGTTGATGGGAGATGATAGCGCTTGATCACTTTAGCCCCTTCGCGGCGCTTCTCCTTCAGCTTGAATGACGGCTGGAAGAAGTTGACGTAGAGCCTTGCCGCCGCATAGAGGCGACCCATCACGCGCGCCGTCTCGACGCCATCGAAGCGGCCATAACCCATGAGGCGGCGGACGACGGCACCATTCTTCTGCTCGACGAACGCCTGATCGTTCTTCTTGTAGGCGCGCGAGCGTGTGACTTCGAGCTTCTGTTCGCGACACCATGGCACTACGACATCGTTCATGAAGGCGCTGTCGTTGTCGAAGTCGACGCCGCGCAACAGCCAGGGGAACAGGCTCTGTGCGCGGTTGATCGCCTCGACGACCAGCGAACCTTCCCGCGTCACCAACGGCAGACACTCCGTCCAGCCCGTGGCGACATCGACCATCGTCAAAGTCTGGATGAACGAGCCAGCCACCGACGTTCCGCCATGGGCGACCATGTCGACCTCGCAGAAGCCAGGCGGCGGGCTGTTCCAGTCATTGAACGTGCGGATCGGGACCTCGCGCCGGATTGCCGAATAAAATCCGGCACGGCGTCGCCTGCCACCGCTCGCCGCGACCTTCACGTCCACGAGCAGGCGGTCGATGGTTGCGGGGCTGATCGAGAGAACACAGTCACGATCCGCCTGGCCAAGTCGCAATCGGCCATGTTGCTCGAGGGCAGGCAGCAAGGTCGGGATCATCACCTTGAGCCGCTTGCCGCACACCCGATCCGACGCCTCCCACAGCGCCGTCATCGCGTCCTTGATCGTCGCGCCATATCTACGCTTGCGCTCTCGCGGTGCCTCAACTGCGCCGGGCCCAACCGTTGCGCGTCGCCGGAGTGCGCGCACCGCATGCTTGCGATGCCAGCCCGTCCTCGCGCACAGCTCGTCAAGGATCCGCCCCTTCTCCGCTCGTTTGGCCGATCGGTAACGTTCCATCACCGCCGACACCACCTCGCGCCTCGCGCCCATGCTGATCTTTCCCGCCATGGAGGCCACCGAACCAATTTGGTGGCGCCGCTGCATTCACCGGCGAGAAGTTGTCCAGTAACATTCTGGGTGAGGCAATGCGCACTCTTATATGTCCCAGCACACAAAGGCGCGGCCAAGCCACTGCGGCACGCGAGGAATACCCGACGTGGACATCGAGCCAACTGCTGTGAAGGTATTCTTTTGGAAAGAGTGACCGATTACCGGCCCATTTGGTTCATCGTCCCGGCAGATTTGAAAAATCAGGCTCATTCCCCTCGGGACCCTACGAATTCAGCGACGGGCTCCGCTAGTTGAGGCGCAAGAGTCAGATCTTGCGAATCCGAGTCAAGTCCGCTGCGAACCGATAAAAAGTGCTTTCATTGGTGGGCCCGGCAGGACTCGAACCTGCAACCAGACCGTTATGAGCGGCCGGCTCTAACCATTGAGCTACAGGCCCCGCCGCGAGACGGCTCGCGGGACTGCGCGGCCGGCAACGGTGCGCGGTTCGTTTACAGGGACGGAGGCGGGGGTGCAATGCTGGCTCTGGCGGATGGGAGCGCCGGCGCAGCAAGGCCTGATATTTTTGAATAACCGAAATTGGCGATGATGCCCTTATAGTCCTGTTTTGCCCGACGGCGCAAGCCCACCTCGCCGAGTCTTCGCCCCCGCCCTCTGGCAATCGCGCCAGGGGGCTCGGTTCTCGATCCGTAACCTCTTGTGATCCCTTGATCTTTCTACTGTGCATGGGGTTGTTTTCGCACATTTTGTTGGGAGGGGGCTTCCGATCCCCTCCGATGTCGCGTTGGCGCGCTGCCGGCGCGCGGCAGTTCCGCAGGCGCTAGTCCACCGACACGCCGGCGAACTCCACCACCTTGCGCCACTTCTCGGTCTCGTCGGTGACCAGCTTGCCGAACTCGGCCGGCGTCATCGGCTTGGGGATGCCGCCGGTCTCGGTGAGGCGCGCGACCAGCTTCGGGTCCTTCAGCGCCTCGTTGACGGCCTTGTTAAGGATCTCGATCACGTCCTGCGGCGTGCCCTTCGGCGCGGAGATGCCGTAGAAGCCGACCGATTCGAAGCCGGGCAACGTCTCGGCGATCGCGGGCACATCGGGCACGCTCGGCCAGCGCTGCGGCGAGGTGACGCCGAGCGCGCGGACATTGCCGCCCTTGGCCTGCTCCATCGCGGAGGGCAGGTTGTCGAAGATCAGCTGCACCTTGTTGGAGATGATGTCGGGGAACGCGATCGCAGATCCCCGATAGGGCACGTGCACCATGTCGCACTTGGACATCACCTTGAACAGCTCCGCCGACATGTGCACCGAGGTGCCGTTGCCGGACGAGGCAAAGGAGATTTTGCCGGGATTGGCCTTGCAGTAGTCGATGAACTCCTGAACCGTCTTCGCCGGGAACGCGTTGGAGACCACCAGCATGTTGGTGAGCTGCATGATGCTCGCGACCGGCACGGTGTCGCGCAGGAAGTCGAACGGCAGCTTCTTGTAGAGCGAGGTCGAGATCGCGTTGTTGGGCGCGACGAACAGCAGCGTGTAGCCGTCCGGCGGCGAGGTGATCGCGGCAGCGGCCGCGATGTTGCCGCCCGAGCCGGTGCGGTTCTCGACGATGAACTGCTGGCCGAGGCGGTCGGTCAGCCACTGCGCCATGATCCGCGCCACGATATCGACCGGGCCGCCGGCGGAGAAGCCGATGATCCAGTGCACGGGACGGTCGGGATAAGCGGCGGAGGCGGGAGGTGCGGCGCCCAACAGCGTTGAAAGGAAAACCAGCCCGCAAACACTGTTACGCAAAATTCGCAACATGACGTCTCCCATTGTTCTATTGTCGTTGGGCTGCATGCTTTCACAAAATCGGGGCGCTGCCTACATCCCGCAAGTCGATGTTGACGCGCCCCCGCCGGGACCGACCATGAGATTCGCTTTTGTTTTCCTGCTCGGCGCGGCGCTGCTTTCAAGCCCCGCCGCCGCTCAAACCGGAGCCAACGCCATTCCGACCAACACACCCAGCCTGACGATCAGCTTGGGCACTGCGACGCCCGGCGGCGGTTTTCCGCTCTATGGCAACGCCTTTGCGCAAGTGATGAACGCGGCCGATCCGCAAGTGATCATCGCCCCGCGCAACACCAAGGGCAGCAACGAGAACATTCCGCTCTTGGAGAAGGTCGCGCTCGATCTCGCCCTGGTCGCGGGCGAGCCGGCCTATGAAGCCTTCGCCGGCATCGGCCGCGCGAAGGTCGCGCTGAAGATTCTCACGGCGATTTATTCCAACCCCGGCATGTTCGTGGTGCGCGCCGATAGTCCCTACAAGGCGATTCGCGATCTCGTCGGTCAGCCCGTCGCATTCGGCGCCAAGGGCTCGGGCCTGCCGATCCTGGCGCGCTACGTGCTCGATGGTCTCGGGTTGAAGCAGGACGAGGACTTCAAGGCGATCTATCTCGACCGCGCCGGCGACGGCCCCGCGATGGTCGAGGATGGCCGCGTCGCAGCACTCTGGGGCGCCGGCATCGGCTGGCCCGGTTTCGCGGCGGTGGCCTCTAGCGTATCAGGCGCGCGCTTCATCGCGCCCAGTGCCGAGGAGATCGCGCGCATCCGCGCCAAGCATGCCTTCCTGAAGCCGCTCACCGTGCCGGCCGGCAGCTACCCGAACCAGTCCGAGCCGATCGCCTCGCTCGGCTCCTGGAGCTTTGTGCTGACACGCGAAGATTTGCCTGACGATGTCGCCTATCGCCTGGCGAAGACGCTTCACGGTGTCGAGCCGACCTTCTGCAAGCAGCTCGCGCAAGCCTGCGAGACTACGGCCGCGAACACCGTCGCCGCCGCGCCGAAGCCCGAGCTGATCCATCCCGGCGTGATCAAGTACTTTCGCGAGATCGGGGTGGTGAAGTAGCGCGCTTCCTTCCTTCTCCCCCTGTGGGAGAAGGTGGCGCGAAGCGCCGGATGAGGGGTATCTCTCCGCGAACTCAACAGCGAGTTGGACTCGCGGAGACGACCCCTCACCCGGCTTCGCTTCGCGAATCCACCCTCTCCCGCAAGGGGAGAGGGTGCACCGTCAGCGCGGCGTCGCTACACCCTCACTTCTTCACCATCGCGCACGCCGGGTCCGGCGGACCGAACGCCTTGTCGCCCGAGATCGTGGTGAGGATCTTGTAATAGTCCCACGGATATTTGCTTTCCTCCGGCGTCTTCACCTGCACCAGCCACAGATCGTGCACCATCAGATTGTCTTCGCGTAAGCGGCCATTGCGGGCGAAGAAATCCTCGATCGGCTTTTCCCGCATCTTGGCGGCCACCTTGAGCGGATCGTCGGTGCCGGTGTCCTTGATGGCGTTGAGATAGTGCATCACGCTCGAATAGACGCCGGCCTGCCACATCGACGGCATCTTGTTCATCTTGGCGAAGTAGCGCTTCGACCATTCGCGGGTCTTGTCGTCCAGGTCCCAATAGAACGATGTCGTCAGCAACAGCCCTTGGGCTGCCTGCAGGCCGAGGCCGTGGATGTCGGTGATCAGCGCCAGCAGCGCCGCCATCTGCTGGCCGCCCTTGAACACGCCGAATTCGGAGCCGGTCTTGATCTCGTTCATGTTGTTCGGCGGACCCGCCGCAATGCCGATGATCTTGGCCTTGGAGGCCTGCGCTTGCAGCACGAAGGAGGAGAGGTCGGGCGTCGCCAGCGGCGGCTTCACCGAGCCCAGCACCTTGCCGCCATTGGCGGTCACGACCGCCGAGGCGTCGCGCTCCAGCGAATGGCCGAAGGCATAATCGTCGGTGATGAAGAACCAGCTGTCGCCGCCGCGCTTGACCACCGCGTCCGCGGTGCCGACCGCGAGCGCGCGGGTGTCGAACACCCACTGGATCGCATAAGGCGAGCAGAACTTGCCGTGGAAATCCGCGGTGCCGGTGGAGTGGGTGATGAACAGCCGCTTCTTCTCGTTGGCCATGTTCTGCACCGCGAGCCCGACCGCGGAGACCGGCACGTCGACGATCAGATCGACCTGGTCGACGTCGTACCAGCGCCGCGCAATCGCGCCGCCGATATCGGCCTTGAGCTGGTGGTCGCCGACGACGATGCTGATCGGCTTGCCGAGCACGGTGCCGCCGAAATCGTCGATCGCCATCTGCGCCGCCGTCACCGAACCCTGGCCGGTCGGCGCCGAGGCCGGACCGTTCATGTCGGTGAGCACGCCGATCTTGACGACGTCGTCGGACACCTGCGCCATTGCGGCGCCCGGCAGCAGCGTCGCCGCCAGGAACGTCGCTGCAAAGCCGGCAGCGACCGGCAGTCCAAATCTCGTTGGCTTCATATTTGTCCTCCCCTGATCCGGCGCGTTGGCCGGTGTACCCCGGGTATGGCCCGGCTGAATTGGTTTCTTTTGCAACTATTTGGGGGCGGGCGTCAACGTCAGGCGGCGAAGCGGATTTGTCCGGCCGGGGAGGGATCGTAGCCGGTCAGCTCCTCGGCGCGCTGGAGCAACCGCTTTTCGCCGAGGAACCGGATCAGGCCCTGCATAGCGGGGCGGAAATAGCTGCGCTGCCGCATCGCGAGGTCGAAGTTCTCCCAGACCAGCGGCACGAAATCGAGGCCGGCCGAGCGCGCGGACGCACGCGTCGCGATGCCGCAATCGGCCTGTCCCGCGCGAACGATCTCGGCGAGATCCGGCCCGGTCAGGGCCGGCATCTCGATCCGGCGCAAATCGCGCGTCGAGGCGCCGGCGCGCTTCAGCAGCACATCGAGCAGCATCTGCGCGCCCGTGCCCTGCTGTCGCATCGCCATCCTGGCCCCGAGCGCGAGCACGTCGGAAAGGCCGCGCAGCCGCTTGGGATTGCCCGGCGGCAGCACGAGACCCTGCTCGCGGCGCGCGAACGCGACCAGCAATGCATCATGCAGGTCCGGAGCGTCTCGCAGGACCGTCGCATTGGCCTCGGCGGCAAGATTGCCGTCGGCGTCGACGCTGTGGAAGTGCATTGCCACGGCCATCACCTCGTCGCGCTGTAAGCGCTCGAGCCCGCGTGCGCTGCCCTCGCTCATCGAGCCCAGGCCCGAGCCGGATTCGCGCAGACTCCAATCCAGAAGCTCGTCCTGGCTGCCGCCGACGACCGGCGGCGGCTCCGCGATCAGCATGCCGGCCGGGCGCGCCAGTCCGGACAGCACCCAGAGGTCGAGTTCGTGCCGCGGGAAGAGCCATTTTCCGGTCACCTTGGTGCAGGGGATCGCACCGGTGGTGACGAGTTCGTAAAGCTTGCGTTCGCCGAGCCGAAGATAGTCGGCGGCTTCGCTGGTCGTCAGGAATTCCATCCTGCATTCCTATGCAAATTCTTGCTTCTTTTTGACGTTCGACGCAGGTGGAATTCTGCATTTCAAGTTTTGTCCGCCACGACCATGCCCGATCATCTCGCTGCTTTGCAACACATCCCCACGCGCGATCTCTGCCTTGGTGAACGATCCTGAATTGCTCGCGTGGTGCGGATCTTGCGGTCTTCGCGCGCGGCGCATTGCCGGAATTTCCCGACGCTGCGGGCGCAATGTGCAAACGCGTCACGAGTGCGGCGCAATCCATCAGCATCATGATCGCGTCATAGCCAGTGGGAACCCGATCATGGCCGTCCGCCGCCTCTCCGTTGCACTCGCGCTTCTCTGCGGCCTCGTCGCCGGCGTTGCAGCGTCATCCGCGGAGGACCGCGCGATCGTGCTCGCCACGACCACAGCGACGCAGGAGTCCGGCCTGCTCGACCATCTGCTGCCGATCTTCCGTGAGAAGACCGGCATCGAGGTGACGGTGATCGCGCGGCGCGCCGACGAGGTGCTCGAGGGGGCACGAAGGGGCGAAGTCGACGTCGTGCTGATGCATGCACGGCCGCAGGAGGAGAAATTCGTTGCCGACGGTTTTGCGGTGAAGCGCTTTGACGTGATGTACAACGACTATGTGCTGATCGGGCCGAAGAGCGATCCCGCCGGCGTGAAGGGCAAGGACATCGCGACCGCGCTGAAGGCGATCGAGGGCAAGGGCGCGCCGTTCGTGACGCGCGGCGACCGCTCGGGCACGCATGCCGCGGAGCTCGCGCTCTGGATCGTCGCCGGCATCGACATCGCCCGTACCAAGGGCGCATGGTATCGCGAAGCCAAGCAGGACATGGCCTCAGCCCTTGATGCAGCGCGCACGGCGAACGCCTATGTGCTGTCCGACCGTGGCAGCTGGATCGCTTTTCGGGATCGCGGCGATCTCGACATCGTCGTCGAAGGCGACAAGCGGCTGCTCAATCAGTACGGCGTGATGCTGGTGAACCCCGCGAAGTCTCCGAACGTCAAGAAGGAATTGGGGCAAGACTTCGTCGACTGGCTGATCTCGCCGGACGGGCAGGCGGCGATCGCCGGATACAAGGTCGACGGACAACAGCTGTTCTTCCCCAATGCGGACAAATCGGGCGGCTGACGTTCGTGTCGCCAGCGGTTGCCAAACCGGGCGATGCATGGTCCATCATGGCGCATGACCCAGCGCCTGCCGCCATCGCTGACGCCACTCGACGCCGCGCTCGCCGCGTTGCTGAAGGGGCTTGATCCGCTCGCGCCGGTGGAGTTGCCGCTGAGCGAAGCGGCCGGCTGCATCGCCGCGGGCAATCCGCTGCTCGCGCCTCGACCATCCTGTGACGTCGCTGCCGCGGACGGCTGGGCGTTATGCGCCAATGATCTGGTCGGCGCGTCCTCCTATTCACCGCTGCCGCTGCCGACAGCGCCCGCCTGGGCCGATGCCGGCGACGCGATGCCGGCGGGATGCGACTGTGTGCTCGATGCTGACGCAGTCGAGGTGTCTGGTCCGCTCGCCCAGGTGTTGGCGGAGGGCGTGCCGGGGCAGGGCGTCAGGCGCGCAGGAAGCGACATCGACGGACGAACGCCTGCCGCCGCAGAGGGGTATCCGGTCGGTCCTGCCGCTCTTTTGCTCGCGCGCGCCGCCGGGCTGGACCGGCTGAGCGTGCGCCGTCCGCGGCTGCGCATTGTCAATGTATCAGGTGCAACGCTGACCATGCATTTGATCGCGGACATTGCTCGCGCCGCTGGACTGGATGTGCAGACGAGCGAGGCCGGCGCGCGAGACGCGGGATCGATCGCGGAGACGTTGGGGACGCCTACCTGCGATCTCCTGCTGACGATCGGCGGCAGCGGCGTCGGTCGCAAGGATGCCGCGGTCACGGCGCTGGCCCAGGGTGGTGACGTGATCGCCCATGGTCTTGCGCTCCAGCCCGGACGCACCGCCGCGATCGGGCGGCTGGGAACCATTCCTGTCGTCGGCTTGCCCGGATCGCCGGACCATGCGCTCGCGGTCTGGCTCGCGCTCGTGCTGCCGCTCGTCGACCTTCTGTCGGCGCGGCAGCCGCGCCGACAGATAGTCTTGCCGCTCGCGCGAAAAATTGCATCCAGCGTCGGCATCGCCGAAATGGTCCTGCTGGCCGAGGAACATCATGCGTGGGTGCCGCTTGCGGTAGGAGAATGGCCGCTCCAGGCAATGGCCCGTGCTGATGCATGGCTGCTTGTTCCCGCCGGCCACGAGGGATTTGCAGCGGGCGCGCCGGTCGATGCCTATCTGATGCGGGAATGATATGGGTTTAGCATGACCATGATCCCGCAATCGCAAGTCCGCAGCGCACTCGAACAGGAACAGTTCCTGAAAATCCTTTCCCGCGAGGAGGCCCAGGCACGCTTCGAGGCTGCGCTGTTCCCTCGCGCGATCTCAAGCGAAAGACGCAAGCTCGCAGCAGCGCTCGGCGCGTCGCTTGCTGAAGACATCACTGCGCCAATCGACGTGCCACCGTTCGACCGTTCCAACGTCGACGGCTTCGCGGTGCGCTCAGCGGACCTTGCGACAGCCGGCGAAGGTGCGCAAGTTCGCCTCGCGCTGAATGGCGAGACTATTCACTGCGGCACCGTACCCGCGCTGCAGGTGGCGGCGGGAACGGCAACGCCGATTGCCACCGGCGGTCCGCTGCCGCGCGGTGCCGATGCCGTGGTCATGGTCGAGCATACCCAGCCGGCGGGATCGGCCACCATCGACGTCCGTCGCGCCGCCTCGCCCGGGCAATTCATATCCTACGCAGGATCCGATATCGCGCGCGGCGAGGCGCTGCTGCGCGCCGGCACGATCGTGGGCTCGCGCGAGGTGGGCATGCTGGCGGCTTGCGGTCTTGCCGAGGTGAGCGTCGTGCGCAAACCTCGTGTGGCCGTGATCTCCACCGGCGACGAACTGGTTCAGCCCGGCGAGGTGCTCGCGCCTGCTGCGATTTACGATACCAACGGCGCGATCGTCACTGCTGCGATCGACGAGAACGGCGGAGAGGCGGTTTTCCTCGGCGCCATTCCCGACGACGAAGCTCAGCTCGAAGCCGCCATGCGGCGTGCGCTGGCGGACGCCGACATGCTAGTGCTCTCCGGCGGCACGTCGAAAGGCGCCGGCGATCTGTCTCATCGCATCATCGGCCGGCTCGGCCAGCCCGGCATCATCGCGCATGGCATTGCGCTCAAGCCCGGCAAGCCGCTGTGTCTTGCGGTGTGCGACGGCAAGCCGGTGGTGATCCTTCCCGGTTTTCCGACCTCGGCGATGTTCACCTTTCACGACATGATCGTGCCGGTGTTGCGCAAAATGGCCGGACTGCCGCCGCGCTCCGATGCCAAGGTGAACGCGACCGTGCCGGTGCGCATTGCTTCCGAGCTCGGCCGCACCGAATTCGTCATGGTCTCGCTGGTCGAAGGCAAGGACGGCTTGATCGCTTATCCCTCCGGCAAGGGGTCCGGTGCGATCACGTCGTTCGCGCAGGCCGACGGTTTTCTGCGCATCGACGCACTCGCCGACCAGATGCCGGCCGGGACCGAAGCCGAGGTGACGCTGTTCACGCCGCATGTGCGAGTGCCCGATCTCGTCATCGTCGGCAGTCATTGCACCGGCCTCGATCTCGTCACGGCGCAACTCGCGCATGCCGGGCTGACCGTGCGTTCGATCGCGGTCGGCAGTCTCGGCGGACTTGCGGCGGCGCGGCGCGGCGAATGCGATCTGGCGCCGATCCATCTGTTCGACGACAAGAGCGAGACCTACAATGCGCCTTACCTCGTCGAAGGTCTCGAACTCGTGCCGGGCTGGCGACGGATGCAGGGCATCGTGTTCCGCAAGGGCGACAAGCGTTTCGAAGGCCACAGCGCGAAGGACGCCGTCGTCGCGGCGCTCGCTGATCCCTCCTGCATCATGGTCAACCGCAACCAAGGCGCCGGCACGCGCATCCTGATCGACCGGTTGCTCGGTGGTGCGCGCCCGGAAGGCTACTGGAACCAGCCACGCTCGCACAACGCGGTGGCCGCGGCGGTCGCGCAGCATCGCGCCGACTGGGGCATGACCATTGCGCCGGTCGCCAAGGCGGTCGGCCTCGGTTTCATTCCGCTCGCGGAGGAGCATTATGACTTCGCGTTGGTGACGGCGCGGAAGCAGCGTCCGGCGGTGCGGGCCTTTCTCGATGCGCTCGGCTCGGACGAAGCGCGTGCCGCGCTGGAGCGGGCCGGATTCCGGCCGGCGTAGAGCTTGGTTAGGACGCCGCATCCAGTGCGGCGAGCCGCTCGGCTTCCGCGATATCCTCGACCGTATTGGCATTGAAGAACGGATCGAGCGGTTCGGTCGGCCACGTCACGGTCGCGAGCGGATAACGCGCGGTCCAGCGGTCGATCTTGCGGAGATCCTCGACCACCAGCGCGTGACGCAGTTCGTCTCGCAAGCCAACGCGCCACAAGCCTATCACCGGATGCGACTGGCCGCCCGACGCCGCAACGGCGAGCTCGGCATTCGCCGCGATGCATTCGTCATGCAAGCGCGCGACCAGATCGCGCGGCAGGAATGGACAGTCGCCGGCGGCACTGAGCACCCATTCCACCTCAGGCCGGTTCGCCGCGGTCCAGTCGAGCGCGGCAAGGATGCCGGCGAGCGGACCGGGAAAGCCGGGCACGTCGTCGGCGACGACCTGCAAACCGAAAGTGGCGAAGCGGGCGGGATCGCCGTTGGCATTGAGGATCAGCCCGCTGCATTGGGGTGATAGGCGCGCGATCACGCGTTCCAGAATGGTGCGGCCGCCAATGGTGCGCATCGGCTTGTCGCCGCCGCCCATGCGCCGCGCGAGGCCACCGGCGAGCAGCACGCCTTGCGTGGTCGGAAAGCTAATCGTCACCACCTTCACCCTTGCGCTTGTGCTTGGCCGCTTCCTCCTCGACGTAAGCGAGGTTCTGGTCGTAGACGATGCGCTCTTCCCCCGACAACGCGATGAAGCGTTTGCCGCGCGCGCGGCCGACCAGCGTCAAGCCCACCTGCCGGGCGAGATCGACGCCCCAGGCGGTGAAGCCGGAGCGCGACACCAGGATCGGAATTCCCATGCGGACCGTCTTGATCACCATCTCAGAGGTGAGCCGTCCCGTGGTATAGAGGATCTTGTCGGATGCATCGACGCCGTGGCGGTACATCCAGCCCGCGATCTTGTCGACGGCGTTGTGACGGCCGACATCCTCGGTGTAGCAGAGCGGCTCCCCCTCCCTGCACAGCACGCAGCCGTGGATCGCACCGGCTTCCAGATAGAGCGAGGGCATGGTGTTGATGGTCTGAGTCATCTGGTAGAGCCAGGACGTACGCAGCTCCGCCTTCGGCAACGCCACGCTCTCGACCGCCTCCAGCAGATCGCCGAAGGCGGTGCCCTGCGCGCAGCCCGAAGTCTGCGTTCGCTTCTTCAGCTTGGCTTCGAAATTGGTGTTATGCTCGGTGCGCACCACCACGACCTGGAGGTCGTCGTCGTATTCGACCTCGGTGACCGCGTCATTATACTTCAGCATGTTCTGGTTGAGCAAATAGCCCAGCGCCAGATATTCCGGATAGTCGCCGATCGTCATCATGGTGACGATCTCCTGCGAATTCAGATAGAGCGTCAGTGGCCGCTCCACCGGCACCTTGATCTCGATTCTGGCGCCGGACTGGTCGGTCCCGGTCACGCTTTCGGTGAGGCGCGGGTCGTCGGTATCAGGGACGATCAGGGGCACTGGGGCTTTGTCGATCTTCATCATGGCCGCGACGTTAGCATGACATTCGGGTCAAGCCGATATAAGCATGCTAGCGAGAGAACGAAATGCCGCCTTTTCGTCATTGCGAGCGAAGCGAAGCAATCCGGGCTGCCGCTGTGGATCCATTCCTAGATGCTTCGCTGCGCTCGCAATGACGGAGGAGAGAGTGGTTCCATCAGGGACCTGGTCGCTCGCGGAGACGGAGCTGGAATGAAAGTCATCGGCCTTGCGGGCTGGAGCGGTGCGGGCAAGACCACGCTGTTGACGCGGCTGATCCCGCATTTCAATGCGCTTGGCTTGCGCGTCTCGGTCATCAAGCATGCGCATCACCAGTTCGACGTCGACGTTCCCGGCAAGGACTCCTGGCGCCATCGTGAGGCCGGCGCGGCCGAGGTGCTGGTTGCTTCGTCAAATCGCTGGGCGCTGATGCACGAATTGCGCGGGGCGGCGGAGCCGCGACTGCCGGAACTGTTGAGCAAATTGTCAGCCGTCGACCTCGTCGTGATCGAGGGTTTCAAGCGCGAGCCGCATCGCAAGATCGAGGTGCATCGCGCGGCCAACGACAAACCGTTGCTGTTTCGCGATGATCCCGGAATTTACGGGATCGCGGCCGATGTCGCCATTGAAACACGACTGCCGACCGTCCATCTCGACGATATCGCCGCCGCCGCGGAATTGCTGCTGCGCGCGGCGATGCCGGTCGAGGAAGCGGTCGCGAAAAGCGCTGCGATGCGCTGACGAGGCACCATGGCGCAATTGTCGGACGATTGTTTTGCCTTCGGCGGACCGATGATGTCGGTCGCCGAAGCCGTTGGCCTGATCACGACGCGCGTCAACGCGATTGTCGATCTCGAAACCGTGACACTCATCGATGCTGATGGGCGGGTGCTGGCCCGCGATATCGCGGCGCCGCTGCCGTTGCCCCCCTTCACCAATTCCGCTGTTGACGGCTACGCCGTGCGCAACGCCGATCTTCCGGACAGCGCCGAGCGGGCACTCCCGCTCGACGGCCGCATCCAGGCCGGCGGTCTGGCACTGGCGCCGATCAAGGCCGACCACACTGCGCGCATCTTCACCGGCGCGCCGATGCCGCCGGATGCCGAAACCGTCTTCATGCAGGAAGACGTGCGCGTAGACGATGCCGGCCGAATCGTGCTGCCGCCGGGGCTGAAGCCGGGCGCGAATGTCCGCCCTGCGGGAGAGGACATCCCCCAGGGCCACATCGCGCTGCGCGCAGGCCAGCGCTTGCTGCCGCAACATGTCGCGCTCGCGGCGGCGTTCGGCCTGGTCGGGCTCGACGTCGTCAGGCGCATCCGTGTCGCGGTGTTCTCGACCGGTGACGAATTGACCTCGCCCGGCGAGCCGCGCGCGGCCTCGCAGCTGTTCGATTCCAACCGCTTCATGCTGATGGCGATGCTGCGCCGGCTCGGCTGCGAGGTCAGCGATCTCGGCATTTTGCGCGACGAACGTACCTCGCTTGCGAATGGCCTCAAGCAAGTCGCAGGCACGCACGATCTGATCCTCACCACCGGCGGCGTCTCGACCGGAGAGGAGGACCACGTCAAGGCCGCGGTCGAAAGCATCGGCTCGCTGGTGTTGTGGCGGATGGCGATCAAGCCGGGACGGCCCGTGGCGATGGGCATCATTGCGGGCACGCCGCTGATCGGATTGCCGGGCAATCCCGTCGCGAGTTTCGTCACCTTTGTGCATGTGGTGCGGCCGACGGTGCTGGCCCTTGCGGGCAGCCTGCCGGCGCCGCTGTTGCCGATCCCGGTGCGTGCGGCATTCACCTACAAGAAGAAGGCGGGCCGACGCGAATATGTTCGCGCCTCCTTGCGGCGCACGCAGGACGGCGCACTCGAGGCAATCAAGTTTCCACGCGAGGGGGCTGGGCTGTTGTCCTCTCTGGTCGACACCGACGGCCTCATCGAGCTCGATGAGGAGGTCACGCGTGTCGAGCCGGGGCAGAGCGTGGGTTTCCTGTCCTATGCCGATTTGCTCTGAGTCTGAACGTGATGCTGGTGCTGGCTCGGCGTTGACGCCATCGGTCGCTCCCGCCATGTTGCGCCGATGACCAGAACGACGCTCGATCTCACCGGACTGAAATGCCCGCTGCCCGCCCTGAAGACGCGCAAAGCGCTGAAGCCGTTGCATCCGGGGGATCAGCTCGAAGTGTACTGCACCGATCCGCTGTCGGTGATTGACATTCCGAACCTGATCCGGGAGACCGGCGACACGGTGGAGATCACCGAGCGCAACGACGCGCGCATCGTGTTCTTGATTGAGAAGGCCGATCGATCGATAGAAAATATCAATGGTGCGCCGCCCACTTAGCTCGCGGTCACTCGGTTGATACCTACCTTTTGTCTATCGACATCGATCATCACTTCTGCCCCAATTGACCGTCCTCCGCCGAGACGCGGAGGTCGAGTCGTGCCTGCGATATGCGGAGCAAATGGGCCGTCGAAAGAAGCCCGGCCGTGGCGTCGGGCATAGTCCCCACGGTTAGGGGTTTAACGTCTCGGATGCGCGTGACGATCCTGGCGCGCGTCGATCATTGTGCGGAGCAGCAGGGACAAAGGCTGCGCTGCAGGCTGAGGAACAGGACCGTCGTGGCAGGCCGTTCAGAAGGGCGGCTTTAGGGGAGGAATGCATGTCTACCATCGAGAGCGCTGGAACACTTTCGGGTGCCGGCGCAGGTTTTCTGGATCGCGAGCGGACCATCGCGACCGCCGGGTTCAATCGCTGGCTGGTGCCGCCGGCTGCGCTGTGCATCCATCTCTGTATCGGCATGGCCTACGGCTTCTCGGTGTTCTGGTTGCCGCTGTCGCGCGCGATCGGAGTTACCGCGCCGAAGGCGTGCGCGGACATGTCACTGTTTCAGGAGCTGTTCACGACCAGCTGCGACTGGAAGGTCGCCAGCATGGGGTGGATGTACACGCTCTTTTTCGTGCTGCTCGGTATCGCGGCTGCGGTCTGGGGTGGCTGGCTGGAGCGCGTAGGCCCGCGCAAGGCCGGCTTCGTCTCGGCCTTGTGCTGGTGCGGCGGCCTCTTCCTCGGTGCGATCGGGGTTTACACCCATCAGCTCTGGCTGTTGTGGCTGGGTTCGGGCGTGATCGGCGGCATCGGTCTCGGTCTTGGCTATATCTCGCCGGTCTCGACGCTCGTGAAGTGGTTCCCGGACCGTCGCGGCATGGCGACCGGCATGGCCATCATGGGTTTCGGCGGCGGCGCCATGATCGGCGCGCCGCTGGCTAACCTCTTGATGAACTACTTCAAGACCCCGACCTCGGTCGGCGTCTGGGAGACCTTCGTCACGATGGGCGTCATCTACTTCGTGTTCATGATGATCGGCGCGTTCCGCTATCGCTTGCCGCCGCCCGGCTGGCAGCCCGAGGGCTGGACCGCGCCGTCGAAGGCCAACGCGATGATCTCGAAGGCCAACGTCCATCTCAACGATGCGCACAAGACGCCGCAATTCTGGCTGATCTGGTGGGTGCTGTGCCTGAACGTGTCGGCCGGCATCGGTGTGATCGGCATGGCATCGCCGATGCTGCAGGAGATCTTCGCCGGCAAGCTGATCGGCCTGCCGGAGGTGGGCTTCAACGCGCTCGATGCGGGGCAGAAGGCGCAGATCGCCGCGATCGCCGCGGGCTTCGCCGGATTGCTGTCGCTGTTCAACATCGGCGGCCGCTTCTTCTGGGCATCGCTGTCGGACAAGATCGGGCGCAAGAACACCTACTATACGTTCTTCATCCTGGGCATCGTGCTCTACGCGCTGGCGCCGACCTTTGCGGCGATGGGTTCGAAGCTCCTGTTCGTGCTTGGCTTCGGCATCATCCTATCGATGTATGGCGGCGGCTTCGCCACCGTGCCGGCTTACCTCGCCGACATGTTCGGAACCCAGTTCGTCGGCGCCATCCATGGCCGGCTGCTGACGGCGTGGTCCACCGCAGGCATCATCGGTCCCGTCGTCGTCAACTACATCCGCGAGTTCCAGCTCGCGGCAGGCGTGCCGCGCGATCAGCTCTACAACACGACTATGTACATCCTCTGTGCGATGCTGATTGCGGGCTTGATCTGCAACTATCTGATCAAGCCGGTCGATTCGAAGTGGCACATGAAGGACGCCGATGTCGCCAAGTTGCAGGCTGCAAGCGCCAGCGCCGCCGCCGCGGGGCCGCACGGCTCCTACGGCATCGGATTTGGCGGGCTTGACGCCAAGGCGGCGCTGTTCTGGGCGTTCGTCGGCGTCCCCCTGCTTTGGGGTGTTTGGAAGACATTGGAGAGCGCGGTCAAGATCTTCTGACCGTCGTCGAGACAGAAGCGGGATGCTCATCAGGCGTCCCGCTTCGTTGGCCTTTCGGACATCATCAGAAATGGGACTTGGGGGATTGAAATGATTCGCACCCGAATTTGCCTTCGAATTTGCCTCGCGGCCGTGTTGCTCGTCGCTGGCCTTCATGCCGCATCCGCGCAGACGGCGACGCCGCCGGCGGCGCCTGCTGCAGCGACGCAAGCCAAACCTGGCAAGATGAAGCTCACCATGCAGAAGCTGAAAGACATGAAGGCGAAATGGGCAACCAACAAGCCGAAGCTGAAAGCCTGCCGCGCCGACGTGAAGTCCAAGGGCCTCGCCGGCGACGATCGCTGGTTCTACATTGAAGAGTGCATGAGCAAGACTTGAGATCGGGTTCCATCCGACGCTTGCGCAAAAGGGCACGGCGGGCGACCGCCTGCCTCCTAAATCATTCTAGAGACGCTCTAAATTCTCTTGCATCTGGCATACCACAGATTAGAGTTGCGTCGAATTTGGCTTGATCGGCGGGACGCAGGAACCGGTGGTTCCGTTTGATCGAGTCGGGAAATGAAGACTGATCGCCTTGGCGGTCCGGTCCAAACTCATCACGCATTTGAAGAGAACGCGACGTCTCCATGAGCAGCAACGACGACGTTCACAAGGTTCGCGAGTTCGAACATCCCGGCCAGGGACGGAAGCGCGCCAAATCCACACCCAAGGGACGGCAGGTCGATCCCACCGCCTCTCATGAGATCGCGCAGTTGCTCGGCGACCGACCGCGGCGTCGCGACCTGTTGATCGAATATCTGCACCTGATCCAGGATCAGTACCGCCAGATCTCTGCCGCGCATCTCGCCGCGCTCGCCGACGAGATGAAGCTCGCCTTCGCCGAAGTGTTCGAGACCGCGACCTTCTATGCGCATTTCGACGTGGTGAAGGAAGGCGAGCCCGATATCGCGCCGCTGACGATCCGGGTCTGCGATTCGCTGACCTGCGCGATGCTCGGCGGAGAGAAGCTGCTCGCGGATTTGCAAGACGCGTCGGGTCCCGGCATCCGCGTGGTGCGTGCGCCCTGCGTCGGCCGCTGCGATACGGCGCCTGCCGCGGAAGTCGGACACAACTTTGTTGACCATGCGACGGTGGCCAATGTCATGGCGGCGGCGAAGGCTGGCGACACCCACGCGCATCTGCCCAAATATATCGGCTATGACGCCTATGTCGCCCGCGGCGGCTACAAGCTGCTCAATCGCCTGTGCTCGGGCGAACTACCGACGGACGACCTGCTGAAGGCGCTCGACGACGCCTCGTTGCGCGGTCTCGGCGGCGCCGGCTTCCCGACGGGACGTAAATGGCGCGCGGTGCTTGGTGAACCCGGCCCGCGCCTGATGGCGATCAACGGCGACGAGGGCGAGCCCGGCACGTTCAAGGATCGCGTCTATCTCGAGAGCGATCCGCACCGTTTCCTCGAGGGCATGCTGATCGGTGCGCATGTGGTGCAGGCCTCGGATATCTACATCTACCTGCGCGACGAATATCCGGCCTCGCGCGAAATCCTCGAACGTGAGATCGCGAAGCTGCCGCCGGGCGGTCCGACGCTGCACATGCGCCGCGGCGCTGGCGCCTATATCTGCGGCGAGGAATCCTCGCTGCTGGAAAGCATCGAGGGCAAGCGCGGCTTACCCAGGCACAAGCCGCCTTATCCATTCCAGGTCGGTCTGTTCGGCCTGCCGACCTTGATCAACAATATTGAGACCTTGTGGTGGGTGCGCGACATCATCGAGAAGGGCGCCGACTGGTGGAAGGGCCACGGCCGGCATGAGCGGCACGGCCTGCGCAGCTTCTCGGTTTCGGGCCGCGTCAAGAATCCCGGCATGAAGCTCGCGCCTGCTGGCATCACCGTGCGCGAGTTGATCGACGAATATTGCGGCGGCATGGCCGATGGCCATCAGTTCTACGCGTACCTCCCGGGTGGTGCGTCCGGCGGCATCCTGCCGGCGGCGATGGACGACATCCCGCTCGATTTCGGCACGCTTGAAAAATACGGCTGCTTCATCGGCTCTGCCGCGATCGTGATCCTGTCGCAAAAGGACAGCGTGCGCGCGGCCGCATTGAACCTGATGAAGTTCTTCGAGGACGAGAGCTGCGGCCAGTGCACGCCGTGTCGCGTCGGAACCCAGAAGGCCGCGCTGCTGATGCAGCAACCGGTCTGGAACCGCGCTCTCCTGGACGAATTGAGCCAGGCGATGCGCGATGCCTCGATCTGCGGGCTCGGACAGGCGGCATCGAATCCGCTTGCCACCGTGATTAAATATTTCCCTGACGAGTTCAAGGAAGCGGCCGAATGACGAAGATTACGTTCGAGCTCGACGGCAAGCAGGTCGAGGCCAATGCAGGCGAGACGATCTGGCAAGTCGCAAAACGCCAGGGTCGCGAGATTCCGCATCTGTGCTACTCGCCCGCGCCGGATTATCGCCCCGACGGCAATTGCCGCGCCTGCATGGTCGAGATCGAGGGCGAGCGCGTGCTCGCGGCGTCCTGCAAGCGCACGCCATCGGTCGGCATGAAGGTGAAGACCGAGAGCGCGCGCGCGGTTTCCGCGCAAAAAATGGTCATGGAGCTGCTGGTCGCCGACCAGCCGGCGCGCGAGACCTCGCACGATCCGGACTCCAAATTCTGGCACTGGGCCGAAACCACTGGGGTCACCGAGAGTCGCTTCCCCGCCGCCGAGCGTTGGGCGACCGACGCCAGCCATCCGGCCATGCGCGTCAATCTTGACGCCTGTATCCAGTGCGGCCTGTGCGTGCGCGCCTGCCGCGAGGTCCAGGTCAACGACGTCATCGGCATGGCCTATCGTAGTCACGGCTCGAAAATCGTGTTCGATTTCGACGATCCCATGGGCGAGTCCACTTGCGTCGCCTGCGGCGAATGTGTGCAGGCCTGTCCGACCGGGGCCCTGATGCCGGCCGTAATGCTGGACGAGAAGCAGACCCGTGTCGTCTATGCCGACAAGAAGGTGGACTCGCTCTGCCCGTTCTGCGGCGTCGGCTGCCAGGTGACTTATGAGGTCAAGGACGAGAAGGTGATCTATGCCGAGGGCCGTGACGGCCCCGCCAATCACAACCGCCTTTGCGTCAAGGGCCGCTTCGGCTTCGACTACATCCATCATCCGCATCGCCTGACCAAGCCGCTGGTGCGGCTGCCCAACGCGAAGAAGGATTCCAACGACCAGGTCGATCCGGCCAATCCGTTCACGCATTTCCGCGAAGCGAGCTGGGAAGAAGCGCTCGACATCGCGGCCAAAGGCTTGGTCAAGATCCGCGACGAGAAGGGCGTGAAGGCGCTGGCCGGCTTCGGTTCGGCGAAGGGCTCCAACGAGGAGGCCTATCTGTTCCAGAAGCTGGTGCGCACCGGCTTCGGCTCCAACAACGTCGACCATTGCACCCGTCTGTGCCACGCCTCGTCGGTCGCGGCGCTGTTCGAAGGTCTGAGCTCGGGCGCCGTGTCGGCGCCGTTCTCGGCTGCGATGGACGCCGAGGTCATCATCGTGATCGGCGCCAATCCGACCGTGAATCATCCAGTCGCCGCGACCTTCATCAAGAACGCGGTCAAGCAGTACGGCGCAAAGCTGTTCGTCATGGACCCGCGCCGGCAGACGCTGTCGCGCCATGCGACCAAGCATCTGCAGTTCAAGCCGGGCTCCGACGTCGCCATGCTGAACGCGATGATCCACACGATCATCACCGAAGGGCTGACCGACGATCAGTACATCGCCGGCTACACCGAGGGGTTCGAGGAGCTCAAGGAGAAGATCAAGGAGTTCACACCGGAGAAGATGGAGCCGATCTGCGGTGTCCCGGCGCAGACCCTGCGCGAGGTCGCGCGAACCTATGCGCGGGCAAAATCGTCGATCATCTTCTGGGGCATGGGCATCAGCCAGCATGTCCACGGCACCGACAATGCGCGCTGCCTGATTGCGCTGGCGTTGATCACCGGCCAGGTCGGGCGTCCCGGCACCGGCCTGCATCCGCTGCGCGGCCAGAACAACGTGCAGGGCGCTTCCGATGCCGGTCTGATCCCGATGTTCCTGCCGGATTATCAGCCGGTCGGCCGCGACGACATGCGCGGCGCCTTCGAGAAGCTGTGGGGCCAGGATCTCGATCCCGTGCGCGGTCTGACCGTGGTCGAGATCATGAACGCGATCCATGCCGGCGAGATCAAGGGCATGTATATCGAGGGCGAAAACCCAGCGATGTCCGACCCCGATCTCCAGCATGCGCGCCAGGCGCTTGCCATGCTCGACCATCTCGTGGTGCAGGATCTCTTCGTCACGGAGACCGCGTTCCACGCCGACGTCATCCTGCCGGCCTCGGCGTTTGCCGAAAAGGAAGGCTCCTTCACCAACACCGATCGCCGCGTGCAGCTCGCACGCCAGGTGATCAAGCCGCCGGGCGATGCGCGGCAGGATCTCTGGATCATCCAGGAGATCGGCAAGCGCATGGGGTTGCCGTGGAATTATGCCGGTCCCGGCGAGGTCTTCACCGAGATGGCGGAGTTGATGCCGTCGCTGAAGAACATCACCTGGGAACGGCTGGTCCGGGAGGGCGCGGTCACCTATCCCGTCGACGGTCCCGACGTGCCCGGCAACGAGATTATCTTCACCACGGGCTTCCCGACCGCGAGCGGCCGCGGCAAGATCGTTCCGGCTCACGTCATCCCGCCGGACGAGATCCCCGACACCGAATATCCGATGGTGCTCTCAACCGGCCGCGTGCTCGAGCATTGGCACACCGGCTCGATGACCCGCCGCGCGCAGGTGCTCGACCAGATCGAGCCCGAGGCGGTCGCGTTCATGTCGCCGAAGGACATGCACAGGAAGAAGCTCGCGCCGGGCGATTTCATCCGGCTCGAGACCCGCCGCGGCGCGGTCGAGGTCAAGGTCCGCTCCGACCGCGACGTGCCCGAGAACATGGTGTTCATGCCGTTCTGCTACGCTGAGGCGGCGGCCAATCTCCTGACCAACCCGGCGCTCGATCCGTTCGGCAAGATCCCGGAGTTCAAGTTCTGCGCGGCCAGGGCGGAGCGGGCCGAGATGCGCGACGCGGCGGAGTAGGCTGCGCGCTCGCCGGTTATTTGGCGACACAATGCCTGCGGTGTCGTCCCGGCGAAGGCCGGGACCCATACCGCGAGGTGTCTCGTTAGCGGATGGTGGGCGTACCGAACGACGAGTCTTCTCCAAACTCCTCCCTGTGGTTATGGGTCCCGGCCTTCGCCGGGACGACGCTGAGGCTGTGGTGCATGTGTCCACCCGTGTCGCCGTCCCTTCGCTCCTCGCAGCGGCGGTGCTAGACATCGTCCATGTCCAAAGCCACCCCAGCCACACGCGCGCTCACGGCCGCCGGTGTTGCCTTCACTGTCCACACCTACGACTACGATCCCGACGCCGAGAGCATCGGCCTTCAGGCTGCATCCGCACTCGGCGAGGATCCCGCGCGCGTCTTGAAGACGCTGATGGCGCTGGTCGACGGCAAGCCGGTCTGCGTGATCGTCCCGTCCGATCAGGAAGTCTCGATGAAGAAGCTCGCCGCTGTTGTTAGCGGCAAGTCGGCGCAGATGATGAAGCCGCCTGAGGCCGAGCGCCTCACCGGCTACAAGGTTGGCGGCATCAGCCCATTCGGGCAGCGGAAGCTTGTGCGCACCGTGATCGAGCAGAGCGCGCTCGCACATGATTACGTGTACGTGAATGGCGGTCAGCGCGGACTGCAGGTGCGGCTCAGTCCGGGCGATGTGCGGGACGTGTTGAAGGCGATCGTCGCGGAACTGGTCGCCTGAGCGCGGCGCTCTGCTATTGTTTTTGCAACAGCTTCAGCCGACAGCGCAGCGCTTCGCGGATGTGTGTGCGCGCGAGCTGCTCCGCTTTGCCGCCGTCGCGAGCCGCGATGGCGTCGATGATGGCCTGGTGCTCGCCGTGGCTGGTCGACGGGCGACCGGATACGGTGAACGTGGTTGGACCGAGCAGGGCGATCCAGTCCTGCAATTCCCGCGAAGCGTTGTCGAGATAGCGGTTGCGCGCGGCGCGGCAGATCGCCTCGTGGAAGGCGCGGTTGAGCCGCGCCATCTCGGCGGGATCAGTCCCCGACGCTTCCACGAAGGTCTGCTCGATGTCCCTGAGCGCGTCGACCTCGGTCGCAGACGCGTGCTCGGCGGCAAGTCGGGCGGCGGCGCCCTCCATGATCTCGCGCATGGCGTAGAGCTCGAGCACCTCCGAGATGTCGAGGTTGCGTACGATCAGGCCGCGGCCGCCGGCAGGTTCGACGAACCCACGTGCGGCAAGCCGCCCGAGCGCTTCCCGCACCGGGGTGCGGCTGACCTTCAGCCGCTGGGCGACCTCTTCCTCGCGCAGGCGGTCGCCGGCGCGGTAGCTGCCGGCCTGCAGCGCCTCGCAGAGCGAGCGGAACACTGCTTCGCCGAGCGCCACGCCGCCGCCGCGCGCGATCGAGCCGCCTGCTTTTGTCGGGCGTCTTGCCATGCATCCTCGTGCTCGCCACGCGCATCCTTCCCATGCAGGATAACGCTTGCCGGACATTCGTATATCTTTGTATACAAAGGTGCGCAATGACCAGCCGGATTGGCCGGGGCCGCCGGCGGGCAGAATGTCTCCAACTTCGTCGCATCGGACAGACGGCATGAGCAGCAAATACGATGTGCTGGTGATCGGCGGCGGCAACGCGGCGCTGTGTGCGGCGATCAGCGCGCGACGCGGTGGGGCATCGGTGCTGGTGCTCGAAGGCGCGCCAAAGTTCTATCGCGGCGGCAACACGCGCCACACCCGCAACATGCGTTGCGCACATGACGAGGCGACCGAAATCCTCACCGGCCCCTACACTGAGGAAGAGTTTTGGGAGGATCTCCTGCGCGTCACCGGGGGCCAGACCGACGAGGTGCTCGCCCGGCACATGATCCGCGAGTCCAAGGACATCTTGAACTGGATCGTCGAGCAGGGCGTGCGCTGGCAGCCCTCGCTCGGCGGCACGCTGAGCCTCGGCCGCACCAACTCATTCTTCCTCGGCGGCGGCCGCGCGATGTTGAACGCACTTTATCTCACCGCCGAGAAGCTCGGCGTCGAAATCGAATACGACGCCGAGGTCATCGACCTCATGATCGAGGACGGCATGTTTCTCGCCGCCCACCTCAGGCGGCCGATTAAAGGCGACACCGAGATCCGCGCGACGTCGCTGGTCGCCGCCGCCGGCGGATTCGAGGCCAACATCGAATGGCTGAAGCAATATTGGGGTGAGGCCGCCGACAATTTCCTGATCCGCGGTACCCCCTATAACCGCGGCTCGATCCTGAAGATGCTGCTCGCCAAGGGCGTGCAGGAGGTCGGCGACCCCACCCAGTGCCATGCGGTCGCGATCGACGCGCGCGCGCCGAAATTCGACGGCGGCATCATCACGCGGCACGATTCTGTGGTGTTTGGCATCGTCGTCAACAAGCACGCGCAGCGCTTCGATGATGAAGGTGAGGACATCTGGCCGAAGCGTTACGCGATCTGGGGCCGGCTGGTGGCCGCGCAGCCCGAACAGATCGCCTACATCATCTTCGACTCCACCGTGGTCACGAGCTTCATGCCGACGCTATTCCCGCCGATCGCAGGGCAGACGGTGGCTGAGCTTGCCGGCAAGCTCGAGCTCGATCCGGCCGCGCTGGAAAAGACGATCACCGAATTCAACGCCGCGGTGCAGCCCGGCACCTTCGACCACACCATTCTGGACGATTGCCGCACGGAAGGCATCACGCCGCCGAAGACGCATTGGGCACGGCGGATCGAGACACCGCCCTACCTTGCCTATCCGGTGCGGCCCGGCATCACCTTCACCTATCTCGGCACGCGCGTGACCAGGGAAGCGCGCATGCTGATGGCTGACGGCAAGCCGTCGGCCAACATGTTCGCGGCCGGCGAGGTCATGGCCGGCAACGTGCTCGGCAAGGGCTATGCCGCCGGCATGGGCATGACCATCGGCAGCGTGTTCGGGCGGATCGCAGGACGGGAAGCGGCGCGCCACGCGAAGAATTAGGCGGAAGAACAGACACGAGGGAGGAACCATGTCACGCATTGCCATCGCTTCGATCGCGGCGCTGCTGACCGTCGGCTACGCCCACGCGGCCGAGCCGATCACGCTGCGAGACATGGGCTCGTTCCATGTCGGTGGCCGTCTTGTCGAAATCTCGGGCAAGCCGGTGAGGGAGGTCGTGTTCGCGCCCGGCGGAGTGCCGGCCAAGGTTGATCCCAACGGGACGTATCAGGTCGAGCAGATGTATGTTCAGTATTTCCTGCCGGCAAACGAGAAGGGTGCCTATCCTTTGCTGATGTGGCATGGCGGCGGACTGACCGGCGTCACCTACGAGACCACGCCTGACGGACGCGAAGGCTGGCTGAATTATTTTCTACGCATGGGGTGGGGGGTCTATAACTCCGACGCAGTAGAGCGCGGACGCGCGGGCTGGGCGCAATATCCCGATATCTTCAAAGGCGAGCCGGTCTTCCTGACCACGGCCAACCCGTTCGAGCGTTTCCGCATCGGCGATGGGCCGAACTCGTACGATCCCGATCCCGCCAAGCGAAAATTGTTGCCGGGCAACCAGTTCCCCGTCGAGGGTTACGAGAATTTCGTCAAGCAGAACGTACCGCGCTGGACCACGACCGACGATGCGACCATCGCCGCCTATATCGCTGAGATCGATCGCGTCGGCCCCTCGGTGCTTCTGTTCCACAGCCAGGCCGGCACCTTCGGCTTCAAGGTCGCGCAAGCCCGCCCTGACAAGGTCAAGGCGCTGATTGCGATCGAGCCGGCCGGCATCGGCGATCCCGCCAAAGCGGATGTGCTGAAGAACATCCCGACCCTCATCATCTACGGCGACTATATCGAGCGCGATTCGCGCTGGCCCAAGATCCGCGCCAACGGCATCGCCTTTGCGGACGCCATCAAGGCGGCCGGCGGCAGCGTCGACATCATCGATCTCCCGCAGACAGGCATCAAGGGCAATTCGCATATGGTGATGATGGACAAGAACAATCTCGAGGTCGCGGCCCTGATCCAGAAATGGCTCGAGGGCAAAGGCCTGACGAAGTAAAGCCATGCACGGAAGCAGAATTTTGGATGAAGGCGACCGCCTGATGACGGTCTGCAATTCCTGCCGTTACTGCGAAGGCCTTTGCGCGGTTTTTCCCGCCATGGAGATGCGCCGCGCCTTCTCCGACGGCGACCTCAATTATCTCGCCAATCTCTGCCATGGCTGCGGCGCCTGCTACGTCGACTGCCAGTTCTCGCCGCCGCACGAATTCAACGTCAACGTCCCGCAGACGCTGGCGATCGCGCGCGCGGAATCCTATGCGACCTATGCCTGGCCGCAGGCGCTGTCCGGTGCCTTCGCCCGCAATGGTCTCGTCATCAGCATCGTCGCCGCGCTCAGCATGGCCGCCTTCATACTCGGCTTCGCTGCCCTAAACGACCGCAGCGTGCTGTTTGGCGTGCACACTGGCCCCGGCGCGTTCTACAAGTTGATGCCGCACAACGCGATGGCAGCGTTGTTCAGCGCCGCCTTCCTTTATGCGATTTTCGCGCTGGTGATGAGCGTGCGTGCCTTCTGGCGGGATATCGGCCCGCCGATCGGCGGCCGTGCGGACGGCGGCTCGATCTTTCAGGCGATGCGCGACGCTGGTGAGCTGCGCTACCTCCATGGTGGCGGCGTCGGCTGCTACAATGAGGATGACAAGCCGACCGACCGGCGCAAGCTTTTCCATCACCTGACCTTCTACGGCTTCCTGCTCTGCTTCGCCGCGACCTCGGTCGCAACGCTGTATCACTATCTGCTCGGCCGCGAGGCGCCGTATCCGTGGTGGGATCTGCCGGTGGTTCTCGGCACGCTCGGCGGCATCGGCCTGATCATCGGGCCGATCGGCCTGTTCGTCGCCAAGATGCGGCGCGATCCGGCGCTGCTCGACGAGCAGCGCTACGGCATGGATGTCGGCTTCATCGCCATGCTGTTCCTGACCGGGTTCACCGGCATGCTGCTTCTGATTCTGCGGGAGACTGCCGCCATGGGACCGCTGCTGGCACTCCATTTAGGTGCAGTGTTCGCGCTGTTCATCACCATGCCCTACGGCAAGTTCGTGCACGGCATCTATCGCTTCGCGGCGCTGGTGCGTTATGCGCAGGAGCGACGCGGAGAAGCCGGTTCTTGAGATTCAGGCGGCGCGGAAGCGGCCGATCGGGGCACCGCGCCTCGCCTGATTGAGGCGCCTCGTGCATCTCTCTTATGCCACCTCGCGCTCTGGTCCAGACGCCTGCTCGCGAGCCATCGTCGTTGCGGTGACGTAGTCGGTCTTGCCGGTGCCGAGCAGCGGCACCTTGTCCACCACCATGATCGCCGCGGGAACGGTCAGCTCGGATGCGCCGATCGCCTTGGCTTGGCCCTGCATGGCACTGCGCTCGGCACCCTTTTCCGTCGTCAGCAGCACGATACGCTCGCCCTTGCGCGGATCCGGGATCGAAACCGCGACCGATGCGGCCTGCGGCCACAGCGTTGTCGCGATGTTCTCGACCGCCGACAGCGAGACCATTTCGCCGGCGATCTTGGCAAAGCGCTTGGCGCGACCCTTGATGGTGATGAAGCCGGCCGGGTCGATCGCCACGATGTCGCCGGTGTCGTGCCAGCCGTCGGCGAGCGGTTCGAGCACGCCGGGATTTTCGGCCCGCAAGTATCCGAGCATTACGTTGGGTCCGCGCACCGACAGGCGTCCGCCTTCCTCGATGCCGGGGACCGGGTCGAGGCGGCTTTCCATCAGCGGCGACAGGCGGCCGACCGTGCCTGGACGATTGGCCATCGGCGTGTTCATCGCCAGCACCGGTGCCGTCTCGGTGACGCCATAGCCTTCGAGGATGCGGATGCCGTAACGCTCCATGAAGACCTGCCGGGTGCGATCCTTGACCGCCTCCGCGCCGGCGATCACCAGGCGCAAGGTGCGGAAGTCGTAGGCATGGGCCGAGCGTGCATAGCCCGTGAGGAATGTGTCGGTGCCGAACAGGATCGTGGCTCCGGTCTGGTAGATCAGCTCGGGCACGATCCGGTAGTGCAGCGGCGAGGGGTACATGTAGATCGGAATGCCCGCGAGCAGCGGCATCATCATTCCACCGGTCAGCCCGAAGGAGTGGAACACCGGCAGCACGTTGAACACCTTATCATTGGCGTTGGCATCGACCCGCGCCAGCGCCTGTGCGGCGTTGGCAAGGATATTGCGGTGGGATAGCACAACGCCCTTGGGCGTGCCTTCCGAGCCCGACGTGAACAGCACGACGGCCGGATCGCTCGCCTGGCGGACGACGCGCGGCGTAGTACCGGCGAGCAGGCCCTTGATCTTGTCGGCCGTGCCGATCGAGGCACGGACGTCCTCGAGGTAGACGACGCCGACTTCCGCGGAGATCGCCGCCATCAGCTTGTCGAGCTTGCCCTTCTCGATGAAAGCTTTCGACGTCAGCACGGTTTTGACCTGCGCGGCTTTCATGGCGGCAAGCACGTTGACCGGGCCCGCCGAGAAGTTGAGCATCGCCGGCACCCGGCCGATGTTTTGCAGCGCCATGAAGACCACGGCGACGCCTGCGGAATTCGGCAGCAGCACGCCGACATTTTCACCGATGGCGGTGCCGTTCTCCAGCTTCCGGCTCAAGACCTGCGCGCCAAGGATCAGCTTGCGATAGGTCAGCTTGGTGCCGAGCGCGTCCTCGACGATGACCTTGCCGGTGTCGCGGTCGCGATAGGCGTGTCCGAGCGCCTCGAACAGGGTGTGATCGAGCATGGCGTTCTTCACCATGGCGTCGATCATCACGTCCTGAAGTGCTGCGCCCGCGGCGTTGCGGCGCGCCTTGCCCTTGAGCGACGGATCGACCGGAAGCTTGACCGGCGGCAGGATGGTGACGGTCACCCGCGGAAACCACGAGCGCTTGATCTGGCGGCCGTTGAGATAGCTGAGATGCGAGCGTTGGGCGCCTTCGATGCGGATCGGGACGACGACCGCGTCGGCCTTGTCCGCGATCATCGCGGTGCCGTCATAGACCTTCATCAGCGAGCCGGAAACAGTGATGCGTCCTTCCGGGAAAATCACCACCGGCTCTCCGGCGGCGACGAGCTTGATGAGGTCGCGCGCCGCCAGCGGCTTGGTGGGGTCCATGGTGTAGTGCTTGACCACCCGCAGGAACGGCTTGGCCCACCAGGCCTTGGCGATGCCGGTATCAACCGCGAAGCTCGCGTCGATCGGCAGCACGGCGTGCAGGAGCGGGCCGTCGATCAGGCTGACATGATTGGGCGCGATCAGCATGCGCGTGCCAGCAGGCGGCAGGTTCTCCAGCCCGCGGACCTCGGTGCGGAACAGCGCGCGGAACAGCAGCCCGCCAAAGTCGCGCACGCCTTCCTTGCCCCACTTGGTCAGCACGAACCAGACTGCGCCGAAGCTGATGACGCCGAGGCCAAAGAAGATCCAGCCGATGTGCAATCCGCCGGCCTGCAACAGCGCGACGAACAGCGAGCCGGCCACCATGAAGGCGGCCTGCAGCACGTTGCCGGCGGCGATAATGCGGGCGCGCTCGGAGGGGGCGGACCAGGCCTGGACGGCGGCGAAGGACGGCACGACGAACAGCCCGCCGCCGAATGCGAAGGCAACGAAATCGACCAGCATGCGCAATCCCGCGAACGAGGTTGCGAAGTCGCCCGCTGTGATGTCCTGGCCCTTGGTGGTCACGCCGATCGCCCAAGCGAGGTCGAGGCCGGCAAACCCCATCATGATGGCGCCGATCGGCACCAGCGCGAGGTTCGGGCGAACGTGGCTCAGATTCGCGGCGAACAGCGAGCCGACGGCAATGCCGATTGCGAAGATCGCGAGACACAACGTCACCACGCCCTCGGTGCCACCGATGACTTCCTTGACCAGCGCCGGTAGCAGCGAGAGCACGATGGCGCCCACCAGCCAGAACCAGGACACGATCACGGTGCCGTCCCACAGCCGGTGATCGGCGTGCAACGTCTTCAACAGGCCGAGCGTCGAGGTCCAGGGATTTCGATTGACCGGCAGATCGGGTGCGGACGGCGTCGTCGCTGGTATGCGGGAGGCGAAGGCCCAGGACAGCAGGGCCAGCACGACCACGACCGATGCGACCCAGCCCATATGCGCGGAGCCGGCCACGAACTGGCCACCGGCAACGGTGCCGAGCAGGATGGCCATGAAGGTCGCGCCTTCGACCAGCGCGTTGCCGGTCGCGAGCTCGCCGAGCTCGAGCTGGTCCGGCAGCATCGCGTATTTCACGGGTCCGAACAGCGCGGCGATGACGCCGAACAGTGCGAGCGCTGCGAACAGCAGCGGCACCGAGTGCAGGAAGAAGCCGGCCGCGGCAAAGCCCGCGGCAAAGATCTCGGCGAATTTGAGCCGCCTTGCGACGACGGATTTGACGTATTTGTCGGCGAGCTGGCCGCCGAGCCCGGACAGGATGAAATAGGGGAAGATGAACACCGCGCCCGCGACCGTCACCAGCGCATCACCGTGGCCGGTCGCGGCACTGTAAAGCAGGATGATGACGAGTGCGTTCTTGAGCACGTTGTCGTTCAGCGCCGAGAAGAATTGCGCCCAGAACAGCGGCGCGAAGCGGCGTGACGACATCAAATCCCTGATCATGACTAGTCCTGTTTTGGAAACGCTGTCTGAGGTTGTTTCATTGTCGGATGGGCGTCGGGACCCGAGGAGATGCGACGGGCATTTGCGGGTTGACGAACGATCGCCCCGGCCTGCTCTGCGCCTTTACCTTCCGATCCTGTTGGTCTCCGCGTGGCGACGTTTGGTTCGCAAATGGCTGGTCGCGGCTCTATCACGCCCCGGCAAGGAGGCGTGCGCGCCTCAGGTAAGGTGGGCAAGGCGGCGAAAGGGCGAGAGGCGGCCGAGCAGGCTAATGCGGCGGCCCTCATGACGGGCGCGGTCGCGGTTGGCCCGCCACATCGGGAAGGTCACGCGGCGCTCGGTCAGGACGCCGGCAATGTCGCAGGCATTTGCAATGCGATCGATCGGCGCCGTCGCGAACCGCAGGAAGGCGCGGCCAAATCCGGTCACGAGAGCTGTGGCGTCATCGACGAAGGTGGAGGCGATATCAACAGCGAGGGTTTGCATTTTGCAGATCTCCAGGTTAATTTGAACATTGTTCAAATGAGTACCTTGAAAATGAACAATGTTCAAGACGAATCGTTGCGAGACCGAAAAAAATCTCGCCGGCGGCAGCAGATCGTGGAGATCGCTCGCAGCATTATCGCGACTAAGGGGCTGAAATCGTTGAAAGTCCGGGATGTTGCGGACGCCGCAGGCTGCTCGGTTGGGAGCGTCTACAACGAGTTCGGCGACTTCGACGGGGTGATCCTGACCGTGAATCGGGAGACCGTTAAGGAGCTGACGGTGCGGCTGGGCCAGGTTCCCGCCGAGGATCCCGTTCGCCAGCTCTACGGGCTGGCCGCGACCTACCTCGAATTTTTTGCGGAGCACGCCAATCTGCTGCGCTCGCTGTTCGAACATCGGATGGAGGACGACCGCCCTTACCCCGATGACATCCTTCAGATGGTGATGGACGCCTTCGCGCTGATGCATCCACCCCTGGTGCGGCTGCTTCCGAATGCAGACGACGTGCAGATCGCGCTGCTGTCACGCACCCTGTTTTCCGCCGTGCACGGGATCATCTCGCTCGGCCTCGAAGAACGCATGGTAGCCGTGCCGCCGCAGATGCTGCGCCAGCAGGTCGATCAGTTTCTGGATGCGCATCTCGCAGGGCTCGGGATTGTGCCAGTACGATAAAGTGTGGAGCGCTGCTACGCGCTGGCGGCCTTGCGGTGCCGCGAGGTGACGACGACGACGTCCGTCGTCCCGTTGTCGACCTGAACACGGTTGCGTCCGTTCTCCTTGGCGCGATAGCAGGCGGCATCCGCGCGCCGCATCGCGTCCTCGAGCGTGGTGTTGCCGTCGGTGATGCAGGCAACGCCGATGCTGGCGGTCACTGCAAAGCAACGATCGTCCCACGCGAAGACGGATAGCTCGAGCGACCGGCGCAGCCGTTCGGCGATATCCACGGCGTCGTACGGCGTGCTTTGTGGAAGGATTAGGCCGAATTCGTCACCGCCAAGCCGGGCCACCAGGTCATGCGGCCGTCGTTCCTGTTGCAGGAGACGCGAGATCTGGCAGAGCAGGCGGTCGCCGGCGAGATGACCGCAGCTGTCGTTGACGTCCTTGAATTGGTCGAGATCGAGCAGGACCAGGCCCAGCGAACCCGCCGCGGTGTCGTCCAACTCGCTTTGCAGGCGGGCCTCGAACGCGCGCCGGTTGGACAAGCCGGTCAGCCAGTCGTGCGACGCCTGCCAGACTAGGCGCTCCTTCTCGGCATGCAGGGCATCCTCAAACGCCTGTCGTTGCAGCACCAATCGCCGCGTGTGCCAGATCAGGAGCAGGATCAGCGTCATGGCTGTGACGATATTGACGCCAGTCAGCGTCATCTTGATGGCGCGCGAGCCTTCGCCGAGAACGGTGGAGAACCGCTTGGCGTGCACCGTGAACTGAGTGTTGAGCTCCGAAAGCCGCGACGACAATAATTGGAGGCGGTTGCCGTCCTGAACCGGTCCGCTCTTCAACTCTGACCGGATGACCTCGCCGAAAACGCTCAGCTCCAGCAGCATGGGGTCGGTGGCAGCCCACTCGCTGATCGCTTCCTTGAGAAAGCTGACCTGTTTGAAGTAGCGAAACAGCCAGATCAGTCCCGGCACGTCATCGGGATGGTTGCCGCCTTGCAGGAAGCCGATGCGGGCGGCCTCGACGTCGACCGGATCGCGCTCGAGCGCCCAGCGCGCGAACTCGTCGCCGATGGGAACGGCCAGCGAGGTCTGATATTGCGCAAACTGGCTGGCGTCGCCCGAATGCAGATAGAGATTGAGGAAATAGACGGCGTTCTTCTGCGAGCGCGACCACAACGCTTCGCCCGCGACATAGGCGCGGACCGAGGACATCACCTCCAGGCTGAATCCGGCGATCGCCGCCTGCAGCAGAACGACCGTGACGAAAGGCGAAACGAGCTTGATGACATGAAGGAAGCTTCGTCCCTTCGTTGACGGCGCTGTTCTGCGAAACACTTTGCGTTCCCCAAGTCGCTCAACGACCCCAGCGGAGCGATCCGCTCATAACGCGGATTACGCGCGAAAGGTGCTTAACTCGACTTGAAAATGCCAGGAGACTGCGTCGCAGGGTGAAGGCGTTGTGAAGTGGATGCTTGCAGATCGTCGCAAATGCCGTCGAACCGGAACTGACGCGGCATCGGCGAGCCGATGTCGCGCATTTGCCCCAGATGGTTTACTTGATGGAGAGAGATTGCTCTGGCGCTAGACCAGCACCGGCTTGCGCACGCGGCCGGCGTCGCCGAAGACGCGCAAATAGCGCTCGATCTCCGAAGGCAGGCCGGTCGCCTTCTCGGGATTGTCGGAAAGCTTGACGGCCGGACGTCCGTCGACCGACGACACCTTGCAGACCAGCGAGATCGGATCGAGGTTGAACGAGCCGTCCGGCGTGCAGCCGACGAAATCATTGGTGAGATTGGTGCCCCAGCCGAAGGAGAGCCGCACCCGGCCGGCGAAGTGGTGGTAGGTCTCCTCGATCGAGCCCACATCCATAGCGTCGGAGAACACCAGCAGCTTGTCCCTGGGATTGCGGCCCTTCTGCTCCCACCATTTCATGATCTCCTCGCCGGCTTGGATCGGCGGCGCGCTGTCGGGGCGGAAGCCGGTCCAGTCGGCAACCCATTCCGGCGCATCGCGCAGGAAAGCCTTGGTGCCAAAAGCGTCGGGCAGCGCAATCAGGAGGTTGCCGCCATAGGTTTGGCGCCACTGGTCGAGGATGCGATAGGGCGCCCAGCGCAATTCCTCGTCGTCCTTGGCCAGCGCAGCCGCGACCATCGGCAGTTCATGGGCGTTCGTGCCGATGGCTTCGAGATCATTGTCCATCGCGAGTAGCACGTTGGAGGTGCCGATGAAGGACGGGCCCAGGCCTTCCTTCACGGCCTCCACGCACCAGCGCTGCCAGAGGAAGCCATGGCGGCGACGGGTGCCGAAGTCGGAGAGCCGGAGGCCATCCAGCTTGCGCAGGCGTTCCACCTTGGTCCACAGCTTGGCTTTGGCGCGGGCATAGAGCACGTCGAGCTCGAAGCGGCCGCGGCCCTTCATCGCCGCCCGCGAGCGCAATTCGTTGAGGATGGCGAGCGCAGGAATTTCCCACATCGTGGTATGGCTCCACGGTCCGTGGAAGTGCAGCTCGTACTGGCCTTCGACCTTGCGCAGCTCGTATTCGGGCAGCCGGAATTCGGCGAGCCAGCGGATGAAGTCCGCCGAGAACATGTGGGTCTTGCCGTAGAAAGTGTTACCGGCAAGCCAGATCAGCTCTTTCTTGGTGAAGCGGATGGTGCGGGCGTGGTCGAGCTGGGCGCGCAGCTCGCCCTCGTCGATGATTTCGGCGAGCCGGACATGGCGCGATCGGTTGATGACCGAGAATGTCACCTGCTGATTCGGGTAAGATTCCCGAATCATTTGCAACATCAATAGCTTGTAGAAGTCGGTATCAAGCAGGCTGCGGATGATGGGATCCAGCCGCCAGCTGTGATTGTAGGTCCGGCTCGCAATGTCGGTCACTGTCATGGGGGAATTCTAGCGTGGCGGCCCCGGCGCAACCAGTGGGTTTGACGGGGATCAGGTTTTCGCGGGGACGGGGTGCGAGGCCGTTGCCGCCACGGTCTCGAGCTGGCTTCTGATCCAGCGATGCGCCGGGTCCTTCTGATATCGCTGGTGCCAGACCATGAACATCGGCAGCTCGGCCAGGGTTCGTGTGCGCGAGGCCAGCGGAATCCGCACACGCGCGAAGCCGTGCATCACGCCGGGCGCCAGCAGGCTCGGCATGCTCGCCAGCATCTGCGAGCCACGCAGGAAGGACGGCACGCCGGAGAAGCTCGGCACGGAGATCGCGATGTCGCGGTGGAAGCCGTTGGCTGCAAGCCGGCGATCGATGTCGAGCCGCTCATTGTCAGTGTAGACCACCGTGACGTGACGCGCCGCGAGATAGGCGCCGCGGGTAGCCGGCGCGGCGCGCGCTTTGGGGTCGTAGTAACAAACGTAATGGTCTTGCAGCAGGCGCTTCTGCACGATGTCCACGCCGGATGGCGGCAGCGGCGTGATCAGCAGATCGCAGCGGTTTTCGCGCAGCATCGCCGGCGAGGGCGACTGCGAGGGGATCACGCGCAGGTTCAGGCTCGTCACTTGCGCTGCGACATGATCGAAGAACCGCGGCAGCAGCAGGTCGCGCTGGAAGTCATTGGCGGCGATTGTCAGCGAAAGCTGCGCGCTCGCCGGCTCGAACGTGACACCGCCGGCAAAGCTGCGCATCTCGTCGATCAGCGCTCGCGCCTTTGCCGCGAGCGCCTGGGCGTGCGCCGTAGCGACAATGCCGCGGCCGGATTTGGCAAACAGCGGATCGCCGACGATCCGCCGCAGCTTGTTCAGGGCGTGGCTGACCGCGGATTGCGTCAGGCCGAGCCGCGTTGCGGCCGCCGTCACCGAACCTTCTTCCAACACGGCCAGGAACAGCTCCAGCGCGTGGCCATCGAGCGCCAAATGATCGATTTTATTCATGGAATGCATTATAATCGATCTATTTATCTTGAGAATAGCCGGCGCCATCATCTCCCGATAAGCCGTGCGCCCCAACGGGAGCGCCAGAGGGAGAGACAACGCCGATGCATGCCCAGGCGCCAGCCTTGCGGGAATCCCGCCCCAACCGTCCCGAGCCGTTCACGCCGCCGCTCGGTGACGGCGGCTTCTTCCAGCGCGACCGTTCCATGCATCCGCCGGCGCACGCGCCGGGCTACAAATCCTCGGTGCTGCGCTCGCCGCGCCAGGCGTTGCTGTCGCTTGAGAACTCGGTCTCGGAGATCACGGGGCCGGTGTTCGGGCACAACGATCTCGGCCCGCTCGACAATGATTTGATCCGCAACTACGCCAAGGACGGCGATCCCGTCGGCGAACGCATCATCGTCCACGGCCGCGTGCTGGATGAGACCGGCCGCGGCGTGCCGAACACGCTGGTCGAGTTCTGGCAAGCCAATGCCGGCGGCCGCTACCGGCACAAGAGGGACACGTATCTGGCGCCGATCGATCCGAATTTCGGCGGTTGCGGCCGCGCGCTGACCGACGACAGCGGCTACTATTATTTCCGCACCGTGAAGCCGGGACCCTATCCCTGGCGCAACTACGTCAACAGCTGGCGTCCCGCTCACATCCACTTCTCGGTGTTCGGCTCGGGCTTTGCACAGCGTCTGATCACCCAGATGTACTTTGAGGGCGATCCCCTGATCCCGGTCTGCCCAATCCTGACGACGATCCCGGACAAGGATGCGCTGGAGCGCCTCATCGCGCCGCTCGACCTCAACGCATCGACCCCGTTCGACTCGCTCGCCTACCGCTTCGACATCGTCTTGCGCGGCCAGCGCTCCACTTACTTTGAAAATCGCACCGCAGGGAACTAGGTCCATGCCGCAGCCGCTCAACTACCTCAAGGAAACCGCCTCGCAGACCGCCGGGCCCTACGTCCATATCGGCCTGATCCCGGCGATGGCCGGCTTCGACATCTTCGAGAAGAACTTTTCCAACGTGCTGGTGACGCCGAACACGCAAGGCGAACGCATCACGCTGGAGGGCAAGGTGTTCGACGGCAGCGGCACGCCGCTGCGTGACGTGCTGTTGGAGATCTGGCAGGCGAACGCGGCCGGCCGCTACAACCATCCGGCCGATCGGTCGACCGGCGCGCTCGACGAGGAATTTCGTGGCTGGGGCCGCGCCGGCTCCGACTTCGAGAGCGGGCTGGTGACGTTCGAGACCATCAAGCCCGGGGCCATCACCGACAAGGCGGGCCGCAAATGCGCGCCTTACGTCAACATCTGGATCGTCGCGCGTGGCATCAATATCGGGCTCAACACCCGGCTGTATTTCTCCGATGAAGAGACTGCGAACGCCGCCGACCCCGTGCTCAGCCTGATCGAGCAGCCGGTGCGACGTTCGACGTTGATCGCAAAGCGCAGCGAGCGTGGCGCCAAGATCGTGTATGCTTTCACGATCAATTTGCAGGGGCCGGAGGAGACGATGTTCTTCGACGTCTGAGAGCCGCCCCCCGAAGGTTCACTCCACCTGGTCACTGCGATCGATCGCTACGCGCGCGTGGAATTGCGGTGACTGACGCATCTCGCGCGATCCCGGCCTATTGGCCGGATCGCGCCCCACTTTTGGTTTCAGTTCTGCCAAATCGATGAATATGTCCGCCTGTCGGCGCAGCTCGTCAGCGACCATGGCCGGCTGAGTGGAGAGTGTGGAGACGACCGTCACGCGGACACCGAGGCGTTGCAGGGCTTCCACCAGCGAACGAAAATTCCCATCGCCCGAGAACAACACGATCTGATCGACGTGCTCGGCGAGCTCCATCGCATTTACGGCGAGGTCGACATCCATGCTGCCCTTCACCTTGCGGCGGCCGGTGATGGCGTCGACGAATTCCTTCGTGAGTTTCGTGACGACGGTGTATCCGTTATAGTCGAGCCAATCGATCAACGGACGGATTGACGAATACTCCTGATCCTCGACGACGGTCGTGTAGTAGAAGGCCCGCAACAGCGCACCTCGGCTTTGGAATTCGCCGAGCAGTCGCCTGTAGTCGATGTCGAAGCCGAGCGCCTTGGAGGTGGCATGGAGATTGGAGCCATCGATAAAGAGTGCGATCTTCTCAATCGAAGACATTATGCACAAATCTCCAGTTGTACGCGAAAGGTGGCCGGTCCAACCGCCGGGGGCGGTGTGTCGGCCGGAAAAACATTGAAGGCACCGATGGCTTGCCGAAAAAGCAGCGCAGACGACCGGACAGGGGCGGCCGTCTTGCGCCCAGGTTAGGGAGGATACAATGCCACCGGCGCCAGGGCGCCGAATGCAGCCAGGCTAAGGCGCGCGCATTCCCTACTCAATTGTACTGAGGTAAAGGGCGCCTATCCAAAGGATAGGGCCCCATATACGAAGGTTAAGTGGCAGCGCTGGCAACAAAGGCCATTGCGGTTCCCAGCGTGGCCTTCGACCACAGGCGCGGCTGATCGATCGGCCGGTGTGTCAGCCTTCATCGCCATGAAGCTGGGCACGAAAGGCCCGCGGTGACACGCCCGTGGCGGCGGCGTAGACCCGGCTGAAATAGGCGGGGTCCTCGAAGCCAAGCGCATAGGCGATCGTCGAGACCGGTAAATTGGTGTAGACGAGGTTGCGCCGCGCCTCGCGGATCAGCCGGTTGAGGATCAGGTGCGAGGCGGTGTCGCCGGTTGCTGCCCGGGTCACACGGTTGAGATGGGTCGGCGTGATCGACAGCGCGCTCGCATAGTCCGCAACGCTCCAGCGTTCCAGATGATGCTGTTCCAGCAGCGCCTCGAAGCGGCGGAATAGTCCGCTTTCAGCCGTGCCGTTGCCACCGCTCTCGCCGGTGAGCGCGCGGGCCACCAGCCCGATCATGGCCGCCGAAAGTGCACGCAGCACATGCGCTCGGCCGAAATCGCGCGCGGCGTGTTCGGCAAAGATCTGCTTCATGGTGGTCCGAATCTGCGGCGTGCCGCGTATCACGGCCGAGCGCGACAAGGCACCTCGCAGCCCTTCGGAGGCGAGCAGCGCTTCGTCCAATATTTCCGCGGCGATGGTCAGCACCCAGCCCTGGGTATCAGGCACGAAACGGAAGCCGTGGACGTGGCCGACGGGCACGTTGACGATTTGCATCGGCTTCAGCTGCACCACGCGCCCGTCGAGCGTCGCTTCGCCGCCGCCGCGCTCGATCAGCAGCACCTGGTGCAGCCGGGCATGGCGGTGCACGGCGAGCGTCCAATCGTGCAGCACCGAGCGCGACGCTATCGTCTCGCAATGCACGACATCGGGCAGATCACCGGATTCGCCGAACAAATTGTAGACCCGGATTGCCGGGGCGGGGGCTGGGTTTCTCATGTTCGAATAGTACAAGACAAAGACGAAAGCCTCCATCCGTCAGCGGCGCTGAATCTGCAAGAAAGTGCCGAGGAGGACGCAAAAATGAAAGTCCAGGTCTGTATCATCGGCGGCGGGCCGTCCGGGCTGCTGTTGTCCCAGCTCCTGCACCTCAAGGGCATCGACACGGTCGTGCTGGAAAAGTACAGCCGCGACCACGTGCTTGCCCGGATCCGTGCCGGCGTGCTCGAGCACGGCTTCGCCAGGCTGATGCGCGAGGCACAGTGCGGCGAGCGGATGGACCGCGAGGGCGAGATCCACAAGGGATTCGAGATCGCCCATGACGGGGTGCTCTCCCAGATCGACCTCCACAAGCATTCCGGCGGCAATTCGGTGCTGGTCTACGGCCAGACCGAGCTGACGCGCGACCTCTACGAGGCGCGCGACCGCCTTGGCGGCAACGTCGTGCACAATGCCGAGGACGTGACGCCGCATGACCTGACCTCGGACCAGCCGTACGTGACCTATCGTTCGAATGCCGAAACCGTCCGAGTCGATTGCGACTACATCGTCGGCGCTGACGGCTTTCACGGCGTCAGCCGGAAGTCGATCCCGAAGGACGTGCTGCGGGAATACGAGAAGATCTATCCGTTCGGTTGGCTCGGCGTGCTGTCGCGCACGAAACCGGTGTCGCCGGAGCTGATCTATGTGAAGCACGAGCGCGGCTTCGCGCTGTGTTCCTTGCGGTCGCAAGTGCTGAGCCGCTACTACGTCCAGGTGCCGCTCACCGACAAGGTGGAGGACTGGAGCGACGATGCGTTCTGGGCCGAGCTGAAGCGCCGTTTGCCGCACGAGGTCGGCGACCGCCTGATCACGGGGTCGTCCATCGAGAAGAGCATCGCGCCGTTGCGCAGCTTCGTCGCCGAGCCGATGAGCTACGGCCGCCTGTTTCTCGCCGGCGATGCCGCCCACATCGTGCCGCCGACCGGCGCGCGCGGGCTGAACAGCGCCGGCTCCGACATCTATTATCTCTATCACGCCATGCTCGCGCATTATCAGAACGGCGATGATTCCGGGCTCCAGGGCTATTCCGCCAAGGCGCTGGCGCGGATCTGGAAGGCGCAACGCTTTTCGTGGTGGATGACGATGCTGCTGCATCGCTTCCCCGACCGTTCCGAGTATGAAGAGAGGCTTCAGCAGACGGAGCTGGAGTATCTGCTGTCGTCCGAGACGGCGCAGCGTCTGCTGGCGGAGAATTACGTGGGGTTGCCGTTCTAGCGGGGAGTGGACCCGAAACGCGGTGGGACGCTGCGCTACTTTCCTTCTAGGATGTTCACCGGCGTCCAATCCGACCCCGGTGGATTTGTAGCGAGCGCAGTCGCGCGCTTGCCAAAAAGCGCTGACGCCGGATCCATTTCCGCCATTCGCCCGAACGCATCAGCCGCCTTCGCAAACTCCCTTGCCCGCCAGCGCGCCAGCCCTTCCGCATACGCGGCGGCAACCTTCGTCTGCCCGGCACTCTCCGTGCCCTTCTCCGCGAGGGGCTCGAACACCTTGATCGCCTCGCCGCGTCCTATCACTTTGATGGCGTCGAGCTCGCGCCAGGTGAAAGTATTGCCTGTCTGCGCGACAGTCGTTTCTGAAGCCATGATTGCGGTGCCATAATATTTGTTGGCGCCTTCGAGCCGCGAGGCGACGTTCACGGTGTCGCTCATCACGGTGTAGTTGAAGCGGCGGCGGGAGCCGATATTGCCGACGACAGCCTCGCCGCTGTTGAGCCCGATGCGGTGCGACAGGCCGCGGCCGGCGAAAGCGGCGCTGCCGGCGTTGAGCTCCGCCAGCTTTGCGTGACATTTCAGCGCGGCATGGACGGCGTGGCGCGCATGCGCGGGATCGTCGGCGGGCGCGCCGAACATGGCGACAATGGAATCGCCGATATATTTGTCGACATAGCCGCCATGGCTCTCGATGATGTCGGTCATGGCCGACAGATATTCGTTCATCAGCGTCACCAGTTCGCCCGGCGTCATCGTCTCGGCGATGGAGGAGAAGCCACTCAGGTCGGAGAAGAACATGGTGACGTTGCGCATTTCGCCGCCGAGCGCCGGCATCTTGCCGGAGGCAACCATGGTGTCGATCACTTCGGGGGCGAGATAGAACGCAAAGCTCTTGCGCAGGAAACGCTCGTCGCGATCGGCCAGCATGAAACGGTAGCCAATCATCATCGCGAGCGCGGCAAGGCTCGCGAGCGCCGGCTCGGTCAATGGTAGCGCCAACGCCTGTACGAACGCGGCGACGGCTGCAGCGGCGTAAACGGCGGTGAGGACGAACCATGCGATCAGTGCGCCACCTGGTGCGAGCACGCAGGCCGCGCAGGCCACGATCGCTGCGAACACGATGGTGAGAATGCTCCGCAGTGGAAAGCCGAGCTCGGTCACCGCATCGCGTTCAACCAGATTTCGCACGGCGTTGGCATGCACGAAGACACCGGCGATGTCGCTGCGGGCTTTTTGTTCGGTGGTTGCCGGTGCGGGCAGGGCGCATCTTGCGGCCGGCGTTCCGTCATAGCCGCCGGAAAGACGCATCGAGGTGATCTTGCGGTCATCGACATTGAGGATCGTGCCGAGCACCACAATCTTGTCACCGAAGGCGCGGCGGAAGAAGTCGCGGTCGTTCTTCTCGACGCAGGCGTGCAGGTCTGCGAACGAATATGTCGGCACGTCGCGGCCGAGCCCTCGGAAATTGAGCGTTAGCGTGTTCGGCACCGCGCTCGGGATCGTATACCCGGACAAAGCAGTCACGCCAGAAGGCGCGGTCTGCGGTTTTGCGCCGAGCGCGCGGGTGGCGAGTTCGACGGCCATTGCGGGAGCTGGCATGTCGCCGACAGGAAAACTCAGCGGCATTCGCCGGATTACATGGTCGGTGTCGGTATAGACGTTGAGGCCGCGGACGTTATTCCCCACAGCCAATTGCTGTGCGCGGTCCGGATGATCGCTGCTGAGGACCTCGCCCAGCACCAGCTTGCCGTCACTAGAGAGTTTCCGCAAGGCGATGAGATAGTCTCGGTCGAATCCCTTCAATCGCGCGCCAAGCGGCGCATCGCCAAAGGGAATCTCCGACCGCTCGATCGAGCTCGGAAAGATGACATCGAAACCGATCACCTTGGCGCCGCCGTCGGCAATGCTGCCGAGCACCCGGCCGATCTCGCGCGTCCAGGTCAGCGTCGGCGACCCCTGGAACGGCGGAGTGTCGTAGGTCTCGCCGTCGATGGCCACGACGACGACCGGTGATGTCGCGGGATCGCGGTGGTCGCCGACGAGCTTGCCGCGCAGTGCCGTGAGGATGTCGAGCGACAGGCCCTGCAGCGTCTGGAACGGCGGAGACGTGACGACGGCGCCTGCAAGAAGCGCAATCAGGATCGCTGCAACGATGTCCCGTCTGCCGATCCGCCGCATCGCCCCGTCGCTAGCTGCCTATTCGAGCCGCAGCAGGCGTCCCACGATCGGCGTCGGCGACGACGTGGCGCTGGGATCGACCTGGAAGGCGTAACGCTTGGTGCCGAGGATGGCGAGATAGCTGCCGCCCGGCGTCAGCGACTTCCCGGCCTTGGCGAAGTCATAGAACTTGCCTCCGACCATGGTCTCGCTCTTGAGCGGCACGCTGATCGTGGGCTCCTTGCCATCGGTGCGCTCGATCACCAGGGTGCTGCCGCTCTTCGCCTGCACCAACGGCGCGACACCGTAGAGCGTCGGCAGCTTGGCCGGAGCGCTGCCCTTGGCGTCCGACCGCATGGTGCGGAAGGTCGTCGCGGCACTCTGGTTCGCCTCGCGCTCCGACAGTTTTGCCGCGTTGGTATCGCAGGGGACCTTTTCCCGCTTGACCTCGCCGAGTTGCACGGTGCTCTGCTCGGTGCCGACCATGACGACGCCTTCGCTGATGGTCTCGCGCTGGCACGATTTGAGATAGCTGAGCGTAATGGTTGCCTTGGGCCCCAGCTTGATGATCTTGCCCGGCACCACATAATCCATGAACGCGACACCGTCGACCTTGCCTTGCACGTCCTCGACGATGGCGGTCGGGCTCTCCGCCAAAGCCGGAGCAGCAAGACAGCATGTGCCGACAACAGCGCCGATCAGGCTTTTCATGGCAATTCTCATCCAATTCGACCAATATTTGCCGGTCCCCATCCAGGCCCGATGCTTAGCAGCGAAACGCCCAGGCAAGTGTGACCGGAATCACTCTTTGATATTGGTGCACTCTATCAGGAAGAGGTTCAAGCCGGCGACCCGAGAAGACAGTGCGCCGGCAAGCTGGATGGATAATTTCAATCGGCTGGGACGGCCTCAACCGGGTGGCTCTCCATATCTATGATGGGCGCGAACGTAGCCTCGGTCTTCTGATACGGCGTCGCCTGCTGACCGGCGGCGATCTCGACCACTTCCTCCCGCGTGACAGGCTAGCTGTCACGAGCTGGCTGGAGTTGATAGCGGTTATATGCGTGCTGCAAACGAGGTCGGCACGCCGATCGTTTTTAGCGCGGTATGCAACGGGGTCCAGCTCCAGCTTTCTTGCCCGCCGCACGGGAAGCATGCGCCCGCGTCGCTGCGCCTCGGCGTCAAATTGACGAGTTGATTTTGCAGGGCGTTAACCGTGGCGGAATGCTCCCCGCGCGGGTCATTGTCGCGCCCCAGAGTTGGTTGCAAATACGTTGGAGTTTTACGGTGGATGTTTTCATGCTGAGAGACGGCAAATATGCGGCCTGGTTCAGGACCCCGCGCGGTCAGGGCACGGGCGTCGTGCATCTGGCGGAGGGACGAATCTCCGGCAGCGACAGCTTCTTCACTTATGGAGGCTCTTACCGAATTGACGAGCAGCGCTTCACGGCGGTTCTGACCACGCGGCGTCATGCCGAGGGGCCGCCGACCGTGTTCGGGCTCGACGAGGTCGAGGTCAAGCTCTCGGGCGTGTGCAGCGGTGCGATGGCGACCTGTTCCGGAACGGCCGAGCAGGCCCCCGATGTGACCTTCGAGGCGACGCTCATCTACAGCCAGGACGAGGTGCCGGCCGTTGACGCCCGAGGTGCGGTCGTGAAGCTCAACGCCGACAAGCTGCCCAAGGGGCTCGACGGCCGTTCGCGATCGCGCCATCCGTTTGCGCCGGGATCGCTCGGCTCAGAACGGAATAGACCATAAGGCCACGTCTTATCCCGCCTGATCGACTTCGAGGATGTTGTCAGGGCTGCTTAAGCGGATGAGCCCTCTGGTGCCAGGCCCAGGCGGTGCGGATTACAGTCGGCAGATCCGAATATCGCGGCACGAAATTCAGCGCTTTTCGCGCTGCGGAGGGATCGGCGACCAGATAGGTGGGATCGCCGGCGCGGCGCGGTTTGACGGTGTGGGGCACCTCGCGCCCGGTCTCCTGCCTGATGGCGGTCAGGATCTCCCGTACCGAAAAGCCGGAGCCGGTGCCTAGATTGAAGCTGCCGCCGGCATGCCCTTGTTCCAGCAGCTTCAGCGCCGCGACATGCGCTGCGGCGAGGTCGGTGACGTGGATGTAGTCGCGGATCGCGGTGCCATCGGGCGTGTCGTAGTCCTGACCGAACACGGCAAAATCGACATGGCCCTGTAATGCCATCATGGCGCGCGGAATGAGATGGGTTTCATTGTCACGCAATTCGCCGATGCCGCCGGCAGGATCGGCGCCGCTGGCATTGAAATAGCGCAGGCAGAACGCGCCGAAGCCGTAAGCGGCGCGGTAATCGGCGAGCATGCGCTCGATCATCCACTTCGATGCGCCATAGGGGTTGATCGGCGCGCAGGGGAAGTCTTCCGGCAGTTCCTTGGAATCGGCATTGCCGTAGACGGCGCCGGTCGAGGAGAACACGATACGATGGCAGCCCGCATTGCGCATCGCCTGCAATAGCGACAGCGTGCCCTGCACATTGTTGATGTAGTACTTTTGCGGGTCGGTCATGGACTCGCCGACGAGACTCGCCGCCGCGAAATGCATGACCGCCGTGATTTTGTGCTCGGCGAAGGCGCGCGCCAGCGTGGCGCCGTCGAGCAGATCGCCTGTTACCAGCGGGCCGGCGACGAAGCCGCGATGACCTGTCGACAGATTGTCATAAACGACGGGCTGATAGCCGGCGGCGGTCAGGGCGCGACAGGCATGCGAGCCGATATAGCCCGCGCCTCCCGTAACGAGGACAGTCGGTCGGTCGGTCATGTCTGCTTACCTCGAGGTGAAATCAACGATCATCCATGCGTCCGCGGCCAGCACCAAATCGGCACCCGGCACGAGCACCGCAAGCGTCAGCCATGCGGGACGTTTGCGGAAGGCGAGGACATGCCGCGTGGCGCCACGGGAGACGACATCAATCAAGGAGAGGGCTTCCGAAGTGACCTGTCCCAATGCGATTGCCTCAGTTCAATAGTTGATCGATCTGGTGAGCATAGATTGATCTTCGCTGTATGCAACCCACCGGCGGCTCGGCACGATCGTCCTTCTTCGTTTAGCTCGCATTGACCCTATCGCTGCGAAACGGTGGGCGCGCGCATCGCGGCAACCGAAGCTTTAAGAACCAAAATTAAGCTGATGCCGAGTAAAGGAGTGACTGAAACATGGCACAGATCTGGATGACCTATGACGAACTCGCCGAGCTTAGCGGCTGCACGTCTGCCGAGGCACGAATGCGGGCCATGCATTTGTCACTTGACCGCCGCAAAAGCCGCGACGGCGCAACCCGCGTCAAGCTCGATCTGGCGCTGACGGCCAAATATTTCGCCTCTGTCCGGGACGCCGATTTTGATCTGGACGGCGCCATCGAGACGCTCCAGGCCACCCATCGGCAGATGGCAGAACTCCTGACGCCGAACCAGTTCCTGGGCCGGCGCCGCTCGGCTTAGCTCCCGCACGCAATCCATCGGGCTCCGGGTACAAGGAGCCGAGATTCTCGCGATAGTTGTTCCGAATCAGGCATAAATCTCCATCCGGAATTTTCATTGCTGGCCGGGGTTTAACCGCAGCGGGCCGTAGAGCCTGAAGGAGGATGCCATGAGGAACGACAGCGATCGAGGCTACGCGACACTGTTGGCAGCGGCGATGCTGGGTGCGCTGATCATCATGACAGCCGCAACGGCAAATGCAGAGCTCGTGAAGTTGCAGGCCGATTTAAAAGGCAGCAATGAAGTGCCTCCGAACAACTCGCCTGGAACAGGCAAGGCCGAGGCGACCTACGATACGGAGGCGAAAACCCTGACCTACACAGTCAGCTTCGCCGGCTTGACCGGGCCAGCCATGGGGGCACATTTCCATGGCCCCGTGGAGGCCGGCAAGAACGCCGGCATCGTGCTGCCGTTCAAGACGGTCCAAAGCCCGATTCAGGGGAGCGCAACGCTCACCGAAGCTCAGGCTGCGGACCTGCTGGCTGGGAAATGGTATGCCAACATTCATACGGCCGCGAACCCGGGCGGTGAACTACGCGGACAAATGATAAAATAAGGACGGTCACTTCCCGATGCAGACGTGCAGGCCATGCATCTGCTCAGGAGGGCGGCCTCGGTAAGAAGGCCAGGATTGTTTGAGCGAGGAGGACCCCGACGGTCCCGCCTGCTGCCTTTTGCAGCACGTCCAGGAAACCCGGATCACGATCGGGCGTCATTGCTTGCAGGATTTCCAGCCCCATTGCGACCGCCACGACAAGCGAGCATGCGAGGGTGAGCCGACCGGGCAACAGGAAGGACAAGAGAAATCCCAGCAACCCGTAGGCGCTGAAGCGCTCGATCACGACGACCCAATAAGCCTCGTGATGGCCAATAAGCACGGGTCTCCCCGCCAGTCTCGCAAGCGTGGCATAGACGATGAGCGCGAAGCAGACGCCTGCGGCTGCGATAAGGTGGTTGCGGCGCATTGGACGACCATAGCCGGACCGGAGCCAGGCCGCGTTGAAAGATGAGAGTATCGTTAAGGCTGATTGAGCAAGGGGCGCGGCGCGTTTGCCGTCCCGGGTTAACGGCTCAATCCTTTCAGGCCACCAACGCCGCGTCGGTCGGCAATTTAGCGCTCTGCGCCAAGCAGCGTGACTCGACCAACTCGTTAAATCGAGGGAAGGGCAGTGGGGCGGAGACCAGATAGCCCTGCCCCTCCTCTACGCCGGATGAAATAAGCGCCCGGACCTGCTCCTCCGTCTCGATGCCTTCCGCGACCACCGTCATTTGGAGGTCCTTCGCAAGTGCGACCAGCATCTCCACGATCGTGGCAGTCGATGCGTCCACGGTGATCGTGTCGACGAAAAATTTATCGATCTTGATTGTATTGGCGCCCAGGCCCTTGAGCCGGGATAGCCCGCTATGACCGACGCCGACGTCATCGATGGCGACGCGAAACCCGTAGTCCCGCAATTCGCTGACTACGGCTGCGGCGCGTGCGAGGTCGTCGAGCTCGTCGCGCTCGGTCACCTCGATGACGATCTGGCGCGCGGAGACTTGCGCCGCCATGACCGTGCGGCGGAGCGTTTCAATGAAGCCCGCACTCAAGAGATGCTTTGGTACGACGTTGAGGGAGAGCTTAAAATCCTTGTTCGCTTTCAACAGCGGCTGCAGATCCGACAGCGCTGATCGCAGGATCTGCCAGGTCATGACCTGGATGCGGCCGCTGGATTCCGCGAGCGGGATGAAGTTCATCGGAGGCACGACCGATCCGTCTTTGAGGAGCCACCGAGCCAACACCTCGCAGCCTTTGATCCGACCGGTCTTGAGCTCGAAGATGGGCTGGTAGTACGGCTTGAATTCGTTCGCGGCCAGCCCGCGGTCGAGATCGGCGACGGGCCCTTCCATGCGGCGGCTCCGCGCGAAAAGCCCGCCGAAAAGGGCGCCGATTGCAAATGCTACGGCCAGCGTCGGCCAGTAAGCCTCGTTGTTCCACGTCGAGAGGATGCTGCGTTCGAGGCGAATGGTCGCATGGAGTGGGAATCGAGCTGAATTTTTGTCGAGATCGATCGGGGCCTGCAAGGCTTTGTCGGGATCGAGCAGGAATTCGCCAAGTTTCTCGCCGTTGCTCAACGCGAGGATCACTTCGCTATGGGCGCGCAACTCGGCGGGCATGATGTCGAACAGGCTGGCGTTGACGCCAAGAATGGCGACCAATGCGGCATTGCCGTTGATGTCTTTGAGCACGCCCAGAGCATCGCCGCCGAATTGCTCGACACGGAAGAGCGAAAGGCTCTTGTCGCGGGAGGGAAGCATATCGCGGCGGTCGATCCATCCCTTGTCGAATTCCAGCGTTTCGGAATAGGCCGAGCAGATCACTGAGCCATCCGGGTTGACGAGGCGCACATCCTTGATCGCGGAACGTTGGTAGACGTGGAGCCGGATCGCCTGCAGCGTCGCGGGCCCACAATCGGCAAGATCGCGCCGCGCGAGTTCGCCCAGGCTCGCGCCGGCAAAGTCGACCGCAAACTCGGCGCGACGCAGAACCACCTCGGTCAATTCGTCGAGCTGGTGGGCCTGCTGGTACCGAATGAACGAAGTTGCCGCAAAGTGGCCAGCCACGCCGAACGCGGCCGTGCTCGCGAGCACGAACGCCGCAAATACGAAAGTCGGTCGCTGCAATCTCATTCGGCCCGGCGGAACAGAGGGAAGCGTCGGCCGATCCTAATCAGGACGCGCTAAGATAGGGTTTAATGCGCGGGCGAGGCATGTGGAACCGGCCTTTGGGGGTGGGCAGGCGAGGGACCCGTCTGCCCCCGGACCGGGGGACCCTATCGAAAATGCTACTTAACCTTCCGCTCCCAAGTTCTGGCGGCCCATTCGATGGCGGAGGGAAGCGGGTGCGGGATTGTAGGGCGCGATGGAAGCCTGCCGAGGGCTGCCACCATGCTGTGGCCGGGTGGCTCGCAAGCGCAAGACCACGAAGGCGATATTGATAGTCAACCAGACCAGAATGACGGAAATGGCAAGATGGGCCACGGCCAGACCTCGCGATGGAGTTGGAGTCAACGCGAGCGCGCTGGTTCGGTTCCCTGGCGAACCGGGCTAGAGCGCATCTATTTCATGTAGCCGGAGTCGAGCCTTCGGGGCGGACGGCGACCTCACCTTGCCTTGAGGTCCTTGCTCTACTCCGATCAGCAACACGACGCATTCGTTCTTCGTCAGAACCGGCGATCGCGCGCCCGCGGCCATCATGACGTCGTTGGCGGAACGCCGCCGCACGCTCGCTTAGGCCTTTTTTCTCGCCTTCGTTTTCAACGAAAGACCAAGGCGCAGGGCCATGCGCTTGATCGCATCGGGCGATCGTCCGAGCTGTTTCGCCGCCTCCTCCAATGAAGCCGAAGACTTAGCCAACTCCATCAGCCGGCGGTCTTCCTTGAACGACCAGGGCTTGCGCGCCATAACCGAAATCATCCTCTCGTCGCGACAAGGACAAAGCCGCCAAGCGGACCCATGTCGCTCGACGGCTTTGCTTGGGTGGGGCCGAGCTTGGGGGAGCCCGGTGAGACGATGGGATAAGTGATTAGTGAGAATTCGCAACAAACAACGCGGATTAAGCTAACCGCTCAACCTTAACGCGTCTAATCCGGCTTTGTCGCTCCGTACTATCACGGAGGTGTCAATGCTGATCAGCGGCGGCCGTTACCGCGCTTTGAATGGCTGGAAGCCGAATTGTCGGGCGCCGGTTCTGAAGGCTGCATGGACTGCGTGAACCCCGATTAACATCCGGCCGGATCCAACTTCAATCAGTGAGACGTTTTGTCATTCCCCGGCCCGCGGCTGTCCGGCAACGACCAAACTTCAATCAGCTCCTTGCACAAATTTCGTCATCGCCTGGCAAAACTTTCAGCGGTGCCGATCTTGAAGTCGTCACAACGACAAGATGAAATGCAATGGGAGGAACGCGCCGAAAAAATGGGACGTTCAAATGTTGGCAATTGTGATTTTGGGTTCGATCTTCGCGGGCGGTTTTGCTTGCGGCTATGGTGCGAGGGCGTGGCGCTCACGCAAGCGATCGGCAAGATATCGTCTCTATGCGCCCTATACTCCCGCAACAGGGGCGGGACGAAGTCGGTCGCCCTCCTAATGATGGTATTTCGCGCCTGGCCTGTTTGCCGAGCGATCTCTGTAGCATTATCGAAATAACCATGTGCGGTTAGGTTAACTTGTCGCAATTCTTGAGAGCCTAGCCAATGCCACCTAGAACATCTCGATTCACGGCGGAAGCTTAGCCGCCCCGATTTTTCCGTGGCCCCGCGTTAGGGTAGGCGTAAATGACGTATCTGATTGCATTGCTAGGCGCGATAATTTGCATCGTTATTTTGATGGTTTTCGTTCGCGCCTATGATCGACACCTGAAAGATCTTCCAGGTCCTTGGATCATGGACGAGGCTCATTCGAATGACTGAAAGGCACAACGCGCCCCGCAGGTATTTCGTTGATGCGCAAGGGAAGCGGGTGCTGATAGGGCTGTCGCTTCCGGAAACGGCGGAGTTCGAAGCGCTGGACATCACATCGGGAGAGACGGTTCAAATCGGTCCGGGCGATGGGGCCGCCGCGGCGCACGAAGCTCGATGGCTTGAGCTTTATTCGAAACACGAAGGAGCCTGGCGGGCGTGGATCGTACAAAGCCAGGCGGAGCAGCCACAAGATTCAAGCTTTGTTAACTATGTCTGACCGATGTTAGCGGTCCAAATCTCGAACGTGGGATGGCCCAAATGTTTCAGCTGTTCCTGAGAGCGCGCGCACACAATTTTCTCAGCTCCCGCCGTGAGGACAAAGGCTTCAAGGCCCGTACCATCGAGCGCGATGCGGAGACGGACCGCGTTCGAATCGATGCCGTCATGGTCGCGATCGATACGGCATTGCGCGATGCGGAGAGGGAGCAGGTCGGCCTCGGACGACGTGTTGATGACGCACTCGCGCGTGCATCCGTCACTTTCGGAAACGGCACCGATGAATATCTCGAACGGGAGCCGATCGACAGTCATCATCAAGATCTCTTTGCCGCCGACATCTCCAACGGCCAGCGGCGGCTCAAGGAATTGGCAAACACCATCGCTCATCTGAGGTTTATCAGGACCGCGATGCTCACGCGCTTTCCGAACCTGAAGCCGCCGCAGCTCAATAGCTAGGATCGAGGGTTTGGCTCGGCACCCTTCCGTCTGCTAAACGCAGCAGGTTTGGGCACGATGGATATCTCGGTCCGAAAAGCATAATCTCTCGCTGAACAGCTTTGCCACGGGACAATTCGGGCGCCGCTTTGCCGTTTGGCTCTTCTGCCGGTTTTGATATGGTCCCGTCCAGCGTTCTCGGACGGATTGAAGGAGCGAGCCAGGTGATCTCCAGAAATTTGCAAAGGTCTATGGGATTGGCATTTGTTTTGGCTATTGGCGCGCCAGTAACGGCGTCGGCCGTCACTGTAGAAGTAGCGCGTGCATGCGACGCAGCTTTGGCCAAGGCCTTTCCTCCAAAGCAAATCGGCAATCCCGCTGCCGGCAGCGCAGGGACAGCCAAGGAGCGGCGCGATTATTTCAGCAAATGCGTCACGAACAACGGCAAGGTCGATGATGCGCCCGCGGATGCGCCTAAAGACGCCAAGGCCAAGAAATAAACGGAACGCGTCGCGCCACTTTAGCGTCGCGGCGGGCAGGGGGAGTAGAATGCGCCGTTCGTTGCATTGATGCGTTCGACGCATTGGTTGGGATCAGTCGGCGTCCCGGCCACCGTGAAGTCATAGCCCATACCTTTGACGACCACGACGTAGCGACCCGGCGAAAGCGTAAAGCCGTCCTGCTCCGGCTGCAGCGATAGCATTCTCGGCTGATCCTCGACCGGACCTACTTTGTAAGGGAAGGACATGCTGCGGATGACCCAGGTGTCGCCGGCAGAGACCATGGCCGCTTTCCCGGTTGCATCGACGCCCATCGCTCGGGAGACTTTTGCGACTACTCGAACCTCGGTCCCGGTTGCATCGACACCACCGTCGGGCCTGAAAACAATGAAGCTGACATCTCCGCTTGTCAGGGTCGTCGCGCTCGGTGTGGTGATTGCTGCTGAGATCGCGACACGACGATCCGGAATCTTCCCGGGGACCGGCTTGAGCTCCTGGAGCTGGCCCTGGCTCAGGGCGTAGACGCCGAAGGTCGTTGGCAACGGCATCGAGGGTTGCGCAGGCGTCACCGGCTCCTTCGGTTGATCCGGTGTCCGTTCGACGCTCTCACCGCTCGATGGAGTCACAGCCCCGGTGGGGTGAGGCTCGGGGCTTGTGGAGGTGCGCTTGGACAGCGTCGCGGACTGCCACAATGCGAGGGATTGTGTCCTCAACCGCGGCCAATAAGTAACCGCCGCGCTGGCACCGGCAATGACGACCAGGATGGCGGCTAATCGGATGAGGGAGTTGAGGATGCCGCTTCGCCGAGATTGGTCGGGCGGGCTTGGCGGTGCGACAGAACCGCGCCCTGTTTCCGCAGGCTTCGGGACGGGCGGCGAGGGCGGAACGGGCGCCAGATGCGGAACGGGCTGAGGAGCCGGGGGACTGGGTGGCGACTGATGCGAAGCGACGTCTAGCGCCAACTCCGGCGCTTTGGACAGCGCGTCGCGCTCGCTACGGTCAAATGAAAGCTCAACCTCCCGGATGGCGCGCTCAAGCACTTGCTGGAGCTCGCGGGACCCCCGTGCGTCGCCATGCGTTAATTGTTCCAGAAGCTTGATGCGAGCCAGCTCGTATACGATTTCGCGGATCTGCCGGGGGTCGCTGGATATGTCGCGAATCCGCCCGGACAGGAGACGCACAAACCCGGCCTTGATCGCGTGCGTATTTGGCGCGCCGGCGGCGGTGTCGCTGGGGTCGGTCATCAAGGCCGATCAAGTAACCCGGAACAGGCTGTTTCGCTAGGCTTTTCCGCGTCAAAATCCTATCTCGGCGAAAGCCGCTCTGATCGCCAGCCTTGCAAGAGCCCATGTCGAACAGCTTCGGGGGCTTGCTTTTGGGCAGAAAGCTGTGACAGTTCGACGAGCTCCTCTTTCCGGTATTTTGATCATGCGCGACGGTTTCATAGCACTCACGTTTGTGGCTCTCCTGGTGCAACCTTCTTTTGCACAAGGGACCAAGGACAAAGCCAATTTGACGAGCACCAGTATCGTGACCACCCCTACGAAGAAAACCCAAACGGCCCAGAGCGCCTCACGACCCACCGCCACCCGAAACCTGGCGCCGGGCAAGCTGCCGAGCGGGATGGCGGCTCAGGGGGTCTGGAGAGACGGCAAGTTGATCGCCGTGCCTCGGCAATGACGACCAAGCAACCGTGAAGGAACGGTGATCGCCTCCCGATGTTCTCGCTTGGGAGACATCTTATGAAACGATTAGTCCTGACCGCGTTTACGCTTCTTGTGACGGCAAGCACGTGGGCCCTCAGCGCTCGGGCCCAGGGGGTCAATGATCCATCGACCCCCGATCGAAATGTCATCATCGTCAATCCCTCGCAGCCCGCGCCGAGCACGGCTACGCGGAATATTCCGAGCCAGATTCAGCCGCCTCTGGTCAGTGGAGGGCGCGCGCGCCCCTATTACGGCAACAGAACGCGGACTAGTGGGTCGAGCAGGCGTTAGTCTGGCTACTGTGCGTTGGGTGTCATTCCGCCGCCGGTGGGGAAATTGCTGGATTTGAGCGCCATTCCACTGACGCGAAAGCGAACATTTCCCGCCAGGTACAAATAGTCCGACGTCGTGCTGCTGACGGTCCGCACCTCGACATAGGTCAGTGTGATCGACCCCACGCTTGGGGTTACCTGGGTGATGTCGACAAACCGAGCTCCCGGGAAAAGCTTCTGGTCGAGGCCATAGAAGATCTTTTCCCGCTCTGACCACAGCACGAAGTGACCGCCGGTCTTCTGATCGACGGCTTCGTATTGCGTATGGATCACTTGCGGGTATTCGATCTGGCCTGCCGCTGCAAAGTGCGTCCCCAAAAGGATCACCAGAATCAGGAAGGTAATTTTGCGGACCACTGGTCAATACCCTCGCGAACTAAAGCACGAAGCTTGCCCGCGATTTGGCTTTCGTGCAATCGGCAAACGTATAGATTGAATGGACTGGACGAGACGTTTCCGGCCCTTGCTCGTTCTTCTCGCTCTGCCCTGGAGTTACAGCGTGCGAACCGCGCGACCCCACACCTCACCAGCTCAGGCAAGGCGGCTTGGGCAGTTGGCCGGAGCGGTCCTGACCGTTGCCGGTGCAATCGGCTTCGGTCTCGCCAATCCGGCCTCGCGTTTTGCCCAGACCGAACCGGAGCCCTCGGTCAACGACTATCGTCCACCAAGCGAGCCGGAAGTCAGCCGCGACGAATGGCGTCAGCGTATCGAAGATGCGCGGCGACGAGCCAAGGAGGTTTCGCGCGAGCGGCGGGACCATCCAGAGCTCTATAAACCGGTCCCGGAGGATCCGGACCTTGTCGCGACCGAACGCCTCCTCAACGACGACAGCCTGCAGCGCGGCGACATCGTCTCGACCAAGAAGGGCATGTTCGTCTACCAGGGGCGACCGGATCAACCGCGCCGTGAGCAGGATTTCGTGCCGATCGCACCAAAAGCGACGCGCTGAAAAATTGACTGCAAGCCAGCAGGCTAAGTCGCGCTCGAACGTCAGTACCGCCGCAAAATCTGATTGAACTTGGGATCGATCCCCTGCGTGGCCTCCAGAAGCAGCGACTTGCCTTGCGGCGTGGCCTGCAGGTAGGCTGCGATCAGGAGCTGCTCGTAGCGAGAGCGGTTGGCAAGCGCCGCGCGGACGTCCGATTGCGCCAGCAGCTTGATCTCTTCGTCGGCTGCTGCCGCATTCGATGTGACGGTTTGGAGCCGTGCGAAGGCAACGGCGATCGGCACCGCGCCGGCCAGGTAAGACATTTTCACTGCAGGCGTCGCCAGCTCACCCGACTGCGCCTTCAGCGTGCCGAGCGTGAGCCAAAGCGCGGGCCGGATGGGCGATACTTTCAGGGCGGCAACAACGACGTCTTGGGCCGCCTTGTTCTCGGCGGCCCTGCTGTTCGCATCGGCTGCAGGACGGTGAAGAAAATCCGCGGCTTTGGCGGCCGCATAATTCGCCAGCAAGTCGCCGTCGAATGAAAGGGGCGCCAGAACGCCCGAAGCGGCTACGTTGACCTTCTCGGGCGGAAACACGCCCAAGAACAAATCGCTCGCCCGAAAGTTCGACCGCGTGAGATCGCCGTAAAACCCCAATGCTGCGTCAAGCAGCAACATCACTGCGATGCAGGCGCCAATGATGCGAAGCAAGGTCATGCGGCTCATGATGAATTTCGATGCCCGTGTGGAAGGGCGCAGGAGTTGGCCAGCAACTCTGCAAAAGTCCTAAATTGCGAGCAGACTATCGCCCTGGATCGTGAGCAAGGTCAAGTTGCCGGTCGCGTAAGCGCCGGTGTCGATATTGATCCGGTTTGAGCGGATATCCGGGACGCTGACCGGGGTATGGCCGTGGACGATATATTTGCCGAAGCGTCTTTCGGACTCGAGGAATTCCTCGCGGATCCAGAGCAGATCCTCCTCCTTCTGACGTTCCAGGGCTACGCCCGGCTTGACGCCGGCGTGCACAAAGAAGAAGTCGCCGCACGCGAAGGACGGGCGGAGCTGCTGAAGAAACGAAAGATGCTCCGGCGGAAGCGCCTGCCTCAACCCTTCGATCAATTTGATCTGCTGCTCCGGCGTCGGATTCATCGTCGGGTTGATGCCGTATGAAACAAGGGTTAGCAGGCCTCCGTAGCGACGCCATTCCTCCAGGCGCGCCGGGTCCTTGAGGACCTCGAGCAGGAACACCTCGTGATTGCCCTTGAGGCACACTGTCTCATGCGACTTCGAGCGCTCGATCAGGAGATCAATCACAGCGCGCGAGTCGGGGCCCCGGTCGACATAGTCGCCAAGAAAGACCTGAATCGCTCGTTCGGGAGCGGAGCGGGCAAGGTCGGCGTCGATGACAGTTAAGAGCGACTGAAGCAGGTCGGCGCGTCCATGCACATCGCCGATGGCATAGATCCTCACGCCGTCGGGGAGCCGCGGCTTGACGTTCTTACGAAAACGCTTGGAAAGGCCCATCAGCTGGTCGAATCGGGTCTGGCGTCATGAATGGAGGGCATGATCGCTCATAGCAGAACAAGTTACGCATCGGTATTCTTAATTGTTTCTGACGGAGTCGCAGCGGTTTTGATTAAAGGATCGCTCGGCTTTTGAGCCGGATTTCAAGACGTGTCCCGTAGCGTTTCCCCAACAAGAAATGGGGAGCGCGACATGCGCAAGACTTTAAAGTTCCTGGCGATTGCCGCCGCTCTGTTGGCTGGGGCGGCTCAACACAAGGCCGAGGCCGCCTTTGTCGGTGCGCCGTCGGCGTTGCGTGGTGCCATCCAGTACATCAAGTTCGACCAGCCGACCTTGGCGCCGATGGCTTTCACGCTCTTTTGCCTGAAGTACGAGGGCGAGTGTAAGCCGCGACCGCAGCAAATCGTGTTCAGGGGCGGACGTCTCAAGCTCACGGCCGAGCGCATGGCCCAGCTTCAGGAGGTCAATCGGCGGGTTAACAGCGCGATCCGACCCGAGCCCAATTTGGAGGGGCTGCGCGGCGAGAAGTGGCTGCTGCATCCCACCAGCGGCGACTGCAACGACTATGCCGTAACAAAACGCCACGATCTGATTGCCAACGGCTTCCCGGCGCGATCGGTGTTGCTCAGCGAGGTCGTGACGAGCTGGGGTGAGCATCACCTCGTGGTCGTGGTGCGCACGTTCTCCGGCGATCTCGTGCTGGATAACCTCACCGGGCACATCCTGCCGTGGTCGAAGAAGTCCTACCGGTGGGTCCGCATCCAAATGCCCAAGAACCCGACCTACTGGGCGTCACTGGCTGATCGCGACGTCTAACGACGAACGACTAATGACCCGTGCCGCGTGAGGACTGGGTGACGCTTTGGGACAATCCGAGTCCCACGATCGTTGACAGGCAAAGGATTGCTGCAGGATGCAGCAGTCCTGAACCAGCGAAGCTCTCAACCAGCGCGAAGACAAGGCAGGCCGCGGCCGCCGCAGGGAAGAACGAGTCGCGGCCGCGCTGCAAAGCCCCCAAAAACAAGCGCCCCAAAGCCATCATGCCCGCCAGCAGCGCGGCGGAAAAACCGACCCATCCGGTATCCGCGAAGATGGCAAAAGCCGTCGAGGGCGGCATCAAAGCCGCGCCGGCATCGCTTTGGTAGATCCTGCCAACGGCAGAAAAGGTGCCTGCCCCCGCACCGAACCACCTGGTGTCGGCCAACATTCGCTCCAGCGCGGCTCTGGTTTCGGCCCCCACATCCGGGACAAGCCGCAAAAGAATCGGCCCTGCATTCTTTTCGAACAAGAAGCTCAGGACAATAATCGCTCCGACCAGCGCGGCTAAGGACAGCGCGCCGGCGGCCAACGGCGACAGGTCGATCCTTCGAATGACAAGGATCAGCAACATCAACACGAGGCCAAAGGCCGCGGCGATCGCGCTGTTCGTCCCCGACAAGCAAAAAACCGCAACCGCGCTGGCCAGAGCGCCCCCAAGGCCGCAAAGGCCGATCGCGACCGACCGAACGATCGAGTGGCGCGTTTCGGCCCGCTCGGCGGCCAGCTGCATGACGGCCAGATTAAGCATAACGCCAAGACCGGCCATCGTTGTCGCCAGGTCGGAAGGGACGGCGGTTGCAAGGGCGGATGAGAACGGACGCAAATCCAAGGTCAGAGCCGACACCGCCGTTACCCCGCTCAGCACGAACAGCACCAGTTCGGCACGGCTGCGGTCACGGACCACGACGATGGTCACGCTGAGCAACGAGATCGCTGCGAGGGCTTGAAACAGCGCATTCAGGGTGAGGCCGAGATCCGCCGTCACTGGCCCCAACGCCAGGCCACCCAGAGCATCGTGGCTGCTCGCCCAGATCGGATGCGCCCAACTCAGCCACAGCGGCACCAGCTGAGCCGCGATACAAAGGGGAATGCCGATCAGGATCCAACGGCCCCAGACCGTGGCACGCAGATAGTGCTCGTAGTCGGCCTTTCGTGCGCTGAAGACCGCTGCAAATAGCCCCAGGGCCGTAGCCGTCATCCCGAGCTGTACGCCGAATTTGGCGCCGGCAATGTCGAGAGCGGATGCAGAAACAAGGCAAACGATGAGGGCAAAATAAGCGAAGGACAAACGTGCGCCTGGAAGGAATCCTGAAAGGGTCAGGCCACCATACAAGCCGGAGGCAAGTTTTCAAACAGAGCTCTGCAGCCCACGCAGCTCCCAGCCCAACCCCAGATCAACGAAGCGTCGCCTGCGGGATCAGACGGATTGATGCGCCACAGAGGAGGTCAGCGGGCGGTCTTGAGCGGACGGGCAAACACGCGGGCGGCACGACCGGCGGCGAGAGCAAAGCGGGCGGCCGAGCCAAAGAGATAACCGGCCTGGAGCGCGATGGCCGCGAGCGCTACGCCCTTCAGACCATCAAGAAAGCTCAGATTGGCGATCCAGCCGACCGGGATCGCGGCGAGCAGCATGACGAAGGTCAGCGGCAGGAGCACCAGGACGCGAAAGCGTTGGCCCAGAACTGCGCCTACCAGAAAGCTGAAGATCAAAAGCTCGGTCATCCGAAACACTCCGTGCTCCGGACCTTAGGTTCCCCACCCTAAAAAGACCCTTAAGTCGTATGGCTAAATTTTGTCTATTGGCCGCAACTTGCCGCCAGAGAATTATAGGCTTCGCGGAGCCCGTTCAGGGCCACCACGCCTTTGATCTCGCTGTCGCTTTCCTTGACCGTCACGGAAAGCGAGGGCGTCGTCTGCCACTTACCGGCGGCAAAGGCGGAAACTTCGTCCGGCAGGAGGACGGCCGCGCCCGCGACGGCCATGCTGGCCTCGAACGTCTGGGTACCGCCGCCAGTTGAGGAGATCGTCACTCGCGGGTGGCTCCGCGGCGGGAAGGGGCGAACCAAGGCCACCAGCACGTCGATCTTGCCCTTAGGCGCGCAGCGGACGATCAGGCCGGCGAACTCCGGGTCAGACTGCATCGTCTCGGCTGTCTTGGAGATGGAAGCGAAGCTCTCGCCCTCTTTGGGGCCTTGGGCGCGGGTGAATTTCCAAATCGAGGAGGAGGCTGCGATCTCAACGAAGGGGCGCCCCGGGGGTTCGTATCCCGGTCCGGCGAGCAACCATCCTGTCAGAGCAAGGGAAAGAAGCGACAAGAGCAACGCCGGAACTCCTCATGAGACGGCCGGAGCATTACCAGAGATACGCGGGGGTGAGAACGCCTCGCCCGTCGGTTGAGCGGTTGCCTATCGATCGGGCACACGAATTACAACAAACAGTCACAAAGGGTTAGCAGGGGTTCCAAAGTAGTGGCGCGGGCGCAACACCGGCGGACTCATTGCGCCGTTAACCATCGGTTTCGGCCTGGAACCCTTGTCGCGCCGTCCGCTAGCCCGTACCACTTTGAGGTAATTGGGACGATTGGGGCCGCGTTGATGCATTCCTTTGCTAAGACCTATTTATTGAAGCCCGCGTTTTTGGCCGTGGCGCTGGCGCTTGGCGCCTGCTCCACGAATCCAGGCTCCGGCCCGCTAACGGACGACGTTAACAACCACATACAGACTGAAAGTGCGCCGGCTTACGAGTTGGTGCCGCTCAACCCAGCCACCGTGAACATTCTACATACCCATGAACCCAAGGGGCTTGCGGGAGCGTTCACGGACAAACGACCGCCGGCGAGCATTGTGTTCGGGATCGGCGACGTCGTCAGCGTGACCATCTTCGAAGCGGCTGCGGGTGGTCTGTTCATTCCGGCGGAAGCCGGCGTCAGGCCCGGTAACTTCGTCACCATTCCGGATCAGTCGGTGGACAATGACGGGTTCATCACCGTGCCCTACGCCGGCCAGGTCAAGGCCGCGGGTCTCACGGCGGTTCAAATCCAGCGCGCGATCATTGAAAAGATATCCAACCGCGCCATCGAGCCGCAGGTCGTGGTCGCGATGTCCTCGCAGCGGACGCAGCTCATCAGCGTGCTCGGCGAAGTCAATGCGCCCGCGCGTTATCCGGCGAGCGCTGCGGGCGCGAAGGACAAGGTGCTCGACGCGATCACCCGCGCCGGCGGCATCCGAGGCCAGGGCTTCGAGACTTGGGTGATGCTGGAACGTGGCGGACGGCGCGCAACCGTTCCGTTCGAGAATCTGGTCATGTCGCCTGAGAACAACATCTATGTGCGTCCCGACGACAGCATCTATGTCTATCGCGAGCAGCAGAAGTTCCTGGCGTTCGGCGCCAGCGGCCAGAGCGGCGAGTTCAACTTCGATGCCTGGCGCATCAACCTCGGCGAAGCGGTGGGGAAGGCCGGCGGTCTCCTCGATGGCCAGGCCGATCCGGCAGCCGTTTATCTCTATCGCCGCGAGCCGCGTGAGGTCGCTGCCCAGCTCGGCATCGACGTTAGCAAGTACACGACCGAGACCATCCCGGTCATCTTCAACGTGAACTTCCGCGATCCGGGTGGCTTCTTCCTCGGCACCAAGGTCATGATGAAGAATGGCGACATCATCTACGTTTCGAACTCGCGCAACGTCGAAACTGCCAAGTTCCTGCAGTACCTGCGTGTGATCATGGCGACCGGAAGCGATGCGGTGAACCTCGGAAACAACGCCCTGATCTTCCGCAACAACATCAAGCTGGCGCCGTAATCAGCGGACTTGATCTACCGAGAGCGATGGCACCGGGGCTTTGTCCCGGTGCCATTTTCGTTTAGCAATCACAGCGGTTCTGTTCGGGGTGGATCAAGGCTTCACCGAGCAAGATTCACCGCCGATCGGTCACCCCGCAGGTTGCAAGGTCTTCATGTGCTTTGGACGGCAAGCAGCTCGGTGCTTATTGGCTCTCGTCATCGCGGGGCCGTCTCTGATGGGCAAGGCTGCCGGCGAAACCCAACAGCTCGGTGTCCGCCACCGGATCGACGTGGTGGTCTCGGCTGAGCCTGATGCACCAATTTTTCGGCACTTGCGCGAGGCCAAGGGCGAGCTCTCCTTCACCGTCCGGCTTTCAGCAAACGCCAAGGAGAGCCGCTTCTTCGGAATGCTGCACCCCAACTTCTCAGACATTGTTGTTCCCGACGGCGCGGGCAAACCTCTCGTTCGGCAGACCAAGCTATGGGAAGAGGAGGTCTGCCATCAGCGTCGCGGGCTGCCGAAGGTGACGGTGACCCAGCTCGCGGGACATTTCGGCGAGGGCGACGGGCGAATCGAGATAGCCGGCATCAACCGCCACATCGGGCTTCTGGTCCCGCCGGATGAGTTGACCCCCGGAATAAAACTGGACGCGGGGAGTGATAACCTTGGGCTATTCTACGGGTTCCGGGCGCAGACCCGGATCAGCCGCTTGAATGTGGATCTGAAGATCTATCCGATCGATTGCTTCCTCTAGAGCTAGAGCCAAGGCCGGCTAACCGACGATGCGCTTTCCGCTTCCCCGTATAAGTTGGTCGTGGAGCTGGCCTGCGACCTTCATCCTGTTCTTCGTCGCCGGCGGCGCGCCGTTCCCGTTCGGCTCGACCAACGACCTCTCGATCGCGTTCTGGTGCCTGTGCCTGGGCCTCGCCCTGATCGTGGCGCCGACGCGCGACTTGCGGCGCCCCCATTTCTGGATGATCGCGGGCATCGGGGTGATCGTGGCCGGATACGCCTTCGTGCTGCATGAACAACTGTCCGATCATCCCTGGATCGCGCCGTTCAATCCGATCTGGAAGCAGGCGTCCGACCTCCTGGGCGTGCCGATTGCGCCGTCGGCGTCCATCGTCAAGAACGAGGCGTTCTTCGCATTGGGCGCGCCGCTCGCCAACATTCTGGCGATCCTCCTCGGCATCACCGTCGGCGCCGAGCGTGAGCGCGCCCGACGTCTGCCTTGGGTCATCGCCGTCTCCGGCTGCCTTTACGCGCTTTATGGCGTCGCTTCGTTCCTGATCGAGCCCACCATGATCCTGTGGCGGGACAAGACGGCCTATATGGGCAGCGTCACCGGCACCTTCATCAACCGCAACACGGCCGCCGCCTATTTCGGGTCCTGCGCGGTGATCTGGATGCTCTTGATCCTGGAGGACGTCCGCCGGCGCCTGCCTGAGCGGCACATCGCGTGGAAGCGCCTCTCGCTTGACGTTCGCGCCATTCCGCCGCGCCAGATCCTGCCGCATCTCGGAGCGCTGTTGATTTGCCTGATGGCGATGTTCATGACCGGCTCGCGCGCCGGCGTCAGCCTGTCGCTGCTCGCGATGATCGTCTCCTTCACGGTGTTCCTGCGCAAGGACCTGCCGCCGCGGACCGGAATCTGGATCTCGCTCGGCTCCGGCCTGGTGGTGGCGCTCGGCCTGATGCAGTTGCTCGGCGGCCGCGTTTCCAGCCGGTTCGACAGCCAGGGCCTGGTGGACGAGGGCCGCATCGAGGCCTGGAAGTCCACGCTTCGGATCATCGCCGACAATCCCTGGTTCGGGACCGGCATGGGGACCTTCCAATGGGCCTTCCCGCCCTACCGCAGCCCCAACATCTCGATTCGCGGCATCTGGGATATTGCGCATTCCACGCCGCTGGAGCTCGCCTCCGACGTCGGCATCCCCATGGCGCTTATGGTGGCGGCCGCATGGGCGGTCATGTTCGGCATCCTGAGCCGCGGCGTGTTCGCAAGGCGGCGCGACGCCATCATCCCGCTGGCGGCCGCGGCGACCGCGAGCCTGTCGCTGCTGCATTCCTGCCTGGACTTCACGCTCCAGATCCCGGGCTATTCCATTCCGTTCTTTGCGCTTTTCGGCGCAGGGCTGGCGCAATCGTTCCGCATGCGCGAGCCGGCGCGGGCGCAAGGCGAGGCGATCGCCGCACCGGACCAGCAGGGCCCTCAGACGCAGCCCGCGCGAGGCCTGCGCCGCGCCCGCGAGCTTCACAAAACTGTCTAGTTTTGAAGCAGTTGCGCCGTTTACGAAGTCTTTAGAATAAGTGGACAGCGATTTGCTCTTCCGCTAGGTTCCGGCACTACACAGCCACTTGCCCGGGCCGAGACGTAAAGTGGGCAGACGTTTTTTGGAGGTTTATTTATGAGCGTTATCAAGATTGCGCTTCGCATGGCTGCGGCCGCGGCCCTCGCCGCGACGATTTCGAGCGCCGCTAGCGCTGCCGTCTATCCGCCGCAGCGCCAGCTGCCGGCCACGGTCATTTCCGAGTTCAAGGCGACACCAGGCACGCTGTTGACGCAATTTCCGGCCGGTGCGCAGCTGATCTCGCGCGTGCGCGACCTCGGCGCGTCCGATCCGACCACGGTTCCGGCCCTGATCGCGCTGCTCAAGGACCCCGCGACCACCAAGGACCAGATCCGCGCGATCACCGCCGGCCTGGCCCAGCTCGCCCGCATGGCCGCGGCGAGCGACCAGGCTTTCGCCACTGAGATCCAGGCGGCGATCGCCGGCACCAACAACCCCGACGTGATCGCAGCCTACCAGGCCGCAACCGGCGACGTAGCGATCGCGGCGGCCGGCGGTGGCGCAGGCGGCGGCGGCTCCGGCGCGGGCGGCCCCACGGGAGCGGGCGGTTTTGCGAATGGCGGACAGGGCGGTACCACCAGCACGTTCGGCGGCCTGCACTACGCGACGCAGGTCAATGGCGGCGCCTCCTCGGGCGGCGTGAGCGGCACCACCAACGCCGCCAACCGCATCAGCACGCGCTGACCGTAATTGCCCGGAGGCTAAAAGCCTCCCGGCTGCCTTATTGGCGATCCAGTCAAAGCGGCGCTTCATCGCGCCGTTTTGCGTTTCGGCCGTTAAGCTTCCACGCACATTGTAATGTGCGCAACGCATTGCGCTGCATCAATTGAGTTCAGGTGTGTTTCGCCGCGTGTTATATTCGTCCGCAACTGTCGGTCCCCTTCGAGTGCTTTTGCTCGCGTGACTTTCTTTTCCCCGGTGCCATCCTCCAGAGCCATTCGCTGGACGATTCAGGAATTGCACAATGCTGCAAGTGAATAAGCCGACGTCGGAGATCAACCGCGAATATCTTGAGGCCGAAGACCCTCCGCAGACGGCTGCCTCTTACCTCGAAATCGTCCGCCGGCAGTTTCCTACCATGCTGGCCATCGCTTCGGCTTGTTTGATCCTGGCCGTACTCTATCTCTTTACCGCGGCGCCCAAGTTTACCTCCACCGCCTCAATGGTGATCGACACCCGCAAGGTCCAGCTGTTTCAGCAGCAATCGGTGCTCGGCGATATCGCAGTCGATTCGGCCACGGTGGAAACCCAGGTCGAGATCCTGAAATCCGAGAACATTAGCCTCGCCGTGATCCGCGACCTGCATTTGATCGAGGATCCTGAGTTCACAGGCAGCGGCGGCGGCCCGCTGGGCTCCATTATCGATTTCGTGTCGAGCCAATTGTCGAGCGGGGATCCGGCTTCCGAATTTGAGTTGACGCGCAAGGCGCTGGAGCGCTTCGAGAAGAACCGCACCATCAAGCGGCTCGGCCTCACTTATGTGATGGAGATTGGCTCCACTTCACTCGATCCGGCGAAGGCCGCCAAAATCGCCAACGCCATCGCGGACGCCTACATCGTCGATCAGCTCGAGGCGAAGTATCAGGCCACCCGCCGTGCCAGCGTCTGGCTGCAGGACCGCATCAAGGAGCTGCGCACCCAGGCCTCCGCGGCACAGAAGGCGGTCGTCGATTTCAAGACGTCTAACAACATCGTCGACACCGGCGGCCGTTTGATGAACGAGCAGCAGCTCGCCGAGGTCAACAGCCAGCTCATCATGGCGCATGCCTCGACTGCAGAAGCCAAGGCGCGGCTCGACCGCATGAACGACATCCAGAAGCAGGAGATCCCAGATGCGAACGTCGCCGACGCGCTGAAGAACGACACCATCGTCAAGCTGCGCGGACAATATGTCGATATGGCCTCCAAGGAATCGATCTGGTCGATGAAATACGGCTCCGATCATTTGGCGGCGGTCAATTTGCGCAGGCAGATGGCGGAGATCAAGAAGAACATCGAGGATGAGCTCAAGCGCATCCAGCAATCCTACAAGAGCGATTATGACATCGCGATGACGCGCGAGGAGAGCATCAAGTCCAGCCTCGCCAACGTGGTTTCGGAATCGCAGCTCACCAACCAGGCGCAGGTGCAGCTTCGCGAGCTCGAGAGCAACGCGCAGTCCTACCAGGCGATGTACGACAATTTCCTGCAGCGCTACATGGAAAGCGTGCAGCAGCAGTCGTTCCCGATCACCGAGGCCCGCGTGATCAGCGCGGCTACTCGGCCACTGTTGAAGAGTTCTCCGAAGACGCTGATCGTTCTTGCTGCGGCTTTGATGGGCGGCTTGATGCTCAGCTTCGGCATCGCGATGGCGCGCGAACTCGCCGACAAGGTGTTCCGGACGACTAGGCAGGTGGAGGAGTTGCTGAATGCGAATTGCATCGCGATCCTACCTTCCCTCTCCGGCGGCGCCGTCGTGCCTTCCTTATTGCGTGGCAAGCTGAAAATGAAGGACGCAAATCCCGCACCGGATATCTTGCGCTATGTCGTCGAGAATCCTCTGTCGCGCTTCGCTGAGGCTGTGCGCTCGCTGAAGGTGGCGATAGATCTCAATTCCATCGTGCGCGAAAATCGTGTGCTGGCGGTGACCTCGACCCTGCCGAACGAGGGGAAGAGCACGTTGTCAACCAACCTCGCGCAACTGATGGCACATAGTGGCGCGCGGGTGATTCTGGTCGATTCCGATTTGCGCAATCCATCACTGTCCCGTGCTCTCGTGCCCGACGCCAGCATCGGGCTTGTGGACGTTATCGCGCAGAAGGCGCAGCTCGATCAGGCGCTGGTCATCGATCCGCAGACCAAGCTGTCGATCCTGCCCGCGGGCACCACGTCGAAGCTCCTGCACACCAACGAGATCCTCGCCTCCAAGCCGATGCGCGAACTCGTGGCGCTGCTCCGCTCGAAATTCGACTACGTCGTGCTCGACATGCCGCCTATGGCGCCGGTCGTCGACGTGCGCGTCACCTCCTCCTTCGTCGATTCCTATGTGTTCGTTGTCGAGTGGGGCAAGACCAAGATCGACGTGGTCAAGCACAATCTGCGCGGCTCACCTGAGATCCAAGAGAAGCTGCTCGGCGTGGTGCTGAACAAGGCTGATACCAAGGCCTTGGCGCGCTATGAATCGTATCACGGCCGCTACTATTATCAAAAGTACTACGCTCGCTACGGGTACGTTGAATAGCAGAAAATTGGTGCAGCACTATGATACGTGCTTGGTTGCTGCTGCTGGGTCTTGCGGGAGCATTTTGGTGCTTGGCAACCCTTCCGTCATTCTGGCAAACCGCGCCATTCCGCGAAGTTTCCGTCCGGATCGTATCGGATGCGCGGTTCAGGCCGGGCATTCTGGGCGCCATGCTAGCTCAGTTGCAGACGAAATCGCAGCCGCCCATCGTGCAGCCGGAGTTCTCGCAGGCCGAGGCGCTGGTCACGTTGCGCACGGCTGAAGAGGCACTGCAGCAGAAGAGCTCTGAGCAAGCCGACCGTGAGGCGCAAGCGGCAGAGGATAAGGTGAAGGCGGCGCTTTCCGCGAACCCAACCGATTCCTTCTTGTGGGTAATGCTGTATTCTGTGAAGACCGCACGCAACGGCTTCGATCCTAAGTACATCAGCTATCTAGATCAGTCCTACGCGGCCGGACCGAACGAGGGGTGGGTCGCGCTTAGGCGCAACCAGATCGCGCTTGCCACTTTCCTTAGGCTTTCTGAGCACGTTCAAAACGCTGTCATTGCCGAGTTCGCAGCGATGGTAGACTCAGACTTCATTGCAGCTGCTGCTGTGAATCTAACCGGGGTCGGCTGGACCTACAAGGAGCGCCTGCTTGCTGGCTTGGGTCAGGTGGATTTGGCCTCTAAGCAGGCACTCAGGAAGCACCTATCAAACGACGGTATCAAGGTGCATGTTCCAGGTCTCGAAGTTGATGATAGGCCATGGTGATACGATGCGGTCTTTGAGGAACCGGGACCAATCCGCTTACTTACCGACGATCATTCTGGCAATGTGTTGGTGTGTAGCGCTGATTGGTGAAGCTCGAGCTCAGGCGAGTCCGAGTCCGAGATTCACGCTGCAGGCGCCGGGCGACATGTCTGGAGGGCGGATCATTCGGGATGCATCCAACCGTCCGTGCCTCGACGTCGAAGCGGCGGCTCGCCCTCATATTGTCAATCCCGACGTCCTGGACCACGTTGTGAGCGTCAAAAACAACTGCCCGAAGTCTATCAAAGTGAAAGTTTGTTACTACGGCTCCGAACGGTGTAACGCGCTTGTCGTCGATGGCTATAAGCGAGTCGATACGATTCTTGGCACGATGACGAAGATTGCGATTTTCCGGTATTCTATCACTCAGCAGTAGTCGACCGCACCAAACGCGTATTTGCGGAGAACCTCCATTGCTGGCGCGCCTCCGAATTGCTCTTCGAGGCGAGTTGCACGGCAAGCGCCAGCAAGGAGAAGTAAATGAAATGCTGAGGCTCGTGAGGAACTTCAAATTGTGAATTCACAGCCAACAGTGTCAGCAATCCGAATGAGAGAGATTGGCAGAGAATTCGAACTGAACGCTCTCGGCTTCGGAATGCAATCAAAAGCGGCTGAAGAATGAACGCAACCACGCAACAGAAGTAAGGAATGCCATACTGAGCAGCATTTCGAAGTCCGCTCTCAGTAATTGCGCCCCTGTGTTCGGTGAGGCCCGAATCGGAGTAGATATTGGTGCCATACTGTATCACCGGATCTTCATGACCAACCCCAATCCAGGGACTTCCGCTTATCGTTTCCTTTAGAATGTCATTGAGAAGCGCGCGCCCGGCGGACAGATCGCCGTTTTTATACTGCGCAACGCTTGCACCCTGAAGCTCGGTTCGTACGTAGAATATTGCGTCGTTCAGCAGGTCGGGCTGTAGAAAAAAGATCGAAATAGCTAGGAAGACCGGAATGTACAGGACGGCTTTGACGGCATTGCCTACTTTGATAAGTTCAACTGCAAATGCGAATGCCACAGCGAGCAGGATGAGATAACCCCCGGCCGATTTTGCGAGCAAAATCGAGATCATTGAAGCAACGATCATCGATGACCTTTCGAACAATCCTAACTTTCCGATGTTCGAGACGGCGACTATCATCACCAAGAACGCTAAGTCGATTAGTACGCTGTGTCCGGTCTGCCAGGCTAGTAGCCGGACACGTTCTCCCGCCAAGAAGTCGTCGATCGGATTTCGTATTTCAATGAAACGAGACAGTAAAACAGATACGACAAAGTAGGCGAGCATGTTCAGCAGGGAAAGCCGCCCCAACGTCCTAAAAAATGTTGTTCTGTTGTTGCTTGTCAATGCATCGGTCGCAAACCACAGAGCGAAGGCTTCGACAAAGATCACACCTCCGATGTTCAGGACATTGCCGCCGCTGTCGGAATAGAGGAAAAGCAACCCTATCAGTAGAGCGAATTTTATGGCGACAATTATAGGGACGTCCACGTCCGGAAGCCTGCCGATACGGGCATAGTGAAGAGCCCCCCCGACCAACACCGCCCCATAGAGGGCATAGACTGCGGGCCAATAGAGGACGTAAATGACGGGAAGAATAGAGAACAATACGAACCAAACACCGAATTTGACTGCTCCCCGTTCAGATTGCGCGACCTTAGATTTCAGCTGTGTCATCTGAGGGCCTTCTCAACCATAGTTCTAAACCCACCGAATTGACGGGGAATAGCCGCTCGCAGCGGGTAGAGTGCTCTGCTCACCGAGCGCTGCCTTGCGCCGGATCGTCCCTTGGGTCCTAGGTTATACAACATGATCAGTCGTAAGCTAAAAGTTCTTCACATCATCGCTAGTGTTGATCCTGCCTTTGGCGGCCCCGTTGAAGGCATTCTGCAACAGAACCGCGCAACACGCTCAATTGAGCGCGAGATCGTTTCGCTCGATCCAGCAGATGCCCCGTTCCTGCTCGACTTCCCGATCAAGACCTACGCCCTAGGCTCCTACAAGACCGGACAGGGCTGGCGCAATTTTGTTAAGCGCTATGGCGTCAGCGGCCACCTAATACCCTGGTTGAAATCCCACGTGCGCGATTACGATTGCATCGTAGTGAACGGGTTGTGGAATTTTTCAACTTTTGCGGCATCTCGCGTGCTTCCGAACGGTGGCGTTCCATACTTCGTCTTTACCCATGGGATGCTCGATCCCTGGTTTCGAAGCAGCTTTCGAGCGAAGCATGCTCTCAAGCAGTGCTTCTGGCTCTTCAACGAAGGTCGCCTTTTGGCAAACTCGAATGCTGCGCTTTTTACAACCCAAGAGGAGCGAGAGCTAGCGAGAACAATGTTCTGGGGCTTCGATTACGAGAAGGAAGTAGTCGGCTATGGAACCTCCGATCCTCCTCCGGCCAACCAAGACCAAGAAAGGCAATTCCGCCGACTTGTACCAGGTTTGGGAGCGAGGCCGTTCATACTTTTCCTGAGTCGCATTCACCCGAAGAAGGGCTGTGATTTGTTGATCGAGGCGTTCGCAAGGGTCGGACGTCAGTTCTCTGGGACGGATCTGGTCATTGCCGGACCGGATCAGTCAGAAATGCTTGGCGCGTTCAAGAAATTGGCGACTGAACGTAGAATCGCCGATCGCGTGCACTTCCCAGGTATGCTGACCGGAGAAGCGAAATGGGGTGCATTCAGGTCTGCCGACGCATTTGCACTTCCGTCGCACAGTGAAAACTTCGGCATTGTAGTCGCTGAAGCTTTGGCTTGCGGTACTCCGGTTCTAGTTTCAAACAAAGTGAACATTTGGCGGGAAATTAAGTCTGCTAAGGCAGGGTTCGTAGAGGAGGACACGATCGAAGGTACCACATCGGCGCTCAGCGACTATCTAAGCTTGAGGTCGGCAGCGAAGGAACAAATGAAGCTCAACGCCCGCGTCTGTTTCGAGCAAAACTTCGACGTTCAGAAAAATGTGGACGCATTCGAAAGCCTTGTGCAACGTGCTGTATTTGCAGCGGGTCTTGTGCACGGAGATGCTCATTCGGCCGCACGAGACCGCCAGGATCTCACATAATCTATCTTGTAAGTAGACGGCATTGTAGCGTCCTCTGGAATACCGCACCCTTTCTCATGAACTTCGCTATCGAAGACCATGTGCATTGGTCTGTGCCATAATCGGTTTTCGGTGCGCCGAACCAAACTTCCGTCCACAAAGAATTCGATTTGTTTGGATGTCCAATTCAAACCAAAGACATGGAAGTCGTCTGCAAAATCAAAGGGAGCAATCCAAGACGCTTCCGAAATCTGATCCGAAGTGAACCCCGGTAGCTGATAAACGTGCAGCGTCATTCGGTATTTGTTCACGACATCGCGCCGGTCTTTGCACAATTCAAATACATCAATCTCTTCCTGCTCATGCTCATACTTCTTATAGAACCAGAATGAGCTTAGTGCGGCCGAGCGCATGGCTTTAGCACGGGCCTCGAAATATCCATACAGCACTGGTTGGATGCTTTTAACAATGGCCGTTGACCATCTTCCATATCCCGCGTTAGCAAGTCGTGGAGGAGGGTCGCGTAGTTCACACGTTATATTTAAGCACCCTTCACTTAGAGCAACATTTTCTGACGAGAAGAAGGATGGCTTCATACCGTTCCAGGAGTCGGTCGGCGACCATTTTGAGCCGTCCAGCGCAGTCCCGTTGAACTCGTCGCTGTGGGAGTCCATCTTTTGCCACTCACCATTGTTGGATTGATCTGACAACGGGAGTGCATCAGTGTGCCTTAATGGGGTCGTTCCCGGCGTGCCTCTCCTCAGGAACTCAGTGGCTCGCGACGCTCCGAATCTGAGAGATGGGAGCGCAAGCATGCCCATCGCAATTGAGCGCCTGGTAGGTCGCCTACTCATTCCTTATCGATCCGAAACTGACGTGATACCGCTCGCAAGCGAAACCACAGTTGAACTATTACGAATGCCGTGACGAGCATGTGCAAGCCTAGCAGTGGCGCCGTGACCGCAACAAGACTACCGTCGTACCACTTGCAAGCAGTGTACGATGTGGCAAGCCCAACAATGCTCAAAAAAGAGAATATGCGTGAGGCGGCGATGTGCTGATTGATCGAGGCGAGAGGCATCAGCGCCGCGCTCCAGAGCATCTCGAAAGCAACGGCAAGAAGCAGCAGGAAGAAAAATGGTTGTTCAGCAACCACCCTTCGGTGGGTCCAAGTTGCCAATAACACGCCTCCGCTAACATTCAGCGTTCCAACGTAGACAATCGTGACCGCTATCGTGCCTGAAATATGGAGGCGCGCGAGCCTCGCGAATTGTTGGAAACGTTCCAATCCATACAGTCGGGAATATTCAGGAGTAAAGGTAAAGTTGACCATGTTTATGGCGGAGGTGCCGAGTCTTGCCAACGTTCTTGAGGTTGAAAAAATAACGACTTGAATCGGCGTCCCTATGGCTCCGAGGATTACGACTGGTCCCTGAATTGTTAGAGCTTGTCCAATGGAAACCAACATGAAGCTAAGGGAGGGGTGGAATAACCTCCTGGTCTCGTCGAGGGAAGCATGCCGAATACCGAGTGCTAGCCATGGCTCAAGGAACCTCAACCGAAGCCATACCACGAAATTAAAGGCGATTCGATTAGCAACGATCGCTAGGGCCGCGGCAACGATATCTTCGTTCCAGCTTGCTGCAATTACAGTTGCAACGCCCTCCATCAATCTAGCTGAAGCGCTCCAGAAGACTTCTTCTGCCGGCCTTCCTGCGGATCGCAGACCGCTCGCAAATAGCAGCAGATATTGGGTCAGGAGAACATTGATGGCGAGAAGGATCAGAACGGCTATGGCAGATGCTTCCTTCGTGGATCCCAACGCGAAAATACCGCTGATCTTTAAAAATGGGACGACGCCCACTAGCAGGAGGAGAGCTACGCCTATCACGGCGTTGAGCAACATGAATATGCTCTGATATGTCACCACAGCTCCGGATCTATTTCCCTCGGCTACCTTGATCGTCATGACGTTTTTGGCAGCCATGGTGAAGCCGAGATCTGCAAAAGTCAGATAGGTCGGAATCGCTGATAGTAGAATCCAAACGCCGTATCGTTCCGTGCCCCAGAAATATAGGAGCACGGGAACGAGGGCGAGTTGAACGGCAATGGTGACTGCTTGATTGTAGATTTGTGCGCCAAACGTTCTCACTAAGCGGTTGCGGGACAACACAGCTTCTGTCTTATTCATGCTAAGACACTACTGTTGTCGGAGTGCGAAATTGGCACCGATGGGGAACCGAAGCAGCTGCAATCGAAGAATATTTCGCACACGAGCAAGACGACAGTTTGATGCGATCGTTTAGCGTGTAAGAGCCGTGCTTAACGATCGTAAGGTCGCGTTGATCTTCTATATCTTTCATGATTCAATCTGTGAACGTGGTGGGGCCTTCCAAAAATGTTTGCACCTCTTCGGCCAGAATCGCCGAACTTCCCTCGCTTGGATTCTCTACGATTCATTGCCTCCGTTGGTATAGTGCTCAATCACGTTAGGCGGGCAGTTGTGCCGACCGGCTTTGTTTCAGAGGCTGTTACTCAGGTTGACGCCTTCGTCCTTTTCGTCGATCTGTTCTTTATAATCTCCGGTTTCATAATGTGCTACGTTTACAAGGAAAGCGTGGCCACGCTGCCTCAGTATACGACGTTTTTGCGCAAGCGGTTCGCTCGTCTAATTCCGCTGCATTACGCTGTGTTGTTGCTGTATCTTTCAGTGTTGGCGATTGCGACGGTTTTTCAGGTCAAGATAAATCATCCCGAGGCATTCGACCTGAGCTGCGTCCCGAGTCATCTGTTCTTGACCTATGCGTTCAATACCTGCCCGAAGTTTGCCTTCAACACGCCGGCGTGGTCCATCAGCGCTGAAATGGGCATGTACATTCTGTTTCCTTTACTCATAAAGGCTTCCGTCAGATCAAGAACGATCATGTTTGTTGGGTCTCTGGTCGTTTTGTCGCTGGCTACTTCCCATCTTAACGCGAGGCCTTGGTATGAGTGGACATTTGACTGGGGCGTAGCAAGAGCATTTCCGTCGTTTGTATTTGGTACAATCCTATTCGATCAGCAAGTAAGCGTGACGAAGCTGCCATTTTCTTCCCTCTTGTTTAGGTTGTTCGTCGGAGGCTTTATTTTGGGAGCCGCGTTCGGCATGAACGAGGTGCCATTAGTGGCCATGATTTATTGCATTGTTTTATTTGGGCTCGCTGCCGATTTGAGCAAGGCGCAAGGCTCAATCTCTCCACGTCTCGCACCTCTGGGCCAGTTGACCTACTCAATCTACATGCTCCACGAGCCAATCCTACTGATTATGGTGGACATTCTTGCGGTGAAGTTCCTGCATATTGCCGGAGTGGCGCTAAATTGGACTCTCGCTGGCGTAATGTTACTGATCGTTTCAATCAGCTACGCCTCTTTCACTTGGTACGAAACTCCCGCCAGACAATGGATTGCAGGAGGACGTAGGACGCGAGCGGCCATATCACCGGCTTCGTCTTAGAACACTGGCCATCATTTCGTTGGCGGCCGCTCGAATCCGCTAGCCAGAAATTCAACCTGGAGATCGTCTATGATTGCATTTAGGTTTGTTTGAAACGAGCTGTTCAAATACTTAGTTTCGACTTTCTTTCTTCCATGTTCGCCAAACCGTCGAGCGAGCGAGCGATCTGTTAGCAGCTCGTGGAGCCGGTCTGCTATTGCATCACAATCCCGGTGATCAACGACAAATCCATCGCGGCCATCCGAGACGACTTCTTTGGCAGCGCCGAATGAACTGCAGAGGACGGGCAAGAGGCGAAGCCACGCTTCGAGGTAGACGATTCCAAAGCCTTCCTTCGAAGAAGGTAAGGCAAAAACCGCAGCTCGTAGATAAGCTTGAGCAAGCTCGGTCTCGCTCAAGCGACCGAGAAAGCTCACATTGCCGCTTATTCCGAGGTCGTCGGCTAATCGTTGTAGTTCATCTCGCAACGGCCCGTCCCCGACAACTTCATACCTGACGTCTGGCACCCGTTCTTTTACAAGCGCGATTGATTTTAGCATCTGGTCGATGTTCTTTTGCCGGTCGCCCGAACTCAGTCGCGACACGGTCAACACGACCGGCGCTTCTTTTTCAGGACCGCAACGGGGCAGGTCGATGCTGTCAACAGCATTAGGTAGCACGGTGAACTTAGTGGGGCTTAACCGAAACTCTTTCGCCATGACGTCGGCCGTATGTTGACTGACAGATGCAATCCGATTCACAGCAAGAAGGAACAATCGGTCGTACCACCGCTTTTTTCGGCGCGTGGGCTCATTCCAAACTTCGTCTCCGTGCACGAAGAGTAGTATCGGCATTCTCCAACGAAGGCACCGCACCATGGCTGCAAGGGGGAGAAGATTGACGTGCCCAATGACAAACATGTTTGCCTTCAAGCTACTAACCGCGCTGCGGAACAAATAGCTCGTTCGAGTCGGATAGCTCTTTATGTCGATAGAAAGATTCTTCGGCACTGAATCCCGATCCCGCAGGACGTGCACTTCGGGCGGAGCTTCGCCGCGCGAGTTGGCGCGCCAGATCAGACCTTTGACTACGCGGCGATTGAAGTTTTGTAGTCCGCCCACCAAAGAGTAAGTTTCGAGAGCGCAAAAGACGATCTGCAGCTTAGGTTGGTTTGGAAAAGGAAGCATGTGGGTACACTGATCTGGCCGAATGCGGCGTTCTCTTGGATATGGTGCTGAGGCCGGCTCTGCTCTCTTTTCAGTCGGTCGGCACAGCACTTGTTTGGCGCTTACGCTTCACGACGACCGGACTCCCCGCCGCAATTACCCCCGGAGGGACGTCGTGCAACACTGTGCTTCGTGCGGCGACTATTGTGCCCGCGCCTATAGTAACTCCGGGCGCGATGAAGCAATCTGCGGCAACCCAGACCTCCCGCTCGATCATGATCGAGTTAGCGACGAGGGGGAAGGTAATGTCCTTATAGTCGTGGGTGGCCGCGCAAACGTACGAGCGCTGCGATACGACGGCGTTGTCGCCGATGCTGATCGGCCCGAGGCTGTAGAGCTCGGCGTTGTCCCCGATCCAACAGTAATTCCCGAGTTTGACTTTCCAGGGGTACGTCACGCGCGCCGTAGGCCGCACAAGCACGCCTTTGCCGACTTCAGCTCCGAACAAGCGCAGCAACCATCTTCGCCAGCCGTAGGCTGGTTGAGGTGACCATGCAAACAATGTCTGCTGGACCGTCTGCCACATCAGCACCGTCAGTCCGGAACGTCCTCGAAAGCCGGGCGGCACTTTGGATCGCGAGAGGTCCTGAAACCTCGGTCGCTCATCGAGCGTCATTGCCTTCTCGCAATCAATACGCGTTGGGACGGCCGAAAGTGACCATCACCGTTCCAAGCAAGATCCTCAGATCCAGCCACAAGCTCCAGTTATTGATGTACCACAGGTCATGCTCCACGCGCTTCTGCATCATCTCGAGCGCGCGGGTTTCTCCGCGGTAACCATTAACCTGGGCCCAACCGGTGATGCCGGGCTTGACGTGGTGACGGAAGGCGTAGTTGCCGATGATCTGCTCATATTCGGTGTTGTGGGCGGCCGCGTGCGGGCGGGGGCCGACCAGCGACATGTCGCCCTTGAGCACGTTGAAGAGCTGCGGCAGCTCGTCGATCGAGGTCTTGCGCAGCCATTTGCCGATGGCGGTCACACGCGGGTCGTTCTTCTGCGCCTGCACGATCTTCGGGCCGTCCTCGAGCACGCCCATGGTGCGGAACTTGTAGATCTTGAAGGCGCGGCCGTTAAAGCCGTTGCGGGTCTGGCGGAAGAACACCGGCCCCTTCGAGGTCGCCTTGATCAGCACGGCGGTCACCAGCATCACGGGGGCGAACACGATCAGCGCCAGGGCCGTGCCGGCGAGGTCGAGCGTGCGCTTGAGCGCGCGTTCGTTCCGCGACAGTGGGGCGCGGCGCAGCTCCGCGGTAAAGGTGTTGCCGGTCGCTTGCAGCGGATAGCGCAGGAAGCGCGCGGCGTGGGCATCGGGCACCAGATGCACGGGAACGGGCAGGATCTTCAGCGCGTCCAGTATGCTGTCGATCGCGTGCTGCCGGCTCCAGCTCATCAGCAGGAAGATGTGCTCGACCCGGTTCTCGCGCGCATAGGCGATCAGCTCGTCAAAGCGCGGCGCGATCGCCGACAGCAGCAGCGGCGAGGCGAGGTCGGCGGAGCGGATCTCCATGATCCGCATCAGGCGATAGCCGTGCTGGGCGAGGTCCTTCATGGTGTTGGACGCCGCCGGTAGCCCGAATTCGGCGATCATCACCGCGCGGCTGTTGGCGAACGCGCCGGTCGCAAGCGCCCTAGCGGTCCAGCGCCCGGCGGCGAGCTTCCAGGCCAGCAGCACCGTGAGGCCGACCAGGTAGAACGAGAGCGTGGTGCCGCGGGAGAACTCCTCGCTGATCTTCATGGTGAAGGCGATCGCCAGCAGCGCGCCGAACAGCCCGGTCCACGTCGTCACCGCAATGCGGAACGCGCGCGACAGGTCGGTGATGTTCTTGAGCCGATAGCCCCGCTGGACCGTGGTCAGCAGGATGAAATTTATTGCAACCAGAACGCTCGCCGCGGCGTAGACATCCGCCTTGCCGAGCACCGATTGGGTGTAGAGATGGTAGACGACCGCGCAGCCGATGCCGCTCAGCACCACCAGCAGCCCGTCGATGATCATCACCAGCCGCTCCACAACCAGTGGGCGAAGAAAACTCCAGGCCAAACCTTGAGGTGCCGGCGAAACTGGCTCCACCACGCGAATTTCCGCAGCCGAATCAGGGACGGAAGCAGGTCGAGCCGATAAAAGTGTCATCGCGCTAATGCTCACTTAGGATCAAATCACTATCCGAATACACCGTGCTATCGGGCAGAATCGCAATTAAAACAAGGCGGAGGAAAAAGTAACCTTACCCCAATGGATTGATTGTAGCGCATTTGCCCTCACCCGATATGCCAAAGTTCACAGTTCGTTAGGATGCCTTCAGTGCCTCAGACCCGATCCCAGCGGCGATCCAGGCGACGCTCCAGCCGGTATGTGGCGATCGGTCTTGCGACCGCTGCCGTCCTGGGCTTGGCCATGATAGCACTGCGCCCCGATTCGCTGCCTTCGCGGCCGGCGTCGAACCCCGCGGCCGCGGCAAGTCTGCTCCTCGACGGACCCTACGCGGCGCGCTTTGCCGGCGAATTGATCGCGCTCAAACAGGGCTTTTTCACTTCCCAGATCGCCTTGCGCCCGCACCCTGACGACCCGAACTTCGTTGAAACGATCGCACGCGAGCATGCCATTGGCGTGACAACCGGCCAAAAATTTCTGCTGGCCGCTTGGCGCGGCGTTCCCGTAACGGCGTTCGCCGCAAGCTTCCTCGACACATCGATTGCGATTTTTACCCTGGAAAGCTCTGGGTTGCGTCGTCCGCCCGACCTCGTCGGCAAACGCGTCGGCTACCGCAAGGCGAGCGAAGGAGACGTAATCTTCGATGCGATGATGGCGCAGTTGGGCCTGCCGCGCAGCCAGGTAACGAAAGTGGCCGATCGCGACAGCTTCGATGCGCTCCGTGGCGGTGAGGTCGACGCCATCATCGCCGCGCTCGATGACCAGCCAAGTCCGTCCGGTGCGGGTTACCTCCGGCTGAACGTGATCAAACCGCAGGACTACGGCATTCATGTCCCGGGGCTGGTCTATTTCGCGAGCAATGAGCTCATTCATGACCGTCCATCCGTGATCACCGACGTGCTCCAAGGCCTTATCCGCGGCTGGCAGTCCGTCTATAGCGATTATGCACGGAGCGTGCCTGTTCTCGCCGGCCTTGCCCCCGAAAGGCTTGGCCCGGACCGCCTGAAAGCCGAGTTACAGCAGCAGCGGAGCCTCATCTTGCCAACCGGTGGCCGCATCGCCGACTACGACGAAAGCCGCTGGAGGACCCTTCGGGACATCCTGATGTTCGGGAAGCTGGGTGAGGAGGAGGTGCCGCTCGCCCAGGTGGTCAACTATCAGTTTGTCCGAGACGTTTATCGTCGCTCGCCCGATCTTGGCGCGTCCGGCGCCTGGAGCGGAGACAACTAGGGCCAAGAAGCCACAGTTCTGCGCCATATCGCTCCGAGCCTAAATTCGGTGCGTCGGATCGGTTGCGTTCCTCCCCTGCGCCTTGGTAGTCTGTTTCGGCTATTTCACAGCGATTTCTGGGGTGATCGACGAATCACAGTACTTCCGAAGCAGTTCTCGCAGGGCTGAGTGGCTTCGCTGATGAGTTCGTTGGGGCAAAGGAGCTTACACATGTTCAAGATGTTTGCGCGGGTCGGTCTTCTGGCGTTGGCCACTACCCTGTGTGCAGCGAGCGGCGCAAGCGCCGGCATGCAGATGCCTGCAAGCGCGGCTTTGCTCACGAGCGCCCCCCAGGTAACGCCGATCACCTTTTGGGCACAACCGTATCCATACCGCTATGTGCCGTCGCGTCACTGTCCGCTCGTCCGGGTGGAGACCCCGTACGGCTGGTATTTGGATCGCGTCTGCGCGCCCGAGGGTCCCATCCTCCGACGTGCGTACTGATCCGCTGGACTAAATGATGTTTATCGAGCAAGCAGCCGTGCGGCTCGCGCGGCTGCTTTGTCTATTTTGTCGCCAATGGCCTGCTTTGGGTTTGTGCACCCTGCTGCAGTTCACCATTAATATGTTCGCCGTCTTAGGCGGGCTGCTCGATGGTGAAGATTGTGTTAGCGAGTAAGAACGCGCACGAATCTTGCTTGACGCACCAGCGCGCCACGTGAATGGGCTGTACTGTCGGTTTTTCCGCAGGGATGACCGAAGAGGGGATGTATGACAGGCGCTTCTACCTACGATCTTTCGGGCAAGCGGCTCTTCGTCGCGGGCCATCGCGGCATGGTGGGTTCAGCCGTTGTGCGGCGTCTCGTTTCCGAAAATTGCACGGTGCTTGTTGCCGATCGCCGCGAGCTGGATCTGACGAAGGAAGAGCCGACGCTGCGATGGCTGGAATCCAACCGTCCGGATGCGGTGGTGCACGCTGCGGCAAAAGTCGGAGGCATTGCAGCAAACAGCAGCTTTCCTGTTGACTTTCTCTGCGAAAATCTCGCTATCGAACTCAACGTGATCCGCGCAAGCCACGCCATCGGCGTTCAGCGCCTGTTGTTTCTGGGCTCGTCTTGCATTTACCCCAAGCATGCCAAACAGCCGATAGCCGAGAGCGAATTGCTGACCGGACCGCTTGAGCCGACCAACGAATGGTACGCCATCGCGAAAATCGCCGGTCTCAAGATGTGCCAGGCCTATCGTCGCCAATATGGGGACGATTACATTTCGGCGATGCCCACCAACTTGTACGGCCGTGGCGATAACTACCACCCCGATCACAGTCACGTACCGGCCGCGCTGATCCGCCGCTTCCATGAAGCAAAGCTCGCGCAAGCACCGACCGTGAGTGTCTGGGGCACGGGCACGCCGCTTCGTGAGTTTCTCAACGTCGAAGATTTCGCCGACGCGTGTATCTTCCTTCTGAAGAATTATTCAAGCGACCTGCCGATCAATGTCGGTAGCGGCGACGAATTATCGATTGGAGATTTTGCGGCAACGGTTGCGGACGTGGTGGGCTATCGGGGCAAGCTGGTCTTCGACACGTCCAAGCCGGACGGTACGCCGCGTAAGCTGCTCGATAGCTCGCGGGTGCGGGCGCTTGGTTGGCACCCGAATATTCCTCTGCGCGCCGGTCTCGCCGCTGCGTATGCGGATTTTCTAAAGGGCTACGGCCGTCATCTGGAGGTTAGCGCCACCAGCTAAGCTCAACTATTCTGCCTACAATAATTTGACCCCTGAAAAACTTACTTGGATTGCGCCTTTATGCGTGTTCTTTTGGTCGGCATCAATTATGCCCCCGATCTGATCGGAGTGGCAAAATACAATAGCGAACTCTGCGAAAGCCTCGTCGCCGAAGGTCACGAGGTCAGGGTGATCACGGCTCCACCATATTATCCCACCTGGAAGATTCCTTCGAGCTTCAGTAGTTGTTACTTCAGAACGAGGCATATCGATGGCGTTCGGGTCACGCGGACGCCGATCTATGTGCCCGAACATCCGTCAGGAGCGAAGCGGCTCATCCATCATGCCTCGTTCGCACTCTCGAGCGCAGTGCCGGCCCTCGCGAATGCGCTCTCCTGGCGACCAGACGTCATGATCGCGGTAGCCCCGTCTCTGATGTCGGCTGCCTTCGTCTCGTTCGTTGCTCGTCGCGTCGGCGCCAAATCGTGGCTCCACATCCAGGATTTCGAGGTCGATGCAGCGTTCGATCTTGGTCTGCTGCGCAACGGTTTCTTGCGCAAATGGATGCTTAGGACGGAAGCGGCGATCCTCAAATCCTTCGATCATGTCTCAACGATCTCTCAGCCGATGATGGATCGCCTGATCCTCAAAGGCGTGGGCCTCGATAAAGCAGTTGAGGTCAGAAATTGGATTGACACCCGGGCGATCTGCCCCGCTTCGCGGATGACGAAATATCGCGAGCAACTCAAGCTTGCTGAGAGCGACATCGTTGCGCTCTACTCCGGTACGATGTCGAACAAGCAAGGGCTTGAGTTCGTGATCGAGGCCGCGATCGGGTTGGAGCAAAGCCATCCACATATCCGCTTTATCCTTGCCGGCGACGGACCAGATAAGACGAGGCTCGAGCAAATGGCCGTCGGGCATCCCAACATCCATTTTTTCGGGCTTCAGCCCAAGGAAAGCTTCAACGAGTTGTTGGCAACTGCAGATTTCCACCTGATCCCGCAGAAGGCGGAGGCGGCCGATCTGGTGTTGCCTTCCAAGCTTGGCGCGATCTTCGCGTCCGCTCGGCCAGTCATCGCCATGGCCGAAGAGGGTACGGGGCTTGCGGCGGAAGTCATCGGCGCGGGCCTTGTGATTCCACCTGGAGATTCGTCCGCTCTTCAAGCCGCAATTTGCGAGCTTAGCGAAGCATCCGCGCTCCGCGAGCATTACGCGGAGGAAGGAAGAAAGCGTGCCCTTGATCGGTGGGACCGACAAACAATTGTTCGTCGGTGGTCGGAAGTCATGGCGGAGGAGCGCAAGTCGACAGAACCGAAGGGTATCGGACCGACAAGCGCTAACGACAACATTGGACTTCCAGTGGAGGATGCGGTTCGCTTGCCCTGAGGCGTCTGACCGCGACTGCGGAGAGATGGCGTCGGCCGACGAACAAGAGCAGCCAAAGGTGAGCGTCGCGATGAGCGCTTACCTCCGGGCCGCTCGCGGTGACGGCTGATCTAACTCAGGATCACTCGTGACGCGGAAAGTATCTGAATCCGTGCTGCTTGATCAGTTCGTCGCGCTTTGCCGATTCGAGGTCTTCCTTCATCATTTCCTGAACCAGCGTTTCGAAGGAGGTCGTTGGCTCCCATCCGAGTTTTTGCTTGGCTTTTGATGGATCTCCCAAGAGAGTTGCGACCTCTGTGGGGCGGAAATAGCGGGGATCGACCGAGACGATACATTTGCCAGTAGAGACGTCATAGCCCTTCTCATCGACACCACTGCCTTCCCAGCGGATCAGTATCCCGACTTCGTTCGCTGCCACATTGACGAAATCTCTCACGGAATGCTGCACACCAGTGGCGATGACGAAATCCTCCGGCTTCTCCTGCTGCAGCATTAACCACTGCATCTCGACGTAGTCGCGGGCGTGGCCCCAGTCGCGCAGCGCGTCGAGATTGCCCAAATACAGGCGCTCCTGCAGACCTAAATGGATTCGCGCGAGTGCTCGCGTGATCTTTCGGGTAACGAAGGTCTCACCGCGAACAGGAGACTCGTGATTGAACAGGATGCCGTTGCAAGCATACATGCCGTACGCTTCGCGATAGTTCACCGTGATCCAATAGGCGTAGAGCTTGGCGACTGCGTAAGGAGAGCGCGGGTAAAAAGGAGTGGTCTCCTTCTGCGGAATTTCCTGAACCAGTCCGTATAGTTCGGAAGTCGATGCCTGGTAAAAGCGCGCCGTCTTCTCGAGCCCCACGATGCGCATCGCTTCCAGAATCCGCAGCGTGCCCAGCCCATCGGAATTCGCAGTGTACTCGGGTTCCTCGAACGACACGGCCACATGGCTCTGCGCAGCCAGATTGTAAATTTCGTCAGGCTGTACCTGGGCAACGATCCGGATGAGGCTGGAGGAGTCCGTCAGATCGCCGTAATGGAGGCGGAACGGCGGATCAGGCTCGTGGGGGTCAAGGTAAAGATGGTCAATTCGATCGGTATTGAAGAGCGAGGTCCGGCGCTTGATGCCATGGACTTCATAGCCCTTCCCAAGGAGTAACTCGGCCAGGTAGGCCCCGTCCTGGCCGGTAACACCAGTGATCAACGCGCGCTTTTTGGTCATAAAAATCTCATCGCCATGGATGCGTGTTCTTACCCAAAAGCCCGTCCCGAGGCTACCCGCGGTGCAGCATTTTGGCCCGGTTCGTGCGCTATTATTAACGAGCCGGGCGCATTGCGATTTCGCAGCGGAAGGACGCAGCTAAGATCTCGTGAGTCCGCGGGTCCAGAGCTGAGGGTTCAGATCCGATTCCGTGCGCAAGAAGACGTAGTTGTCCAAAGCCTCACTCAACTGGACGATAATGCCGCTCAGATTGTCCAGAACGAAAAGCGCTCGTCCTTCTCGAACGAGCAATACCAGATGATGTTCTCCTGTCGTGCGGATAGCGACTTCACCAAGGAGCAGAGACGAGCTCGGCCAGCCCGATCGCAGCAGCAGATGGCGCTTCGTTACAGCATTTCCCACAGTTTCCGGCGGAGGGGAAAATCTGCCAGTCATAGTCATTCCGGCTTGCGGATAGACTCTCTGGCGCGATACCAGAATTGACCGTCGAGTTGATCAGGTTGAGCTCGCGCCAGCGCTGTCCTCGAGAGCGAAACTCCGTTATGCGGCGGTCTCGCTGTTCCTTACAGTCGTCGGGATACTGGGTACAAAACAGCATGAATGACAGCGGAGGTACGACCTCCTGCAGTTCAAGAGTGGAGTAAGCGGGCCGGCTGCAAACGCAACACGCCAGCACCAGCATGTCGGATCATCGGATCGGCCTCATGATGGGCTGGACGATCCTTATATATTGCGACGCAATAATGAAAACGCCACATCAAATGTGAGGCAGTAGATGCCTCAATCTGCGCCGTTAACCCAACTCAATCTGTCGGCGTGAGGTCCACTGGGCGGATCTGACGTCCCCGAAAAGCCGAGAGCGGACTTTGCTGAATCGTAAGCGTCGTTCTCACGCCACGGCTTTGAGGGATTGCGCGCGATAGGCCCAGGGAAGCAGCTGATCGATTTCGCTGTTTGGGTGACCGTTGACGATCCTGGTGAGCGCGTCAGTC